>JBPCJC010000063.1:0-72640 GCA_051005695.1 Chthoniobacterales bacterium | reverse complement strand
CCAATCCGTCGGTTACGTGAACGCCGGCACGATAGAGTTCCTGGTCGATAACTCCGGCCATTACTACTTCATCGAGATGAACACCCGCATCCAGGTCGAGCACACCATCACTGAGGAAGTCTACGGTTGCGACCTGGTGAAAGAACAAATCAAGATCGCCGCCGGCGAACATCTTTCCCCTCACGTCGCTAATGCCATGCCGCGTTCCCACGCCATCCAGTGCCGGATTAACGCCGAGGATCCCGAGAAAAATTTCCAGCCCTCACCCGGCCGCATTGCCTTCTACTACGCCCCTGGCGGCCGCGGCGTCCGGATCGATTCCCACGCCTACACCGGCTACGTCGTCCCGCCTTACTACGACTCCATGATCGCCAAGCTCATCACCGTCGGCGCCACCCGCGAAGCTTGCATCGCCCGCATGCGCCGCGCCCTCGATGAGTATTACATCACCGGCATCAAGACCACCGTGCCCTTCCACAGCGCCATCATGCGCAACGCCGATTTCCAAAAGGGCAACTACGACACCGGCTTCGTCGAGCGCTTCATGAACTCGGAGAACTTCGAGCTCAAGCCCACGCCCACGCGGTTACACGAGTAACTCTAGCTGCATGTAGCCGCGGCCCTGCGGGCCGCGCCGCCGAAGACAAGCCCCGTCCACTAGCTTCAATCCCCGCTAGCCGACCCGAGCTCGACCGGTTTCTTCCAGAAGAAAAGCAGATAGCCCGCGCCCAGCCAGAGCACCCAGAAAACCAGGTTTAGCAGCGTCGCCGCCGTCGTTCCCACGCAGCTCGAGTGCACCCCCAGATAGGCTTGCGTCACCGGCGCGCAGCGCCCGGTTCACGCCCATCGCCATCCCGGATTCCAGCAGCATCATTCCCAGGTAGGCAAACATCCCGCAGGTATAGATCGCGAAAGCGAACACCTTCATCCGGATCCCCGCCTGGTGCAGGAAATAGTAAATCGCCACCACCATCGCGAAGGTAATCGTGATCACCTGCGCGAAATCGCTGCTGATCGTCTGCCCGCAGGACCGGGCCAGGTTGAGAATGTCGAGTTCGGACCCACCTCAGGTATTGCACGATCGCTTCCCCTCCGCCTCCTCATCTTTTCGCCAACCTCGCGGAAGGCGAAAGCCTGCCTCACCCTTAATGACTAATTCTTAATTCTTCATTTCAGCGCGAATCGCCGGCCACAGCCGAATCCAGACGAACAGCAACAACCAAGAAAAAACAGATCATGAAAACAACTCGCACCATCCTTCTTATAGTAGCCATCGGCACCGCGCTCGCCGCCCCGGCCTTTGCCCACGGCCACCATCACGGCAACAAACAAGAAAATGACGAACAAAAAGTCGAATGGTCCGACGTTCCCGCGGCCGTCCAAACCACCATCCAGCAGAACTCCGCCGGCGGTCAGGTCGTCGAAGTGGAAAAAGAAATGAAGGGCGATAAATCCATCTACGAAGCCGAAGTCAAAGGCACCGATGGAAAATTAAGCGAAGTCAAAGTGAACGAAGATGGCACCCTCATCAAAGTCCAGGCCAAACAGGAAGACGGGGAAGAGCACGGCGACCACGAAGACAAGGACTAGGTCACCCCGCGCTAGCTCACCGGAGTTATTCGGGCAGAGTTAGACAATTCATTGCCAGCCAGGAAGCGCGACGATTTCCGGATCGTCGCGCTTCTCCCGTTTGTTGCAACTGCCGCCCCGGTAAAAAACGCGCGGTGGACGCACAGCTCGACTGCGACGAAGCCGTGATAGAAAACATGTTCGCCTTTAAAGACGAACTTTCGTCTAATTCTCGTTAGACGGCTGAGCTGGTCAGTATGATTCGCGCTATAGGATTCGATGTTGGCGACACCCTCCTGTATTACGCCGACACGCCGCTTAACTGGTCCTCATTGTATGGCGACGCGCTCGCAGCAGTCGCTCGCGCATGCGCGGTCTCTCTCACACCCGCGGAGTTTTCCGCTGCCTGCCAGATCCTCCTCGGTTACAACACGCGGGTGCGGCCGCGCCGCAACGAGATTGCGGCCGATGAGATATTCTCGCACGTTCCCCTCAGTTGGTCGTTGGCCCCTGCTGAGCACTTGCAGATTGGAGTCGACTCCTTCTTCACCTTTTTTCAGCAGCGGATGTGCGCATTTCCGGAGGTCCCATACGGCATGCCAATGAAGTTCGTCCGGCGCGACCTCGACGGAGCCCAGATTTCCGACCTCTTGGATAGCGTCATTACCTCGACGATGGTCGGCCTTCGCAAGCCTGACCCAGTGGGTTACCACGCTTTAGCTTCTGCTCTTGGCGTCGGCGCAGACGAGATGCTCTACGTTGGCAACGAGCCGAAAGATGTCATCGGCGCTCAGCGCGCCGGAGTGCCGTCGGTTTTGGTAGATCGGGCTGGAGCCGCTCCCAGCCACGGGCAGAGCTTTACGGCCACATCACTTTCAGCGGTCATCCATATTGCATGCGTCGCCGTCTAACCAGGCGAGGCAGCGAACCGCGGACCGTCGGTATGCCTAGCTTTGAGAGATTACAAACGTCACTTCTAATTGATTCGCTCCCGCATTCGCTCACCCTTTCGGGCTTCCCGTCTATGTCATGGCTTGCCAGTCCATTCCATTCGCGCGGTCGCTGATCTTGTGTCTCGTTAGGCCCCTCCTCGCCATGAGCGATCCCGATCCAGCTTTGCGCCGCGCGGTAAGACTCGTGGCGCTGCTCAACATTGCGTATTTTGGCGCGGAGTTCGCCGTGGCCCAGCACATCGGCTCGGTGTCGCTGTTTGCCGACTCCATTGATTTCCTGGAGGACACCGCGATCACTGCGCTGATTCTTGTGGCGCTTGGGTGGAGTGCTCCTCGTCGCGCACTCGTCGGGATGGGGTTGGCGGGCATTCTGCTTGTGCCCGGCATCTTCACCATCGCCGCCGCGTGGCAGAAGTTCGCCCATCCGGTCCCGCCAGATGCCACGCTCTTATCGGTGACCGGGTTCGGCGCGCTTTGCGTCAATCTCTTTTGCGCTTTCACCCTGGCGCGGTTCCGGTCGCACAGCGGCAGCCTCACCCGGGCCGCCTTCCTTTCCGCGCGCAATGATGCCTTGGCCAATATCGCCATCATCGCGGCAGGGTTATTGACCTTTGCCACGACTTCGCCGTGGCCCGATTTTACTGTGGGGCTGGGCATCTTCCTTCTGAACCTCGACGCGGCCCGCGAGGTCTATTCCGCGGCACGGAAGGAACGGGCCGATGCGTCCGCGGACATCAAGGCCTAGCAACGCGCTCCCGCGAACGGAGTCTGGCGATGGCGTCTCTTCCGAGTTCCCACGCTTGACTTCGCCAGCCTTCGTCGCTTAGCTAGGGTCTCGTTAGGCCAAAAGCAATGAGTAGAATTGAGAGCCTCACGATTAGGGAAGTCGAGTCTTCCGATCTCGAACCTTTCTACGAGCAGCAACTCGACCCGGAAGCGATTAGGATGGCAGCATTCGTCTGTAAGGACCCAAAGGACAACGCGGCTTTCGACGCCCATTGGGATAAAATTTTGCGTTCGTCACAAATCATTCAGAGGACGATCGTGGCAGAGGGACAAGTCACTGGTCACATCGCGTGCACGGAGTTCTGGGGAAGAGGATTAGCGACTGAAAGCGCTCAATCGGATCCTTCTCCTCGTGGTAGCTCGGCCGCTTTTCGCCAGGGCCGCAACGGACAACATCGGGTCGATAAGAGTGCTACAGAAATGCGGTTTTAAAATCATCGGAAAAAACAAAGATTTCGCCAATGGCAGAGGCAAAGACACGGACGAATACATTCTTCGCCTGGATCTCGAGCAAGCAAATGAATGAATTGGCCTAGCCAGGCGATGCAGTGAGCGACTGGCCGCGCTGCGTTCCCGCTTTCCATGACTTCCACCTCTCACCGGCAGCGACGCGCGTTGACTCCTTCGCTCCCGCTCCCTCGGCCTTACGGCCTGTCCGCCCATGTCGCGGTTGCCCGGCTGATGTTTGGATTTAGCCTCGATGAGAAGAAATTCATCGAGATTGCGATGGAGACAGATACGAAGTTCCGAGTGAAGCTGGAGACGCCGGGTAGACTTTGGAGCGTTTACCAGAGGGAGATTACTATCGAGGGTCTGCCGAAGCTCCATGACATTGTCGAGCATTTCTTCGTGATGCCACTGGACGACTTCAAGAAGTTTTCTGGGACCATCCGATGAAGCGGTCTAACCAGGCAATGCAGCGAACCGCGACCGTTTTTATGTATAGTTTTGAGAGCCTGCGAACGTCATTTCTCGCTCGCGCGGTCGCTGATCTAAGGTCTCGGTAGATCGTGAAAACCCCTCCCGCACTCGCAAGCATCACACCTGCAGAGACAGTGGCACGGCCGGCCGACAGCATCGACCCGCGCTTTGAGCATCGTAATCGCCGCCCGGGCCTCGATTTGCTGCGCGCACTAGCCATTATAGTCGTCGTGGTCTATCACACTGGCATTTTTGGTTTCGCGCTCCCATACGATCTCCACCGGTTTGGCTGGGTCGGTGTTGATCTCTTTTTTGTCCTAAGCGGCTATCTGATTGGCGGACAGCTATTGAATCAGCTGCGCACGCGCCGGCGCATCAGATTCGCGCGGTTCTACGCGCGGCGCGCACTACGCATTCTCCCTGCATATCTTGTCGTTCTAGCCGTGTACTTTTCTCTCCCAGCCCTGCGGGAGTTTCCAAGCATTTCGCCGCTGTGGACGTTTCTCATCTCAGCTCAGAACATCGGGCTACGCGGTGGGACTGCTTTTTCTCACGCTTGGTCGCTCGCCATAGAAGATCAGTTTTACCTCCTGTTGCCGCTCGTTCTTCTTGCGCTCTGTCGCTCACGGCTGGCGGCGGTTGTTGTTCCGTGTTTTGTCGTTGTTGCAGGACTGCTACTTCGCGGCTACCTCGCGCACCAGCTTCCCGGCGATACGGGCGGTGTATCGCACCGCGGCTATCAGCTGTGGATTTACTATCCTACCTGGACGCGCCTTGATCCGTTGGTCCTCGGAGTCGCGCTCGCCGCGGTTGAGCAGTTTCGTGGCTCGTGGTGGCGAGCACTCACCGGCTCTGCTCGTTGGTTGTGGGTTCCCGCAATAGGCGCGATAGCTTACGCCCTCTATCTCGGAGACGGAGACATTCTTACCGTCCAAACCTGCGTTTGGCAGCTACCGCTCATCGCGCTCGGGATGGCTGCACTTTTGGTTTGCAGTCTTAGCCCGCGCCTCCCGTTCTCACGAGTCGAAGTCCCCGGTATGGCTTTTCTCGCGAGCATCGCTTATAGTGTTTACCTTAGTCACAAGCTTATTATTCATGCCACTATTCAGCTTTGTAGTCGCTATTCTATCTCCACTACATCAGTTTTGGCGCTTCTTCTCATCGAGGTTGCCATCTACGTTATCGGAGCCATCCTATTCTTGGCAGTCGAGAGACCTTTCCTGCAGCTTCGCAACCGCCTCGCCGCATGAAACGATCTAAGCAGGCGATGCAGCCAACCGCTGGCCGCTCCGCGTCCTAGCTTTCCATGACTCCACACTCAACCCGCAGCCACACGCGTTGACTCGTTCGCTGCCGCTCCCTCGGCCGCACGGCCGGCCCATCTATGTCGCGGCTGCCCAGCTCGCTCCATTAATTCGCTCGCGCACTCGCTCACCCTTCGGGCTACCCGTCTATGTCAGGGCTTGCCAGTCCCTTCCATTCTCGCCGGCGGTCGCTGATCTTGGGTCTATTTAGATGTATGGGAGTCGACAAGCAGTCCGCCAGGAGAGTTATGGGTTTTGGCCAGTGTTGCTTCTTCGGCCTTGACTGTTTGTTCCTAGCCGACGACGCCGATTTGCATCACACTCTTATCCGAAGGGGACAGAGACGACTGGAGTCGTGGCAAGGCTACATGGGAGGTATCCTTCTGTTGATGGGAAGCGCTTGGCTGGCTTCCGTGCGATCCGTTTGCATATCCGCAGATGACCTCTAACCGGGCGATGCAGCCAATCACGGATTTACTCCCCCAAGGAAACTAGCGGCGTTCTGGCGACAGGCGTGATTTTCGAGATAGCCTTTGGCGTATGACTTCTCTTAGTGCCTGCCATCTTTATGCTATTCTCGATCTTGGTTATGTGGAACCGGCAGATGCCTCGCGCGTGACGCGGGCCATGATCGCGGGCGGGGTTGATATCATTCAGTTGCGCGCTAAGCGGGAGAGCGTGTCGGCGATCACGGCTCTTGCGCGCGAATTGCACCGCCAGACTTCGGCGGCGCAGGTGCCGTTGGTCATCAATGATTACGCGCAGATCGCGCGTGACGTCGGCGCGGAAGGCGTGCATGTGGGACAGGACGATATTTCGATCGCGGATGTGCGCCGGATTCTTGGGCCTTACGGATTTGTCGGCAAATCGACGCATAGCCGCGAACAGGCGAAGGAGGCCGCGGTGGAAGGTGCGGATTACATTGGGTTCGGCCCGCTTTTCGCGACGCCGACGAAGCCGGATTATGTGCCGATCGGGTTGGAAGAAATCGCGGCGGTGCACGCGGCGGTGACGTCGCCGATCTTTTGCATCGGCGGGATCAAGCTGCATAATCTGCCCGCCGTCCTGGCGGCGGGTGCGCGGCGGGCGGTGATCGTCTCGGAGTTGCTGCAAGCCCGCGATATCGCAGAGTATGCGCGCTCCGCGAAAGCGCTGCTCCAACAACAACCTCAAATCGAAAGTCCAATCTAGATCATGTCTGTCCTCATCGTCGGCTCCATCGCACTCGATACCGTCAAGACTCCGGTGGAGGAACACGCCGACCAGCTTGGCGGTTCCGCTTCCTACGCGGCCTTGGGTGCGAGTTTCTTTTCGCCGGTGAAATTGGTCGGCGTGGTCGGTGATGATTTTCCGGCGTCGGAATTCGATTTCTGGAAATCGCGCGGGATCGATGCCGAAGGCGTGCAGAAGGTTGCCGGGAAAACTTTCCGTTGGTCGGGCGAATACGCCTGGGACATGAACACCCGCGAAACCCGCTCGGTGGATCTCAATGTCTTCGAGCATTTCCGGCCGGACCTGCCGGCTTCCTACAAAACGAGCGATTTCGTTTTGCTGGCCAACATCGCGCCCGCCTTGCAGTCGCACGTGCTCGATCAAATGGAGAAGCCGCGCTTCGTGGTCGCGGATACGATGGATCTCTGGATTAACATCGCGCGCCCTGATCTCGATGCGCTGTTGCCGCGCGTCGATCTCCTGATCCTGAATGACAGCGAAGCGCGCGAGATGACGAAGGAGACGAGCCTGATCAAGGCCGGCCGGCACATTCGCGCGATGGGCCCGCGCTACGTCGCGATCAAGAAGGGCGAACACGGCGCGCTCCTTTTCGGCGAAAACGAATTCTTCAGCTGCGGCGCGTATCCGCTGGAAGACATCCACGATCCGACCGGTGCGGGCGACACCTTTGCCGGGGGGATGGCCGGGTACCTGGCGGCGACCGATGGCGAGCTGAACTTCACCGCCTTCCGGCGCGCGATGATTTACGGCAGCGTGCTCGCGAGTTTCAACGTGGAGGCCTTTAGCCTCGAACGGCTGCGCAGCCTAACGAAACCTGAGATCGAGGAACGTTATCTAGCTTTTCGAGCGATGAGCCAGTTCGAGGTCGGTGGCTGAAGCAATGCGCCGGGCGATCGCGGCCGCACTGGCGGCGTTATTTTGCCTAACGAGTGCGGAGGCGCACGGACCATGGCGGGTGATCAAGCAGTGCCGCGAAATCCCGAACGATTCCAACGACGGCGATAGTTTTCATGTCCGCGCGGCGGGCCAGGAATACATTTTCCGGCTCTACTTCGCAGATGCGCCGGAGACGGACAATTCCTTCCCGGTGCGCGTCGGCGAGCAGGCGCAATATTTTCACCTGACGACGGCGCAGACGCTGCAACTTGGCGGTTACGCGAAGAAATTTACTGAAGAAAAATTGTCGCGGCCCTTCACCGTGCGCACCTGCATGCAAGGCGCGCTCGGGCGGAGCAAGCACGAGCGCTTCTACGCCTTCATCGAAACGGACGAGGGCGATCTCGCGGAGTTGCTGATCGCGAATGGCATGGCCCGGGTGCATGGAAGCGCGGCGACGCCGGTGAACCTGAGGTCGCCGGAGCGCGAATGGGAAAAGCTACGAGGGCTGGAAAATGAAGCCCGCTCGGAAAGAGTAGGCGGCTGGGGCGCGGCCACGGGCCGGATGACCGCGCGCCTGACAAGACAACCGGCGCGGAGCGGGCCGGATTCGTTCGAGGCGTTTTTCCATTCGGAGAGGTCAGCGGCGGCCCGAGCGCCGGCGGCGAATTCTCTCGGCGCACCGTTGAATATTTTCTCTGCCCCGCCGCCCGGCACGAGTGCGCCGAGTGTCGTTAGGCTGGATCTGAACATGGCCAGCGCGACCGAACTCGATGGCGTCAAGGGAATCGGGCCAGTGCTGGCGGGGCGGATCATGGCCGCGCGGCCGTTCAAGACGGTGCAGGATTTGCGACTGGTGAAGGGAATTGGCGCGAAAAAATACGAACAGCTGCGTCCATATTTTCGCGAGCCGACCGGCTCGGCTTCTGCTCGTTAGGCAATCAACCCTGGAGCGCCGCGCGCATCTGCGCGAAGCGACTTTTCCCGGTGCTCTCCGCGACCGGTGTGCTCAGAAGCTTTTTCAGGTCGACGCGCTCGATCAACTCGGGCGCGAGTTCTTTGATGAAGGAGCTGGGCTGGCAAGCGCTCGCGCTGCCGAACTTCATTCGGTCGCGACAATGCGTCATCGTCAGGGTGCGCCGCGCGCGCGTGATCCCGACGTAAAGCAGTCGGCGTTCTTCATCGATGCCGGCCTCGGCCTTCGAACGATCGTGCGGGAGCAAACCTTCCTCGAGCCCGATCAAATAAACGTGCCGGAACTCGAGGCCCTTGGCCGCGTGCATCGTGATCAAAGTAACGCCGCGTTTCTTTTCGATGTCGTCCTCTTTCTCTTCTTCGCGTTCCTGATCGAGCACGATCTCATCGAGAAATCCGCGCAAACCTTTGCTCGAACGCTGGGTGAAATGCGCGAGATCGCGAAGCATGTCCTGCAGATTGCTCTCGCGAGCATTTGCTTCATCGGCGGATTTGCAACTGCGCCGAAGTTCGGCCGCGTACTCTACTTCGTCGATCAATTTTGCGACCAGCGACGATGGATTGGTTAGCGGTTCGGCCACTTTCGCAGTGAAGTCATTGATCAAGCCGATGAAAGCGCGAATGCTGTTTGCGGTGCGCGCGCTGAAGGTCGCAATTAATTCGCCGGACTGCAGCGCCGCCCACAAACTCTTTTTGTGTCGCACGCTCCAATGCAGCGAATTCAGCACGGTGGCTGCACTGATGCCGCGCGCAGGTGTGTTGATAATGCGCAGCAGATTGGCGTCGTCGTTTGGATTCACGAGCACGCTCATATAAGCGACGAGGTCTTTCACTTCGCGGCGATCGAAGAAGCTCTTGCCGCCGACGATGCGGTAGGGAATCTGCAAACGGCGGAGGTTTTCCTCGAGAATGCGCGACTGCGCATTCATCCGAAAAAGGACCGCGAACGTTTCCCACGGATCGCCCCCATCGAGATGGCGCCGCTGGATTTCCTCGGCGACAAATTGGCCTTCCTCGCGGTCGTTAGGCGCTTCCACCAGGCGCACTTTTTCGCCGTCGCCGCGCGCGCTCCAGAGACGCTTCGGTCGGCGCCGCGGGTTGTGTTGAATCAGGGAATTGGCGGTCCCGAGAATGGCGTTCGTGCTTCGATAATTTTGCTCCAACTTCACCACGGTCGGATTCGGAAAGTGTTGTTCGAATTCGAGAATGTTGGCCACTTCCGCGCCGCGCCAGCCGTAGATCGATTGATCGTCGTCGCCGACGACGGCGACGTTGCGACGTTCGTCGGCCAGTAGCCTAACGAGTTCAAGCTGGAGCCGGTTGGTGTCCTGGAATTCGTCGATCATCAGGTAGCGAAATTTCTCCCGCCAACGCCGGCGGACATCGGCATGTTCGTTGAGCAGCTTCACCGTCAGCAGGAGGAGATCGTCGAAGTCGACGGCGTTGGCGGTCTTCAGCTCGCGGTTATATCGCGCGAAGACCGTCCCGACTAACGACTCCTCGTCTTCGGGCGCGGACCAGCCGTTGTTTTTCGCTTTGCTGATTGCCGCTTTGGCAGCGTTCGGGTCGAGTTTTTCATCGCGCGCGGCAGTGCGGGTGATGATTTTTTTGATCATGCCGAGCTGATCGCCTTCATCGTAAATGCTGAAGTTATTTTTGTAACCGAGGCGATCGATCCCGGCGCGCAGAACCCGCAGACAGAGCGCGTGAAAGGTGGACATGGTGACCTTTTTCGCGGCGGCACCGTCGATCATGCGCGCGAGACGTTCGCGCATTTCCGCGGCGGCTTTGTTCGTAAAAGTGACCGCGAGAATGTGCGACGGATCAACGCCGGAGGCGATCAAGTGCGCGACGCGCATGGTGATGACGCGGGTCTTGCCGGTCCCGGCACCGGCGAGAATCAGGAGCGGCCCTTCGGTGGTGGTGACGGCAACGCGCTGCGCTTCGTTGAGATCGGAGAGAGAGAAGCGCGCCATGCGGAGGCGCTAACTTGGCGGGATTGAAAGGGGGCGCAATCAGGAGGGGCGACCGAGAAGGACCAGTTGTCATCCTGAGTCGCGGAGACGACGAAGGATCTCGCTTGCACGCGCTGGTTTTCGGCGAATCGGAGCGCGGACTTGCGAAGCGAGCGCGGGGCGGTTGGGAGGCACACGCTGCGTGCGAGGTCCCTCGTCGTCTTCGCGACTCGGGATGACACATGACGCACGCTCGCGCGCGATGACGGGTCGAGGAACGGACTATCCGCCGCTCTTGGCGCGCAGCTCCTTCACTTCTTCTTCGAGTGCGCGTAGACGCTGTCGATCCGCTTCGACGGCTTTGATCAGCCCGTTGAAGGCGGCGTGCAAATTATGATCGCCTGGATCGGTGAAAGAGATCGCGAGTTCGGCGGTGGCGTGTCGGACAAAATGCAGGTCGTCTTCGTCGTCGATCATCTGTGTTGCTTAGCGAAAATTCGCCGAGGCGACAAGGAGATGATTGTTCCGCCCAAAAGCCGAGACGAAAGCGCACCCGTGAAGATTCGAACTTCAAACCTTCTGATCCGTAGTCAGATGCTCTATCCAGTTGAGCTACGGGTGCTGCGGCGGATGCTAATTAGCGGATGAAGGGTACGGCGTCAACCGTGGCCGGGGCGGGTTTTCCATTCATCGCGCGGCTTCAGGTTTGACGAAAAATCGTGCCTGCGCGCGAGGCGGAAATTATTTTGCGAAGGCGACTCAAAAACGTGCGTGATCGCCATTGCAAATGAGTTTGGGGATGCTACTCGTTCCCCGCTATGGCTGACCTGATCAAAGCGGAGGAGCTTAAAACCCGCCTGAAAAAGATCCCGGAATGGGAGCTCGAGAAGAAGCACATCGAACGAACCTTCGAGTTTGATGATTTCACGGAATCGATCGATTTCGTAAACGCGGTCGCGGAAGTTTCCGAGGATGAAGAGCATCATCCCGACATCGATATCCGTTACAACAAGGTGCGCCTGATTCTTTCGACGCACAGCAAGGGCGGGTTGACCGATCTCGACTTCGGGCTGGCGGAACGGATCGATACGCTCTCGGAGTAAACGGCGTGGCTGGGCGAGGGGATGACGCAGCCCGGCCGACCCGCGCGCGCCTAGTCGCGAGCGCGCTGGCCGTTCTTCTTCTCGTGCTGGCGGTTTGGAAGGTAATCGATTACCGGGCGCAACCGCCACCGCCGCCGAATCCAATCGGCGCGCTCCCGACCACTCGTTAGGCGTTTTTCTCGTCGAAGTTTTTCGCGTCGGGCGGCGTTCGCCCTTCGTCGGCGTCGATGAACTCGAACATCGTCCGGATTTCCGCCCGCTCCGACATGCTCGCCTCCTTTTTGCGGCGGTCGAGGGTCTCGGTGATCCCATCGTTCCAGCCGCACTTGCGCATGAATTCATTCCAGACGTGGATTTCGTCCTCGGCCGGTTTTCGTCCCTGCGCAAAACACCACTGAAGAATTTCCTCGTCGCTGCCCTCTTCGCCGACGCGTTCGACCAGCGTGGGATAAGCAATCTTCAAAAAGGCAACGCAACGTCCGTCGAAGCCGCGCCCGAGATTCGGAACATACTCGTTAGGCAATTGGCCGTGGGCGTGCACTTTGATTTTATCGAGCATCCGCCCGAAATGAAAAATGCCGTGAACTTTGGCGAAGGGGCTGCGGATCGGTAGGGCGCTCATCTGCAGAAGAAGGTGAAAGCTTCTCCGCCAAACTCAAGCTCGCCCGCAGGTGGATGACAACGCTCTTGTCGCTGCCGTGCAGCTGAGGAATTGTTCGCCCAGGGATGGATCGAATCGTCGGGATCGAAACGGAATACGGCTGCCTGATTAAGGGCGACAGCCAGACCGGCGGCGCGGAAGCGTGGCCCGCGCGGGTGAAAAATTTTCTCTTCCGCAAAGCCAAGGCGGGCGCGCTCGATCTGCATTATCGCGACTATGAGGAGCCGCCGGGCAACGGCGGGTTCTTGCGCAACGGCGGCCGGGTTTATCTGGACATGGGGCATATCGAATATGCCTCGCCGGAGTGTTTGAGTTTGCGTGACATGGTCGCCTACGACATTGCCGGCGATGAGCTTTTGCAATCGGCGCTGAACGCTCTCGGCGCGGCTGACCGGGTCTCGTTCATCAAGAACAATGTCGATCACCACACGGGTGCGACCTTCGGTTGCCACGAAAATTATTTGATGAAACGCGAGGCGCAGTTCACCCCGCCGGTGCTCGGGACTCTGCTCGCTTTTCTTGCCACTCGCCAAATTTTTACTGGCGCCGGCCGGGTGGGACAGGCGAATCCGCTGGCCTTCGACTTCGAGCTTCCGCCTAACGAGACCAAGGTCGATTTCCAGCTCAGCCAGCGCGCCGATCACATCGTCAACGACATCTATCAGTGGGTGCAATTCAATCGCGCGATCATCAATGCGCGTGACGAGCCGCTGGCGGATTATCGGAAATATCGGCGGCTGCACTTGCTCATCGGCGATTCGAACATGAGCCCGTTTGCGAACGCGCTAAAAATCGGCACGACCGCTTGCGTGCTCAGCTTGCTCGAGCAAGGCGCGTTGAAGAAAAATTTCAGCCTGCTCGATGCCGTCCAGAGCACGCGTTCGATTTCGCGCGATCCGACGCAGGCCTGGATCGTGCAGCTGGAGAACGGAAAAACGATCGGCGGTCTCGATCTGCAATGGGAATTTCACGCGCTGGCGCAGGCACATCTCGCGGGCTTGAACGAGGAGACCGATTGGTTGCTGGAGAGCTGGAGCTTCACGCTCGATGCGATCGGGAAGAAACCGGAAGCGCTCATCGGCGGAGTGGACTGGATCACAAAAAAGTGGCTGCTGGAAACTTTCCGGGAAGCCGAGGGCCTCGGGTGGGACGATCCGTGGCTGCAAAGTCTCGACCTCGAATATCACAACATCGATCCCACGAAGGGCCTCTTCTTCGGCGTGCCGGCGGCGAAACGGATCGGCGAATGGAACCACAGTGTGCGCCAGGCGAATGCCACGACCACGGCGCCGCAGGACACGCGCGCGGTCGCGCGGGCGCGCGCGGTCGAGTGGTTTCAGGAACGCGAGCTGCCTTACGTGATCAACTGGGATTCCGTGGCCACCGGCAGCCGGGAGTTCTTGGTCATGGGCGATCCCTTCAAAACCTACGATGCTGAGATGGCGGCCTTTCTCGAACGCAGCGGCGAGCTTCCGTCCGCCTAACGAGTGGTGATTTACTCGAGCCGCTGAAGCGCGGGCAAACCGTAATTTTGCTGGAGCGCGGACGCTTCCGCGGCGACCTGCGACATATCCAGCTCCAACTGTTTCGGATCTTCCTCGGTCTCGATTTTCACGAAACCATCGATCGGTTGCTTCACCGCCTCCGCGAGATCGCGCAGAGATTTGATCTCCCGGCCGTTCACTTTCGTGACCGTGAGATAGGCGAAGTCGTCGTAACCGATGGTGCTGTTTGCCGGCAGCACCTGGGTGAGGATGACAATCCGGCGATTGCCTTCGGGATAAAGTTCCGATTGAAAACGATCGAGATAAACGAACCGCTGCGGGGCGTCCTTCAACCAGTTGGTTCCCCATTCCTTTAAGTACTGGCGCGACAATTCCTGGAAGATGAGCCCGCCGAGGACGAGATACGGTGGCGGTTGATCGGCGTTATACGGCGGGATGACGTAATCGTTCGCGTCCCGGTGCTCGAGGACCACATCGAGCTGCATCGGTTTTCCAGCGCGCTGAATTTGAAACTGCATCGTCTCGCCGGCGTAGGTGCGGCCGGTGATCAAATTCGTGAACTCGATCTTGCCGTATAACGGATCGACGTAGTTGCCGTTTTGGTCGATCTCGTTGTGGTCGACGGAAACGATCACGTCGCCCACCTGCATGCCCGCTTTCGCTGCCGGCATGTTCGGTTCCAGGCTCATCACGTAGACGCCCCCGGGCTTGCCGGTTTGCCCGGAAAATTTTCGCAACTGCGGATCGCGTGTCGGGAAAAAACTAAAACCAGCAGAGGGAAAACCGCGATACGGATCGGCCTCGGCCGCTTTTAAAAAATGCGCGATGATCGGCGCCGGAATCGCATCGAGCACCTGCGAGCGCGGATCGTACCGCAGAAGCAATCCGGCAAGCTTGTTATTTTTGACCAGCGGAATGGTGTAACTGTTGTCGCGATACTGCATCGTCATGCTCACGCGATAAGTCAGGAACTGCCCGACATCGGCAGGATAACGAGTCATTTGCACTGTCGTGACCAACCCTTCGGTGACGACCAGCGCGCCCGTCGGTTCGAGTTGCAGCGCGGCCAAGTGATCGCCGACCACGGTGTCCATGGCCAACTGCAACGGGGTCAAACCGTCGAGGAATTTCTTATCGTTAGGCTCGATCAGCGCGAGGTTCGCTTCGTGATCAATCACGATCACGTTCGCGCCCGTTTTCTCGCCGGTCTCGGCGCGCTCCAACTCGACGTAATTTTGGTTCGCCACCAAATCCGCGGTCACGAGGACGCGACCTTTCGAGAGAACGGCACCAAGCGCGCGCTTCGAAAACGGCGCCTTCTTTTGCCACGGCCGCATGTAATCGTAGGGCTGTCCGGTGACATTCACCCGGACTAACGAGAGCTCCTTTGGCTTGACTGCGGGAGCGGCGGCGATTGTTGGTGGCGCCGTCTTTGCCTCGGCGAACGGCGCGAACACGAGCAAGCCAATCAGGAGCGCACTGAATGAAAATCGGATGCTCCGCATCACTTGTTCTCTCCGTTGATCGGCGGTTTCGGCGGCGGTTGCTCGTTCAGGTTTTGTTCGCGCACGACGTTGTAGCGCGACTTGATGCGCTCACGCGCCGCTTCCACTTCCGCGCGATCCAGCACCAGCGGCGGTCCGTCGCCAATCATGCGAATGACAAAACGCTCGGGCGTTTCTGCGAAGGCTTTGGCGAGATCGTCGAGCGTGCGAATTTTTGTGCCGTTGACCTCATCGACGATTCCGGAGCGATACGGTTGCAGGTAGGTGTTGATCGGATCGGGAAGGATATTCGTCAGCACGATCACTTCCGGATGTTGCAGATAGATTTGTTCGAGCACGAAGAAATCAAAGTAATGCCGGAGACGCAGGTCCTGCGGTTGGTAGGCCGCGATTAGATCGAGGGAGAGCGGTTGGAAAAGCAGGCCGCCGAAAACGATGTAGCGCGGCTCGACATCGTAAGTGTGACCCTGAAAAAGATAGGGCCAGACCGGGCCGAGATCGACCGTGACGCTAAGTGGTTGTTTGTCGCGCAGGAGGTCGAGCTTGACCGTGTCGCCCTTGAATTTTCGCTCGACCACTTCCGGCATTTCCACGCGCTCGCCATCGAGTTCGACGAAGGCGTCGCTCGATATCGGATGGCTATCGATAGCCAGAAGCACGTCGCCGGGTTTAAGCACTTTCGCAGCGGTGCCCGCGGCGATCACCGTGTTCACGAGCACGCCGCGATCGTCATCCTGCAGTCCGAGGAAACGCCGCTGCGCCGGGTTTTGTAGTTTCGAAAAAGTGATCCCGAGATCGACGTACTTGTCGTAATGGCCGTCGCTGATGTCTTTCAGGAAACGCATGATCACCGGCGTCGGAATCATGTAGGCGACGCCTTGCGCGACGTCGCCGCTGTAGCCTTGAAACGCGACCCCGACGACTTTGCCGCCTTGCATCACCGGGCCGCCGCTGTTGCCCGGGTTAATCTGCGCGCTGATCTGAATCGCAAGGTGCGAATCGATCGAGGAATGCGAGTACACCTGGAAGTCGATGCGCGAAACAATCCCAGTCGTGACCGACATCCGTTGCCCGCCGATCGGATAACCGTAAGCCGACACCGTGGACTCCAATTCCGGAATGCCGCCGAGGATCAGCGGCGCCATGTTTGTGTAGAAATTAGGCGAGGCCACTTTGATGAGCGCGAGATCGCAATCGTTCGCCACGAATAAAACCGTCGCCGGATATTTATTCGGATCGCCTTCGCGTTCGACCGTGAGGTAGCGGCTGTTGCTGACCACGTGCGCGTTGGTCATGATCCGGTCCCCATCGATAATGAAACCGGCGCCGACGCCGCGCTGAATTCCGCCGGAATTCCAAGGCGCGCGATAATCCGGCTCGACGTCGGTAGCGGTAATGCGCACCAGACTTTTCTGGATTTTTCCGTTCGGTTGCGCCTCGAGATTGCTGGCGATGAAGAGAGTGAGGCAGAGCCAAAAACAGCAACGAAACATCGCGAGAAGACGGAGAAGATGGGACAGAAGCCCGGGAAATCAAATCCCGACGCTTACCGCGAAAAAACGCGCGAGTGGCTTGCACACCTTGTCATCCCGAGGCGGCGAAGCGCGCCGAGGGACCTCGCAGAGGGTGCTGAGATTATGCCCTCATGCTGTTGTGACCAAGCACCCTGCGGGGTCGCTCGTCGTCTTCGCGACTCGAAATGACAACGCGCGCATCCGTCACGACGCGATCGAGGATTTCAAACCCCGGCGCGTTCGAGGAGCGAACGCAGGACGGTCTCGGCTTCGAAAAATTCGCAGGCGATTTCGCGGGCGGCGCGGGCGTGCCGGCGGTAATCGGCGTTGATCATTTTTACCGCCTCGGCGATTTCGCCTAACGAGTCGAAGGCAAACAAACCGGCTCCGCCGCCGTAGTAATCGGTAAAGCCGGTCTGCTGGGTAATCACTGGTCGGCCCGCAGCCAGATAACACGCACTGCGATCGCTAAACCAACCGGTGCGGAGGCGCACGTATTGATCCTTGGCGACGGTGAACTCGCCTTTCGATTGACGGAGATAGGCGCGATAAACGCGGTGGTCCACGCTCATCTTCATTGGCGCGCGAAAGCGCCAGCGGTTGCGCCGAAATTTTTCGCGAGTCGCCGCATCTTTAATGTCGGTCGCGAGCTCGAATTCTTCGCCGGATTTTTTCGGCGCATCGACGAAGCGGAGGAACTCGCGCGATTTGCTCCAGAGATATTTTTCGTCGCGCCAGACAAAATCTTTCAAGTCACTGGTGTTCCAGTTGGCCACCGAAGTGAAGACCGCGCCGGCTTTTGGTGCGCGACTGGTTTTCCAGAAATCGGTCACCACGGGCTGGCGGGTTGGCAACCATTTCATTCCGTGTGTCGGCACCGGAAAATTTTTAGCACCGACGTTTTCGCCAAAGGTGAACAAGGCGTGATGACGCCGAAGATATTTGATCGTCTCGCGCTTGCCCTGGTCGACTTTGATCTGCTCCAAGCCGGGATCGCTTTCGACATAAATGATGCGCTCGCTGGCAAGCAGGTCGTCATTGAATTCCTGCGAGCCGCAGACGTTCAGGATGGCATCGGCGTCGCGATAGAGTTGGCGAATTTTCTTCAGCGACAAACCCGCGCCGGGATTGCCGGGAAGGTAGCGCGCACAGAAACCCCAACGATTTTCGAAACCAAATTCCGTCGCCAGCATGCGGAGCGAGGCGACTGCGTATTCGAAGCTGTTATTTACCTCGAAGGTCTTCGGATTGTACGGCAGCCGTGCCGAATCCTCGAGGTAGAAGACGTCGTGCCCGAGTCGTTGCAGACCGACGATGTAATGGATATGTTGCCAGACGACGCCAGCGATGGGGATCGCGCCCATGAAGCCCATGACGACGATTCGCTTCCGCTTCATGTGGGCAGCCTAACGAGTGGTGGCGGCTAAAATTCCTTGACCAGGATCGCCGGGTTTCCTGCGACAACGACGTTTGGCGGGACGCTTTTGGTGACGACCGAGCCGGCGGCGACGACGGAATTTTCGCCGATGTGTACGCCCTTGAGGATGACCGCGTTCATCCCAATCCAGACGTTATCGTGGATGATCACCGGGGCGGTACGGATCGGCGGTCGGGGCGGACGGCCGGCGAAGAAAGGGGCGAGCGCTTCGGCGTCGATTAATCGCTCGGTAGGCGGGAGCGGGTGAAAATCGGAATCGGCGATCCCGACATTCCAGGAGATCAGGCAATGCGAACCGATTTCGATCCGTTCTTCGGCCATGATGAGGGCGCCGTTGAGAAGGGTGAAGTCGCCGATGGTGCAAGTGCCGCGCACGCCGAGGGCAAAGGAACAACCGGCGTAACAGGAGACATGGTCGCCGATGACAACTGCGCGCGGCTGGCGATTCTTGAAATGGCGAAAGATCTGCGCGGTCTCGCAGTAGAAACCGGTGCCGAATTCGATGTTCGGTGGAATCGGTTCCTTCCACCAATCACCTTCCACCCGGCGCTCGCGATCGACATTGCTCATGCGCGTTTTTGCCTAACGAGTGTAATTGCCGGCCGCGTAAAGGGTGGCGTAGGGCCCGGCGCGCGCGACCAGTTCCGGGCCGGTGCCTTGTTCGACCAGGCGGCCGCGTTCCAGAACGACGATGCGATCGACGCCGTGGATGGTGGAGAGCCGGTGCGTCACGATGAGGGTGGTGCGGCCGCGCATGAGTTCCTTGATCGTCTCCATGATCGCCGCCTCCGTTGTCGGATCGAGCGCGGAGGTCGGTTCGTCGAGTAAAAGGATGGGCGCGTTTTTTAAAAAAGCGCGCGCGATCCCGATGCGCTGGCGCTGGCCGACGCTGAGATGGCCGCCGCGTTCGCCGACCGGACTATGGTAACCGGCGGGCATGCGATTGATGAAATCGTCGGCCTGCGCGCGCCGCGCGGCTTCGCGGATTTGTTCGTCGGAAGCGTCGGGGCGGCCGTAGGCAATGTTTTCGCGGACGGTGGTGGAAAACAGAATCGTGTCCTGCAGGACGATCGCGATTTGTGAGCGCAAAGATTTCTTCGTGATCTGGCGAACGTCGCGCCCATCGAGGGTGACGCGGCCATTGGTCGGATCGTAAAAGCGTGGCACCAGGCTGAGCAGAGTGCTCTTGCCCGCGCCGGTGCCGCCGACGAGCCCGACGATTTGGTTCGGTTCAATTTGCAGATCGACGCCGGCGATGACTGGTTGATCCTCGGCATAACCGAAGCTCACATTTTCGAAGCCGATGGCACCTTTGCTGGAAGAGATCACAGCCGCGTCCGGGGAATCGGCGACATCGTCCGCGCGATCGAGGACTTCAAAGCAACGCTGCGCGCCGGCGGCCGCGCCTTCCATCGCCCAGGTTGTGTAGGTGAGGGATTCCAGCGGTTGATAAAGCATCAGCAGATACGCGCTGAAGACGAGGAGCGAGCCGAGGGTGAGCGAACCGGAAAGCACGTGCAGCGTGCCGAGGTAATACATGGCCGCGGTGCCGATAACCATCAGGGTGCTGATGACGAGCGCGCTGTGCACATTCGTCAGGGTTAGCCGGAGATTCGCCTGCAAACTCATGCGCGCCTGGTGATAAAATTGCCGCACTTCCCATTGCTCGCGGCCGAAGGCGTGGACCATGCGGACCGAGCTCAAACCTTCCTGTGCCTGCGCGAGCAGGGCGCTGTCCTGCTCGTGGATGGAAGTGGATTGGCTGCGAATGCGATGCGCAAAATAATAAATCGCGGCGACGATCAAAGGCACCACGCCTAACGAGAGCAAGGTCAGGGCCCAATCGATTTGCACCATGACCACGAAGGTGCCGATGAGAGTGATGACCGAGCCAAAGATATTGGTGAATCCCTGGTTGTACATCGTCTGGATGGATTGCGAATCGTAGGCCACGCGAAAGCTGGAATCGCTCGAACGCCGCGCATCGTGATAGCGCAGGGAGAGCGACTGGAGGTAGGCGTAAAGGTCGGTGCGCAATTTCAGCAGCGCCTGCAATCCGATTTTCACGAAGAGGTAATTACTCGCCATGTTGAGCAGACCCCAGAGCAACTGGATCGCGATCAGCGCGAGACAAATCCACGGAAGCAGGCGCGGAGAATTTCCAAAACGCGCGTGCGGATTGTGCCCGAGGACGTCGTCGACAATGATCTTGAATGGCCAGGGCTTGAGCAAATTGAGCCCGATGCCGATCAGCGTAAGCAGAAGGCCGAAGAGCGTCTGGCCGAGAAAGGGCCGGTAATAACGAAGCACGCGGCGATAGATCGACATCGGGGAAATTCGGATTGCGGAATGCGGAATCTGGTTTGAACTACAGCGCGCGTCTCCACGCAGGCTAAGTCCGAAATCACCAATCGAAAAACCGAAATCGCCGCATGCATCACTTTCTCGAAATCTGGTTTCACTGGGTGCTTAACTGGGGCTATCTCGGCATCATTTTGTTGATGGCGATGGAGAGCTCGATCCTGCCGGTGCCGAGCGAAGTGGTCATTCCACCGGCGGCGTTTCTCGCGGCGCAGGGCCACCTGAATTTTTCGATGGTCGTGCTCGCGGGCACCTTTGGCTCTTATCTGGGCGCGGCGATCAGTTACTGGGTGTCGCGCGTAGTCGGCCGGCCGTTGATCGCGCGTTACGGAAAATTTTTGCTCCTCGGTCCGGACAAACTCGAACGCGCAGAACTTTGGCTGGAACGCTACGAAGCGGGCGGGATTTTTTTCGCGCGCCTCCTGCCGGTCATTCGCCACCTGATCTCGATCCCGGCCGGAATTGTGCGGATGAACTTCGCGGTTTTCAGCCTGATGACGATTCTCGGCTCAGCGATCTGGTGCTACATCCTCGCTTTCCTCGGGCGGAAAGCGTTCCGGATTCGGCCGGACCTGATCTCGAATCCGGACGCGATGGTCGCCTTCATCAAATCGCAATCGGTCTCGATCATTCTTATCGTCGTCCTGTTTACCGCACTCTATCTGGGCGTGATGCGCCTGAGCGCGCGGCGCAATGCCTAAGCCGCTGTTGGTTTGCTGACACATCTGTCGCGGTTTTTATCGGCCTCGATGCGGCGGCGGGCTCGCAAAAGAAATTTTCCGCGGGCCGATCTCAGTTTGAACGATGGCACCGCGATTGCTCTCTAAACGGCATCGCTATGAAAAAGAACAAGCAGATCCTCAAGACCCAAACTCTCTCGCTCGGTGACCTCATCCTCGCCGTCAGCTCCTGCACCAAGAGCACTAAGGAGACGGTCGCGGCCGTGGCGGATTTGCTCGGCAGCGGACAGGTGCGCGTGCAGAGTAATGGCCGCTTCACCCGCGCCCGCGTCTGCTAAGCGTCCCTAAATTTTTCTGCCCATAAGGAAGCGCCGTTCGGCTTGATCGCTGGCGGCGCTTTCTTGCGTACAAAACGCTTTCGCTTCCGCGCCCCGCTTTTATCTTCCGCGCGTGATCGATCGCTACTCCCGCGCGCCGATGCGCGACCTTTGGTCGGAGCAGCGGAAGTTCGAAATTTGGCTCGAAATTGAGACGCTCGCCTGCGAAGCGATGGCGGATCTGGGACAAATTCCGCGCGCCGATGCGGAGGAAATTCGGAAACACGCGCGCTTTTCCATTCCCGAGATTGCCGAGATTGAGCGCCGGACAAACCACGACGTCATCGCTTTTCTCGAGAACGTCGCTGTCTCGGTCGGCCCGGCCGCGCGCTGGATGCACCAAGGATTGACCTCGTCCGATATTCTCGACACCACGCTCGCGGTGCAGTTAACCGAAGCCGCGAAAATCCTCGCCGATGATCTCGCCCAATTGCGCGCGGTCGTAGCCGAGAAAGCGCGGCGTTACAAGATGACGCCGATGATCGGCCGCAGTCACGGGATTCACGCGGAGCCGATTACCTTCGGCCTGAAAATGGCGTTGATGTTCGACGAATTCGGGCGCGCGGAAGAGCGGCTCGCGCAAACGGCGGAACGCGTGCGCGTCGGCAAACTGAGCGGCGCGGTCGGAACCCATGCGCATCTCGATCCGGCAATCGAGCGCGCGGTTTGCGAAAAGCTCGGACTCAAGCCGGCTGCGCTTTCCACCCAGATTATCCAGCGCGATCGGCACGCAGAATTTTCCACCACCCTGGCCTTGATCGCTTCGAGCATCGATCGCTGGGCGACGGAGTTCCGCCATTTGCAGCGCACGGAAGTTTTGGAAGTGGAGGAATTTTTCGGCGAAGGCCAGAAGGGAAGTTCAGCGATGCCGCACAAGCGCAACCCGATCACCGGCGAACGTCTTTCCGGGCTGGCGCGCGTTCTTCGTGGGTACGCGGTCACTGCGCTGGAAAACGTCGCCCTTTGGCACGAGCGCGACATCAGCCATTCGAGCGCGGAGCGGATCATTTTGCCCGATGGCTGCACGCTGATGGACTACATGCTGGTGAAACTGCGCGAGTTGGTCGACGGGCTTCAGGTTTATCCCGAAAACATGGAACGCAATCTTTGCCTAACGAAAGGTTTGTATTTCAGCCAATCGATCCTGCTCGCGCTGACGCGCGCCGGCGCGGAACGCAAAACCGCCTACGAAGCGGTGCAACGCGCGGCCATGAAAACCTGGCAGGGCGAAAAATCTTTCGCAGAAAATGCCAAAGTTGAGCCCGAGATCACGGCCCTAGTTGCGGCCGACGAAGTCGACCAGCTTTGCTCGCTCGAGGTTCACCTCCGGCACGTCGACGATACTTTTCGCGCGCTCGGCCTGGAGTAGTCAGGCGAGCGCGTCTAACAAGACATCCGCGATCTGGGCGGAGCGATTGAGCAGGACCTGCGCGCTCTGAAATGTCAGACCGGTGCGAAGATTTTCCCGCACCAGTTTCACCCGCACTTTTGCGTTTCGGGTTTGTAGCCTGAGGCGTCCGATGGAAAAACCCTCCGCTAATTCCACCGACACCAGTTCGAATAAAGTCAGCAGATGAATCGGCATCGATGCGCCCGGCTCGGCCAGTAACTGCATCGTCTCTTCGCCTTCGGAAAACGCCGCCAGCTCCGCGACGGCGAGCGTTCGTCCGCCGACCGGCTCGCCCGCCGAGGCCGCCGCCGGCGCGAGATGCACTGCGCGGATCTGGCCGCGCGTATCGAGGTCGACGTGTTCCAATTCAAAATTTTTCGCGACCACCTCTTCGGGCGAAACGCCCGCGGGCAGGATGTGCACCGAAACGATCGACGAGTTCGGTTTCGCCCGGATCGCTCGCACTTGGAGTGTGCTCGAAAATTGAATCGAAGTGATCTCGAGCGGCATCGCCAGGACGACCGTGTTCCCTTTCGCGCGCGGAATCCGGGCGGCGGTCGCCGGCTCCTTCGGCGCCTGCGAGGTCTCGTTAGGCAAGTCTGCCGCGGGCAGCGTCGGTTCGTTCGGCGCGGACTCGTTAGGCGGAATTTCTGGAAGCTTCTCCGGGGGTGGTTCGAAAGTGGGAGGGGAATCGATGGGTTCCGGGAGGGAAGCCGGGCTTTCTGGGGGCGGCGTCTCCGGTGGTGGTCGTTCGGCCTGCTCGGGGTCGATCGTCGCCGGCACAGCGGGGTCAACCGGCGCTGCCGGCGTGAAGCTGCCGTTGTCCGGGACCGGCGGCGCGGAAGGATCGGATGGATTCGCGTTCGCGGATTCCGTTTCCGACCCGGGCGAGACCGTTTTCGGCGCGATGCGCTTTGACGAACGCGCGGCGCGTTTGCGCTTGGCGGATGCGGGTTGCTCGAGATCGGAGAGCGTCTGCTCCACCAGACTAACGAGTGCTGAAGAGACAAAAGGCTTGGCGATGCTCGCGATCACGTTGGGATATTTTGCGGCGGTGCTCGCCATTTCCGCGACGTGTCCCGACATCATGATCACCGGGATGCGCGCGGTCAGCGCGTCTTCCAACAGGAGCCGGCAGACTTCGCCGCCCGCAATATCCGGCAGGCTGTAATCGAGCAGGACCAGATCGGGTAGGTTCTCCGCGGTCCGGCGCAAACCTTCGAATCCGTTCGACGCGGTGAAGATTTTCAGAGACGGCCGCGCTGTCCGGAGAACATCCTCGACGAAAACCAGAAGCAATTCGGTGTCGTCGATCACCACAACCTTCTTCTCTGGGGGTGCGGGCGCAACGAATGCAGCGCTCGACGGTGCGGCTTCTTCGATCGGGCGCGTCGCGCGCAAGGCCGCGGACAAGATCGTCGTCCAGCGGCCGCGCATCGTTCGGGGGCGTTCGTCGCGCGAAGCCATTTCTGCAAATCGCGGCGATTTCCAGCGGAGCATTTCCTCGAGCCCGGAGGAGCCGGTCTTGCTGCCGGCAGTGGCACTGGTGAGCTGGCCGCCAGCAAAATAAATCTCGCCGATGCTCCCGCTGGTGGCCGTGACTTTGAGAACCGTGTTCGCGCCGATCGATCCGAAGAGCGCGATCATATCGGTCAAATCGAGATCGCGGAGCGCGCCGATGTTTACGGAAGCAGCGGCCGTCTCCTCCGTGGGCAATAATGTCTTCAAGGCCACGTCGAATTTAGCGAGCTCAAATGGCTTCTCGATGAAATGCAATCCGCCCGGTCGATGACGCTGGCGCGCGAGTTCCGGCCATTGGCTGGCGGCGATGATCAGGACGCGCGCTTCCGGGTGCTGCGATTTCAGCCGATTTAGAAAAGCGATCGCACGATGGGGTGGGGGATCGAAATCGATTACAAAAAGATCGGGATGAATCCGGTCCGCGACTTTTTCGGCCTCCGCAAACGAGCGCGCGACGATCGTTTCCTTGTCCGGTGCGAGCCTTCTTAAGGCCGAACCGAATGCGGCCGCGAGCGCATCATATTCCTCGATGAGAAGAATATTCCCGGCTGTGCCGACGGAAGCTTGGGGGAACAGAGGCACAGGGGTGGGCAATTCGAGAGATGAGAATAGAAGAATCCATAAATATCGCCAAGCACTGAAACGCGCCGGGCGTGCTTTCGTCCCTTAAGCCTTTGAGACGTGCGCTTTATTCGAAGCGTAACGCCTCGATCGGATCCAGCGAAGCCGCCCGATAGGCCGGGTAAAATCCGAATCCGATCCCGATGGCCGAGCAAACCAACAGGCCTGCGAGCGCCCAGCCGAACGGAAAGATCAGGTCCGCCTTTAGCCAACTGGCGAGCGCATTCCCGCCGATGACGCCGAGCAAAATCCCGAGCAATCCGCCTGCCTCGGAAATGAAAACGGCCTCGGCCAGGAATTGGCGGAGGATATCGCGGCTGCGCGCGCCGATCGATTTGCGGATCCCGATTTCCTTCGTCCGCTCGGTCACGCTCACGAGCATAATGTTCATGATCCCGATGCCGGCGGCGACGAGCGCGATCAAGCTGATGACGAACGCGCCGATCCGCACCACCCCGGCGATGGAAGCAAACGCGCTCTTGAGCGAATCGTTCGAGTAAATCTCGAAGTCGTTAGGCTGATTCGGTTTCAAGCCGCGTGCGATCCGCATCGCGCCGATCGCCTTGTCCATCGTGCGGTTGTAGGACTCCTGCGAAAACGATTGCGTGGCGATGTTCACCGAGCGTTTCGCGGAGCCGAAATTCTCGAAGAAACGCGTAATGGGAATCACGCAGATGTCGTCCTGGCTTTGGCCGAACGCCGTCCCTTTCTCCTCGAGAACACCGACGATCGTCACCGGATGACCGCTTAGTTTCATGATCTTGCCGATCGGCGATTCATGCGGGAAAAGCCGTTTCTCGATGGCTTTTCCGATGACCACGACACTGCGCGCGAGCTCCACGTCCTCGTCGGAAATGTTGCGTCCGTAACCGAGCGAGTAGCTGTTCGCGGTCAGGAAGCTCTTGTTAGACCCGGCCACCGTCAGGCTTGGCGGAGTCTTGACCCCGTTGTAAACGGCCTGGCCTTTGCCGTCGAAAGTCTTCAGGCAAACCTCACGCGCGATCCCATCCATGAGCGCGTAATAACGCAGCGCCTGCGCGTAGCTCACGTTCCGCCGGTTCTCATACTTCTCCGCGTTCCGTCCGCCCTGGCCGCCGCTGATCGGATACTTCGCAAACTGGAAAATATTCGAGCCCAGAAAACTAATCCCGCTCTCGATCGAAGTCTGGAGCGCGCCGATCGCCGTCATCACCGAGATCACCGAGAAGACCCCGATGGTGATCCCGATCATCGTCAGCCCGGAGCGCAGCTTGTTTGCGCCTAACGACTGCAAAGCCATGGAAATAATTTCGCGGAATTGCATGAAATTTTGTTAAACCACCGAGGTCACGGAGCGCACAGAGGAATAGGCGCTCTCTGTGGTCAACCCGACTTCACTCATAACGAAGCGCCGTCACTGGATCTAAGCGCGAAGCCGACCAAGCCGGCGCGAATCCCGAGACCAAACCCGTCAGCACCGAGACGAACATGCTCGCCAGCACCAGCCCCAGCGAAATCTGGATCGGAAACGACGGCATCGCCTTGCCGATCGCGAAACAAAGCAAGTAAGCAAAAGTCAGCCCGATCATACCACCGAGGATGCAAAGCGCCGTCGATTCGATCAGGAATTGCAACAAAATCGTCCGCCGCCGCGCCCCCAGCGCCTTGCGCGTGCCGATCTCCTTTGTCCGCTCCTTCACGCTCACGAAAGTGATATTCATAATCCCGATCGCGCCGACAAAGAGCGACAGTCCGGTGATGAACAACCCCGCGATCGCGATCGAATTCTTCACCGGATCGAGCGTGCTCTTGAAGGCTTGCTGCTCATTAATATTGAAGTCGTCCTTCTTCTCCGGCGCCAAGCCGCGCACCCGCCGCATCAGCGCCGTCAGCTCGCCTTTCGCCTCCTCCAAGTGCGTCTTGTCTTTCACCTTCACCCGCACGTCCGACTCACTCTTCGCGCTGAAGTAACGCTTAAACGCCGGCAGCGGCACGATCACGATCGAGTCCAGGCTGAAGAGTCCGAGGAACGAACCCTGCCGCGCCCCCACGCCGATCACCTTGAAACGCTGCCCGCTGATCTGCACGAACTTGTCGATCGGCTGACCCCCGGGAAACAGCGCATCCGCCACATCGTAGCCGAGCAGGCAGACATTCGCCGCGCCCTTCGTCTCCGTATCGTTAAAAAAACGCCCCGCCGTGAAATCCACCGTCGAGATCAGCGGATAATCCGCCGTCGTCCCTTGCACGAAAATATTACTCACCTGGTTCTCCTGGTACTTCACGCTCCGGACCACATTCGACGTCGGCACCGCCGTGATCAGGTGCGAATTCGGCGTCGCCGCGATCATCCGGTTGATCGTCTCCGCGTACTCCGTCTTAATCTCGCGCCGGTCGCGGTAGTTCCACCAATCGTTCACCCGCGCCCACGGATACTGGCTCACATAGAGCACATCATCCCCGAGGATCGACATGCTCTTGTCGAACCCCGTCTGGATGCCATTGATCGCCGTCCCCATGAGCGTCACCGCCACGATCCCGATGATCACCCCCAACGCGGTCAACATCGAGCGCGTCTTGTTCGCCTGCATCTGCGCGAGCGCAATCTTCCAGCTCTCGCTCAGTTCATAGACTAACCGTTTCATCGCGCGGGAAATCTTAGCAGCCGATCCCGCCAAAAGCGAAATCCATCCGCATCGCTAAATCGCAGTGCACCCCGCGCCCGCTGTCGCGCAGAGCACATGACTCGCAAACTCTAGCCTCCAATGAATCCCCGCGCGATTCCAGACAGGACATCGTCAACACGAGCCAGGAAACGAAGGCCAAAGCTAACCACGTCCTCGTGCCTAACGAGTAGCATCGGCGACTGGCTGCTCGATATCTCGTCGCGGAATTCCGAGGCTATCGAAGATGGTGCGGGTGGCGTCGGAGCGATTGAGCGTGTAGAAATGAATCCCGGCGACGTGGTTGTCTAACAAGTCGTGGCATTGCTCGAGGGCGAAGTGGACGCCGACGCGTTCGACCATTTTGCGGTCGTCTCCGCAACGTTGTAAGGCGCGCAGAAGTTTCGCGGGGAAGCGCGAACCGCCGGCAAGTTCGGCGATACGTTTGCAGCCGCTCAGGGAGGTGATCGGCATGATCCCGGCGATGATTGGGACGCGGATGCCGGCGAGGTCGCAGCGCTCGCGGAAATCGTAGAAGTCGCGGTTATCGAAGAAAAGCTGGGTGACGATGTAATCCGCGCCGGCGTCGATCTTCGCTTTCAGATGTTCCATTTCGACGAGGCGATTCGGCGTTCCCGGATGGCCTTCGGGGAAACCAGCGACGCCGATGCCGAAGCCGCGCGGATCGGGATGGGCACCGGATTCGTTGAACTTCCGGATGAATTTTACAAGGTCGACCGCGTGTTGGAAGACATCGGCGGACTTATCGTAGGCGCAGCCGCGCGGCGGGTCGCCGCCGAGCGCGAGAATGTTCCCGATGCAATTTTTCGCATAGCGCTCGAGGATCGACTCGATCTCGTCGTGCTTGTGGCAGACGCAGGTGAGGTGGGGGATTGGGTCGAGCTTGGTGGTGTTTTGGATGCGCTCGACGAGGTCGTGGGTCAGCTCGCGGGTCGAGCCTCCCGCGCCGTAGGTCACGCTGACGAAGTGCGGCGTGTAGGACTCCAGCTCACGGATTGTCTGGTAAAGGTTCTCCGCGGCTTCGGGCGTTTTCGGCGGGAAGAACTCGAACGAAAACGTCGGCCCGCCCGCGTGCATGATGTCTTTAATGTGCATGACTCAGAATGGGCGCTGGCGCTGGTTCGATCGATGGGCGGTGATCACGTTGGCGGTCAGGTTAGCGCAATTTCGGAAAAGCCGGAAGGGTGGCGCGCACAAAAAAATCGCCCCCCTAACGAGTCTTAAGGGGCGGCGGATTTTTCGGCGGCCGGCGGAGTGCCCGCATCGTAAAGCGCGGCGTAAAGCCGTTCCAAATCGAGCGGCTTCGCCAGCACCGCCACTGCGCCCGAGTCGGCGATATCGTTTACCGCCGTCGCGCCCGAAACGAGAATGATTTTGGCGGCGGGATTCTTCGCCAGGATCATGCGGCAGGCGGTGGCGCCGTTCAGCCGCGGCATCGAGTAATCCATCAGGACAACATCCGGATTATGCCGGCTGTAGCCGTGGATCGCGTCCAAGCCCGAGCCGACCACTTCCACGACCTCATGGCCACAGCGCGCGACCAATTCCGCGAGAGTCACTCCGACACTTTTCTGATCGTCGGCTATGAGGACGCGCACGGGTTGAGTGTGTCACAAATTCCGCGCGACGCGCAGGGATTGTTGGACGAAGTCGTCCTGAAAGAATGGCCAACGCGATCGTCACTCGTCGTCCGCCAGCTCCGGAGACGGCGCCGGTTTGACGCGAGTTGCCGCGCGATTGGCGGATCGGGAGCTCGCGACTGCGGCCCGGGCTTCGGATTTTGCCGCGCGCTCCTGTTTGGCAGTTAACACCGGCGGCGGGTGCGGATGGGTCGCGCGATAATGCCTGGTCGCGAGGCCAAGGAGCAGCGCGCCAACCACGCATGCGACGATCTTTTTCTCCTCGAGGGTGAGGACGAAAATTTGCCGGCGCACTTTCGGCATAGTCATCGGGTGCGTTTCGGTCTAACCCGCAGGCAATGATACTTGCCTCGGATTCGTTGGTTATAAAAACGCGCCTTCGATTCGGCTGAGACTAGCTCGCGGTAAGTCACCACCGGCACTTCGAGATAACGATAAATCAGCCCATCCCGAAACTGGATTTCCAGAGCGTGCAAATGTTTGCTGTAGCCGATCGTCGCCAGTCCGCTGGAATCGACCGCCGCACGCGGGATATGCGAGACGATCGGCTCAATCGTGCGGTCGGCGGCCTTGAGGTCCGACAGACCAAGGCCAACGACCGCAAGCAAACCCATCCAGCCAAGCCTCACGGAAGAAGGGTATCGTCGGGCGCAGGAACAAGTCGACGCGAAAGCGAGGTCTGCTCGCGAGATTGCCGGGAAGCGGTATAGAGACAGCGGACTCGATGCTATTTCGGAGCAACTATGACGTCGTTATTCTCGGCGCGGGCCATAACGGCTTGGTGGCCGCGGCTTATCTGGCGCGCGCGGGCTTGAGCGTGCTGCTCCTGGAGAAGAATGATTACGTCGGCGGCGCGACGACTTCGCAAAAGGTCTTTCCGGATTATGAGGCGCGCTTATCGCGTTACTCCTACCTGGTTAGTCTGTTTCCGGAGAGGATCATTCGCGACCTTGGGCTGAAACTTGAGCTACGCCGGCGCGCGACCGGTTCGTTCACGCCCTACGTGCAGGACGGAAAGCATGGCGGGCTGCTCTTAAGCAATGTCTCCGACGCGGTTAGCGCCGAGTCGATGTTTAAGCTCGCCGGTAATCACCGCGAGCACGAGCAGATGAAGCGCTTCTACCAACTCGCGCGCGTCTTCGCGGAGCAGGCCTGGGACGCGATGCTGGAGCCGCTGGTTTCGCGGGATGAGTTTCGCCGCCGTTTTGAGGTGGATGAAATTTCGCGAGAAGCATGGCGCAGCCTAGCGGAGGAACCGCTGGGGCGCGCGATCGAGCGCTACCTGGAAAACGATCTCGTTCGCGGATTGGTTTTAACAGACGCGAAGATCGGCGTCTTCACTCATCCGCACGATGCGACGCTGCTGCAGAACCGCTGTTTTCTTTATCATCTGATCGGGAACAAGACCGGCGAATGGAAAGTGCCAGTCGGTGGGATGGGGGCGGTCGCGAACGAACTGGAGCGCGCCGCGCGGGAGGCGGGCGCGGAGATCGTGACCGGGGTGGAGTTGAAAGCGCTCGACTTAGAAGGGCGCAAGCGAACGATCGAGTTCGCCGCCAATGAGCGGACGCAAACAATCGAAGCGCGTTTTCTTCTGGTGAATTTCGGCCGGAACGTGCTCGCGAAATACGGGGGGACGCCGTTCGTGCCTGATCCGACTGATGAAGGCTCGGTCTTCAAGATGAATATGCTCCTGCGGCGTTTGCCGAAATTGAAGGCCACCGGTTATCCGCCTAACGAGGCCTTCTGCGGAACGTTCCACTGCGATGAAGGTTATGAGGAGATGGACCAGAGCTATGCGCAGGCTGCGGCCGGCGAGTTACCGGAAAAAATCCCGTGCGAGATTTATACCCATACTCTAACCGATGGCAGCATCCTAGCGCCGGAGTTACGTGGGCAAGGTTTCCAGACTATGACTTTGTTTGGTCTCGACACGCCTTGGAAGTTATTCGCGAAAAACAACGCGGCGGTTCGCGCGCAAGCGGAACAAAGATTCATCGCCCGGCTAAACCAATGGCTCGCCGAGCCGCTGGAAGATTGCCTGGCCGTGGCGCGCGACGGCAGTCTCTGCGTGGAGAGTAAGAGTCCGGTCGATCTCGAGGAGGCGCTCGGTCTTTATCACGGTAACATTTTCCAAAACGCGCCCACCTTTCCATTTGCGGAAACTGACGCCGACGCCGGCCGCTGGGGAGTAGAAACCGAATTCGCGAATGTCTTTTACTGCGGCTCCAGCGCCCACCGCGGCGGCGCGGTCAGCGGCATTCCCGGACACAACGCGGCCAGAAAAGTCTTGGAGTCGATCCAAAAACAATCCGGCTGAGCGCGCGCGTTTCCCCGCGGCGGGGCCGCTTGCACACGGCTGCGCGATTAAGCTTTGGGTAAGCGATCCCAATCGGCCACGGTCCGGCTGTGGGGCGCCGCGAGGGTTTCGCGCGGCCTGATTCGCGGAGTTCCGAAAATCAAGTTACACAACCCGGTGCTCGCGCGAGAGAACGGCGACGAGTTCATGCGTGTCTTTCACGATGCCGTCGCCGGGCTGGTCGAGCCTTTCCTATTGGTCATCGAAGGCTCCATACCTAACGAGCAGAACAAGCGCGAAGGTTTCTAGGCCGGTTTCGGTCACGACAGGGAACCAAACGCCAACCACTCGGGCCGGTGGCGGTCCACTAAAAGCAACCACGTTTTCGCCGACCTTTCGGTTGGAGCAAACCAGTAATACAGCTTAGCGCAGCGCGTTCGCGATCGCTTCTTCCAAGCGCGCGCGGGTCACAGGTTTTTGTAGAATTGCGCTCGCGCCCAGGGTTTCCGGGGTTTCGGCGCAAGCAAAACCGGAGATGAGAATGATGCGCGCCTGCGGATCTTTCGCGCGAATATTTCGACAGGCGGTGGCGCCGTTAAGTTTCGACATCCAGTAGTCCATCAGGACGACGTCGGGCTTGTGCCGAGCGTAGGCATGAATCGCATCCAGCCCGCTGCCGACGATTTCCACGACCTCGTGGTTCGACGATGAAACCAGCGCGGCCAAGGCGGCAGCCACGTCCCTTTGGTCGTCGGCGATGAGAATGCGCACGGGACTTTTGCGAGAAGTTTTCGTGCCAGCGGCCGGGGCGTTTTTCCGGCGCGCGCTAGCGACCGAGTGGAGTGCTGATGTCAGTGCCGGCCGGCGGAGTAAATTCAAACAACCCCGGCGAGATTGGGGCGCGGCTTTCGTTTGCATAACTGGTGAGGATGCGGTCGCCATTCGGCTGGGTCATTTCCGTGCGATCGACCTGCAGGGCTTCGTTGAAATGGATCGTGAACTGTTGCAGCAGGCGTCGCATGGAGGGCGTCCGTGGTCCAAGTTGGAGGACGTAACCGTTGCCTTCGCGCGCGCCACCAATGTTATAGGTCTCTTCCACGCGCTCGAGATTCAGGCTCGCGGTGATCGCGGCAATGCCGGCGTCGAGGGGCGAATGTTTGCCTAACGAGTAGTGTTCCGCAGATTGAAATTTCGGGTAATAGATCCAGAGCTGGCTGCCATCGCTGACCGTCAGGCTGGGGGAATTTCCCTTCACTTCGCGGCGGAATTTATTCGGCGCTTGAAACCAGACCGCGCCCGCGCTGACGATCGGTTTGTTCATCATCCGGAGAGTTTTCTCTTCGCGAAACTCCGCGCGCACTTGCGGGGCGGCCGCGCGTTTTTCCCGAATCCTCCCGAGCAGAACCTTGAGGTCGTTAGGCGCGAGCGGCTCGGCTTGAAGAAGCGGACCTGCGAGCAGACAAAAGAGAAGAGAAAAACAAAGTGATCGAAACATGGTCGGTGAGTTAGACGTGAGTCTCCGGTTATTCTTCGCGCCAGGTCTTCGGTTCAGCCGCCGCCGTCGCCGGTAAAGTGAAAAAGACAGTCGCAGCCAGGCTCCAAAATATCCCTAACGCACAAGCGATCCCGAGACCAGCGAGGGTTGGATTATTCGCCAAGCCGAGCGAGCCGAAACCGGCGATCGCAGTCAGGCCGGCGAGGATCACCGGTTTGACGACGCCGGCGACATCGTGCTCGAGATCCTTCGCTTTTTGCCAGACGAGGAGCACATAAATTCCGTAATCGACGCCGATCGCGAGGACGAGTCGGAAGGCAAGAACGTTAAGCAAATTCAGCGGGATCTGGAGCAGCTTCATCGAGGCGATCATGGCCGCGACGGCCATCGCCAGGGTCGCGATTTGGATCAACCAGAGTCGCCAATCGCGATAGAGCAGCGCCAGCAAAGTGGCGTCGAAAATTGCCATCATCGTGCTGATCAAAATCAATTGCCGATGCGACCACGGCACCAAATCGGTGAGGGTAAAACTCCAGCCGGACAACGTGATCGGCACCCCCGCGACCGGGAGTTCGTGCGCGAGCATTTCCTTTTGCACCTGGGTCGTGATCGGCTCGTTCGTGGTCACGAAACCAGTGGAGAGCAGGGGATCGTGCGCGAAATAACGATCGACCAGAAACCACCAGCTCGAGGTTTCTGGAAGTTGCGTCCGCCAATCGGCAAGCTTCGCCGCCGGATCGGCAACACGTGCGAGATTATCCAGAAGGTTGAACCCGAAGGTGAAGGTCTCGGCGCTGAAACCTTCCTGGGCGATGGCGTTTTGCAGCGCGGTGCGCGTGGCCGCGAAATCGATCGTGTGCAGCTTCGCGCGATTACTCGTTAGACGTTTTGGTGAAAGGGCCAGCGCCGCCGGGGTGGAGAAGCTTTTAATTTTCCCGGCTGCCTGAAGTTCGCTCCAGTGCGCGGCGATTTTTTGCCAGTAATCGTGCAATTGTTGCTCGTTCGCCGAGCGCACGATCCCGATCGCCGGCTCCCAGCGGGCCGGCATTTTCTCCATGATCGTGTGCAGTGCATAACCGGCTGCGCTCGACTTCGGCTCCATCGATTTTGTGCTCGCGTCGAAGATCAACCGCGGGCGCGGAGAGAGTGCGATCGCGCTCAGGAAAAGAAGAATCGGGGTTGCGATCCAAAGCATGATTGCCGGTCGCCGCACGGTCCAGCGGACGTAATTTTTCACGAAGAGAAAGATCCAATCGTGCCGCTGCGGATGACTTGAGCGTGGCAGAAAAAGGAAGAAGACCGACATCATAAAAAGGCCGGCGAGGAAAATCCCGATGGCGATGAGAACGCCGAGTTGAGTGAAGCCGGCGGAGCCGCTAAGCAGGAGCGCGAGGAAACCGACCGCAGTCGTTAGGGCGCCGAAGAAGACCGCGCGCCCGAGATTTTGAATCGCGAGATCGACGGCCTGGAGATGATCGTGACCATCGTCGCGCGCTTGTTGGTAACGGCCGAAAATCAGGATCGCAAAATCCACCCCGAGTCCAATGAGGATCGCGCAGAAACCAACCGTGACCATGTTGAGCTCGCCGAAAATCAACAGGCCCGCGGCGAGCGCGACGAGGCAACAAAGCAACAGTGAAAAGCCCATCCCGATGAGTGGCAACCAGCGCCGGAAGCCGATGTAAAAAACTCCGCCGACGAGCACGATCGAACCGAGCACGGTGATGATAATGTCGTGCCGCATGCTCAGCGAAATTTCCGCGACGTAGGCGGACCGGCCGGTGACTAAAATCTCCAGCGGGCCGCCGGTCCAGCCTTGGTGCGCTTTCGCGCGAAAGGCGTTCACGTCTTTCATCAAGCGCTGGCAATCGAAGGCGCTGATGCTCGGCTGATTGGTCACGAGCAGGAAGACGCGCATCGTGCGATCAGTCGAAGTGAGCGGCTGATCTTCCTCGATCGCGGCATTGCCCGCGAACGGTTTCAAGGCGGGTGCGACCACGCCTAACGGGTCGAGGGTTAGTTCGATTTGTGGTCGCGGCGAGCCGGCTTCGATCTCTTCGTGCAAGCGACGCAAACGCTGCTGGATCTTTGCGGGTTGCAGGAGCGCGAGCGTTTCATCGAAGGCCGCGGGCTCGAGGTTAAGCAGCAGTGGGACAGCGATGGCGTGTAAATCCTGCACGCCTTCCGGCGTCTCCATCGGTGACCCGGCAAGGACGCGGCGAGACCACGGTTGCGCGCGGAGCGACTCGGCAAACTGCGGCGCGAATTCTTCCAATTTATCGACGTCTTCGGGTTGGCAAACGAGCGCGAACGTCAGCTCGCGGACTTGCGCGAAGTCGCGGTTGTAAACCTTCAGGCCCTCGACCGATTGGAAGCCGCTCGGGAGCAGGTTTAAAACTTCGGTGTCGAGCTTCATCCGCGTCACCAAAATCAGCCCCGAGACCGCGGAAATGAGCGCGATGCCTAACCAGACCAGACCGCGTCGTTGCGTGACGAATCGGCTGATGGTGGAATGAAGTGGCATGACGAATCGTGGCGAAGCCCGCGACGTTCGCGTCGCAAACCGCCGCGGTCAAAAACGCAGACGGAAGCTTTCCGCGCCGGCCGTGATCTTCGCGGATTTTTCGCCGGCGAGAATCTTTTCGCGCAAGGCAAACCAGCCGCGCAAACGCACCGGCGCTTTCGCCGCCGGCCCGGACCAGTGGCCGTGGGTGAGCGGTCCCTCGGCACTGGCAAATTGCGCGTCCTGCCGGATCCGCATCAAGGTCACGCCCGGGCCTTTGGTGAAACTCAATTCCATCGTGCCGTCGGTGGACGAACGCACGATCAGCTCGCCGATGAGCGAGATGCGTGGGCCCTTGTAAGCGAGCTGACCGGTGCGGGTTTGCCAGGCATCGGTCGGCGCGGCGAACTGATGAGTCGCAGTCGTCTGGCAACCGGCGAGCGCAATTGCGGAGAGCGCGAAAAGAACGAGGGCGCGCGGAATTTTCATGACATCGTCTCCATGGTTTCGCGGACCGGCGTCGGCGACACTTCCGGCAAAAGAGTGCGCCGCGGGCAGAGCGGGAAATATTTTTGCAGCCGGACTAACAAGTAAAAAATTTCCATGCGCCAGCGCACGGCCCAACTGGTGCCGACGTTGCCGGCCAGGACTGCATTCACGGCTGGAGGAATTTGAAACAGGTCCTGCGGATGCAAAAAGACTTCGATGAATTCCTTCGAATACCAGGCGTTCACAAAACGCAGGTAAACATCCATCGCTTTGTTAATGTTTTTTTCATAACGCGCGAAAAGCCGGCGGCGTTTTTGCGGACGATCGAGAACTTCATGCAAAATATCCGCGCACTGCTCACCGCCGAGGACGGCGAGGAAAACTCCGCTGCTGAAAACCGGATCGATGAAGCCGGCGGCATCACCCGCGAGCATCCAGCGATCACCTGTCAGGCGAGAATTTCGATAGGAAAAATCCGCGGCCACATTCACCGGGCCGGCGCGCTCGGCCGACTCCATGCGGCGCGCGATCAACGGTTGTTCGGCGAGCGCGTGTTCAAGAAATTCTTCCGGCGTCCGCCCGGATTTCTTGAAGACCGCGGCATCGAGGACCACGCCGATGCTGGTTCGTCCTTCCGTCAGGGGAATGACCCAGAACCAGCGATCGAGCGCGCGCACCATCCGGGTCAAAGTGCCGTCGCGTCCTTCCGCCCTAACGAGACCATCGTAGTGCGCGAAGATGGAAATTTTTTGCAGGTGCGGGTAGCTCTGCTTGAGCTGGAACTTCGCGCCGATGAGCGAATTTCGCCCGCTGGCGTCGATGACATATTTGGCGCGCAACTCCGAGGCGTCGGCATCCTTGCGCGCGATCCGCAAACGCACCTCGTCGGCGCTGAAGTCCAACTTCTCGACCGTGGTTTCCTCGCGCACTTCCGCGCCACTTTCCGCGGCGTGATCAAGCAGGAGTTTATCGAATTCCGAGCGCGTGACCTGATAGGCCCGATCGGTTTGCGAACGGAAGCCGTCCTCGAAATAAAATTTCACGCCGTCTTCGCCGCAGGCGCCGTACATTTCGCCGCCAAATTTTTCCATGAACCCGGCACGCTGGAATTTTTCGTGCAAGCCGAGCCGGGTGAAGGCCTTCATGCTGAAAGGCAGCAGCGATTCGCCGATGTGAAAACGCGGAAACTTATCGCGTTCCAAAACGACCACCCGCCGGCCAGCGCGCGCGAGGAGCGCGGCCGCGGTGCTTCCCGCCGGTCCGCCGCCAATGATTGCCACTTCGTAGTCTTCGCGCTGCATCGTACGTCGCGACCTTAGCAAGAGGCGCCGCGGACGCAAAGCAAGGCCGTGCGGAACAGGCAAACCATCGGCGAACGCCTGTGCTACCTTCGGGCGAACGAAGATGAAACTGATCGACCGATTCATCAGCCGCGAACTGCTCGTGGATCTGTTTTTCGCGGTGGCCGTTTTGAGTCTCGTCCTGGTGGTGGGAAATATTTTTCGACGGCTCCTGCCGCTGCTGGTGAATCAGGACGTCCCCGCGGAATATCTTTTCACTTTCATCGCCTATGTGCTGCCCTACTCGCTAATCTTCACGATCCCGTGGGGATTGTTGACTGCGATCCTGCTCGTCTTCGGCCGGCTCTCGGCGGACAACGAGCTCGTCGCCCTCCGGTCGAATGGCGTTAGCATTGGCCGGATTTGCGCGTCGCTGGCGGTGATCGCGATTGCTTGCACCGGCATTTGTCTCTGGCTGAATGTGCTCGTCGCACCGGCCGCGCAGGCAAAATTACGGAGCACGATTTTCGACCTGGCGACGCGCAATCCGATGGCGCTTTTCGGGAGCGATCAGGTGATCGATCAATTTCCCGGCCGCAAGATTTACGTCGGCAAAAAGGAGGGGAACAAGCTGGAGAACATCACCGTCTTCGAGTTGAACGAAGACTCCGTGCCGATGCGCGTGACCTACGCGAAGAGCGGCACGCTCGAGGCCGATCTGCCGAACCAGCGCATCCTGATGCATCTTTATAATGCGCGCTACCAGCAGCGCGATGAAGCCGCGCCGTACGATCTGCGGAAAATTCGCGATGGGATCAACATGGCCGAAGGGACGCTGCCGATCGGACTCGAGGAGTTGTATCAAAAGGAAAAAAAACGCACCAGCCGCTCCGCGCTTTCGCTCGAGCAGTTGCTGGAACAATTGAAAACGGGCGACACCGGCGCGCAGAGCGCCAGTCGCACCGAGATCAGTAAACGCTTTTCGTTTCCGTTTTCCTGCATGGCTTTCGCGCTCATGGCGGTGCCGCTCGGGATCACCGCGCATCGGCGCGAGACCTCGCTGGGCTACTTGCTCAGCCTGGTGGTGGCCTTCTCGTATTTTCTGTTTGTGATCGCGGCCGACACGCTCCGCGGCAACGGCCGGGTTCATCCGGAGTTGCTCGTTTGGTTCCCGAACCTGCTCTTTCTGGTTCTGGGTGCGTGGATGTTTCGCCGGCTGGCGCGGCAGTAATTCAAACGGTCGCGGAAGCGGGACAGCAAAATCCCGCGGTTGGGACAACGCCGGCCTAACGAGTAGTTGGCGTGTCCGCCTAACTCGCTCGCGCGCACGGAGTAGAAACTCCGCCGCGACCTTGGCACACACCCTGCAAAGGGATTGCCAAAGCTCCCATTTCCCGCGATGAAAATTTTGCTTTCCGCTACACTCGCGCTCCTCTTTGCGCTCGGGGCAACGCGCGTTTTTGGGTTATCCGAAGAAACGATCAACCGCGAACTCGACGCGACCGCCGGCGAAAATCTCGTCGTCGATGTCGCATTCGGAACGATCGAAGTTGCGGCCGGCGCGGACAACAAGGTGACCATCGAAGCGCATCGCAAAATCGAAACCACCGACGAAGCGCGCGAGAAACAATACCTCGCCGAAGTGCCGATCGTGATCACCAAGGAAGGCAGCACCGTCAAGCTGTGCGCCCGCCGCCTGGAAGAGAAATCCTGGGATTGGACCTGCAACACGATGATGGACGCGCAGTACATCCTGCGTGTGCCGAAGAAATTTAACCTCGATCTGAAGACGGGTGGGGGAATGGTCGCGGCCAGTGGCATCACCGGGACGACGTTGGCCGCGACCGGTGGCGGCAAGTTGAAGCTCGATCACTTGAACGGGCCGCTGACCGCGAAAACCAGCGGCGGCAACATCACTTTGAAAAACTGCGACGGCAGTCTCGACGTGCGCACCAGCGGCGGCGGAATCACGGCCACCGAGGGCAGCGGCGAACTCGAAGCGCGCACTTCCGGCGGCTCGATCAGTGTGCGTAATTTTAATGGCAACGCAGTTGTGCGGACCAGCGGCGGCAAGTTGATCTTTGAAAAAATCAACGGGCGCGTCAGTGGCAAAACTTCCGGCGGTTCCATTTTTGCCTCGTTGCTCGCTCCGCTGCCTGGCGAGGTCGAATTGACCAGCTCCGCGGGCAGCATCGAGCTCGCGGTCCCATCGAACGCAGCCTGCAACGTTGAAGCCAAAGCGAACATGGGCTCGGTTTCGAATGAGCTCCCGATTGTCGCCAGCCGCGCGGAACGCGACGAACTCCGGGGCGCGATCAATGGCGGCGGCAAGTCCGTCATTCTGCGCTCGAGCGCCGGCAGCATTTCCATTCGCTCTACTTCTGCGCAAACCGCGATGCAGTGAACGGAGATGCTAAGCGCTGATCGCAAGGAGCCAGTGAAGCCGGCCGAATTCAGCAAACCGAAAAGCAGATGAAAGATCTTCGCTTCGCTCTTCGTCAGCTGCGCAAATCTCCCGGGTTCACTTTCGTCGCCGTGCTCACGCTGGCGCTCGGGATCGGCGCCAACACCGCCATCTTTTCGGTGATCTACGCGGTCCTGCTGAAACCGCTGCCGTATCCGGAACCGGATCAGCTCACCATCGTCAGCGAGTCGGATCAGGATCAACCGCAAATTTCGGTTTCGTTTCCGGATTATCTGGATTGGAAACGCGACAACACCGTCTTCCAGGAAATCGCCGTCAGCCGGCGCGAATCCTACAATCTCAGCGGCCTGACCGAGCACGCTCCGGAGCAGGTTTCCGGCGCGCTCGTGACCGCCAATTTCTTCAAGGTCATCGGCCTGGCGCCACAGCTCGGGCGCACTTTCACCGCAGAGGAAGATCGCGTCGGCGGGCCGATGCTCGCGGTCATTAGCGACAAACTTTGGCAGCGCGTTTTCCAGCGCGATCCCGCGATCCTCGGCCAGTCGGTGAATTTCGGGAACCAGCCCTACACCGTCATCGGGGTGATGCCGCCGCAGATGTTTTCGCCGCGCGCGGTCGACGTTTGGTTTCCACTTATGCGCCGGACAGACTCGTTAGGCTGGCAGACGCGCGATAATCATCCGGGCCTCTTCGGTTGGGCGCGATTGAAACCGGGAGTGACCATTGAAAAAGCGCAAGCTGAGCTGAGCACCATCGCCGCGCGGCTGGCGAAACAATATCCGGAATCGAATTCGAAGATCGGCGTCAACGTCACCCGGCTCCTGGAAAATCAGGTCGGCCAATATCGCTCCAGCCTCGCGCTTTTGCGCGGCGCGGTCGCGCTGGTTTTGCTGATCGCCTGCGTGAACTTGGCGAACTTGCTCGCGGCTCGCGGAGCGGCGCGGGCGCGGGAGTTTGCCGTCCGCGCCGCCGTCGGCGCCTCCCGCTGGCAGATCGCGCGGCAATTGTTAGTCGAGAGCGCCGTCCTCGCGTTACTCGGCGGAACGCTCGGAATTTTTCTCGCTGCCTGGAGCCGCGATTTTCTGGTCGCGCTCTCGCCACCGGGCGCCCCGCGATTCCAAAATATTACCCTCGATGGCTGGGTCCTGGCGTTCAGCCTAACGACTTCTTTACTGACCAGCGTGCTCTTCGGGCTCTGGCCGGCCTTGCATACTTCGCGGGCCGATTTGCAATTCGCGCTCAAGGCCGGCGGCCACGGCAGTTCCGACGGACCGAGCGCGCGGCGTTCGCGCGACTTGTTAGTCGTGGTCGAGGTCGCGCTGACCCTCGTCCTTCTGACTGCCGCCGCTTTCGTGCTCAAGAGTTTCGCGAACGCGCGCGCGCTCCCGCTCGGTTACGAACCGACCGGTTTGATGACCTCGCGGCTCGATCTGCCCGAGCCTTCTAATTCCGATCACGCAAAGATCCTTTCGTTCTCGAATGCATTGCTCGACAGGCTGAGCGCGATTCCGGGCGTGCAACATGCCGCCATCGGAGTCAATCCGCCGCTGATGACCGGCTGGCAGACCGGTTACCTCGCCGAAGGAAAGGAGGAACCGCCGCCCGGCCAGATGCCTTCCGTAGAAATGGCGGTGACCACCGAAGATTATTTCCATGCGCTCGCGACTCCGCTTTTGCGCGGACGAATGTTTGATGCGCGCGACAACGAAAAATCGCCGGCCGTTTTGATCATCGATCAACTGCTGGCCGAGCGTTGTTTTCCCGGACAGGATCCGATCGGCAAAAAAATCCGGATGGCGGTCGGCGAGCAGGGCGACCGGAAATGGATGACGGTCATCGGTCTCGTTCCGCACCTGAAGGTTTACGGGTTCGATGAAACCAGTTCGCTGCCGCAGGCCTATCTGGCGATGGGGCAATTTCCGCAGACCGGGCTGGTGATCCTCTTGCGAACTACGCTCGCACCGAAAGCCCTCGAGGAACCGATTCGTCAAATCGTCGCCGCGCTCGATCCGGCGCAGCCCGCGTTTGAGTTCCGCACCATGCAGGATCGAGTCGAAGAAACCTGGGCTACACCGCGCCTCCTGAGCTTTTTGTTGACCGCTTTCGCCGGGCTCGCGCTGACTCTCGCGGTCATCGGCATCTACGGCGTGATGGCTTACAACGGCCTCCGCCGCACTCGTGAAATCGGACTGCGCCTCGTGCTCGGGGCACAACGTTCACAAGTCGTTAGTCTGATGCTCGGGCAGGGCTTGCGTTTGCTCGTGGCGGGTTTGCTCATCGGCTTCGCGGCCGCGATCGCCTTGTCGCGGCTCATGCGCAGCTTGCTCTTCGGGGTCAATGCGAGCGATCCGGTGATTTATCTACTCGTTAGTCTGCTCCTCGCCGTGACCGCGTTGTTTGCCTGCTGGATTCCCGCGCGCCGGGCCTCGCGGGTGGATCCGATGATCACGCTTCGTTCCGAATGAACCCGCGCGCGTCGCATTTGCTTCTGAGGAGCGCACGCATCTTGCGTGCTAGTTTTGGCATTCTGCCAAAACGAACTTTCCTACGGGAGTACTCGTTAGGCGAAAGGTACCATCCGGAGAAAATCCGCCGCGGGATCATCGGCCGGGTAATCAGCAAACCCATACGTAATCACGATCCATTCTCCCCGAGATTTATCGTCGTCCTTGCCCTGACTGGCGTAGCGGCGATCACGCACCAGGCGGCCTCCGCCAATCCTGTCGAGTTCGAGAATCCACAGCACAGCACGAGCTTCAAAATCGAAACGCTCGATGGCCTCGTCTTCGTGCCGGTAAGGCTTAATCAAGCGCCGCCGCGCTGGTTTGTTCTCGATACGGGCGCCAGCCGGATGCTGCTCGAAAAGAAACTCGCGCAGGAATTAACGATTCCGCTCGAGGGCAGCGGAAGTATCGGCGGCGCGGGGACGGGGAAGATCCCGATCGAATTTGCGCGGCATGTGCGCTTCGAAGTGCCGGGCCTGGTAATGCCGGATGTGGAATTTGCCGCCGCGGATCTAACTGGCCTCGAGGCTTCCGTGGGCCGGCCGATCGAAGGGATCATCGGCTACGATTTCTTCGCCGCAAACGTGGTCGCGGTGGATTACGAAGCAAACACGCTCACGGCCACCGCGCCCGAAGTCTTCACCCCGCCAGCGGATGCGGAAAAAATTCCTGTGACCTTCGACAAAAAATGGATCCGCGTGCGCGCGGCGCTTTCCTTGCCCGGCATCGCCATCGTGAAGGATTTGTTTCTGATCGATTCCGGCTCCGAAGATGAGGCGGATCATCCGGCGGTCGCGCGCGCTTCGGGCCGGTTTTCCACAAATGTCGGTCACGGACTCGGCGCGCCAGCGCGCGGCGCTGTGGTCCGCGCAAATTCATTTCAAATCGGCGCCTTCGTCCTGCACGGAACCGAGGCGGCGACGATCGGCAACGAGGCCGTTGGCCCGATGGTCGGCGCGGGCGTGCTTCGTCGATTCCACGTCACCTACGATTATCCCGGGCAGCATATTTTCCTTCGCCCAAATCGATTCTTCGCCGGCGAGAAGGCCGCCGGCGCCAAATGAAGACACGCGCGCGACGAAGATTCTGCTGCCATCGACCTGGCCCTCACAAGTTTTTCCTCCTGATTCCTGCAATCGAAAATCCAAAATGATATGAATGATCTCCGCTTCGCCCTCCGCCAACTCTTGAAGTCGCCCGGCTTCACTTTCCTCACCGTCATCACCCTCGCCCTCGGGATCGGGATGAACACCGCGATCTTCAGTTTGATCAACGATCTTTTCCTGCGCGGTCTGCCTTATTATCAACCGGGCCGGATCGTCAGCCTGCAAGCTGAAGCGAAGGATCGCAATCTCACCCAGCTGCCGATGTCGGTCCCGCGTTTCTGGCAATATCGCGACGCCCAAACCGTCTTTTCCCAGCTCGGAGCCGACGCCGGTTTTGGTTACATCCTGACCGGTCAGGGCGATCCGGTGCAGTTGAACGGGAGCAACGTGACCGCGAATTATTTTGACTTGTTAGGCGTGCGCCCAATTCGCGGCCGGCTCTTTTTACCGGAGGAGGAAATGAAGGCCGACGTCGCCCTCGTGAGTGCAAATTTTTGGCGCAACCGCCTCGGCTCCGATCCGAACGTCGTCGGCCGAAACATTAACCTCAACGGCGTCGCCACCACCATCGTCGGGGTGTTGCCGAATATGCCGATCGCCTGGTGGGGACCGAACGCGGAAATCTGGACGACGAAGCCCTTTCAATTGCCCGGCTTGCCGCCGGACAGGATCATGCGCGGGGTCAGTTTCATGCGCGTGATTGGGCGGATGAAACCAGGCGTGACCATCGAGCAAGTGCGCGCACAGTTGCCCGCGTTGCAGAGTGGTTATCGCGAGAAATTTCCCGAAAACGCCGACAACTCCTGGTCGCCCACGGCACTCTCTGCTTCCGAAGATGCCACAGGTAATTTGCGGCCCGCGTTTTTGACTTTGCTCGCCGCGGTCGGGGCGGTTCTGCTGATTGCTTGCAGCAACGTTGCCAATCTCCTGCTCGTGCGCTTCAGCGGACGACGCCGCGAGATTGCCCTGCGGATGGCACTGGGCGCGTCCCGCCAGGGTGTCGTTAGGCTGTTTGTTCTCGAGAGCACACTCGTTAGTCTGATTGCCGGGGCGGTCGGGCTGGTGATGGCGCTCTGGGTCATCTCTGTCATCCCACGGCTTGGGCTCGATAATCTTCCGCTGGAAGCACGCGTGGAGCTGAACACGCCGGTGCTCCTTTTCACCCTCGGCCTCGCCCTCGTCACCGGCCTCGTCATGGGCATTTATCCCGCCTGGCAAAGTTCCCGCGCCGATCTGGTCGATGGTTTGAAAGACGGTGGGCGTGCGGTCAGCGGCAGTCGCGGGCAACAACATTTCCGGCGCGCGCTGGTGGCGATTCAGGTCGGGTTGTCAGTCGTCCTGCTCGCGGGTGCTTCCTTGTTAATCACCAGCTTTCTGCGCTTGAGCAGCCAGGACGCGGGCTTCCGTTCCGATCACATGTGGGTTGGTGCAATCGGATTGCCGGAGGCGGCTTATCCGGATAACGGCGCACGCGCACGCGCGGTCGAACGGTTGGATGCGGAATTGAAAAACGCGCCAGGCGTCGAGCTGGTTTCAATCAGCGACGGCGTTCCGTTAGGTGGCGCAAACTCCAGCTCGCCTTATGCGCGGGTCGACGGCGCGCCCCCGCCGGTGAATCAGCGCCCCCTCGGCCAGAACCACAGTGTCTCGCCCGGTTACCTGAAAACTTTCGGAATCCCGTTGCTCGCCGGGCGAAATTTCGATGAGCGCGACGGTCTCGATAAACCGCCGGTGGTCCTGATCAGCCAGGGCGCGGCGCAGAAACTTTTCCCGGGCGAAGATCCGGTTGGCCAGCGGATGTACTTCGGCACCGACAACGGCATCGGCCAAATCGTCGAAGTCATCGGAGTAGTCGGCAACATCCGTTCGCTTCGGCTGGATCGGACAAACGATGTTGAATTCTATCGCCCTTGGCCGCAGCGGACGGCGCCGTTTTTCAACGTCACCGTGCGCTCGCCGCTGAAACCGGAGGCGATCGCGGCGACCGTGCGCGCGGCCCTGAACAAGCTCGATCCCGGCCTGCCCATCATCCAGCCGACGACCATGTCCGAAGTCGTTAGGCTCTCGTTAGGCCAACAGCGTTTGACGATGACTTTGCTCGGTGCTTTTGCCGGCGTCGCCCTAGTCCTGGCGGCGGTCGGAATCTACGGCGCGGTCGCCTACACGGTCGAACAACGCACCGGTGAGATCGGCGTGCGCATGGCCTTGGGCGCGCAGACCATGGACGTCCTCCGATTGGTCGTTAGGCAGGGAATGACTCCGGTAATCATCGGGCTCGGAGTCGGCCTGGCCGCGGCCTTTCTCGGCGGACGTTTGTTGAGCACGCAACTCTACCAGGTCTCGGCGAGTAACCCGACCTTGATCGGCGGGACGACGATGGTTCTCGCGGCGGTCGCGCTCTTCGCCTGCCTGATGCCGGCGCGGCGCGCGACTTTGGTCAACCCGATCGTCGCACTGCGAACCGAATAACCTAACGACACCACAATATGCTCGCCGATCTTCGTTACGCGCTCCGTCAGCTTTTCAAGAATCCTGCCTTCACCCTGGTGGCGGTGCTGACGCTCGGGCTCGGCATTGGCGCCAACACGGCGATCTTCAGCGTGGTCAACGCGGTTCTCCTGAAGCCGCTACCGTTTCCTTCGCCTAACGAGTTGATCGCTTTCGGTTCGTCTGACAAACGCGAGCAAACTACTTCGCCGGCTTCGCTCTCCTTCCCGGACTTCTTCGATTTCCGCGACCAGAATCAAACGCTCGCGAGTGCGGCGGTTTATCGCGATCGCGCCTTCGGCTTGGTCGATGAGCGCGAAACCGAAAGCGTCCGCGGCGAAAAAGTGAGCTCGGAATTTTTCGAGGTCCTCGGCGTGAAACCATTGCTCGGCCACGGGTTCGCGCGCGCGGACGACGGGGCCGGCGGCGGCCCCGGAGGTTATAAAGTTGTGCTGAGCGACGCGCTCTGGCGCGGTCATTTTAACGCCGACAAAAATGTTCTCGGAAAGACGCTCCTGCTCGATGGCCGCGCGTATCTCGTCATCGGCGTGCTGCCGCCCGGATTCCAGTTTCCCATCCAGACGGAAGCGCCGGAACTCTACGTCACGACCGCGGAAGACGCCTCCAGTCCCGACGGCAGTACGCCGAACACGCAACAGCGAGGCAACCACAGTCTCGAGGGAATCGCGCGCTTGAAAGCGGGCGTGACCGCGGCGCAGGCGAGCGCGGATCTGCGCAACATCGCCGCGCGTTTGGAAAAACAATTTCCCGACACGAACACGAACTTCGGGGTCGCCATTCTGCCCTTGCGCGACGATCTCGTCGGCGACATCCGCACCGGTTTGTATGTCCTCTTCGGCGCGGTGCTCTGCGTGCTTTTGATTGCCAACGCCAACGTCGCCAACCTGCTGCTCGCGCGCGCTTCAGTTCGCGGAAAAGAAATCGCCTTGCGGGCTGCGCTCGGCGCCAGTCGCGCGCGCATCATCCGGCAATTGCTCACCGAAAGCGTCCTCTTGGCCGCGCTCGGCGGTGGTTTGGGATTGTTGATCGCGGGCTGGGGAACCTCGGCCCTGATCGCCGCCGTCCCGCAAAATATTCCGCGCACCGACACGATCCAACTGGATGGTGCGGTCCTCGCCTTCACTCTTTTGCTCTCGTTAGGCACCGGGATCATCTTCGGCCTCGTGCCCGCCTGGCAGGCCTCGCACATCGATCTAAATACCGCCTTGAAAACCGGTGCCCGCGGCACCGCTGGCGGGGACGCGCGCAAACACCGGCTGCGCAATGGGCTGGTGATCGCGGAAGTTTCGCTCGCGCTCGTCCTTCTCATTTGCGCCGGTTTGTTAATCCAAAGTTTCTCCAAACTCGGGCGCGTGCAGCCGGGTTTGCGGACCGATAAACTTTTCACGGCGCGGCTTGGCTTGCCGGAAGTCTCTTATCCGAAACCGGAATCGATGGTGGTCTTTTACGATCAACTCCTCGCGCGGATTCGCGCGCTTCCGGGAGTCGAGGCCGCGAGCGTGATCACGCCGTTGCCGCTTTCCGGAAGTAACATGGCGACCACGTTCGATATCGAGGAACATCCCTTGCCGGAAGGCCAGCAAGCCGATGCCGCCTCGCGGGTCGCCGGAGTTGATTGCTTCAAGGCGCTCGGCATTCCGCTCCTGCAAGGGCGGGTCTTCACCGAGAGCGATCAACTCAAGACCCAACCGGTGGTAATCGTCAACGAACGCTTCGCGCAGAAATTTTTTCCCGGACAGAACGTCGTCGGCAAACGGATCCAGCCGGGGATGGCGATCGGCGATGAGAAGGCCTCGATGCGGACCATCATCGGGGTCGTCGGCAACGTGAAGTACCGCTCGCTCAGCAGGGACTTCACCCCGGAAATGTATCTGCCGATAGCGCAAATGCCGTTCGATTTCACCTCGTTAGTCGTTCGCACTAGCGTTTCCAATCCGGCCACGATCACGAACGCCGTCCGCGCGCAGCTGGCCGCGGTGGACCGGAATATTCCTCTGATGCGCGTGCGGATTTTCGACGAATACCTGACCCGCTCGCTCGCCCGCCCGCGTTTCAACGCACTCCTGCTTTCCATCTTCGCGGGCACGGCGCTGCTCCTGACGGCGATTGGAATTTACGGAGTGATGGCCTACTCGGTTTCGCAGCGGACAAACGAGATTGGAATCCGGATCGCCCTCGGCGCCGCGCAGTCCTCCATCTTCCGGCTGATCGTGGGCCAGGCGATGACGCTGGTCGGGATTAGTCTGGTTATTGGATTGGCGGGAGCGTTCGCGGCCACACGCTTGTTGAGCACGCTGGTTTACGGAGTCGGCGTTTGGGATCCGCTGACTTTTGTCGTCATCGTGATCCTGCTTTCGGTGGTGGCATTTTTCGCCGCCTGGTTGCCGGCGCGGCGAGCCGCGCGGGTGAATCCGATCGTCGCCCTGCGCACGGAGTGAAGCACGGATGAATCTTGAACCACTCCTGAAATGAACACACTCTTGACCGATCTTCGTTACGCGCTTCGTATGCTGTCGAAGTCGCCAGGGTTCACGATCATCGCCATCGTCGCACTGGCGCTCGGGATTGGCGCGAACACCGCGATCTTCAGCGTGGTCAACGCGGTTCTTCTGCGACCGTTGCCGTATCCGCAGTTCGACCGATTGATCGTGCTCCGCGAGCGCTCGTCGACTTTTCCGAGCGGCTCGGTCAGTTACGCGAACTATCTCGATTGGCGGGCGAGCCAGCACAGCTTTACCGACCTGGCCCTATTCCGGCGCAACAATTTCAATTTCTCCATCGCCGGCGGTCAGGCCGAACCGGCGCGCGTCGGCGGTGCCGTAATCACCGCGAATTTTTTCAGCGTCCTCGGAATGAAGCCAATCATGGGGCGCGATTTCATCGAAACGGACGACGTCCCGGGAGCAGCGCCGGTGGCGATGATCGGCGAGAATCTTTGGCGGACGCGTTTCGGCGGAACGCCTTCAGTGCTTGGTCAACGCATCACCGTCGATGGCGTCGCGCGCGAGATCGTCGGCGTGCTTTCCGAGGAAGTGCGCTTTCCGAGAACGTCGCAAATTTTCATTCCGCTGGCGGATTTGCGCAAAGCGCCGGAAGTCCTCAGCCGCGGAAACCATCCGGGATTTTCCTCGTTAGGCCGGTTGAAACCGGGTGTCACTTTGGCAAAAGCGAATGCGGATTTGGACGCCATCGCGACCGCGCTCGAGCAACAATATCCGGAATCGAACGCCGGCCGTCGCCTGGAGATGAAACTCCTGCTCGAGTCCGCGGTCGGGCAATATCGGCAGAGCTTGCACCTGCTGCTGGCGGCAGTCGGTTGCGTGCTCCTGATCGCTTGCGCCAACGTCGCCAATCTGCAACTGGCGCGCGCGCTCGCACGAAGCAAGGAGCTGGCGATTCGGGCCGCGCTCGGCGCCGGTCGCTGGCAGCTCGCGCGTCAGCTTTTAACCGAGAGCACGCTCCTGGCAATCTTCGGCGCGGCTGCCGGAATGATTCTTGCGGTCTGGAGTTTGGATGGAATCCTCGCGCTCAGTCCGGCGAAAATTGTCCGCTTCCAGGAAACGCGGATTGATCTGACCGCGCTCCTCTTTACCGGCGCGGTCGCGCTCGGCGCCGGAATTCTCGCGGGCACATGGCCGGCGTGGAAAATTTCGCGGACGGCTGCACTCTCCGTGGTTTTGCATGAAGCCGGCACGCGCGGCGGGAGCGGCGGCGCCAGCAGGCAACGTGCGCGTTCCGTGTTGGTCATCATCCAGGTGGCGCTCGCGGTCGTCCTGCTGGCGGGCGCGGGATTAACTTTGAAAAGTTTCTGGCGCGCGCAACAGGCGCCACTCGGTTTTGATCCCGAAGGGATTCTCACGGTGACGATTTCGCTCCCGAAAGCGCGCTACGAAACCGACGAAAAGGTCAACGCGTTTTATACTCGTTTGCTCGAGCGTGTGCACACGTTGCCCGGGGTCGAAAGCGTCGCGATCGGCTCGAACATTCCCTTCGACGAAACCGAATGGGACAGCAATCTCCACATCACCGGCACGCCGCTGGCCGGGAACGGAACCCTCCGCGGAAGTGAACATGATCACGCCAGAGTATTTTTATATCCTGCGGATGCCGCTGAAGCGCGGGCGCACATTTGATTTTCGAGAAACGGCCGGCAAACCGGGCTCGGTTATTATCGATGAATCTTTTGCGCAGCGGTATTTCCCCGGAAAAGATCCAGTGGGCTTGCAGGTCGATGATAACCAAAGCACGGACGATCACCCGCCGCCGCTGACGGTGGTCGGAGTAGTTTCGCGGACGCGCAACGAAGCGCCCGGCGAAGACAACATTGAGAAGCTCCAGCTCGCGCAGATGTATTTCAGCGCCGCGCAATATCCGCAGCGGGATGTCTCTCTCTTGGTGCGCGCGAGCTCAGGCGATCCACTCGCGCTCGCTCCGGCAATCAAACGCGAAGTGCAGGCGCTTGATCCCGATCAAGCCGTCGGACAAGTGGCGACGATGGACAAGAATATTGCGAATACGCTGGCGGCGCGCCGCCTAACGATGACTTTGCCGGGCGCCTTTGCCGGGCTCGCGCTCGTCCTGGCGACTGTCGGTTTATACGGCGTCATGGCCCTGAGTGTAACCCAGCGGACGCGAGAGCTTGGAATTCGTCTCGCCCTCGGTGCGGCCCGGGCAGACGTCTTCCGCCTCGTCCTGGGGCAGGGGATTGCACTCGTTAGTCTGGGGCTCGGGCTGGGGATGCTCGGCGCGCTCGCGGCCGGACGAACGCTGGCCAGCTTGCTCTACGATGTCGGCGTGCTCGACCTGAGCGCGCTCGCGACGGCGCTGGTTTCGCTGGCCTTCGTCGCTCTCCTGGCCTGCTTTTTTCCCGCGCGCCGCGCGACGCGCGTCGACCCGATGGTGGCCTTGCGCGAGGAGTAACTCAGGCCGTGATTGGGGTCAACGTCTCGGCGATTTCGTCGCTGATGATGAAAAATTTCCGCAATTGAGCGCGTCCGAAATTAGTCGTTAGGGCAACATCCGCGGCGTCGCGCCCGACCGCCATGACGATCCGGCCGATGCGCGGTTTGTTATGGCGCGCATCGAACGTATACCAACGGCCGCCGAGGTAACCTTCGAACCAGCCACTGAAATCCATCGGCAAAACCAAGGGCACGCCGATGTCGCCCATGTAACCGGTGGTGTAACGCGCGGGGATGTTCATGCAGCGGAAAAAGGTCAACGCGAGATGACTGAAATCGCGGCAGACACCGCGGCCGTCGTTGTAGCAATCGAAGGCCGATTTGGTGGAATCGGCGTGCTGATAATTGAAGGTGATGTGATTGTGCACCCAAGTGCAGATCGCCTGCGCGCGCGCCCAGCCTGGCTCGGTCTGGCCGAAAAGTTTCCAGGCGATGTCCGAGAGCTTGTCGACTTCGCAGTAACGACTCGGGAGGAGAAACGGCAGGACTTCATCCGGCAAATCTCCGACGCCTGACTGGGTCGCTTCGGGGACGCGCACATCAGGCTCGCCGCTGTCGTGGATGAAGGTCTCGAGAGCGAAGCGGACGAGGCCCGCGGGCGCGACCACGCGCGCGCAGCGGTTACCATAAAGATCGGTGAAATCATGCAGCGGCATTTTCGGTTCCGTCACGATCTTCTCTTCGCCTAACAAGTCCTTCTGTCGCGAAGGATGGACATAGAGCATCAGGATCATCGGCGTGGGGCCGGCGAGCTCGAACTCGATGTCGAAACCAATTTTGATTTTCACGGTTGGGGCAATCGCGACCTTTGCGCGGGCGCACACATTACGTCGCCGAGCGAATTTGGAAACCGGTTTTCGAGCTCAGGCACCGAACTCCGCGCTCACGGTTAACCTCTCGTTAGCCGCCAACCGGACATCGCGGAGCCGAATTTCGCCGAGCGGAAGAGCGAGCAGAGAAAGGCTGCGGCCGTTTACTTTTTGCAGATGCGGTTCCAGGAAACTACAGGCCATCGCGCCCATCGCGCCGTCTCCCGAACAACGCACTTCGGAAAGGGTAGCCTGCAAGTCGGGAGTGAGATCGAGCTGGGCGGAGAGGCGAATGGTGGTCGTGAGAAAAAGCTTTTTCGTGCGCAACTGCACTTCGGCGTCGAGCCCGCGCTCGCCGCGCGGGTTTACCTTCAGATGCACCTGGTCAATGCCCACGCCATGCTTGCCGGCCTCGGCTTTCGCGAAGGCGGCGATCGCTTGTTCGAGATCTGTTTTCGCTGCGGAAATTTCCACCCGGCCGTCGGCCGCACTTTGCAGAGTCAGCACGACTTCGTCGTTTTCGCTGCGTGTTTGTGCCAGTCGCACGTCGGTCGCGCTCAGATTCAAATTCAACGCGGCCGGTCCGGCGGCGATTTCCGTTCCCGAAATCTCCAGCAATCCGACCGCGAACGCCGGGGAAGGCGTACCGTGCAAAACCGGAGCGCGCGGCGGATGCGGTCGCAATTCTGCGCCATCGAGTTTCAGTCGCAGCTCATCAATCTGCGGATAAGCGGTGGCGCGCACCGAAACTGGGTTCGAAAGTTTGGCGAAAAGCCGATCGAGACTCTGGCCGAGCAATTCGCTCAGTTCGACCGCATCGGCGGGAAGAGTTTTGGTCGGCAGCGGAAACATGGAACGGAGCAGGCAAATTCGCCTACAATCCGGCCGCGAGCGAGCCGCCAGTTGTCCCGGTTTGGAGCCGAGAAATCCCTTGCAATCCGAGGCCGCCCCGCTACTTTCCGCGTTCCTTTATGGCGAAGACTTCCTGGATTAACCGCAACAACCGCAAACGCGACACGGTCAAGAAATATGCCGCGCTCCGCGCCGAGCTGAAGGCCAAAAAGGATTACGCAGGCCTCTCGGCGCTTCCGCGCAACGCCAGCCCGACGCGCGTGGTCAATCGCTGCGAAGTGAGCGGCCGCCGGCGCGCTTTCATCCGTCGTTTCAAAGTTTCGCGGCTCACCTTTCGCGAGTTGGCTTCCGCCGGGTTCATCCCGGGCGTGACGAAGTCCAGTTGGTAGCGCCTTGAGGCGCTGGTTTCGGATGCGGAGGGACGCATCCGCTCGATGAGCATTCTGTTTTCATATTCGGCTTTCGCCTTTTTGGCGGAAGCTCCGGTCGCACATTGGGACTCGCCCGGCATCCTGCTTTACAAGCTGGCCGCGATCGTCGCGCTCGTACTCTTAAATGGATTTTTCGTCGCCTGCGAATTCTCCATCATCAAGGTCCGGGTCAGCCAGCTCGAAGCCTTGGTCGAAGAGGGAAACACGCGCGCGGTTTTCGCGAAACATGTGCGCGGGCATCTGGACGCTTATCTTTCCGCGACGCAACTCGGAGTGACGCTTGCCAGCCTCGGCCTGGGCTGGATCGGCGAACAATTTCTCGAGCAAATGCTCGAGCCAGTGTTTGGCCTGGTCGGCATTCACGCGCACACGCTGGTCACCACCGTCTCGGTCGTGCTGGCGTTTTTCGGAATCACTTTTCTGCACATCGTTTTCGGTGAGCTGGCGCCGAAATACATCGCGATCGCAAATCCGTTGCCGGTCTCGCTCCGTTTGGTCCGGCCGCTCGGGCTCTTCTACGTCGTCTTCAAACCGATCATCTGGATTCTGCATTCCTCGTCAAATTTTCTCCTGCGCGGTTTGCTCCGGATCAAGCCCGTGCCGAGCACTGAATTGGCGCACAGCGAAGAAGAGCTGCGCCTGATTCTCGATCAAAGCGAAAAGACCGACGAAGTCTCCTCGTTAGGCCGGGACATTCTCGTCAATGCGCTCGACATGCGCCGCCGCGTCGTCCGCGATATCATGACCCCGCGCGGCGAAGTGGTTTATCTCGATCTCGAGGAAAGCTTCGAAGTGAACGTGAAGAAGGCGCTCGAATCCCGGCACACGCGTTTCCCACTTTGCCGCGGGCATCTCGATAACACTGTCGGCCTGATTCACATCAAGGAACTGGTTCCGATGATGCGGGATCCGCAGCCGGATTTGATGCGCATCCGGCGCGATGTCCACTCCGTCCCGGAGATGATGCAGCTGGAAAAATTGTTGAATCTTTTTCTAACCAAACACGCCCATCTTGCAGTGGTGGTGGATGAATACGGCGGAACCGTCGGCATGGTGACCCTGGAAAACGTCCTCGAAGAAATCGTCGGCGACATTCAGGACGAATTCGACACCGAGAAGGAAGAATTTCGCGAGATCAACGAGAACGAATTCACGGTCGAAGGCGCCGTCGGACTTTACGAATTGCAGGACATGGTCGGCCTGACCCTGGAGAGCGCGGACGTGAGCACGATCGGCGGTTACGTCACCCATTTGCTCGGGCATCTCCCGGAGCTCCACGAAAAGGTGAAAATCGAAGATTACCTGGTCACCATCACCAAAACCGATGGTCGTAGAGTCGAGCAATTGCACTTTCAAAAAATGCCCGACGAACCGGTCGCGGAAGAAGCGCGCCGTTCTGACGCCGCCGCCTGAGACCGGCGATGGAGTTAATCGTCGAAACCGAGATTAATTGCCCGCATTGCGGCGAATCCTTTCCGTTGAGCGTCGACACCTCGGCCACCGAGCAGTCGTTAGTCGAGGATTGCAGCGTCTGTTGCCGACCGATCAATCTCGCGATCGTCTGCCAGCCCGGGGAAATCCTGGAAGTTCGCGAAACGGACTAACGAGTAGTCGCGCGCAGCCGGCGTTCGAGTTCGATCTGCGCGCGCCGGCGCCGGAGATGTTTCCTGGCCAGTGCAGGCCGAGATTTCACCAGTCGGCCCGGACGCAGCGGCGTTACCCGATGCCCAAGTTTTTCCAGCGCGTAAAGCGCCGCGCCGCGCAGTGAACTTTCCAGTTCGCGACAAATCCGCAGATCACTGCCGAGCGCATCGGCCAGGATCGCGAGCGAAGCGGGCGAATGCAGCACGCCGCCGGAGACAATGATTTCTTTCGCGCGCCCGCTCGCCGGCTGGAGGGCGTCGACGATTTCCGCGAGCCGATAAAACGTGCTTGTGCTAATCGCGCGAATCATTTCCTCCGCAGTGGTGACCGCGGTCAAGCCGACGATTGTCCCACGCAAATCTTCCGGCCAGGTCGGCGCGCGTTCGCTGACCCAAAACGGCAGCACGGTTAGCGTGTCCGCCGCCGCCGCCTCGCGGCCGAGGGCTTTCTCCGCGACCGCTTTTCCCAGTTGAAGCTCGCGCAAACACCACTGATGCAGATTGCCGCCGTTGCTGATGGCACCGCCCAGAACCGCGCGCGCTTCATCGACCGCGTATTTGAAAAAACCAAACGGCGGCTGGTGGCTACCGCGTCCGGTGAGCGGCTGGATTTCGCGGGCCGCCGCGCTCGTCCCGACGTTGATCGCGATCCGTCCGGGAGCATCCGCGCCGGAGCCGAGGTTGCTGGCCGCGCCATCGCCGATCACCGTCAGAATGATCGCATCGCGGAGTTCGTTAGGCGCAAAACGACCGGCCGGTTCGGTATCGTTCAGCTTCCCGAGCTGTGCCGGACACACCCCGCAGATTCGACAGAGTTGCGGATCCCAGCGCGCGCGCCGCAAATCATAAAGGCCGGTTCCGCTGGCCATCGAATGGCTGGTCGCGTCGGTGCCGAAAAGTTCGCGAAAAATCCAGCGCGTCGGCGAGACCCATTGCGCAGTTCGTTTCCAGATCGCGGGACGACTGCGGCGGAGCCAGCGAAGTTTCGCCGGCCAAAAAGGCGCGTGCAGCATGCAGCCGGTGCGCCGTTGAATTTGGCGCTCGGAATGTTCGGCCCGCAGTTTGACCGCGTCGCCGCTGCTCCGGGAATCCGCCCACATGTAAACGGGCGTGCTTGGAACGCCCGCGCGATCGAGCCCGAGCAGGCTGTGCCAAAAGCCGGAACCACCAACGGCGACCACCGGAATTTTGCGCAACCGCGGCGACTTCCGCCGCGAGCGCAGGGTTTCTTCCAAGCACGCGCGCGCGGCCTGCAGAAGCGCCGCCGCTTCCAGCTCCGCGCCGCCATCTTCCTGGTAGCACACTGAATATTTTCGGCAGGCGATCGAGCTTTGCACACGCACGCCGCGATCGTTAAAGAGCGCGGTCCGCAATGAAGAACTGCCAACATCGATCGCGAGCACGAGCGAAGCAGGCCGGCGCGACATGGCAAACCGCGGACGCGTTAGCGTCTGCTCCGGTTTAACCGCGCGACCAGTGCGGGACGCCGCCGCAGCTGTTCGGTCAGCGCGGTGATCGCACGCAGGGTTGCCGGACTGACGTGATGTTCCATTCCTTCGACGTCGTGATCGATCACGCGTTGATCGACCCCGAGCAGTTGGAGAAAATCGGTCAGGAGCTCGTGCCGCTGCGCGATCTTACGGGCAAGGGCTTCGCCGGCACTGGTCAGGACCAGCCCGCGATATTTTTCGTATTTGAGCAAGCCATCGCTATCGAGGCGTTGCACCATGTTGGTCACGCTCGCCTGGGAAATCTTTAAGCTCGTGGCGATATCGACCACCCGCGCGTAACCCTTGGAGTCAATGAGCTCGAGGATGCGCTCGAGGTAATCCTCGACCGCGGTGGAATTGCGAGCAGCTGGAGTCCGCACGGGCACGGGGGAACTAGGCGGGAAAGTGCGGACTTGGTCAATCAAATTTTATTTAATGATTGACATATTCATAGGATGCCACAACTAAATTAGGCATGCCTAATTCTGGCGAATCGGAAGCTCTGCACCGCGCGGAAGGCTTCCATTCCCAGCCGGAGCTTCCCAGTCTTTCGGAGGTCCACCGGAGCCTTCTCGTCCCGGCGAACGCTGGTTTCCTGCGCAAGCTTTTGGCCTTCGCCGGTCCCGGTTTTCTGGTCGCGGTTGGTTACATGGACCCCGGCAATTGGGCGACCGATCTCGCCGGCGGCTCGAAGTACAACTACGCGCTCCTGTCGGTGATCATGATCTCCAACCTGATGGCGATCCTGCTCCAGGCGCTGTCGCTCAAGCTCGGGATCGTGACCGGCCGTGATCTCGCGCAGGCCTGTCGCGACCACTACAGCCGGCCGGTTTCCTACATGCTCTGGTTCATCTGCGAACTGGCGATTGCCGCCTGCGATCTCGCGGAAGTGATCGGCTCGGCGATCGCGCTCAATCTCCTATTCAAAATTCCACTGCTCGTGGGTGTCTGCGTAACGGCGTTCGACGTCCTGGTGGTGCTGTTTTTGCAGAACAAAGGTTTTCGTTACATCGAGGCGCTGGTCATCACCCTGATCATGGTCATCGGCGGTTGCTTTGCCTGGGAGTTGTTCGTCTCGCGTCCTGACTTGCTCGGGATCGCCCAGGGCTTTGTGCCGACAACCAAAATTATCACCGATCCGGGCATGCTCTACCTCGCGATCGGCATTCTCGGGGCCACGGTGATGCCGCATAATCTTTATCTGCATTCGTCGATCGTGCAGACCCGACGTTATGAATTGAACGCGGGCGGCAAACGCGAAGCGATCAAGTTCGCCACCATCGAATCGACGATCGCGCTGATGTTCGCGCTTTTCATTAACGCCGCCATCCTGATCGTTTCCGCAGCCACGTTTTATTCGCGCGGGCGCAATGACATCGCGGAAATCCAGGACGCCTACAAGTTGCTTTCGCCCCTGCTTGGCGTGACGGGAGCGAGCGCGCTCTTCGCCCTCGCGCTCCTCGCTTCCGGCCAAAACTCCACCCTCACCGGCACGCTCGCCGGCCAGATCGTGATGGAAGGTTTCCTCAATCTTCGCATTCGTCCGTGGCTCCGGCGTTTGATCACGCGCGGCATCGCGATCGTCCCGGCTGTGATCGTGACCAGTCTTTACGGCGAAAGAGGCACGACCGATTTGCTCGTCCTCAGCCAGGTAATCCTGAGCCTGCAACTGAGCTTCGCGGTCGTCCCGCTGGTCCTGTTCACCGGAAGCAAATTGAAAATGGGCGAGTTTGTAAACGGCCGTCTGCTTCAGGCGACGGCGTGGTTGATCGCCGGGGTCATTGCAATTTTGAATGCCTGGTTGCTCGCGCAGTCGGTGCGGAGTTGGTTCACTTAAACGCGCCGCTTATGTACAAAACGATTCTTGTCCCGGTCGAAAATCGCCCGACCGACCAGACGATTTTGCAGCACATCCGCCCGCTGGCGAAATTGACCGGCGCCCGGCTCTTACTCGTGCACGTGGCTGACGGCTGGGCGGCGCGGAATTTCGAGCAGCTCAAACTCCAGGAAAGCGAGGAGATGAAGGCGGACCGCGATTATCTCGCCGCGCTCGCGCGCGAACTGGAAGCGGAAGGTTTCCAGGTAAGTTCCGTCCTCGCGATGGGTGATCCGGCGGCCGAGATCATCAAACTCGCCGGCGAATCTGCGGCCGACTTGATCGCGATGAGCACGCATGGGCATCGCTTCATCGGCGATGTTCTCTACGGCAGCACCGCGGATAAAGTTCGGCACAGCGTCGACCTTCCGGTGCTCCTCCTGAAAGTGAAAAGCTGAGCGCGCGGTTTCGCGGCCGCGCGGAAAGCGCGTGCAGATCCTTCCCGCCCGCGCTTAGCTGCCTGCGGAAATGAAGCCGCTCTTTTTGACTAACGAGTATCCGCCAAACGTTTATGGCGGAGCCGGCGTGCACGTGGATTATCTTTCACGCGAGCTCGCGAAAACGATGCCGGTCGAAGTGCGTTGTTTCGGTGATCAAGACCTCACCGCCGGCAATCTGCGGGTGCGCGGATTCGAGCTCGATGCGCGCGGATACACTTGTCCGCCGCCGCTGCGCTCGGTCTTTGGCGCGATCGAGCGCTGCACCGCTTTCAACACCACCGAGATCGATGCTGACCTAGTCCATTGCCACACTTGGTATGCGCATTTTGGCGGGATTCTCGCGCAGAAAAATTATGGGGTCCCGCTCGTCATCACGGTCCATTCACTGGAGCCGCTCCGGCCGTGGAAACGCGAACAACTTGCCGGCGGTTACGACTTTACCGTCTGGCTGGAAAAGACCGCACTCGAAATGGCCGATGCGGTGATTGCAGTTTCGGCGGAGACAAAACGCGATCTCGAAAAGTTGTTCAAGATTTCGCCCGAGCGTTTGCACGTAATCTACAACGGCATCGACCTCGAGGAATATCGGCCCGTAAAAAACGGCGGCGCACTTGAGCGTTACGGGATCGATCCGGTGCAGCCGTTTCTTTTGTTTGTCGGCCGCATCACTCGGCAAAAAGGAATCATCCATCTCGTCCGTGCGATCGCGCACATGGCCGATGGTTTCCAGATTGTGCTTTGCGCGGGCGCGCCGGACACGCCGGAGATCGGCCGTGAAATGGAAAACGCCGTCGCCGAGATGAGCCGGCAAAGGCCCGGGATTATTTGGGTGCGCGAGATGGTGGACAAAAAAAGCGTGATCGAACTCTACTCGCGTGCCGCCGTCTTTTGCTGCCCATCGGTTTACGAACCGTTCGGTATCATTAACCTCGAAGCGATGGCCTGCGAGACGGCCGTGGTCGCGAGCGCAGTCGGCGGAATCAAGGAAGTGGTCGTCGATGGCGAAACCGGCTTTCTCGTTCCGCTCGAACAGGAATCAGAGAGTCCATTCGCGCCGAAAAACGCGGCCAAATTCGAGCGTGACCTGGCCGCGCGCGTCAATCAATTGATGGCCGACCCCGAGCTGCGCGCTCGTTTCGGCCGCGCCGGTCGCCAGCGTGCGGAAGCGAAGTTCAGCTGGGCGTCGATCGCCGCGGAAACGAAGGCGCTTTACCAATCACTCCTGCGCGCGAAGTGAGGGAGAATTACTTCGGCCGCAGCTCGCCGTTGCCTTCGTCGACATAAACTTCGGGGCCGATCTTCGAGAGCTGAAGATATTGCCGCCAGACGCCTCCGGGAAATGTGCGCGTTGTCTCCACCGTTTCTTTTTTCACCAACGGCAATTTCTTGCTCTCGTTAGGCAGCGCTTCCGACAAAATCCGGCCGTCCAACCGCCCGGGTATCGTTAGGCCGAGGAGATGCGCCATCGTCGGCACGAGGTCGAGATTGCTCGTCGGTAATTCGTCGGTCGTCCCGCGCGAGAAGTCGGGCCCGGCCGCGATGAGCAGGTTATGCAGGTCGAACTTGCTCAAGGTCCCGTGCGTGCCGACGACCGGGTCCGCCGTCTTCATCGAGAAAATTATTCCCGGGTTTCCGTTTTCGGTGCGTTGATCTTTCCAGCGAAATGACATCATGACATCGGGCGCGTTCGCAGTGTCGAGGTGCAGCCTGTCCAAGCCGAATGTCCCTTCGATTTCACGGCGCGAAAAAAGCACGCCGGCGAAATCGGTTTGCTGGAGCCATTCCGCCAGTCGCTTGCTCACGACGGCGTCGTGACCGGTTATGTAAAACAGCGCCAACCCGCCGTTGCTGACCACGCGCAGCGTGCCGTTTTTTTCCGAGGCCTCACTCTCCGCGAGGACTTCGAACCCCGCGCTCGCGAGCCGGTCACGCAAATCGATCGCGCTTTCGATAGTCGAGAATCCGTGATCGGAAACGACGAACACGTCCGTTTTTTCGCGCACACCTTTCGCGTCGAGCGCGTACAGCAGCAGGGCGAGATTTTCGTCCGACGATTTAATCCCATCGAGCGCGGCCTTCGAGCCGGGACCGCTGGCGTGTTGGCTGCGATCCGGTTCGCTCAACCAGAGAACGGAATAGCGCGGCACATCTTTTTGCCACAAGACTTCCGTTAGGGCGCGCGTCGTCCAGCGATCGCCGGCGGCGCCGGGAACGTGGCTGCGATCAGGAAAGGGACCGAGCAATTTTTCGATCGGCACGAGCGCGCTCGCCGGCAACGTTTCGCCGGAAAACAGCACCACGCTGTCGCCGATCGCATTGCGGTCGTGCAAGAGCGTGGTCGTTTTGCCACCGGCGATTGCCGTGCGGCCACCGGCGGCGCGAATCGTCTCTGCAATCGTCGGGACCTCCAGGTAATGTCCGCCGCTCAGCTGGTCGCCCTTGGTCGTGACGGAGGGGTTATCGGTCCGGATGAATTTCAACGGATCCAGCGCCGGACGATATTCGTAATTCGCCAGCAACCCGCTGCGATTCGGTAACACGCCGGTGGCGAAAACGGTCGAGTTAACATTCGTTAGGCTGGGATAAACTGAATGATGACGGCGGAAGGTGACCCCGGCGTGGGCGAGCGCCCAGAGCGTCGGAGCGTTCGCTTCGGTCACGAAATCCGGCCGCATCCCGTCCCAGACCACCAGGACGATGTGCTCCGCCTTTGCGTGCGCAGTGATCGGCGCAGTCAGAAGAAATGCGCTCGAGAAAAAGAGAAGCCCGCCGCGTCGGATGCTCGCAATCATCGGCCAGCAGTGGAGCTAATCGCTGCCGCACAGGCAAGTGAACTCGCGGTGCGGCTGCGAATTGACAAAGCACCCACGGTGGCTTCCCATCGCCGCGGAGTGAAAATCAAAGCCATCGCGGGATGTTTGGCCGCCACCCTCACGACCTGCGCGGGTTTGCAGGCGGGCGAAGGACCGTATCGCCGGCAGATGGACACCGACCCTTTCGCGAAAGGCGCGCACGAATTTCAGGATGTCGCGGGCGCGTTCTTTTTCTTCGACACCACCCAAAACAATCGCCCGGCAGTCGATTACGCAGTCGATAGCCTGCGCCTCGGCTGGATGACTTACAGCCCTCGCGGCCCGGGGATTCTGCGCGGGAACTTCGAGCTTCTCGGCGAAGTTTTCGCCGGCGGGATTTTCGACGGACCGGGGAATTTCCTCGGCGGCCTCAGCCTGCTTTTCCGTTACAACTTCGTCCAACCGGACGCGGTCGTGGTGCCTTACCTGCAAGTCGGTGGCGGCGGCGTTTACACCGATATCTCGAACTCCGAATCGCGAGGACTCGTTAGTCTGCCGGTGGAATTTAATTTGCAGGCGAGCATCGGAACGCGCTTCATGCTGAACTCACGCTGGTCGATCGTCGCGGAAGGCACCTATCGCCACCTCTCGAACGCGACCATCAAACTCCCGAACTACGGTATCGATACCGGCGGCGGCAGCTTGGGCGTGGGCTTTTCTTTTTAGTGAAACACGGCGTGCGTTTTCTTTCAAAGCGCGCGCGTGGTCTTCCGTGTCATCCTGAGTCGCGCAGACGACGAAGGACCTCGCCATTCACCCAGCGCGTCCAGGGAGCGGCGATCGGGCGACGGAAGCGACGCTTTCACATCGCCAGTTCGGCGATGGTCTATTTGTTTTTTGCGAGATCCCTCGCCGTCGTTGCGGCTCGGGATGACAGCGCGCGTCTCAGTTGTCGTGTGCGCCTAACGAGTGGCTTTGCCTAACGAGCGGTAATCTTGCGCTCGTGTTCCAGGAGCCATTTCTTTCGCCACAAGCCGCCGCCGTAGCCGCAGAGCGGCCCATCCGCCCGGATTACCCGGTGACACGGGATGACGATGCAAAGCATGTTCGTCCCGTTGGCGCGCCCGACCGCGCGTTGCGCGCCGGGAATTCCGAGGCGTTCCGCCATCCATCCATACGAGCGTGTTTCCGCGACCGGAATAGTGCGCAACGTATCCCAGGTGCGCATTTGGAAATCGGAACCGACCGGCGCCAGCGGGACGTCGAACTCGGTCCGTTTCCCGGCGAAATACTCCGCGAGCTGAGTGCGAATCGCTTCCAAGTGCGGATGGTCACCCGGGACCACGTTAGTCTTGAAACGCTTGCGCAAAATCCCGAGCTCGCGTTCAAGCGCGCGACGATCGGTAAACTCCAGCAAGCGTAAGCCGGCATCATCCGCGACCGCGAGCATCGCGCCCAGGGGCGTCTCGAGGCGTTGCGCGAACAGCGGCGCGCGTGTCTTCGCACTCGTCGGCGGATCGCCAAAAACGCGCGTAAACGCTTCGCGAAATCCGCTCGCCGATTCGAACCCGCTGCCGTTTTGTACCTCGGCGACGCGTCCCCCTTTGCGCACTTCGCGGAGCGCGCGGCCCATCCGGCGCGCGCGGTGATAAGCTTGAAAGGTCATTCCGTAATGCCGCTTGAATTGCCGGCGCGCGGTCGATGGATCAATTTTCATCGCCGCGAGTTCCTTGTCCGTTAACCGGCCATCGGGTGCGCGTTCCACTTCCGCGCGCAGCCGTTCGATTAACTTCGGCGGCCGCTGATCCGGATCCATCGGGGTGCAGCGCAGGCACGGACGGTAACCGCCGTGCAACGCTTCACTCGAGGTCGCGAAGAAATCGACATTCTCGCGCGCAGGTTTTTTCGCCGGACAAGTGGGCCGACAAAAAATGCCGGTGGTGCGCACGCCGACGAAAAAGATTCCTTCAAAACTGGAATCCCGGCTAACGAGTGCGCGATACATGGTTTCGGAAGGTGGTAGAAGTTCCATTGTTTTCATGCGCGTTCGATTCTCATGGTGAAGCATCCGCGGCTGGCACTACGAGCCTGCAGAAATGCGGTGTCGGAATTTGCGAAAAGTCGGGTAATGACACTCTCGGGCGCGTCGCCGTTGAGCGCTACCGCGTCGATTATATTTTGTTGCGCATCGTAAGCGCGGAGGACACGGCCGGCGCGAAATTGCGCCGGGTATTCGGCGGTTTCTTCGTACGGTCGGCAATCTCTTTCGTGAACGAAAATCGGCCCGCTTTCCGAGTAAGGATGGCCGGGTTCGATCGACGAAAACGGAAACAGAATTACGCGCTCGCCCGGTTCCGCCCATTGCAAGCAATGACGACACGGATAACCGGTCGGCGCGTCGACCTCGACGAACGCGTGATCACTCGCGCCCGCTGAAGCCTGCGCTCGCGCTGCTTCAGCGACTGCGGTCGGCAGCGGGACGATACGGAAGATGGAATTTGTCATGTGCGAATCCTAAAGCGGCCTGTGCCGGTTGCGCATCGACGCATTTCGGGCAGGGAATTCCGGCGCCACTTTTTGCCTCGCCCCGCCTAACGAGTCTTGACGCCTCCCGCAATTAGTGAAGCGTGTCGCTTATGAATCGCACACACATCAAGTGGGTTCCCATCCTGATCGCGGGCCTGATTTTCGCCTGGCAGTATTTCAGGTCGGAGAAATTCGTGAACCCGGAGACCGGCCGCCAGAGTCACGTCGGCATGTCGGTCGAACAAGAATCCGCGCTTGGCCTGCAAAGTTATCGGCAGGTGCTCGCGAAAGCGCACACCATCGATTCCGGGCCACAGGTGGAAATGGTCCGGCGGGTCGCTTCGCACCTAGCCTCCGCCACCGGCAAAGCGGGCGAAAATTTTAAGTGGCAGGTCTCCTTGATCGAAGATCCGCAGGTCAACGCCTTCTGTTTGCCCGGCGGCGAGATCGTGGTTTACACCGGGATCATTCCCGTCGCGCAAAACGAAGCCGCGCTCGCCACCGTCATGGGTCACGAGATGGCGCACGCCACTTCGCGCCACGGCGCGCAACGCGTCCTCCAGCAGAATCTCGCGCAAACCGCGATGACCGGGATCGCGGTTTCGCTTTCCGACATGGACTACAACAAACAGCGGGCCGTCATGGGCGCGCTCGGCGCGGGTGCGCAATTCGGCATCCTCATGCCCTTCAGTCGCAAGCACGAATCGGAAGCGGATGAGATCGGGCTCATGTACATGGCGCGCGCCGGTTACGATCCGCAGGAGGCCATTCGCTTCTGGCGGCGGATGGAAGAATCGGGCGGGAACGCGCCGCCCGAGTTCCTCTCCACCCATCCATCGCACGGCACCCGCATCGCGCAGCTGCAGGCGCTCATGCCCAAGGCGATGGAAGAATACCAGCGCGCTACCACTCGTTAGGCGCGCAACCTCCCAAGGGTTAGGGTCATCGGTCATCCCGAGCCGCAAAGACGGCGAGGGACCTCACCACAGCGCTACAGATTTTCGCTAACCGTAAACCGCCCGCTGAAGCGATGTCGTGGCGGGGGTTTTCCAGGATTCAAGGATCTCCGCGTTTCGTCTGATGCCGCGCCGTCTTCGCGGCGCACGATGACAGCGAGCCCACGCGAGGCGATGCTTGGCTCGCGCTGAAAACGCGACGGCTTCGGCTCGTCAGCTGCTGCATCTTGCGATTGAATGCATCGCTCGTTTCTTTACCTCTTTCTTTCGTTCTTGGTCACCGTCGCGACCGCGGAGGCGGAGCGGATCAATCACGAAGGCCGCATTCTTGGTCCTCTCCCAGCTGTGACCGCACCGGTCCTTTTCAATAGCCCGGAAGCGGACGCGATTGTCGCCGCGATGCAGATCATGCCGGTCGACAGCCCGTGGAATGAAGACGTCAGCCGCCTGCCGATGCGGACGGATTCGGCCGCGATGATCACGCAGATCAAGACGGACCTTTCCGCGAGCCGGCAAACGCTCCGGCCGTTTTACGAAATGAATTACGTCCTCGTGCCGGACGATCAGCCGCGCGCGCCGATTAATTTTTTCAACTACGCGGATGAATCGGATCTCGATGGCGGCAACGGAACGGTCGGGCTCTATCCGCTCGCGCCGACGACGCCGGTGGAAACGTGGCCCGTCGGCACTGGCAATCTCACCCTCGACCAATGGCAGCGCGACGTGAACAACACCGGCGGCGATCGCCACGCGATCATGGTCGCGCCGGGTGCGAACGCGATTTGGGAAACCTGGCTCACGAAACTGGTCGGGAATAATTGGCAGGCCTCGAACGGAGCGAAATTCATTTTGAATTCGAACGCGCTCCGGCCCGCGGGCTGGACATCGGGCGACGCCGCCGGGCTGCCGATGTTTCCCGCGGTCGTACGCTACGATGAATGCGAGCGCGGAGTCGTCGAGCACGCGCTCCGGCTGGTGGTGGCGAAGACGCGGCGCGCTTACATTTATCCGGCGACGCATTACGCCTCCTCGATTTCTGCGACCTCGACGCAATATCCGGCGATGGGTCAGCGGCTGCGCTTGCATGCGAATTTCGTCATCCCGGCGAACTGGAGCAAAGAGGAGAAAGCTGTCCTGAACGCGCTGAAAAAATACGGCGCGATCGTCGCGGACAACGGGAATTTTTTCTCCATCTCGGTTTGCCCGGACGATCGCTTTGCGAGCAACACCTTCGCTCATCTTTCGAGCGTGGACGTGAACAATTTTGAAGTCGTGGAGACGACGACGGCAAGCGGTGGCCCGCGTTCACCCGGCGCGCCGAGTGTGGATGCGGGCGCGGATTTGACGGTCCAGGTTCCGGCGACCCTGCAGGTTTCCGCTGCGGTCAATGATCCGAGCGGAAGCGCCGCGGTCCAGTGGAAGGAATATTCCGGGCCCGGAATGGCGACCCTCGTTTCGCCGAATCAATCCGTGACCGAAGTGAATCTGAGCGCGCCCGGAGTTTACACCCTGCTCGTAAGCGTGAGCGACGGTTTGCACGCGGTCGCCTACGACGCCGTCATCGTCACCGCGCTCTCCCCGGCATCGGTTGCCCGTGAAGGCAACGATCTCCTGATCGCGTTCGCGACCGCGCTCAATCAACACTACCGCCTCGAGCAGACCGACGACTTGTTAGGCGGAACCTGGTTAACGCTGGCGGACAATCTCGCCGGCACCGGCGCCGCCGTCTCGGTGCGCGACGCCGGCGCCGCGGCCCAGGCGCAGCGCTACTACCGGCTGCAGCTTTTGCCCTAACGAGCTATTTCTTCGCCGCGCCACGGCTGCCGCGATGTCATCCAGGGCGATGACAGCGTAGAAATATTCCGCGCCGGTCAGTTGCGTCAGGTGGGCCACTTTTTCGTCCAGTTTCTTCAGCTTCTCGCCGATCTTTTCCCCCGAACGCATCCTCAGCTCGACCGATTGGCCGACTTGCCGTTGCAGTACGGTTTGCAGCTCCGACCCGTTCGGACCCGGCGTCGATGAATCATTGTCATCGCATAGGCACGAATCGGGTAATCGTTCACTTCCGAAATTAATACGCCAAACTAAAACGCATCCCGGCCACGATCGCATCCCGCGCCGGCCGCACCGCGCCCGGATTCATGATGTACTGGAAATCCGGCTGGATCGTCAGGAAGCTCGTGAGCGAGGCCTGATACGAGACCTCGATCACCGCTTCGTGGTGCGACGGGAGCGGCGTGCCGGAATCAGTGAATGCGTCATTGCTCACTCGGCTATAGAGGAATCCCGCGCCCAGCACATCGCTGTCGCGTCCCGGAAACAAGCCGGTATAAGTCACACCTGCCTCGATGTCATAAACTACGAGGCTGCGATCGGGCGGCGCGATCGCGAACCGCCCGAAGACGGCGAGGCCCTGCGCAGCCGCGCTTTCGCTCGTGCCCTCCCGCCAGAGCTGCTGGTCGCCGATCACGTAGAAGCCATAGTTACCGCGATGCGTTCCGGTATGACGCAGATCATCAAACGTCTTCGAGTTATAGAAGCCTCCCAGCTTGAGAACCCCAGACAGGTCATCCACGACGCGGGTTTTCCAGGCGACTTCGCCGAAGAGGCCGACTCCATTCCTACCCGAGAAATCAAACTGCGCCCCATTGCGATTCGAGGCGGCCGTGCCGACATCGCCGTTGAAAACCGCGGCGCGCAGGAGCACGGCCTTCGTCGGACTCCAGGTGACACGGAACCCGGGCGCCGACACCGGATAGATCGGCGCCACGAGGTCCTGCCCGATGACGGGGAACGCGCCGAAGCCACTGTTCAGAAACAGTCCCGCGCCCTCCGAGCCGAAGAAGTCCTTATCGACCGCCAGGATCCCGAGGCGCAGTGTCAGTCGATCGTCGAAACAGTTAGTCTGCAGGAAGAGCTTGAAGATGCGCAGACTGTCATAGGTATCGATGTTACTAACGGTATTGAGGTCGCCGACATACACCTGCGAAAGACTGGTCCCGTGAGGATAAAACAGGTTGGTGTAAAAGACCGTGTTCTTCCAGCCCAGCAGTTTTTCCAGGTTAAAGCCCAACCCGACCTTGACGTAACCTTCGTAGATCGCGCCTTGCCTGATCCCACCCGAGAGATTGCCGAAGACCTCGCCGACATAGTTAAACTTCCAGGCAGTGAAATGGTCGCCCAATCCCTTCGGTTGATCCGGGAAAAACACCCGTGGCGTCGGCTGCGGATCGGGCTCAGCCGTGCTGACTGGTGCTGATAGCACTCCAGCCAGTAACCAAAGTATGACCAGGGAAAAGAGTCGGTAGGCTTTCTTGCGCTCGGGGCGGTCGAGAGGGCCGGCCGCTGTGCCGGCCTTGGCCGCGACAGCGCGCATCCCTCCAAAATGCAAATCGCGACGTCGTCGAGATTGCTGCGTTTGAGGGCGTGTTGATCCACCTTGCAGCGGCTCCATTCTTTGCATGGGTGAGTGCCTGTCACGACGGGACAAGTCAAGAGAATACGAGGGTGCCAGCGCAGAGCCTCCGGAACGCATGGATAAGCGCCGGTCGATCGCAAGCTTTCAGCGCGATGGCAGGCACATGACAGTCGGTGTGACCAGCCTTCGGCCTCCCACGCGGGGCTCGACGTTCCGCCAAAAATCCGCTAGACGGCTCGCATGGCTACAGATCCCGCACCCGCTTCCGCCCGGCACGAACATCACCATTTCCGTTTTCATTTGCCCCATCGCCATCTTGCCTCCGTCTTTGGGAACGACTGGTTTGCGCTCAAGGCGGAAGCGTTCGCCCGCTTCTTCGGCACCCCGTTCTTTCTCGTCGCGCAGACAGTTATCGTCGGCATCTGGATCGTGCTCAACATCGTGGGAGTAACTCACTTCGACCTTTACCCCTTCATCCTCCTCAATCTTGCCTTCAGTCTGCAGGCCGCCTACGCCGCGCCGCTCATTCTGCTTGCCCAGACGCGCCAGGCCGACCGCGACAAAGCGCACTCCGAAGCCGATGCGCAGCACCGCGAAGATCTGGCCATGGCCAGTCAGGAGCGCGAGTTAGTCGCGGCGCAGGAAACGGCCAAGCTGCTTGAGCTCATGCGGCAAAACACTGAGTTAACCGAGCTAGTCAAAGGCCTAAGTCAAAGGATTGAGGTTCTGACCAACGATCTCCACTGCCAACTGGTCAAAGCCGGCGAACAACAGAGCTAAAACAGGCATTTTTGGGCCGTTCAAAAGTGCCGTTTCTGCTCGTTTATTGCCGCAGTCGTCGCGATTTGTATTCTCGCCTCACAGGGCAGGCAGGCGAGCCATAGGCCGCCAACACAACTGCGAACACACTGATCCATCCCGAATTCTCATCGGGCGGAGCCAAGCGGCCTAACGAGACACAAGATCAGCCACCGCTGGCGAGAATGGAGCCCGCGGGAAACGGCGCGACATGGACCCCAGCCCGAAGGGTGAGCATAGGGCGATGCGAATCAACGCGCGTGGCAGCGGGAAAAGAAGTTGGAGTCATGGCAAACCGGGGCGTACCCCGGCCAGTGGTTGGCTGCATTGCCTGGTTAGGTGTCATGGCGGCATTCACGCACCGCATGGCGCACCGGTCTGAATGGGTGGGCACGGAACGGAGCCATAGCTGCAAAATACACAACAATCGCCGGGTGCAGGTTTGAGGCGAGCGTGACAGGCAGGGCAATCGTAGAAAAAAAGACAAGCGTTCGTGGGCATTGTTTCTTCAGCGCGGTGTCCACACTGCGGGCAAGTGATGATCGATTGCAACAGTGGCGAGGTGTGATGACGGCGGCGCGAACAGACGTAATTCCAAACCGTGGCAGCCAGTAAGCCGAACAACCCGCCGTAAAGCATAACCACCTGAAATGAGCGGTAAAACGTGTAGGCCAAGAGCGCGACGCTCACGAAGCCGAGGACGAGCGGACCGAGGCGCCGGTGCTGGCGGAAAGCGAGTGCGAGACCAAGAAGGGAAAGCAACGCGAAGGCCTGAAAGAGGTAGAGGACGACGGTCTCGTAACGACCAAGCGCGCCCCAACCCAACGCCGCCGCTACGGCGGCGAAGAGCGGAAAGCAGCATGGCGCTGCGACAGCCGCCACCAACGCACCGGTCGCGCCCACGCGATCAAGTAAGGCTAAACCGCGTCTCATGATACAATGTGCACTGCGAAAAAGATGGTGTCACCTGCTCCCGCGCGAATGACCTCTAACGAGAACAAGATGAGCGAGCGCGCGAGTTAGAAATGATGTTCGCATGCTCTCAAAGCTAGGCAAAAGGACGGTCCGCGGTTCGCTGCATCGCCTGGTTAGGCGAGTGGTCACCAATCCAGTTAATCACTGTCTCAGCATCTTTGTCAGGAGGAAAAACCGGGTAGATGCAGTGCAGGATATGCCCGTGCTCGATCACGAGTGTGAGGCGCTTGAGCAAGCGCTCGCCAGCAACCTCGAACCACGGCAACCGCAAAGCCGCAGTCAACTCGCCTGCAGCATCACTCAACAGAGCGAAAGGCAACCGCAAGCGACTCACGGCCTCGCGCTGATACTCAGTCGTCTGTGTGCTCAGGCCGTAAACCTTCGCACCGAGACGTTGCAACTCCTGATGATGGTCGCGGTAGGCGCAAGATTGCGGCGTGCAACCACGGGCGCCGGGTAGCGCGTTCCATGCCTCGGTGCCGCCGGGAGCGTGGGCATCGGGGCGCCCTGTGCGAGGATAGCAATACACCACGGCCAAAGGAATCGCCGCATCATCTAGCCTGACCGAACCCCCATCAGTAGAAGGTAGCGCGATGGGTAGCAGTTCCATGCCTAGGAGATGCCGCGCCGCGCCGTCGTCGACTGGGACCGGCAAATCGGGAGGCAATTGATAGAGGTTGTCCGTTCTCATGTGCGCGTGCTGCTGCCTAACGAGACCCAAGATCAGCGACCGCGCCCGAGAGCGCGCCTGGCAGCAAGGTGGACGAACTAGCTACACGAGAGCTACGCATCGGAGCGGGGCGCGGTTCGCTGCATCGCTTGGTTAGGCCTCTTTGGACGGGCGCGTGCTCTCCGGCGATGATTCGTCGCGGAGACAAAGTAGTAAGAGCCGCCGAGTGCTGCCGCAATGAACGCTGTGAGCAATGATGCTCGTCCGCTCCGAACAAAGTAGACGTAGCCATACACTGCAAGCGGGATATAGAGGAAAATGCCAGAAACGATGCCAGGCGAGTACCGCCTCGTCTGAATGCTACCTACGATATGAAATACTGCGTTGCCGGCGAGAAGAGCAGCCAAGGCGAGCCACGCAGCGACACCGTTGCCTCCACGCGTCTGCGCGGCTAAGGCGACGTTCGCGCTGAAAAGCACTAGAACAACGTTGATGATCACTAGAAACCGATTTGTGACACTCGCACCAATCTCAGGCCGATAAGCACACCACCACGCCTTGAAACCACCCGGAAACACAAACTCCTCAAAAATGTGGATGAGGGCTGCGATCGTAAGCGACCATGCTAAGACAGTAAGCGGCATAAACGAGACACAAGATCAGCGACCGCGCGAGTTAGAAACGATGTGCGCATACTCTTAAATCTAGGCATAAGGACGGTCCGCAGTTCGCTGCATCGCTTGGTTAGGCCTCAGCGATCACCGCGATGGAAACCTTCAGGCCGGGATGCGCGCTGGAAGCTTTGCCCCTGGCGTGCTGGTGGCTCTGCTGGAAACCACCTCACCCATTCCTCGTTCATCCCCGGGAAGTCGTCCTCCTCCGCCAGGACGACGGTTGCGCTCACGATCTTGTCCAGTGAGCTTCCCGCCGCTTCAAGAATTGCTGCGATATTAGTTAGGCATTGCTTGGTCTGTTCCTGAATCGTGGTGCCCGTAATCGCGCCGGTCACTGGATCGTGCGGGGCGGTGCCCGAGACGAATACCAATCCCGCCGCCTTGACGGCTTGGCTGTATGTAGCAGGCGGCTTGGCAGCATTCGATGTCGCGACGATTTGGCGGGGCATGATGTCTTTCCTTAGGTTAGAAGAAATGTAGCGAATGCCGCGGTTGTTCGAAGGCCTAACGAGAACAAGATCAGCCACCGCTGGCGAGAGCGCGCGCGGCGGCGGGAGAAGAGGTTTGAGTCATGAAAAACTTGAGCGTACGCCGGCCAGCGGTTCGCTGCATCGCTTGGTTAGGTCTTTCGCTCGCCACAAACGGGATCGGCATATCTACGCTCCATCCTACTTGGCCGCAGGAACTGGATATATTCCGTCGTCGCTGACCTCGATCGTGAATGTGTTTGTGCGGCGATCATAATACTTCGGAGGATGAGAGAAACTGGCTGGACTCAAGGTAGAGGCGTCAAGTCGCCCGAGCAGACGGCCAGTGGAGGCGTGCGCCAACAGAACAGGGAAGGCGACGAATTGCCGGGAAGTATTCGGGGCAATATTGTGATGGAGGATAAAGGCGGCATTACCTTGCTTGTCGAAGCCATCTATTCTTATAGGCTCTGCGGTACGGTTGAAAACAGAAAAATACAACTGGGGAACGCAGCCCGAGAAGGCGTGGCTAATGATGATCGCGGCGAATAATACAGTGAGACGCTTCATGTCAGACCTAACGAGACACAAGATCAGCGACCGCTGGCGACGGCGCGCATGGCTGCGGGCAAATGTGGAAGTCATCGAAAGCTAAAACGCGGAGCGGCCAGCGGTTCGCTGCATCGCTTGGTTAGATGGTTG
>JBPCJC010000062.1:0-71855 GCA_051005695.1 Chthoniobacterales bacterium | reverse complement strand
CGCCAGGCATCGAAGAAGGCGTCGCATCTCGAGACGACAATGGCCACGGAGCTGGCGAAATCTTTCAGCTCCGGCATGGGAACTCGTGCGGCAGCACTTTTGCGTGCGCAAGGGATTTTTTGAGTCTGTCTGGGGAGGGCACGCTTGCAGCGTGCTGGTTTCGGCTTTCAGCCGAAACGAACTTCGCTTTCAGTGGCACGAGCATTCCGCGTTGGGAAAAGGTTCGCGACGTCGACACGCCGTCGCCAGCACGAGGGCGCGCTCCCCAGAGTTGCGAAATCGGCCGTCAGCATTACACTTCCAGTCTCCAAAAAAAAGGGGGCGCACTGGCTTCGACTCGTTGTTTGAAGCGCAGGTGGCATGTCGAGGATGGTTCGTTGGCCTCGTTAAAATCCGGACCAAAAAAAATAAACGCAGATCACCAAGATCTCGCTCTCGCGGCTTAATTGACCGTGATGTCCCGGGCTGGACGCCTGCTACGGCTCGGGACATGGACAGCAGGCTAATCGGACGGCGGAGTGACCGCGCCGGACGGTGAAGGAATTTCGTGGTGGCTCGGGAGACGGAGTGTGCCGGCGCAGCCTTCGGCTCCCTAAAAATAAATCACCGGCTAAGCATGTAGAAGCTTGTGCAGATGGCTTCGAGGACAGGGGTTCGACTCCCCTCGCCTCCAATTTTTTGGCGGACAACAATCATCCGGCTTGCGCGAATCGAAAAATCGCCGCGCGATTATTTCTTCTTTTCTGGCGGCAGCGGGGATTCGTAATCGAGGGTGACCTTCCAGGAAGCGTCAGCTTGGGTGCGCCAGATTTGCAGGTAGTAACCGGTCTCGGTTTTCTCGGGATTCTTCAGGGAATATTTGCCGTAGGTGTAGGCGAGGTCGCCCGCTTCGCTCCTGCCGCCGCCGAGGCGATCGTGCGAAAGTTTACCGCGGCGCACGCTCAACATCAGGGTGGCCGCGCCTTTGCCGATGGCCGGGAAAACGCCGTCGCGGTGCACGCGCACTTCCGGGCTGCTGGCCTCGCTGAGCGCGATCGTGGAGTCGGCCTTGGCGGCATCGTCGAATTTTGCTTCCGCTGCGTGCAGAGTTTTTTCAGCGGCGGCGTGGTCGCGTGGTTTGGCGTCTTCCGGGCTGGGGGATAATTCCAATTCTTCCGGCTCGCCGCTCTTGCTCGCGCCCGGCAGTTCGCTGCCAGTATCGAGCGCGACTTTCCACGAGCCGTCCTTCTGTTTTTTCCAAATGGAAATGAACTGGCCGTAACCGATCGGTTTTTCGTCGTCCTTCTTCTTCCGGAACTCGGCCGGCCCGGTGGTGTAGGCGAGATCGGCGCTGCTCGCGATCGCGGCGAAGAGCGGCTTCCAGACGATTGAAATTCCCGGACCCTCTTTTTTTTCCCAGACTTTCCTGCCATTGGTCGGGCCGGGTTGAAAAACGATCGCGTCATCCGCGAGATAAGTGAGGAAGGCGGTCTTGGTGCCTTTCTCCTGGCCGAGTTGGAAGAATTTGCCTTCGTTCTCGACCACAGTTTGTAATGCTTGCGCGGGCGTCGTTTCTTCCGCGCACAAGCTGAGCGCGGCGGCGAGACTGCAGAAGCAAACAAGAAAAGTTTTCATTGGTTAGACAAAACAGACATTCGGCGACGTCACCAAATTAAATCCGGGAGATCAGCGTGTCAGCACTGGAGATCAAGGCCACTGACTTCTTCGCGGTCAATTCGGACATCGGAACCCTCGCGTGAACATCCTCGCCCCGCCGCGCGCGCCAGAAAATTCTCCGCCGTTAGACAAAAGCGGCGCTGAGCGGCGTCTCGATAGCAAAGACCGTAAAGAGGTCATGGAAAATGTCGCCCCTGATGAAGATTGGAAAACTTGTTTCGCGGAATCCGCGCCCGGCCTGGTGCTGTTCGCGCGCCAGTTTGTCCGCTCGATTGCGGACGCGGAGGATATCGTCCAAGACGCCTTCGTGCGCTTTTGGCGCAAACAGCATCCGGTGCAAAACCGCGCGCTTCTCTTCGCGACCGTTCGTTCCATTTCGCTCGATTTGCTCCGGCGCGACGCCCGCCGTGCCCGCCGGGAAGCGGATGCCATCGCCGATTCCGAACAAATCACAGCCGCGCCGCAGTTCGATGCAGTCAGCGATGCGCAACGCGCACTCGCCATCGCGGTCGATCATCTGCCCGCGGAACAACGCGAAGTACTGGTCATGAAAATCTGGAACGAACTGACCTTTGCCGAAATCGGCAGCGTCCTCGGGATTTCGCAGAACACTGCCGCCTCGCGTTATCGCTACGCGCTCGCGGCCCTGAAAAAGAATCTGCCCGACCAATGAACGATTTTTCGAAACTGGAAGCCGAGCTGAAAGCGTTGCGCCCGGCCGCGCCCAGCGCCGGACTGCAGGCGCGAATCGAGCACTCGTTAGGCAATTCCGTCCCGACCGCCGGAGTCCTGCCGCGCCGTCCGAAAGTGCGCCTGAACTGGCTCGCGCTCGGTCTCGGCCTGGCGGCTGCGGCCAGCGTCTTTTTTCTCGCGCGCCTGAAGGTTGAGCCTGTGCCTAACAAACAGCCCGCGTTCGCCGCAAAGACGCGAGCGTTCGCGCCAACCGCAACTGCGTCGGCGCGCAATCTTGTTCCCGACGGCTACACCCAGGTGCTCTATCATCGCAGCGACGAAGGCTTGGTTTACCCGGCGAACACCGATGTCCCCGTCCGCCGAGTGCGCTCGTATTCACGCGAGACTTTGAAGTGGAAGGACGCCCACACGGGCGCCTCGCTCCGGGTCTCCTATCCGACCGAAGAAGTCGAGCTCATCCCCATTTCCGTGCAGTGAAATTTAACCAAACACCAAACATGAAAACGAAAACCATCCTCATCCTTGCCGCGATCGGGCTCCTGCCGCTGGCCGGCTTTGCCCAAACCAACGCCACGCCGCCGATTCCGCCCACGCCCGCCGCCCCGCCGGTTCCACCAAATCCGCGCGCGCTGCGCGAACGCGCGCCGAAAGTGCCGGTGACATTTCTCGGCGTGGAAACTTCCGAGGTCCCGAGTGTGGTCGCGGAACAGCTCGGCCTCGCCAAGGGCTTCGGCCTGGTCGTCGATTACGTCGTCCCGGATGGACCGGCCGCCGCCGCCGGAGTGCAGCCTAACGACATCTTAAAAATGTTTAACGACCAGATCCTGACTGAGCCTAACCAACTCTCGAAACTGGTCCGGAGCAGCGCCGAAGGAGCCGCAGTGACCCTGACTGTTTTGCGCAAGGGCGCGGAGACAAAGTTGAATGCGAAACTCGGGAAGCACGAGGTCACGCAGCGTCGCGGGATGGATGAGATGGACCGGCACTTTCGCCATGGCGAAGGCTTTGGAGATCTCGGCCAGGAGATGGAAAATTTCGGCGACGAAATCCGCGACCAGGTCGGCGAGATGCAACTCGGGATGAATGGCGAAGATGCGCAGCGCATCCGCGAACAAGTGCGGCGCGCGGTCGAAGAAGGCCGGCGCGCCGCCCGCGAAGGACAGCGGGCCGCGGCCGAGAGCATGCGCCAGGCGGCGCGCGAGATGCGCGTGGTTTCGCGTGACAACGGCGCGATGAAAACCACTCGGATCGATCTCGGCAAAGCGCAGATCGTTTACCGCGATGACAAGGGCGAGATGAAAATCGAAAACGTCGACAACAAGAAAATGCTGACCGCGAAGGATCCGCAGGGTCGGCTGATTTTCAGCGGACCGATCTGGACCAAGGAAGAACTCGACAAGGTTCCGGCGGAAGTACGGCAGCGTTACGAAAAGCTCGAGCAAAAAGATTTGCCGGCGGTAGCGCCGAAATCCGCGACCGAGTCTAACGAGTCGATCGATAACGACAACGACGACGATCACGACGCCGCGGAGAGCGACGAAGATTCCGACAACGGCGGCGCCGACGTCTTGCAGGTGACCGGCCAGCGCCCACCGGCGCGTTCATTTCCCTCACACCGGCTCGGGATTAATACCGTCCTGATCTAGCCGGGAAACGCGCGCGAGCGTGCGGTCAGCCAGTCGCCGAGTCGACCGAAGACGATCGTGGCAGAGATGATCGTTAGCACCCACATCGGCTGGGTGAAACGCGGTTGAAATTCGGTGACCAGGCAGTTCAGGAACATCATCAGGAGACCGACGAGGGTGAGGGTTAGCGCGTAGGAAATGAGCTCGATATTTTTCACCCCGCCGATTGCGGCCAGCGTCACCAGACCACCTAACGAGACGAAAAAGAGGGTGCGATATCTGCAGTTCTTCCACTGCCGGAAGTAACGATGCTGCCGCAAATCGGCGAGAACGTCGCGCGCCGTGCGATTTCGAAAGGTCTTCAGATTCGCGGCCTGCGGCATCCAGTCTGGATGCTCGAAATAAAACGTGGTGCTGCGGAAGAGGTGCTCGACCACATCGCTCGGCCGCGAGGCCAACGATTTCGCAAAATCTTTTCGCGCGGCGGCAATCAAATTCGGCTCCGGTGGCCACCAGAACTGAAACGCAGTCCGGTTAAGAAGAAGGCCGAGATCGGCTTCGGTTTTCGCGTTCGGCTCGGGGTAGCGCGCCGCGCGAAGTTTCTCGGCAAATGCGAGGATGTCCCAGTTTTTTCCCTCGAAAGGAAACTCTTTGCGTAACTGCTCCAGCACCGCGCGCACATCCGCGGGGCTTCTCGCTTTCAAATGATCGAACAATTGCGAGCGCGTTTCCGGCGGGAGCGAACCGAGAAAACCCAGGCGCCAAAGAAAAGTGAAACCATAGCGCGAGTGATAGGGGATTCCGGCGGCGTCACTCAGCGCGCGCAACGTTAATCCGGCGGTCGCCAGGCAGGCGATACCGAGCAGAATCGCCAAGCTGGCGCGCTGCAAGTCTAACGAGACCTGCGACCGCGAAGATTGGCGATCCGGCAGGGGCTCCAGAAAACGTCTGTTGGCTGTGAGCAGAAACGCGCTCGGCAGCAGAGCCGCGAGGACGAGGTTCAAATGCCGGGTCAAACTGGAGGCGAGTAGCAGAATGGCAAAAAGCATCCAGGTCCGTTTCCGCCTAACGAGACCTTCGCCGAGAATTCGCCAGCCCGCGCCCGCCAGAAAGAGGAGCAAGATCAGGCTGAGCGTTTCCGAGCCGACGCAATGCGCGAACGCGTAAAAGAGCGGATTCGAAGCCCAGAGAATCGCCAGCAAGATTCGCACAAGCGCCGACTGACTGGCCGTCCGGATAATGCAAAGCGAACCCCAAAGAAGCGAGAGATGCTGGCCGATGAGAAGGAGGAACACCCCGGTATCGCCAAGGACCGGATTCGCGAAAAAATCAAACCCGGGAAGAGGCGCACCAGCACGCAGACAATCGAATAGGTTGCCGACAAATAGAGGAATGCGCGCGGCGAAGCAGTAGACCGGTTCGTAATGAAGGATGGTCGCGATCCCCGGTGCGTCCGTGACTTGCACGTAGGCATCCACGTCTTTCCAAAGCGGTGGAATCGCGGCCAGCATCCAAAGCGACGGCGCAAACAAAATTGCGATCAGTCCGGCCCCGGCGAACCAGCGCGCGATTTTATTCTGCTTCGGACTCGGGTGCGCGGTTGTCATGAGAATGAGCACCGGAACCATTGCAGGCGCAGGCCACGATGTCCGCTCGTTTTCCTTGCCGTTACGAGACGCGGCGGATATCAGAGCGCATGCCGTCGGACGATCGCAAAGTGCCGGCCGATTCCGCGCCAGTGACGGCTGACTGGGAACGGATCGCCGCTTCGGAAAAATTTAAAGCGCTCCTGAAAGCGAAGCGGCGCTTCATTTTGCCGGCGACAGCTTTCTTTCTCCTCTACTACTTCGCGCTTCCGTATCTTGTCGGTTACCACACCCGCTTTATGCAGCGGAAAGTCTGGGGCGAGGTCAACCTGGCTTATCTCTTCGCGCTCTCGCAATTTTTCATGGCCTGGGGATTGGCCGCGCTTTACGTCATCGCGGCCAGCGGTTGGGACCGGAAGGCGCGCGAATTGATCGAGCAGGCGCAGCGTTAACCAATCATGAACCCGGCCCTTTTCATGTTCCTCGGGTTTGTCGCGATCACGCTCGTGATCACGTATTTCAGCGCGAAAAAATCAACCGGCTCGAGCGCGTATTTTGCCGCCGGCCGGCGAATCAAAGGCTGGCAGAATGGGCTCGCAGTCGCGGGCGATTACATGAGTGCGGCCAGCTTTCTCGGGATCGCGGGCATGATCGCGTTCAATGGCTACGACGGCTTCATGTATTCCGTCGGCTTCCTGGTCGCGTATCTGACTGTGCTCATCATCGTCGCCGAACCGCTGCGCAACGCCGGCAAGTACACCATGGCCGATGTCCTGGCGTATCGGCTGCGGCCGCGGCCGGTGCGCGCGATGGCGTCGCTTTCTACTTTGACGGTTTCGATTTTTTACATGATCGCGCAGATGGTCGGCGCGGGCACACTCGTTAGGCAGTTAATCCCGGGCGTGAGCTACGAAGCGGCGGTCGTCGGCGTCGGTATGCTCATGGTTATCTATGTCGTCTTCGGCGGGATGCTCGCCACCACCTGGGTGCAAATCGTCAAGGCCCTCCTGCTCATGAGCGGGAGCGTTTTTCTTAGCGTGCTCGTGATGGCGAAATTTCATTTCAGTCTCGCGGAATTTTTTCGTGCGGTCAGCGCGGTGCATTCCACTGCCGCAGATGGAACCGCGGTGACGCGGAATTTTCTCACCCCCGGTTTGCTCTTCAAAAATCCGCTCGACCAGATTTCCCTCAGCCTCGCGCTGATTTTCGGGACCGCCGGTTTGCCGCACATCCTGATTCGTTTCTACACCGTGCCCGATGCGAAGACGGCGCGCGCTAGCGTTGTCTGGGCGATGATTTTGATCGGCGTCTTTTACATCATGACGACGTTTTTTGGTTTCGGCGCCGCCGCTTTGCTTGGCCCCGATCACTTGAAACTTCACGGCGGCACGAACATGGCCGCGCCCGAATTGGCACGTTTTCTCGGTGGCGAAGTTTTCTTCGCGTTCATCAGCGCGGTCGCCTTTGCCACCATTCTCGCGGTGGTCGCTGGCCTAACGATCAGTGCCAGCACCAGCTTCGCGCATGATTTTTTCACGAACGTGATCCATCACGGCCGCGAGCAACGCCCGGGCGAAGAAGTGCGCGTCGCGCGCATCACCGCCTTCGTCGTCGGCGCGGCCGCGATCCTGATCGCGATCGTCCTCGGCCCGGCGGTCAACGTCGCCTTCCTCGTCGGTCTGGCCTTCGCGGTCGCGGCCAGCGCGAACCTGCCGGTGATCATCTTTTCCCTTTTCTGGAAACGCTTTAACACCACCGGCGCGGTCTGCGGGCTGGCCATCGGGTTGCTCTCCAGCATCGCGCTTATTTTGATCAGCCCGGACTTCATGAAGCAGCCGCTTTTTCCGTTGAAGAATCCCGGGATCGTCAGCATTCCCCTCGGTTTTCTCGGCGCGATCCTCGGCACACTCGTTAGGCGAGAACCCGAGGCCGAAGCGAAATATGCTGAGCTCAGCGTGCGCGCGAATACCGGCCTCGGCGCCGAAAAAGCGACCGCGGACTAACCGGCCGCCATCGCGCGTCCGGCGAGATAACCGGTCGTCCAGGCCGACTGGAAATTAAAACCGCCGGTGATCCCGTCGATGTCGAGCAGCTCGCCCGCAAAATAAAGCCGCGGAACGACGCGGCTTTCCATGGTTTTGAAATTCACTTCATCGAGCGCGACCCCGCCGCAGGTGACGAATTCATCCTTGTTCAAAGATTTTCCGGTGACCGGCAATTCGCAGACGAGCAATTGCCTAACGAGTGCAAGCGCATGCGCGCGGGTCAGATTATTCCAGAGCGTTTCCGCGGGAATGTCGCTGGCCTCGACTAATTTTTCCCAGAGGCGCGCGGGCAGGGGAGCGATCGGCGCGCTGGCCACGCGCTTCTTCGGTTGGGTAGAACGACGCGCCTGGAATTCGGCCAGCAGCGACTCCTGGTTGAAATCGGGCAGCCAATTGGCGCGCAAAACGAATTGGTAATCGCGCTCCGCGAGCAGGCGCGCGCCCCAGGCGGAGAATCGCAGGACGACCGGTCCGCTGATTCCCTGGTGCGTGATCAGCAGCGGGCCGCGCTCGCGCAATTTCATTCCTGCGGCGGTGAGCTGCACTTCCGCGACCGAAACTCCCGGAAGCGAACGCAGCCATGGCGTCTCGAGGTGAAGCGCAAACAGCGAAGGCACCGGCGGCGCGACGGTGTGGCCTAACGAGTGCGCGATCCGCGGCCCGCTCGGATCGCGCGCGCCGCCGGTGGCGAGCAGGAGCCGATCGCATTTGGTTTCGCGACCATCGGAAAGCCGAAGATCGAAACCGTCCGAGCCGCTTTTCGCATCTTCGATTCCGAGACACGAAAACATCTGCACGCCCGCGGCGCGCGCTTCGAAAAGCAGGCAATCGATCACGGTGCCGGAGGAATCGGTGACCGGAAAAATTCGCCCGTCGGCTTCGGTTTTAAGATTCACCCCGTGCGCGCGAAACCATTCCGCCGTGTCCTCAGCGGAGAAGCGATGGAGCGCGCTGAGCAAGGCGCGTTCGCCGCGCGGATAACGACTGCAAAAAATGCGCGGCTCGAGCGGTCGATGCGTGACGTTGCAACGGCCGCCGCCGGAAATGCGCACCTTGGAAAGGAAATGCGAAGTGCGTTCGAAGATGATCACTTCGGTTTCCGGGCGCGCCTGCGCGCACGCGATGGCCGCGAAAAATCCGGCCGCGCCGCCGCCGGCGATAACGATGCGCTCGCGCTTCACAAAAAGCCTCCCCGCGGGTTCCGGGGAGCGCAGGCTGCCAGCCTGCACTTTTCGGCAGCTTGCCGAAAAGCACCGCGGGTGAAAAGAGTTTCCCCGGCATGGCACGCACAACGTGTCGTCGGCAAGCTGCGGACGACAGCAGGCTGGCAGCCTGCGCTCCCCGGAATTCCGTGGTTCACGTGGGGTTACTTCTCGTTAGGCGCGACCGCGGCGGTTTTCGGAGTCGGCAAAATGGTCGCGCGGGAGACGTGTTCGCGTCCGAGATATTTTTTCGCGAGCGCGCTCAACTCCGCGGTCGTGATGCTCTCGGTATCGGCCATGCGATTGCGCGCCCAATCGAGCACTTCCGGTCGCTCCTGCGCGCGCGCGAGGACGGAATTCAGCCAGTAGCTATTGCTCCGCAACGTTTCCTTCAGGGTAGTCAAAAGTGGGAGTCGCGCGCGCTGCAGTTCGTCTTCAGTGACGCCGATACGCGCCAGATCATCAGCGATGTTAATCACCAGGTCGGCCATCTTTCCCGAGGTCGGCGGGTCGACGTCGATACTCGCGGCGATGTAGCCGTAGCCGGGAAAAGTATCGCTCGCGCTGCTGCCGGCGTGCGGGCTGTAAGTGCCGCCGATTTCCTCCCGCACTTTTACGCGGAGGCGATCGTTCAAAACCGCCGAGAGCAAATTTAACCGGCGATTACGATGCACATCGAGGCCGTCGTTCGTCGGCCAATAAAGCATGAGCGAGCCCTTCGGAATCTCGGAGTCGATCGGGTAATCCTTCGCGAACGGTTGCGCCGGAAAGCTGATTTTTTTCAACTCCGCGAGTTCCGGCTTCGGTTCCCGCGCGGGCAAGGCCCCGATGGTTTTCGCGGCTGCGGCGATCGCTGCGTCGGTCTCGAAATCTCCGACCAGCGCGACTTCGAGAGCGCCTTTGCCAAACGAAGGAGCGAGCCAGTTTTTCACTTCGTCGAGATTGCGCGACATCATCACTTGTTCGTTAGGCAAACCGAAACGCGGGTCGCCGCTGGCGAGAAGGTTGGCGATCTCCGTCGAGAGCGGACCGTGGGCGGTGTGTTTGAAAGAGAGGTAAAGTTGCTCCAAACCTTTGCGCGCGACCCGCAGTGCTTCTGGTCGATAACCAGGATCGGTCAGCTCGCCGGCGAGCAGTTGCAGGTCGAGCAGAAGATCATCGCGCGTGCTCGCGCCGCCAAAACGAAAACTGTCCGACTCCGGCGCGAAAATCCAGCCGACGTTTTTGCCCGCGAGGATTTCGCGCAAATCATCGGCGCTGTGTTTTCCGAGCCCGCCGGCAATGAAAGTCGCGGCCGAAATCGCGGACAAGCCGCGCTCGTTAGGCGGTTCGGTGATCCCGCCGTTGCCGACGCGCGCGCTCAGGGAAATTTTGCCGGCTTCGAAATCGGTTTTCTTGAGATTAAGGCGGACGCCGTTTTTGAAAGTGATCAGGTCAAGATCGAGATCGGCGATGTGTTCGCGTTTCGCGATTTCGCCCGGCGGACCGAAATTGGTGTAAGCCCAGGCGCTGCTTTGGTCTGCCGTCGGCGGCGCGACTGCGACCGCGCTTGCCTGTTTATATGCCGCGGAAATGGCCGCGGTCGCATCGCCCGGGATTTTCGCGTTCCCAGTCACCATGACGAAACGACCAGGCGCGCCGTAATCCGACTTGAGCGCAGCCAGGCAGTCGTTAGGCGTAATTTTTGCGAGCGCGGGTTTGAAGAGCGCGAGATCATCCGTCGGCGTGGTGAAGACTTCGCCGGCAAAAACATTCTGCACGATTTCGTTCGCGAGGTGATTCGAGTGGCGGGTGCTCGCGGTCTTGACCGCTTGTTCGAGGCGATTGCTCAGGTTGGCGGCGGCTTCCGCCAGTTCGGCTTTGGTGAAACCGTGCTCGAGCGCGCGGCGCAATTCCTGTTCGCCGACCGCGAGTGCGGCCTGCCAGTTTTCCGGTTTGCAGGAAACGTCGATCCCGGCGTCGCGCAGGAAATCGAACTGCTCGTTAACTGCGACAGAGGCGGAAACGAAAGGCGCGCCTTCTTTTTTCGCGAGGATGGAGAAGCGACGATTGAGCATCGCGAGCGCGAGCGCGCGGGGGAGACGTTTTAGTTGGCGCGCTTTTGAATCGGGCTCGTGCGCATACGGCGTGATCTGGTCGATCGAGATGCCGGTGGCGGCGTCTTCCGGATCGGGATGGTAGATCGCACGCACACCTTCGAAGTGCGCGAGCTTGCCTAACGAGGGATCGGGGCGCACCGGTCTGCGCGGTTTCAAATCAGTAAAGCTCGCCGTGATCATTTTCTCGATCGCCGCCGGATCTTCGAAATCGCCGACGACGACCAGGACCATTCGCTCCGGGCGATACCAGGTGTTCCAAAAATCTGTGAAACGCGCGCGCGGCGCTTGGCTGATGATTTCCGGTTCGCCGATCGGCAGGCGTTTCGGGAGCAGCGTCGTCCCGAGCATGGCGTCGAATTGCGCGACAAAAGTCCGGTAGGGAACGGAGTCGCTCACGCGCTTTTCGGAAAGAATCACCCCGCGCTCTTTGTTAATCTCCGCGTCGGAGAGGAGCAGGCCGCCGGCGTAATCGCGGAAGACGCGCAAGCCTTCGGTGAGAGTGGCGTCGTCGGCGTGCGCGAGCTCGAGCAGGTAAGTGGTGCGATCGAAATTGGTGCTGGCGTTGGTGTCGCCGCCGAAGCTCATGCCCATGCGCTGGAAAAATTCCACGAGCGTGCCGGGGGCGTAATGCTCGCTGCCGTTGAAAGCCATGTGCTCGAGAAAATGCGCGAGGCCCCGTTGATCATCTTTTTCGTAGAGCGAACCGGTGAGGACGAGGAGCCGCAAGGAGGCGCGGCCTTTCGGTTCATGGTTCGGCATGACGACGTAACGCAATCCGTTAGGCAAGGTTCCGAAATGCGCCGCGGGATCGGGCTGGAGATCGCTCCCTGCCTGCGGAAACGGGAGCGGCTTCGGCGCGGGCGATGCCGGCTGCGGCGGCGTCGTCCTGGCCGCGAGCGGCGAAAGCGAAAGCGCGAAGAAAAAAACGAAGCGGCGGAAGTGTTGATTCATGAGCACGAAGAGTGGCGGCGAGATCGAGCCGCGCCTCTGCAGTTGAACGGGATTCGACAATTCGCATCCGCGGACGTTCAGCGAAACAACGTTACCATTTCCCGCACGCGCCAATCTTGACATCGAGAAGCCGCATCGCGCAGCTTGGCTCGGTGAATTCTCTCGAAAAATACTCCGGTTACTTTTACGCGCTCCTGCGCCTGATCGTCGGTCTGATGTTCGTCTGCCACGGCGCGCAAAAGCTCTTCGGCATGTTTGGTGGCAAAGGCGAGGCGCACGGGATGATGCTGTTCGGCGGAATCATCGAGCTCGTCGGCGGGCTCTTGATCGCCCTCGGCTTGCTTACCCGGCCGGCGGCCTTTTTCGCCAGCGGCATGATGGCGGTGGCTTATTTCATGGCGCATTTCCCGACGTCGCCGTTGCCGATCGTCAATAAAGGCGAACTCGCGGTCGTTTATTGCTTCGTCTTTCTCTACATCTTTTTCCGCGGCGGCGGGCCGTGGAGTCTCGATGCGATGATCTTCCGCGGCGCGAACCAACGCGGCCATTTAACATGAACGAACTTCTCCCAAAATCGGCGCGCATTTTTTTTCTCGCGGCGCTCTTTTGCGCGATCGCCTGGCAGCCAAGTGCCGCGCAGGATTGGGCGAAGCCGCGGCTGAATAATTCGCCGCGTCATGGCGAATGGGTGGAATTCAAGAGCGGTGCGCGCACGCTGAAGGCGTTCATCGTCTATCCGGAACGCAAAGAGAAAGCGCCAGTCGTGCTCGTGATTCACGAAATCTTTGGTCTGACGGATTGGGTCCGCTGCGTCTGCGATCAACTGGCAGAGAATGGCGTGATCGCGATCGCGCCGGACCTGCTTAGCGGCCAGACCTATGCCGATATCGACGGCGCGCGCAAAGCGATTTCGGCCCTGCCGAAAGCGCAGGTGATTGCCGATTTAAATGCAACCGCCGCGTACGCGGAGAAAATTCCCGCGAGCAACGGCACGCTCGCGGTGGCCGGATTTTGCTGGGGCGGCGGTTGGGCGTTTGGTTACGCGAGCGTGAATCCGAAACTCAAGGCGGCGTATTCCTTTTACGGAACCGCGGTCGATGATGCCGCTGACGCCGCGAGAATCGCCTGCCCGGTCTACGGATTCTACGGCGAGAAAGATGCGCGCGTTGGCGCAACCATTCCGAAAGGCCAGGAGCTGATGAAAGCCGCCGGCAAAAAATATGAGCCGGTAACCTACGCCGGCGCCGGCCACGGTTTCATGCGCGAAGGCGAAATGCCGGGTGCCGACGAAGCCAACAAAAAAGCCCGCGACGACGCGTGGGCGCGCTGGAAAACCTTGCTAAAAATGTTGTAGTCACTCCACCGGTTTCCCCCATGAACTCGCTCCGCATCGCCTTCGTCCCCGGCGTCATCGCTGGCCTCATCTCCATTTTCACCAGCTGGTTTTGGGTCGGGCTCGTCTTCCACAAATTTCAAGCGCGCACTCCGCAAACTTGGCGGCGCGAAACCGGCCTGAGCCACGCCATTTCCAGCCTGGTAACCCTCGGCGCTGCCATCGTGATCGCGACGTTGTATGTCATGGTCGCGCGCGGCAACGGCGGCAGTTTGGGCCAAGGCTTTTACGGCGCCGTCTGGTTTGCCATCCTCGCCTGGGCCGCCCTGGCCGCGCCGGTATTGATTAACAATTTCATCTACGTGAACCTGCACCCGCTGGTTATTTTTGGGTTGCTGCTGACCTGGTTAACGAATGCTTTGCTCGCGTCGTTGATCACGGCGTGGTGGCTTGGGTAGCTGCGAGCGGCGCCTTCCTCCCGAGTGTGTCATCCCGAGGCGGCGGAGCGCGCCGAGGGATCTCACTACTACCCTTGGTCGCCCATTGCGACCTAGCGTAACCAGTCGCCCGGCGCGAGATCCTCCGTCGTCTGCGCGACTCAGGATGGCATTGCCGGAGCGGTTGTCGCGGCGCGTTATTTCTTCGCGCCTTCCAACTCATCCGCGAGCGCGTTCGCATCATAGACCTTGCGCAAAGCTTCGCTGATGGCCGCGGAATCCACACTGACAGCGCGCGCCTGTTTGTTGGAGAAAATGCCATCCAGGACTAACGACTGGATGTTCCCATCGAAAATGATTCCGACGAATTCATTCGCCTTGTTCACCACCGGGCTGCCGCTATTCCCGCCGATAATATCGGCGTCGGAAACAAAGTTGAAGGGCGTGTCCAGATTCAACTTTCCCTTCCGCTCGATCCAACGTTTTGGGAGATCGAAGGGCGGCTCGTTCTTGTGCTCGGCCGCGCGTTCATAGAGCCCGGCGATGTTCGTGAGGGCAGGAACGGTTTGGCCGTTCTCCTCGTAGCCGCGGAGCGGTCCGTAGGACAAACGAAGAGTGAAAGTGGCGTCGGGGTACGAGCTCGTGCCTTCCAGAGTGAAGCGCGCGTTCGCGATCTCCGCGTAGGCCTGTTGCTTGGTTTCATTCTGTGCTTCGTAAACTTTTCGCGCCGCGCGTGCCGGTTCATCGACCAGTCGGGCGAGTTCGATCATCGGATCTTTCGCCGCGGAAACAGCCGCCGCCCCGCCTTCGTAAAGTTGTTTGCGCAATGCGGGATCCTTCAGCTTCGTGCTCTTGACTAATTCGGCCGCGCGCTCCGTGGGCGACTTCCCGGCGAGAACTTGTAGGACGAGCGGATCGGTCACGCCGAATCGCGTGGTCATGTCGGTCAGCGAATCGGTCAGCGTCGCTTGCTCCACGTCTTCATGCACCGGCTCGGGCGAGAAGAGGTCGAGCTCGAGCGATTCGCGGTTGCTGTCGCGGAATTCCGGAAAACGTTCACCGTTCGATTTCACGCGCTCGTCCCCGGCGCGCAGAAGGCGTCGCGCATACTTGAAGAGCGTACTGTAAAATGCGCGCGGCGCTCGATAGGTCGCGCCCGCCGTTCCGCGAGAGGTTTCGAAGTAATGGTAGACCGGCAGAATCTTCGCGGTTTCCTCCTGCGCATTTTTGATCCGGTCGTAGGCGCTGAGTGTCCCCTTGAACTTCGCGTTGCCACTCATTTCGCCCCGCAGTTTTTGCTCGCGTTGTTCGATCGCGCTCCAGACTTCCGGATCGAGCAGCGCCGTTAAATAGCCATCGTAACGCTTGCGATTATTTTCCACGCCGCGGACGTCTTCCTGCACGCGCCGCGCGTTCTCGAAACTCCGTTTCGCGAAAGCATCGAGAAAAACTTCGCGGCGATTGAACATGCTCAGCAGATACGGAACTTCCGCGTCCCGGATCTCTGCCAGTTCGCTCGCGGTCAATTGCCGATCCGTCCGGCCAGGATGCCCACTGACGAAGGTCAGTTCGCCGTCGCTCGGGCCTTTGGTATTCCATTTCAGGAAGTGCTCGATCTTCGCCGGCTGGCCGTTTTCGTAGGCGCGGAAGATACAGATATCGAGATCGAAGCGCGGATACTCGAAATTATCCGGATCGCCGCCGTAAAACGCGATCTGCTCCTCGGGCGCGAAAACCAGACGGACGTCGTCGTAGCGCTTTGTAGCGATACAAATTGTAAACACCGCCCTGATAAAGCGGGACCACGTCCGAGCGCAGACCGGTTTTGTCTTTGCTCTCCTTTTCGATTTCCGCGATCACTTTCGCCCGCGCCTTGCTCGCCTCATCGGCCGATAAGCCCGCGGGCACACCGGCGTTCACCCGCGCAGTCACGTCCTCGATCGAGATGAGCTCGTTCAATTCCAAATCCGTCGCCTTCGGTTCTTCCGCGCGCGTTTTCGCGTAGAAGCCGTCGCGCACGTAATTGTTCGTCTCGCTCGAGATTTTCTGCAGAGTGTCGAGGCCGACGTGATGGTTCGTGATTACCAGGCCATCCGCGGAGACGAACGAACCGCTGCCGCCGGAATTAAAGCGCACGCTCGCTTTCTGCAGATGTTCGAGCCACTGCGGCGTCGGCTCGAACTGATATTTCTCCTTGAATTGCTTCAACGGCGGGTTGTTGAAAAGCCACATGCCTTCATCGGCCTGAAGGGAAACGACGGAGAGGCCTAACGAGAACAAGCTGGCGAAGATGCGCGCTGAAATCATCACGCACCTTAGCGGACGACTCCGCGGGAACAAATCGGCGCGGGAAAGATTTGCAGGACGGTGAGGCCTCGCCGCGTGCGCGGCGCGCTTCGCCGCTTCGGGAATGACACGCGAGCGGGAAGACCACTCGTTAGGCCACGACCACCGTCTTCACGTTGACGAACTCCCGAATCCCTTCCGCGCCGAGCTCGCGGCCGAAGCCGGAGCGCTTCACTCCACCGAAGGGCAGACGAGGATCGGAGACAACCATGGCGTTGATGAAAACCATCCCGGCTTCGATCTCATCGGCGAACTGCTCCTGCTCGGACTGGTTGTTAGTCCAGACGCTCGCGCCGAGGCCAAACGTCGTGTCGTTTGCGAGGGCGATTGCGCCCGCGGTGTCCTTCACGCGGAAGAACGCCGCCACCGGTCCGAAGATCTCCTCTTTGGCCGCGGGAGAATCTGCCGGGACGTCGGCGAGCACCGTCGGTTCGTAGAAGAAGCCCGGGCGATCGATTCGTTTTCCACCGCACAAGAGTTTCGCGCCGGCTTTGATCGACACCTGCACTTGATCGTCAACGCCACGCAGAATCTCTTCGTTCGCCAGCGGCCCTATCTCCGTCGCTGCATCCAACGGGTCGCCGATCTGCAACCCGCGCATGCGCTCGACAAATTGCCCGAGAAATTTTTCGTAGATTTCGTCGGCAATGATGAAGCGCTTAGCCGCGATGCACGATTGCCCGTTGTTGATCGTCCGCGCAGTCACCGCAGTCTTGAGCGCAGCCGCGAAATCCGCGCTCGGCATGACGACAAACGGATCGCTCCCACCAAGCTCGAGCACCGCCTTCTTGATTTGCTTTGCAGCGATGCTTGCGACTTCGCTGCCGGCGCGCTCGCTCCCGGTCAAGGTCACCGCTTTGATCCGCGGATCTTCGATGATCGCGCGGGTTTGTTTGCTCTCGATCAGCAGCGTCTGAAAAACACCTTCCGCAAAACCCACGCGCCGAAAAATATCTTCAATCGCGAGCGCGCACTGCGGGACGTTCGCGGCATGTTTGAGCAAGCCGACATTGCCAGCCATTAAGGCCGGCGCGGCGAAACGAAAGACCTGCCAGAAAGGAAAATTCCACGGCATGATCGCGAGCACTGGGCCAAGTGGCTGATAGCGAACGAAACTGCGAGTCGAATCCGATGCGATCGGTTGGTCGGCGAGGAAACGCTCAGCATGCTCCGCGTAAAAGCGGCAACCGCTCGCGCATTTTTCGATTTCACTGATCGAGGCCGACAAAAGCTTTCCCATCTCCAGCGTGATCGTCCGGCCTAACGAATCCTTCTCCGCCTCGAGCAAATCCGCAGCTTGGCGCAGGCACTGGGCGCGTTGCGCGAAGGAGGTCTGTCGATGTTGGGCAAAGGCGTTCTCGGCCCGGCGCAGTCGGGTTTCAATTTCCTGCGGGCTGAGCGCGTCGAATTCGCGCTGCGTTATTCCGGTCGCCGGATTGGTTGAAGCAATCGCCATCGAGCAATCTGCTACACGCGCAGGCCTTTTGGTATGACGACCCTATCGAGCAGATCGAACGTCCATTGGACGAGGAGTGCGAGAACGGCGGCGGGAATCGCGCCCTGCAAGATGGTCGCGTGATCGTTCAGGTTCAGGCCGCTGATGATGGGTTCGCCGAGACCGCCGGCGCCGATGAGCGCGGCGAGGGTGGCAGTGCCGATGTTGATTACCGCGCTGGTTTTGATCCCGGCGAGAATAGTGCGCGAAGCGATCGGCAGATAGATTTGGCGGAGCCGCGCACCACTCGTTAGGCCAAGGGCAATGGCAGATTCGCGGATCGCCGGGGCAATGTTTTGCAGCCCGGTGGCGGTGTTGCGCACGATCGGCAGCAAGCCGTAAAGAAAGAGCGCGGCGATCGCGGTGCGTGCGCTAATTCCGAAGAACGGCACGGGCACGAGCAAGGCGAGCAACGCGAGTGACGGGATGGTTTGCACGGCGCTGGTGAGGGCGAGAATGATATGACCGAGGGCGCCGCCGCGGCTGGCGACGATGCCGAGTGGCACTCCGACGATGACCGATAGAAGCAGGGAGATGCCGGCGAGTTCCAGGTGCCGCGCGGTCCAGCGGAGGATTTTGTGCGCGAGAGTTTCGCCGTGCGAGGTGGTGTGATCGCCGAAATACAAGTCGGCCGCGCGAGCGTAATTTTTGGTGTGTTCGGCTTCGGCGTTGAGCCGAATCATGCGCGCTTCGTCAAGAGTGCCGGATATTTTTTGGAGGGCGTCGATCGCGCCGGACGGGAGCGATAATCGGAAGAGGAAGACGGCTTTGTACTGCGGAAAAAATCCGAGATCGTCGATCAGTGCAACGAGATCGAACTCGGCGATTTTCGCGTCCGTGGAGTAGGCGTCCTTGACGTCGATCGAACCGTTGCGCAGCGCTTCGTAGCCGAGGCCGTGGTCGATTCCGGCGAGGTCAGGTGTCGTTAGGCCGTAACGTTCGGCGAGCGGGCGCCAGCCGTCGCGGCGATCGAGAAACTCGTGGGTCAGGCCAAATTTTAATTCCGGATGAGCGCGCAGATCGCTGATTTTGCTGATGTGCTTCGCCGCCGCGGTGGAGCGCCGCATCACCAGTGCGTAGGTGTTATTGAAGCCGAGTTCGTTAGAAATTCCGACGCCGAACGAAGCGAGCTCCGAGCGAAGATTATCGAGGGAAACCACACCGGGTTTCCGCAAAATCTCCTCCGCGATGGTGCCGGTGTAATCGGGATAGAGACTGATCTGGCCGGTGCGGAGCGCTTCCCAAAGAATGATCGTGCCGCCCATCCCCTGGCGGTGTTCGGCGGTGAAGCCGGCGGAGTCTAACGAGTTCCGGGCGATCTCTGCGAGGACGTAGGATTCGGTGAATTTTTTCGAACCGATGGTGATCGGATCCGCACTCGCGGAAAAGGAAACGAACAGAATTAGAAGCGCTGGAAACCACGAAATGAAGATTCGTTTCATTGCAGGACGAGGCTCCGTTGCGCGTTGATGAATTCGGTAACGAACGAACTCGCCGGGCGCGCGCGCAGTTCCTCCAGCGTGCCTTGCTGCACGACGCGACCCTCGTTCATCAGGACGATGCGATCGCCGAGAAAGGCGGCTTCGGCGAGGTCGTGCGTGACCAGAATGGCGGTTTGCTGAAGGCGCTGAAAAATTTCCTTCAAGTCTTGCTGCAATCCCGCCCTAACGAGTGGATCAAGCGCGCCTAACGGCTCGTCGAGGAGGAGCAGTTCCGGCGACAAGGCGAGTGCGCGCATCAGACTGACGCGCTGGCGCTGGCCGCCGGAAAGTTCGGCGGGATAACGCCCGAGGGCGCTCCGCGGAAATTGGGTGAGGGCCGACAATTCCTCGAGTCGCGTGGCCGATTCTGCGGGCGGTCGCTTGAGGTGACGCGCCATCAGCAAAACATTTTCGCGCGCGGTCAGGTGCGGAAATAATCCGCCATCCTGGATGACGTAGCCGATGCGATGACGGAGTGAGACGATGTTGGCCGCGGTGATCGGCTCCCGTTGGAAAAAGATCTCGCCGGTGTCGGGCTCGAGCAGGTGAATGATCAAGCGGAGCAAGGTCGATTTGCCGCAACCGCTGGGACCGATGAGGACGGTGGTGCGGCCGCGCTCGAATTGCAGATCCGTCGGATGGAGCGCGACCGTGCGGCCGTAGCTTTTGCCAACCGCTTTGAGTTCAACGAGGGCGCTCACCGGCGCCGACTATGCCTGGGTGACGAAGTGGAAAACAGCAAACAACTGCTGCGGATCGGTCCAAGTGTGCGAGAGCCGGAAGCCCGCGGAAGCCGCGAGGGCGGCGAAGCCCTCGACGGTGTGCTTGTAGGAATATTCGGTGATGATTTTTTCGCCGGACTGGAAGTGAAATTCTTGGTCGCCGACGTGTACGGTTTGTTCTTTTTCGCTCAGCAAGTGCATCTCGATTCGGCCGAGGCCGGAGTTGTAAACCGCGCGATGACGCCAGGCGGACAGAGCGAAATCCGCGTCCAGCTCGCGGTTCGCCCTAACGAGTAGATTGAGGTTGAAAGCCGCGGTCACGCCGGCGCTGTCGTTGTAGGCCGCTTCAAGAACCTCGCGCGATTTTTGCAGATCGACGCCGATGATGAGCCCGCCGCTGTGGCCACTGAGCCGGCAGACGCGTTCCAGAAAATGGCGCGCGACCGCGGGCTCAAGATTGCCGATGGTCGAGCCCGGAAAATAAACCGCGATGTGATCCGGGGTGCGCGATGGCGTGGGCAGGCGGAGCGGTTGCAGGTAATCGGCGCAGACCGGCAAGACTTCGAGCGTGGGCATTTCGCGACTGAGATCCTCGGCAGATTCGATGAGCCGCTGCTTGGAAATATCGACCGGGACGTAGGCGATGGGATTTTGCAGATGCTCGAGGAGCATCCGGGTTTTCACCCCGGCACCGGTCCCGAAGCCGACTAGCTCCGCGTTCTCGCCGATCGATTCCGCCATCTCCGCGCCGTGTGCGCGCAAAATCTCGGTCTCGGTGCGAGTGATGAAATATTCCGGGAGCTCGCAGATTTCCTGGAAGAGATCGGAGCCGCGTTCGTCGTAGAAAAATTTGCTCGGCAACGTCCGCGGCGAACTGCGGAGACCGGCAAGAGCTTCGGCGAGAAAATCAGACGCGGCCGGCTCGAGATCGAGCACTTCAACGGTGGAAACGCTCATGCCGGATCGCGCGCCAGACGGATGCCGGTGAATTGCCAGCGCTTTTCCGGTTGGAAAAAATTCCGATAGGTCGGGCGAATGTGATCGAGCGAAGTCGCACAGGAGCCACCGCGGAGGACGTATTGGTTGCACATGAATTTGCCGTTGTATTCCCCGAGCGCACCCGGTGCGGCCCGATACCCTGGGTAGGGCGAATATGAACTGCGGGTCCATTCCCAAACGTCGCCGAACATTTGCTGGAGTTTGTGGCCCACGCCGTTGGAAGAGGCGGGCAGGGGATGGAAATTCCCGGTGCCGACAAAATTTCCGGCGATCGGCAAATTGCTGGCGGCATGTTCCCATTCGAACTCAGTCGGCAGGCGCGCGCCTTCCCAGTTTGCGAAAGCGTCTGCTTCAAAATAACTGACGTGCGTGACCGGCTCGGATTTCTCGACCGGGCGAAAACCGGAGAGGGTGAAATTACACCATTCGCCGTCGCGCTTTTCCCAATAGAGCGGCGCTTCCCAACGCTGCTCCTGCACGGTCGTCCAGCCTAACGAGAGCCAAAATTCCGAGCGGGTGTAACCGCCGGCTTCGATGAAAGCGAGATACTCGCCGTTGGTCACCGGGCGATTGGCGAGCGCAAAAGCGCCGACGAGTGCGCGATGTCGCGGGCTTTCGTTGTCGTAAGAAAATTCTTCATCCGCGTGCCCGATGTTCACGACCGCTTCAGCGAAATCGATAAACTCCAGCGGTGTGACCGGCTGGCTGGTGATCGTTTGCGCTGCTGTTTCGAAAACCGGATGAAGCGGATTCTGCGCAAAGACGTGCTTGATATCGGTGACGAGCAACTCCTGATGTTGTTGCTCGTGATGGATGCCGAGAATCACGATCGGCTCGATTTCTGCGAGGAGCGTATCGTCGACGTCTTGCAAAAGTTTCGTGACTTGTTCGTCGATCGAAGCGCGGAAGCGCTTCGTTTCCGCGACCGTCGGCCGCGAAATCAATCCGCGAAGATCGCGCCGATGCATGCTCCCGGCGGCGTTGTAGTAGGAATTAAAAAGGAACGCATATTCCGGGACTTCCGAGCGGTAACCGGTGACCCATTGCTTGACCACGAAGGTTTCGAAAAACCAGGTGGTGTGCGCGAGGTGCCACTTCGTCGGGCTGACATCGGGCATCGATTGGACGACGAAATCTTCCGGCTGCATCCCGCGACAAAGCCGGGTGCTGAAGTCGCGCACCTGCCGGAAGCGCGCGATCAAACCAGCGCGGTCATGCGGCGCGGCGACGTTCGCGCGTTGCGGTTTTTCGACCGCTAAGATGGAGGCGCTCAAGTTCGTTAGCCTTCCTGCTCCTGGTCTTCGCGCGCGGCTTCGACCATCTGATCGTGGGCCGCTTCCTCGAGTCCGCCGGCGACTAATTTTTCGCCAACGCTTTCGTCATCATCGAAGCCGGAATGCGACTGCACGCGATGGCCGGATTCATCCGGGACGCTGTCGCGATCGCTCATGCCATCGACGACTTCGTTGGTGTCATCGGCAGACGCGATCGAATCCGTCCCGAGGAATTCCTTGCGGGCCGCATCCCAATCGGCGTCGGTATAATCGTTCGGGTCGCGCTCATCGATGAGGGCAATTTCGCGCGCGCGTTTTTCGACCATCTCAGGGGTTGGAGCGCCGACGCCGTTGCCGTGGACGGTGATTTTCCCGGAGCCGGGATGGGAGTTCTCGTTCATACAGATAATACGAAGGCCGGACGCGATGTGCGTGTCGGCGAAAGGTTGGTTGCGAGAAGATAGGCGGCAAACGGCAGCCGCGCTAGAATCAACCGCATGCTTGGCGCGAGTCAGACGATGGAATTAACCGGTGGCGGTCGACTCGCCTTCGATGAATATGGCGATCGCGAGGGCGTGCCGGTGTTGTTTTGTCATGGCTGGCCGAGCTCGCGTTCGATGGCGCAATTCACCGAGGCGGCCGCAAAAAAATTAGGCGTGCGCATGATCTCGCCGGATCGGCCGGGGATCCGCGATTCGTCGTTTCAACGCGATCGCAAATTACTCGATTGGCCGGCGGCAGTGCAGGACTTGTTAGGCAAACTGGGAATCGCGCGCGTGCGCGTACTCGCGATTTCCGGTGGGGCGCCGTATGCCTACGCGACGGCGTGGGCGATGCCGGAGATGGTCGCGGCGGTTGCGATCGTGAGCGGTGCGCCGCCGATCGCGGAGCTGCGCGATCGCGCGGGTTTGTTGCCTCTCTATCGCTGGATGCTGGCGGCGCATGCGCGGCGTCCAGCGTTCGTCCGGCAAATGTTTCGGCTGGCGCGGCCAATGGCGGCGATGAAGTTGCCGATTCGTTTTCGTCCGCTGGTTTTGCTCTCGTTGCAAAAGATGGACGCGGACGTTTTGCGCGATGCTCAGGCGTTCGAAGCCTGTTTCGAAAGCTCGCGCCAGGCTTGGCGAAGTTCCGCGGAAGGCGTGCTCGCGGACGCGGAAATTTACGCGCGTCCGTGGGGTTTTCGGTTGGAGGAAATCAAGGCGCCCGTGCGGATGTGGCATGGCACGAAGGACCGGACGTTTTCCTATCATCTGGCGGAGGAGTTGGCGCTGCGCCTGCCGAATTGCCGGCTAGAACTGGTCGAGAACGCGGGCCATTATTCGCTCCCGATCCGGCATATCGAGCGCATCCTGGCCGACTTGCTCGCGGCCTAACGACAATTTTTCTGGTGCAGCCGCGGACTTACCGCGGAGATTAGGCGCGTGGAAGATTTTACCGCGGGCACAACCCACGACCAACCCGCGCGTCGTCAATCAACTCTCGGGCCGGAATGGGACCAGCGCGTTCACCAGCTCGTCGCCGACTGGGGTGCGGAGAAATCGCCCGAGTTGGTCGAAGAAATGATTGGGACGGTGCTGAAGATGGCGCGCGATCGCATGGGCACGGCGGACCTGAAGTTAATGAATCGTTCGCTCAAGGAAATGCGTTACGCCGCCAAGGTTTTCGCCGGTTATCGCGACTTCCGCAAAGTTTGTGTTTTCGGATCCGCGCGGACTTTGCCGAGCGCGCCGGAGTACCAGGTGGCGGAGGAATTTGCGCGCGAAATGGTCGCGCAGAATTTCATGGTCATCACCGGCGGCGGCGATGGCATCATGGGCGCGGCGCAACGCGGCGCCGGGCGCGAACACAGTTTCGGGTTGAACATTCGCCTGCCTTTCGAGCAGCGGGCTAACGAGACCATTCACGGCGACAACAAGCTGATCAATTTCAATTACTTCTTCACCCGCAAGCTCAACTTCGTGAAGGAGACGCATGCGCTCGCGCTTTTTCCCGGCGGCTTCGGGACGTTGGACGAGGGCTTCGAGGTTTTAACCCTGATGCAAACCGGGAAGGCGCGGATCATTCCCGTTGTTTTGGTCGATGCGCCCGAGGGGAGCTATTGGGAAACCTGGATGAAATTTTTGACCGAGCATTTGTTCAAGCTCGGGCTGATTGGCGCGGAAGATTTTTATCTCTTCAAGGTGGTGCACAATCCGCGCGAAGCGGTCGAGGAGATCATGCAATTTTACAAGATCTACCAGTCCGCGCGCTGGGTCGGCGATCAGCTGGTGATCCGGCTGACGCAGTCTTTAACGCCGGCAGCGTTGGCGGAGTTGAACGAGAAATTTTCCGACATCATTCGCAGCGGCCAGATTGTCCAGGGGAGCGCGCTGCGGCAGGAGAAAAACGAGCCGGCGATTTGGAATCTTCCGCGGCTGATTGTTTCGCCACATCGCCGGAGCTTCGGCCGCTTCCGGCAGTTGATCGACGCGATCAATCTCTCGGAGACCGTGCCTAACGAAGAGATCGCGGAAGCGAAAACTATTGGTTAGGCCGGAGCTTGTGTCTCCACGATGTAATCGTGAATCGTATTCACGGTGCGCAGCGCTTTGGCCGCAACTTCGGAGTTGGGCACGCCGACGCCGAAGGTTTTTTCCATGCTCACGACGAGCTCGAGCGCGTCGATGGAGTCGAGCCCGAGACCCTCGGCGCCGAAGAGCGGCAGGTCATCTCCGATTTGGTCTGCGCTGGTTTGGAGCATCAGATTTTTCACCAGCATTTCCTTGATGCGGGTGCGGAGATCGAGGTCGGCCATACGCGAGCCGCGAAGGTGTCGCATGAGGCCGGGAAGTCAACCCGGGACCTGCGGGAAAAAGCGGCGCGGCGGGCCGCCGACTTGTTAGACCTGCGTCGAATCTGGACGCGGCTCAACCACCTGGGCGGCATCCTGCCTGACGACAGTCTCGCCAGCTACATTCTCGATCCGCGGCATGGTCGCCGGAGCCGGGCGAACCTCGGGTTTGGGCGGCTCGTTTTTTCCCGCGGAATGCAACTCGTCGGCGAATTCGTCCTTCGCTTTCTGGAATTCCTTGATCGCCTGGCCCATGCCGCGCGCGAGCTCGGGTAATCGCTTCGCGCCGAAAAGCACGAGGATGATCAGCAGCAGTAAGATCAACTCCTGTCCGCCAATGTTCATGAAGGCGAGAAAGATCATGCCCGCAAGATCAGCCTCGACCCGGAAGTTGCAAGATATTTCGCCGGGCTACGGCAGGCGTAAAGCGCGCCGGACCGGTACGGTGAGAGCGCCGTTGACCCGCATGCGATGCGCTTTCTGCAGCCGCGCAATCCCGTCCTTCACTTCCTCCGAATAAACGCCATCGATGGGGCCGCAATAATACCCGTTTCGGTAAAGCGCCGTTTGCAGTGCGCCGACATAGGCCGGATCGGCCGCGACGGTTCGCCGCGATTTTGAATAATAAAAAAAGCGCCAGATTTCCCGCGGCTCGTAGTCGGTCTCGTTAACTTCGGCGCCTTGATGGAGCAAACCCCAGGAATCCCGCGGCGCCAGCGGATCGCGCGCGGAGCCAAAAGCGGGCGCAACGCAGAGCGCGAAAGAGCAGGCGAGGAGAAAAGAGCGCAGCGAAATCATGAAACAGACTAAGCCAGCCGGAGCGCGTGGGGCAAGTGCGAGGATTCGTTAGGCGAGCGCGCCCACCGCCTCGCGGTAGATCACGAGCGGGTCGTCCGGATTTGTCACCGTCGTTTTCAGGTCGCGCAGGAGTCCGTCACGCAAACCGTAAATCCAGCCATGCACGGTCAACTCCTGTCTCCGTTCCCAGGCGTCGCGCACGATCGTGGTCTGGCAAACGTTTGCCACTTGCTCGATGACATTGAGTTCGCAAAGGCGATCGAAAGCAGTCAGGCCGGTGCCGGCATCGGCGAACCAGCGGTCGTGTTTTTGCTGCACGTCCTGCACGTGCCGGAGCCAATTATCGCTCAAGCCGAGGCGATCTCGCCGGAGCGCCGCGCGCACCCCGCTGCATCCATAATGTCCGCAGACGATGATGTGCTGGACCTTCAGCATATCGACCGCGAATTGCAGGACGGAGAGGCAATTCAGGTCCGTGTGCACGACCAGATTCGCGATGTTGCGGTGGACGAATAATTCGCCCGGCATAAGATCGACGATTTCGTTCGCCGGCACCCGGCTATCGGAACAGCCAATCCAAAGATAACCGGGCGATTGTTGCCGCGCGAGTTTCGGAAAGAAATCGACGTCCTGCTGCGAGATGCGCGCGGCCCAGGCTTTGTTGTTTTCGAAAAGATGATCGAGCGATTTGTTCACCGGCGATGACCTTGCATGAAGAAGGGGCGCGCGACAATTCTGCGCGCGTTTATTGTCCGCCTAACGAGTCCAGTTCGGCCATCGTCGCCTCCGCGAGCGCTTCCGGAACGAAAAGGTGATCGTGATAAAAAGCCGAGAAGACGTTGCAGGGAATGCCGGCGCGCGCGAGTGCGGAGCTGACCGCGGCGAGGAAACCAACCGTCTCCAAGGCCGAGTGCACCTGTAGGGTGATGAGGCGATAGCAGCTCTCGTAATCCAGCCTGGCCTGGTGGGCATGTTCGACACGACAGATCGCGGTGACGGCTTCGCTTTCACGAAAAATTCCCACAGGATCGAGGCCGGTCGCGTCGAAAAGGTCACTGACGGTGACGAAAACAAAACGACCGGGCTGCAAGCGCGGACACATCGAAGCGAGCAACGTCGGCAAGTCTGTCATCCCGCTCATTTTTTAGCCTAACGAGACCACGTAACCGACCAGGACGGCCGCGCGTCTAGACGTCGAAGTACATCGCGAATTCGTATGGATGCGGACGCAGGCGCAGGGCGTCGTATTCCTTTTGTTTCATCTCCCGCCAATTGGCGATGAAGTCGGAATTGAAAACGTCGCCCTTGAGCAGGAATTGATGATCGGCCTCGAGCGCTTTGATCGCGCCGCTCAAGGAATCAGGGACGCTCGGCACCTGCGCGAGTTCTTCCGGCGGAAGTTCGTAGAGGTTTTTGTCCAGCGGATCGCCGGGGTCGATGCGGTTCTGAATTCCATCCAAACCGGCGAGCAAGAGCGCGCTGAAAGCGATGTAGGGATTGGCTGCGGCGTCAGGCGTGCGGAATTCGATCCGCTTCGATTTGGGATTCGCGGAGTAGGTGGGAATGCGGATCGCGGCGGAGCGATTGCGCGCGGAGTAGGCGAGATTAACCGGCGCTTCGAAGCCGGGAACGAGACGCTTGTAGCTGTTGGTCGTCGGGTTGGTGATGCAGGTGAGCGCGGGCGCGTGCCGCAAGATTCCGCCGATAAAAAATAACGCCATCTCGCTGAGTCCGGCGTAACCGTTGCCGGCGAAGAGCGGCTTGCCTTCTTTCCACAGCGACATGTGGGTGTGCATCCCGGAGCCGTTGTCGCCGAAGAGTGGTTTGGGCATGAAAGTCACGGTCTTGCCGTGTTTCTTGGCGACGTTGCGGATGATGTACTTGTAGTACTGCATGTAGTCGCCCATCTGTTTCATCGGCGCGAAACGGATGTCGATTTCAGCCTGCCCGGCAGTGGCGACTTCGTGATGCTGGCGCTCGATCGGGATCCCGGCTTTTTCCAACTCCAGACACATCTCGTTGCGGATGTCCTGTTGCGTGTCTGCCGGCGACACCGGGAAGTAACCTTCCTTCGCGCGAATCTTGTAACCGAGGTTCGGGAATTCTTCCTTGCCGCTATTCCAGTGGCCTTCGGCACTATCGACGAGGTGAAACGAAGAGTTGCCGGTGTTGCTGTAACGGACTTCGTCGAAGATGAAAAATTCCGCTTCGGGTCCGAAGGAAGCGACATCCGCGATCCCGGTGCTTTGCAAATACGCTTCCGCTTTTTCGGCCACGCCGCGCGGATCGCGGTCGTACGGTTCGCGCGTGATCGGATCGACGATCGTGCAGATTAAACTCAGCGTCGGCTCGGCGTTGAAGGGATCGATCCAGGCGGTCGAGGGATCGGGAATAACCAGCATGTCGCTAGCGTTGATCGCGCGCCAACCGCGGATGCTGGAGCCATCAAAGCCGAGGCCGTCGGTAAAAATTTCCTCGTTGTACTCGGTCAACGTGGTGGTGAAATGCTGCCAGCTACCGGGCAAATCGGTGAACTTGAAGTCGATCAGTTTGACCTCGCGTTCCTTGATCATTTTGCTGACGTCGGAGGCGGGTTTTTTGTCTTTGGCCATGATGGGGATCGTTACTCAGGGTTGCAGATGACTCGTTAGGCTAAAAAAATTGGCGATGGCAGCGAGCGCGCATTTGCCACCATAGCCGGCGCCGCTCCGCCGACCAGTGGAGCGAAAAAAATAACGGCGGCAAGTTTGCTAGACGGCCTTCTCGCCGATCTCTTCGGTGCGGATACGAACCGCGTGTTCGACCGGGAGGACGAAAACTTTGCCGTCGCCGATTTTTCCGGTCTTGGCCGCGCCAACTACGATCTGGACTGCTTTCTCCACCATGTCGTCGGCGAGGACGATTTCGATTTTCACTTTCGGAAGGAAATCGACGGTGTATTCGCTCCCGCGATAAATCTCGGTATGGCCTTTTTGTCGCCCGAAACCCTTCACTTCCGTCACCGTCATGCCCTCGATTCCCAGTTCGGCGAGCGCCTCTTTGACTTCCTCGAGTTTGAACGGCTTGATGATCGCTTCGAGTTTTTTCATTGGGTTTTAGGCCGGTGGCAGTCCCAGATTGCGAGTTAGAAAATCAGAGAACGCGGGTGCAGCGCAAGTTTTGAATTTCTCGCCACGCCTTTTCTATTCCGCGAGGAATGCCACCGCCACTAAGATGCGCCCGAGAACGCGATTTAGAGCACGCGATAAATTCGAAGATCTTCGTCCCGCACGGCCGGAGTCAGGTCGGGTAAGCGGAGCAGCCACGTCGGAGGTGTCGGGCGGGGAGCCGCTAGTCGGTAGGCCAGCGTCTGGCGCATGGCCGGCGCGCTTTTGTTGCCTTGCCACAGTGATAGGCAATGACGTTGGCGCTGTCGGTGGAAACAACGACGTATTGAATTCCACGTTGGCGCGCGAGCCGTCGGGCGGCGGCGTCGTCGTAGGTCGCGAGGAATTCCGCTTCGTCGCGGATTCCGTTGGGGCTATCCCAATAGAGCGAGCCGACGCTGCGAATCCCGGTGACGTAATTGATCCAGGCCTGCCGCTCCTTTTGTCCGGAAAACATCGCGATCGGATGAGAAATGGTGGCGTCGCCCTGCAACATGCTTGCGACTTCCATGGTCGCGAGCCGATCGATCACTTCCGCGCGAACTTGCCGGTCGTGCTCGCGGTTTCGACTCACGCTCCAGCAGCCGATCAAGCCTAACGAGACCAAAATGCAGCCAGAAAGGGCCAAAGGAAATGAGCGGAGGCGTAACGAGCTTGGTGGCGGCCGTTCGTTGTCCGCGACCCAATTCCTTAAGTCGGCGAAGAGCGTCGCGGCCACGGCGGCGGCGCAAGCGCCGGCGATTCCGGCCCAGCGAACTTGCACGAAGCTCAGCGCGATCGCCATGGCGCAGGGACACGCGGTCACCATGAGCGCGATCCGATCGCGCACTGCTCGGTCGCCGACAAATGCTCGCGAAAACGCGACCCCGACGAGAAACATCGGCGCGCCCAGAACGAGCAATCCCTGTGAAAGTGAAATCGGCTGAAACTCCGCAATCTCATGATGCAAACGCTGCATGAATGGTTGCCGCATCGCATGCCATTCCGACGGGCCGAGCAACACGCTGGCGGCAATTCCAGCGAGCCCGGCGGCGATCGCCAAGGCGATGACGAGATCGCCGCGACCACGCTCGCGTGTTGAAAAAAGGAGCCGTTGCGCGCGACAGAGAAATTCTCCGCCTAACAAGAAGCCGATGGCGTAGATCGGGTGGTTTACTTCCAGCCGCATCGCCCAGGGACCCGGCGCATACTCCAGCAAATAAAAAACGATCGCGCTCACGCCACCGGTGATACCGAAAATGCGCCAGCATTCCGCCGGCGGGAGATCGCTGATCGATCCCTTTCGGGCGGCAAAGCGAAAGGTCAGCATCGCCGCGAGAGCACCGAGACCTGCAGCCGCCAGACCGAAGGCTTGTTGGGTGGCGCCGATCCAAATTGCGCCCGCGCCGGCGACACCGGCACCAACGAACCACGGGTGCGAATTTGTTTTTCGAATACCCGCCGCCAAAAAAACCAGGGTCGCGAAACAGAACAGATCATGCCAGCCGTGATGACCCGGCACCGCATAAGCGAAGTCCGCGTAAACTCGCGGCGCGGTCCCAAGTACAAACACCGCGACGGCCGCGGCCGGAAAATTTCGAATCACGGAGCCGGAAGCGAGGATGCCCGCGAGTGCGAAAAGATAAAGAATCGGGCCAGACCACATCGCACTTGAAAGCAGTGCGCTCCGCAAGGGCGAACCGGTCACGATCGACCACGCCTTTCCAAGGGCGACGAGATACCACGCATTTAACGAGGCCCATCCGTAATTCGGCCGACCGTACGGAGCGTTATCCATTTCAGTGGAACGGACTCGCCATTTTCCGGTTTCGATCATTTCGCGCGCGTACGACGCCCAGTAAAAACTGTCGGCGCAGCGAAAGAATGGAGTCTCGCTAAGCCGCGGAAGACGGTCGAGTGCGCGTCCGATTTGCACTTCGTTGCGCAAGCCATCGAACCAGATGCCGGAGAAAGCGCAGACCACTCCCAGTGCCGCGATCAGGGGAAAAAGGAAACGGCGCATTCTGTGGAAATCGGACGACTCGATCGACTGGGGAGAGATCGAGCAGTTTCAGCAAAGCAGTCGCCATGCCGATAAAATTTGCGGCTCGCCACGCCTGGAATTGATGATCAGTGGGAGACCGCTGCCAAGCGATAGAATCGGCTAGTCGCCTGCGCCGGGAGCGTCTCGATGACAGTAACAGCGTTCTGGGCGCCGTTGGCCAACGGCATGACATTCACGGCGGCGGATCCGCTCCATGCCGAGCTTCCATCCTTGAGGGCGATCGTTGTCCAATTAACGAGATTTGCGCTGGCCTGCACGCGATAGTGCGCATCGTCCCCCGGATCGACTGGGATTTGAAAGGTCACGCTGGCGGCACCATTCGATATCGCGGCAACGGAGAACACCGCGCTCGAGTTGCTGGCAGTTTTCGGATTTGTGCCGAGCAAATATTCAATGCCGTTGGCGATTCCATCGTAATCATCATCCGCGGTGAAACTGCCCGCACCAAAACCACTTTGCCAGAGCGCGAAGGTTTGCGCGGTCAGGCTAACCCTGATCGTGCCGTCGAGGTAGAGGCGATCGCTGCGCCAGAATAATCCGGTTGGCAGAGGCGGAAGCGTGACGCGGCCAAACTGGCTGGACGACTGGCTGGGATCGAAGACGAAGAGCTTAAAGCTTTCGCCGGCTTGCGGGATAAAGTTGTTGATCAGCACGACGCGGAGCGTGCCTCCGAGTGAAACGTAATTGTTAAAGGAAATTTGATCATACTGGCTGCCGGCGACGAGACCGCCGAGTTTCAGCGTGATGCTGGTGGAGGTTTGTAAGACCAGGTATTGGGCGAAACTGACTGCAGCGGTTTGATTGGGACTGGAGCTCCCGCCGGGAAGGTAAGCGCCATAAAGATTGATTCCGTTAATCCCGGTGAAGCTGCCAGCACCAGTGAGGGTGCCGCCTGCGTTAACGGCCAGGCCCCCGGATTTGATATCTGTATTTGTCGAAACAGAGAGTGTGCCTCCGCTATCTACGGTGACTATCCCGTAACCGCCGTTTGAATCGCCAATTTCCAAGGTGCCGAAGGAGCCCAGCGATCCCGCGTTTTCGATCTCGAGACTGCTAGAGCCGGTCACCCTGAAATTCCCGGTACAAGTAAGAAGAGAATTTGCGCCCATGACCAAAAGGTCAGCACCATCGGGCAGCTGATAGCCGCCGGTGAAGGTGGCGCGGCCTCCGGCTTGAATCGTAATGGTGCGATTTGCTCCCACCGAGAAAACTCCTGCGGCATCGCGCGTCAGTTGGCCGCCATCCAGGATGAAGTCCCCTTGCGAATAGAAAACTCCTCCGCCAATGGCGAGCGTGCCAGTGGTGTTCACGATGGTTAGGCCGGTGTCGTCGGTGAAAGTGCCGCCACTTTGCAGGTTTAAAGTGCCCGTGCCGGTGCTCCCGCTAGAGGAAGTGCCGATGTTTGTAGATCCTCCCCCGGTAAGATTGAGTGCAGAGCCGCTACCGGTGACCGTCACCGTCGCGTTTTTCGAAAGCTGATCCGGAGCGATGCTCAGGACTGAGCAGGGAACCGACGCGCCGCTTTGGATATTCAAGAAATGCGGAGCTGGATAGGTTCCAGAAAAACCGGGCGCCAGTTTAATCCGTGCGAATTCGCCCGTGCTGCCATTGCTGAAAGTTACCGTTCCACCGCCGACGCCGATAGAGAGATTACCGGCGCTCAGATCGGAGCCGGTGCCATCCACGAGTGATGTGCCGTCGGTTGAAAAGCTTCCGCTGCTGGACACCTTCCCTCCCGCCAGCACCGACAAACGTTCATTAATCCTGAGGTTGCCGGTCAGCGATAAAATGGAGTTGGCGCCAGTGACGACGAATCGGCCCTGCTGAGCAGTGAGCGGCCCCTGGAGCAGAGCATTTGCTCCGTTTTGCAGAGTCATCGTAACAGTCAGCGCGGCGGCCAAGCTCCCGCCATTCGCCTGCGTCAACGTCGTGCCGTTAAGGATGACGTTTTCATAGGCCACGAACGAGCCCGTCGCTCCGATCGAAATGTGAGAACTGCTGGTGAAAGTGTGGGTTCTTGTCGGCTCGTAGAGCCCAATCGCCACTCCGCCATCCTCCACGAAGAGATCGTTGCTGACCGGGTTCGTGGGACTCCAACGGAAGTCTGCCGCGCCGGAAAGTGTAATCGGGCAAGCACCGGAGAAATCACCGACCGTTACGCTTCTCGGCCCATGAATCAGAAAGGTATCTGTCGGGAGGGAAACCAAGTTATCAAATCGGATGGCGGCGTTGGTCGCATCAATGTGACTGGAGGCCACGCCGCTGAAATCGATCGCATTCTCAAACGTCAGCGCCTTGGCAAGTTTCGTCGCGATCCCTCCGCTGCCTATCTGTAGGGTGGCACCACTAAAGGTAAATGTTGCGGCGTAAATATCATTGGGATCCGTCGAAAGGCTGTGGACTGCGAAGATTGAATCGACGTTTGGGCTTAGGCGAACCAGTCCGGAGAAGACCAAGTCTGTGTTCGCCAAGTCGCTCATCGGCGCCGTGTCGCCCGCCCAATTCAATGGTGCACTGATGTTGTTACTCGAATCGCCACCATCCCAAACGGACGTAGTGGCGAAGATCGCAAGCGGCTGCAGAAAAAAAACAAGCCAGCCGAGGAAAGTGCGACCGCAGGGTAACATACGAACTTTCTAATCACCGCCTCGCTTGACATCAATTTTATTTGGAAAAAATATAAACTAAGAAAGCGCGAAGCGTCGCCGACGAAGTTTTGCGCCTTATTGGCTAGGTTTTCGCGCGCATCTCTTGCCCCTTAAATAGCGAAGTTTATAGTCACCCACAATGCTTCGTGACTCCTTCGTTCATCTCCACCTGCATACCGAATATTCGCTCCTCGATGGCGCGATTCGGATGAAGGAGCTGATGAAAAAAGCGAAGCAGTTCGGGATGCCAGCGGTGGCGATGACCGATCACGGCAATCTCTACGGCGCGATCGAGTTTTACCAGGAAGCGAAGGACGCCGGGATCAAGCCGATCATCGGTTGCGAGGCTTACATGGCGCCGGGTTCGATCAAGGATCGGCCGAATAATCAGCGCGACGCGGCTTATCATTTCACTCTGCTGACGAAGGACGAAACCGGCTACCGCAACTTGGTGAAGTTGATCTCGACCGCGCACCTCGACGGGATGCATTACAAGCCGCGGATCGATAAGGAACTGCTCGCGCGACATTCCGCGGGACTCATCGGAATGAGCGGGTGCTTGAAGGGCGAGATCAACATGGCGATCCAGTCCGATAACATGGCCAAGGCGCGCCAAAGCGCGGATGATTTCCGGCAGATTCTCGGCGCGGAGAATTTCTTTCTCGAGCTGCACGATCACGGGATCGAGGCGCAGCAAAAATGCAACGCCGTCCTGCCAACACTCGCGAAGGAATTTGGGTTCGGTTTAGTCGCGGCCAATGACGTCCATTTCCTCGAGCGGAGCCATCACGAAGCGCATGACGTCATGATCTGCATCGGCACCGGCAAGATGGTCCACGACGAGCGCCGGATGCGTTACACGCCGGAGTTGTATTTCAAATCGCCGGACGAAATGCGCGCGCTTTTTCCGGATCATCCGAGCGCGATCACGAATACGCTCGAGATCGCGGAACGCTGCCATCTCGAGCTGGAGTTCGGCAAAAATAAATTTCCCGAATATCCCGCGCCGGCAGGCAAAACGCGCGAGGCTTATCTGCGCGAGCTTTGCTACAAGGGTTTGCACGAACGCTACGGCGAACGCACCGATAGCGAGCTCATCAAGCGCCTCGATTACGAGCTCGATGTTCTCGAGACCACAGGATTCGTTAGCTACTTCCTGATCGTCTGGGATTTCATCCACTACGCGAAAGAGCGTGGGATTCCGGTCGGTCCGGGCCGCGGCTCGGCCGCTGGTTCGATGGTCGCGTACGTCCTCCGGATTACCGACATCGATCCGCTGCAATTCAATCTCCTCTTCGAGCGTTTCTTAAATCCGGAACGCGTTTCGCCGCCGGATATCGACGTGGATTTTTGCGAAGCGCGTCGCGGTGAAGTGCTGGAATATGTGCGCCAAAAATATGGCGAGCGTCGCGTCTCGCAGATCATCACTTTCGGAAAACTGAAAGCGAAGAGCGTGGTCCGCGATGTCGGGCGCGTGATCGGTTTGAGTTACGGTGAGGCTGACCGGATCGCGAAACTGATCCCTAACGAGTTGAACATTACGCTCGCGTCCGCCGCGGAGAAAACGCCCGACTTGAAAAAAGCGATCGCGACCGAGCCCTCCACGCGCCAACTCTGGGATTACGCGACTGTCCTCGAAGGTCTTTCGCGCAACGCCGGCGTGCACGCGGCTGGCGTGGTCATCGGCGATCGCGACCTTTCCGATTACGTTCCGCTCTGTCGTGACAGCAAGGGCAACGATGTCATCAGCCAGTTTGCGATGGGGCCGCTGACTGATCTCGGAATGCTGAAGATGGATTTCCTCGGGCTGAAAACGCTCACCGTGATTGAGGACACGGTGACATTGATTCGCGAGCGGGTGCGGGATTTTTCCATCGCCAAACTGCCGCTCGACAACGAGGCAACTTTCGCGCTCCTCAATCGCGGCGAAACCATCGGTGTCTTCCAACTGGAGTCCGGTGGGATGACCAGCCTTTGCAAAAATTTCGATGTCCAAAAAATCGACGACATCATCGCCTTGATCGCGCTCTATCGGCCGGGCCCGATGGAGCTGATTCCGGATTTTATCAAGCGCAAAAAAGGCCTCACGAAAATCAAATACGAGCATCCATTGCTCGAGGAAGTTTGCGCCGACACCTATGGGCTGATGATTTATCAGGAACAGGTAATGGCGGCGGCCAACCGACTGGCCGGTTACTCGTTAGGCCAATCCGATTTGCTCCGGCGCGCGATGGGAAAAAAGGATCGCGAGAAGATGGCGAAAGAGCGGGCCAACTTCATCCGCGGTTGCGAAGCGACCAACGGGATCAAAGAAAAAAAGGCGAACGCGATTTTCGATTTGCTGGAAAAATTCGCGGGCTACGGCTTCAACAAAAGTCACAGCGCGGCCTACGGTTTGATCAGTTATCAGACCGCGTATTTGAAGGCGAATTATCCGGTCGAATTCATGGCCGGATTGCTCAGCAACGAAATCGATAACACCGAAAAAATTTCCGTCTTCGTCGGCGAATGCAAACGGATGGGGATTCCCATTTTGCCGCCGGATGTGAATCGCAGCAGTTTAAAATTCACCCCGGAAAACGGCGCGTCGATTCGTTACGGTTTGGCCGCGATCAAGAACGTCGGCCAGGGCGCGATGGAAGCGGCAATTCGCGAACGCGAACATGGCGGCGAATTCAATTCTCTGGAAGATTTTTGTCGCCGGCTGGATTCGCGGATCGCCAATCGCAAGATGCTCGAAAGCCTGGTGAAAGCGGGCGCGTTCGATTTCCTCGAACGCGCGCGCGCAGAAGTTTTTGCCTGCATCGACGAATCGCTCGCGGCTGCGGCCTCTTCGCATCGGGATCGCGCCAGTGGCCAGGTCTCGCTCTTCGATGATCTGCCGGCACCGGTTTCGAAAGCGAGCTCGCGCGCGGTGCTCGCCTGGACGCAGCACGAGACCATGTCCTACGAGAAGGAACTCCTCGGATTTTATGTCACCGGTCATCCACTCGATGCCTACGCGGGCACGATCGCGGCCGGAAATTATCAAACCATTGTCTCGTTAGGCGATCTGGCCGATCGCGCAACTTTTCGGATCGCGGGCGCGATCACCCAGGTCGATCGGAAGTTTACCAAGAGGGAAGGCAAGCCTTTCGCGGTCGTCTGGTTGGAAGACCTGACCGGTTTGCTGGAAGTGGTTTTGTGGAATGAAACCTACGTTCCGATGGCGGACTCGTTAGTCCTGGGAAAAGTCATTGCCATCCAGGGAACGCTGGATAAACGCGACGACACCGTGCGCGCGACCGCGCAAAAAGTGAAGGTGCTGATCCCCGGTGCGGCGGTCGCGCCGGTGACAGCGAACGGCGCGACCAGTGCGCCCAACGGCAACGGCGCGGTCGTCCTTCGTTTTTCGTCCGCGGTCACCACTGCGGAATTGCAGGACGTCCGGCAAATGCTGGCCAGTTCGCCGGGGTCAACCGCGGTCGAGCTGGTGTTTCAGCGCCCGAACGGCGAGATCGTGCGCCTGGATGCGGGCGCGGATTTGCGCGTGCAGCCGACGCTCGAGCTGAAGGAAAAACTTGCGCGTTGGTTGTAGCACTACGGTTTCGGCGTCACCGGCGCGGGACTGAATTCCAAGCGCAGCGGCCGCGCAGTCCCGAGACGTGCCGCCAATTGCTGGCGCAAAGCAGCTTCCGCTTCACTCGTTAGGCCAGCGGCCTCCGCTTTGGCGCGCGCCAGGATCGGAAGCTGCGCGAGTTCGTTCTGCACATCCTCGGCGGAAATGCGGTTCCACAAACCATTCTCAAACTCGAGCACGTCCACTTCCTTTTGCTCAACTCCGAGGATGACGGCGTGCGGAATCCGGACCGCGATTTCCTGCGGACCGACGTCCGCGCTGACGTTGTCGTGCAAATCAAAACCGGCTTTGACCGCGTAGGTGCCGTGGAGTTTCACCCGCTTGGTGCTCCCGGCCCAGGTGTGCTCGAATTCGTGTTCCACTTCCGTCCGGCGCGAGACCAGCGCCAGCTCCGCGACCGCGGTGGTTTGCTCGAGATAGACGCGATCGTGAATCGTGATTCGCGGCTGAATGTGCGCGAACTGAACGAAGGCATCGCGCACTTCGCGGCCGAGACGTTCGAGCTCGAGGGTGCTTTGCTGCGCCGTCCGCATCGGCCAGGATTCGACCCGCCAAAAAATAAAACCGAGGAGCGCGGCCGCGATCAGAACGACCAGAATGAAAGCGAGCGCCCAGGAAAATCTGCGTTGGCGCGGAGGCTCTGCGTGCATGCGTTGAACCAAAAAAGTACCGCCCCCCGCGCCCGAAGGACGCGAAGGGCGGCTGTTCCCCCCAGAACAATCTTCTAAAATCTGCGGACGAAGTAAGCCCAGTTATCAGCCGCTGCAACCGATTTCTCAGTCTAGCAGGACGGATGCCGCGACATGCCCTAAGCTTCGACCGTGAATCTCGGCCTGCGCTACCAAACTGTCTACCGCTATAACGAGCCGGTGGGTTTCTCGCCGCACGATCTCCGGCTCTTTCCGCGCGGCGATCGTTTTAGCCGCGTGCGCCGATTGAACTTCGCGGTCAATGGCGACGGTGCGGTTCGTTATTCGCGAGACGTTTTCGATAACCTCGTCGCGTCCTGTTTTTTTCCGACGCGGATGCAGGAGCTGCGCTTCGACCTGGAGATCGATCTCGATCTCGAGGAAAAGGACGCCTTCGATTTTATTCTGGAGAGCGACGCGGTCGAAATGCCGTTTTCCTACAAGCCGGAGCTGGCGCCGGTGTTGGCACCGTATCTTCATCGCCTAACGAATTGTGATTTGGAAATTCCCGGCTGGAGACCACCGGCGGAAGAGCGCGCCGCCACGGTGAGTACCCTGGTCGGGTTGGTTCATGCGTTGCACGAATGCATTGGCTACGAACGACGCGAGGAAGGCGCAGCCCTGAGCCCGCCGGAAACTCTCTCGCGCCGCCGCGGCGCCTGCCGAGACGTCGCCCTCTTGCTCGCGGAAGTTTTGCGCGCGGCCGGATTGGCGGCGCGGTTGGTCAGCGGTTATCTGCGCGAAAATGAATTAGGCACGCGCCGGGCGGAAGGTTCGCTCCATGCCTGGACGGAAGTTTTTCTTCCGGGCGCGGGCTGGGTGGGGATGGATGGAACCAACGGGGTTTTTTGCAATCACAACTTCATCGCCGCGGCGGTCGGATTGGCGCCCGAAGACATCACTCCGATCAGCGGGAAATATTTTCACGCCCAGAAAATTCCTGCGCGCATGACCAGCCGGCTGGAGTTGCTGCATCTCTGAGCCACGCTCTTCGAGGTCGGGATGCTCACGGAATTACAGCTGCGGAATTTTCGTTGCTTCGAAGCCCTGCGGGTCGAACTCGCGCCGGGTTTTAATTTTTTCGTCGGCCAGAACGGGCAGGGGAAAACGTCCATTCTCGAGGCCGCGTGCCTCCTGCTGCGCCTGCAATCGCAACGCAGTTCGTCGCTCGCGCCACTTATTCGTCTCGGTCAGGACTCGTTAGGCGTGGCCGGTCGCTGGCAGGATCATCGACTGGAGTTTCGCTATCGACCGATGCGCCGAAAGCTGATCCTCGATCAGGTCGAACAGCGGACTACTTCCGATTATCTGAGCCTGGCGCGCGTGGTCTCGTTAGCCAATGCGGATATCGAACTGGCGCGTGGCGGTGCGGAGGCGCGTCGGCGTTTTTTGGATTTTCTCGGGGTGCAAATCGCGCCGCCGTATCGCCAGACTTTGCGTGCCTACGAGCGTGCGCTGTGTTCGCGCAATGCTTTGCTAAAATCGGCGCAGCCGAAGCCGCTCGAGCTGGCGGCGTATAATCCGCCATTACTGGAACATGGCACGAAGCTCTCGACGATGCGTGCGCGTCTGGTGGAGGTGCTGGCGTCGGCAGCGGCGCAGGCGCATCGCGCAATCAGTGAATCCAAGGAGGTCCTGAGATTGAATTACGCGCCGGGAAACGCAGAAGATTTTGCGAGCGATTTGCGACGCTCAAGCGCGCAGGAATTGCGGCTGCGCCAGACTGTGGTCGGTCCGCATCGCGATGATCTGGAACTACTGGTGGATGAAATGGCGGCGGCGCAGTACGCCTCGGAAGGACAACAGCGAACAGTCGCGCTGGCCTTGAAGATCGCGCAGGCGCGCGTCTTTGCGGCGGAAGCGGGCACGGCTCCGCTGGTTTTGATCGACGATATTTTCGGGGAGCTGGATCCGGCACGGCGGAATCGTTTGCTGGCAGCGTTGCCTAACGAGACGCAAAAGCTGGTGACCGCGACCAGCTTGAGCTGGCACGACGGGCCGGCGGATTTTCCGGTGTGGCGGCTGGAATCCGGGCAACTCCGTCGAGAAGGAGACGCTTGAAAGGGCCGCGGGCGGGAAGCTTCCTCTTGCGGAAGAAGCGCCGGTGCATTCTAATTTTTATATGCGCAATTTGAGGGACGGAGCGCCACAAAATCTGACGGGTTCGTTACTGATCGCGCACCCGAGCATGCTCGATCCAAATTTTCGGCGCGCGGTTTTGTTCATCTCCGCGCATGACCCGGAAGATGGCGCAATGGGCGTGATTTTGAATCGACCGCTGGACAAGGAAGTGGCCGATCTGGTCGGCGAAGCGCCGCCCGATGGACTTGCACATGTGCCGGTGTTTCTCGGCGGCCCGGTGGGAAAAAACCAACTGATGTTTGCCGCGTTCGAATGGGAAGAAGCGAATAGCCTGCGCCTCAATCACAACGTCAACGTGGAGGAAGCGCACGAACTTGCCGATGCGGATCCGAATTCCATTCGTGCTTTTGTGGGCTACGCTGGCTGGAGCGCGGGACAACTGGAAGCGGAGATGAAGCAAAAATCCTGGATCCCGCAAAAGCCGAGTCGCGCGGCTTTGAACCCGGAGCATTTGCCGAAGCTGTGGTTCGAGATCATGCGCGGTCTCGGGCCTTGGTATAAAATGCTGGCGGCCGCGCCGGACGATCCGTCGTTGAATTAGCGCGCCGCGATTCCCGGCTCGCTGTCCGGTAGATTTCGCTAGGCGCGCTCGATTCTCCCCCTTATCACTAAACACTCATCACCATCCACCACTCATGATCATCGGCGTCCCGAAAGAAATAAAACCGCAAGAGCATCGCGTCGGCCTGGTGCCCGCGACGGCAACTACTCTCACTCGCCGCGGTCACACGGTTTTGGTCGAAAAAAATGCGGGCGTCGGCTCCGGTTTTCCTGATTCCGATTACACCGCGGTCGGGGCAAAAATCATCGATTCCGCAGCGGAGCTTTTCAAACAGGCGGAGATGATCGTGAAGGTGAAAGAGCCGTTGCCGGCCGAATACGGTTTGCTGCGGAATGATCAGATTCTTTTCACTTATCTGCATCTCGCGGCTGGAAAATCTTTGACCGAAGCGCTCCTGAAATCCGGCGTCACCGGCGTCGCTTACGAGACCATTCAAGTGGGCAACAAACTGCCGTTGCTCGAGCCGATGAGCGAGATCGCCGGCCGCATGTCGGTGGTGATGGGTGCATATTATTTGGCGAAACACAATGGCGGCAACGGCGTCCTTTTAGGCGGCGTTCCGGGGGTTTTGCCCGGCAAGGTGGTCGTCATTGGCGGCGGCACTTCCGGCGTCAACGCGGCGCGCATGGCGGTGGGCTTGAAAGCGGACGTGACCATCTTGGAAGTGGATGGCGAGCGGATGCGATTCCTTGATTTGACCATGCCGAACGTGAAGACGCTGTATTCGAACGAGGCCAATCTGACCGAACTCATGCCGAGCACGGACTTGCTCATCGGCGCGGTCCTCGTGCCAGGGGCGAAGGCTCCGAAATTGATCACCCGCGAAATGTTAAAACTGATGCGGCCGGGGAGCGTCTTCGTCGACATCGCGATCGATCAAGGCGGTTGCGCGGAGACCTCGCGCGCGACCACCCATCACGATCCGATTTACGTCGAGGAAGAGGTCACGCATTACTGCGTGGCCAACATGCCCGGCGCCTACGCGCGCACTTCGACCCAGGCGCTCAGCAACGCGACCGCGCGTTACGTCGAGCTGCTGGCCGATCACGGATTGGTCGAAGCCTGCAAGAAACAGCCGGCTCTGATCGGCGGGATCAACACGCGTGACGGAAAATTAACTCAACAAGCGGTTGCCGATGCCCTCGGGATGAAGTACGAGGCACCGTTATAAAATTCCCGGAGCAAGGGGCCAGAAGCGTAAGTCCATGCGATTCAGCTTTATCCTGTAAAGGGACAACCCATTAAATTATGAAGAAATACATCTGCATCCTAGCCAGTGTCGCGCTCCTCTCGGCGTGCGAACAAAAATCCGAAACCGTTGCCCCAGTGACCACTTCGCCTGCTCCTGAGAAAACGGAAAACAATACCACGATCGTGAATCCGTCCCCGGCTTCGGCGACGCATACCGATACCAATACGTCGACGACCAATACGATGACGGCGCCTGCCTCGACTCCGATGACGACTCCAATGACCACCCCGTCAACGACGGATTCGTCCAGCACCGAGACGACCACGACGACGTCGACTCCGAATCCCTAAGCGGCGGTTCGATTTTATTTGCGGAGTCTTCCCGCGGCGTGTCCGCGGGAAGACTTTTGCTGTACGCGACTTTGCGCACGGAATTTTTTCTCGGGGTGAGCAAGCCGGCGCGTGTTAAAAGCTGGCGTGACCAATCTTCCCGCGTCGCGCGCGCTCGCTTTCTCGAAAGCGCGGCGACTGATTCTGTCGGCCGAATTTGTTCGCGTCAAAAATGACGGCCAAGCGTATCGCGGCTCGGCCATGATTCTCGGCGTTCTGAAAACCGATGACGCGGAGAATTTTCGCGCTGGTTTCGTGACCTCGAAGCGCATCGGCCAGGCAGTCGTGCGCAACCGCGTCCGGCGGCGGCTGCGCGAGATTGTGCGCCTGCATCAACACGAGCTGCGCGAGGGATTTTGGCTGGTGGTGATCGCGCGCCCGCCCGCAGCGCGCGCCAGTTACGCGCAGCTGGAAGATGAGTGGTTGCGTCTGGCAAAGCGCGCTTTTATTCTAGCGCCCTGATGCGCCCGGTTGTCCGATTTTTGATTCGCGCCTACCAGGTAACGATCTCGCCGGTGCTCTCGTGGGCTTCCGGACCCGGCGGCGGTTGCCGTTTTCAGCCCACGTGCTCGCACTACTTTCTCGAAGCCGTAGAAACCCATGGCCTGCTGCGCGGCGGCTGGCTCGGTTTGCGACGGCTCGGGCGCTGCCAACCATGGGGCGGACAGGGACATGACCCCGTGCCGCCGGCGCAATCATCTGTGGCTCGACCGCAGGCTTGCGCTTGTGAATAGGCGGCCAGCACACCCGTATGGATCGACAAGCATGGATTGCCATTACCCTTTGCGTCCTCGGGTTGATCGGCTGGCAGGTTTACATGACGCAACATCCGACGGCGCGTCCCTTGCCGCGTACCGTCGCGACGGTTTCGCCGACTCCTGCCGCTGAGGATTCTGCGGCGCCGGCACCGGCTGGTTCGGCTGCGCCGGAAGTTGCTTCCTCCTCGGCCGCCACGCCGATGCCGGCTCCGGCGGCCGCGACTTTCGCAGAGAAAACCGAGACGCTCGCGAACGCCGATGTGGAGTTGCGCCTAACGAATCGTGGCGCGGGGATCAGCGAAGCGCGCCTGCTCCGTCACAAGGGCGAAAACGGTCAGGGCGTGGTGGTCCTGAATGCGCATGATCGTTTACCGATCGGCGCGATCATCGAACAGCCGGCGGCCCCCGATCTCCAGGAATTCTCGATGTCGCGGCAACCGGATGGGAGCGTCCAATTCGAGCGCGCCATCCCGCAAGGCCTCGACGTCATCAAGCGCTTCTCCTTTCCGCCGACGGCGAACAAGAAAGACAATTACCTCGCGGAGATGCAGGTCGATTTCCGTAACGACGGCGCCGCGCCCTTCAAGACTCCCGGTTACTTTCTCGCGCTCGGCTCGACTTTGCCCATTCATCCGAAAGACATGCCGACCTACACCCGCGTCGTCTGGTGCGTCGACGGGAAAGCCAAGGGCATCGACGTTAATTGGTTCTCCGCCCAAAATTATCCCTTGATCGGAGTGCAGAAGAAGGCCGCGCAATCGGTTTACCTCGAGAAGGTCAACGGCGCGGAGTGGGGCGCGATGAGCAATCAGTTCTTCACCACCATCCTGACTCCGTTGAACGCCAAGGGCTCCGACATTTGGGCGCGCCGTTTCGAAATGAAACGTCCGCCTAACGAGACCTTGCTCGGAATGGAAGGCGCCATGGGGATGCCCGGTTTCGAGTTGAAACCGGGGCAAACCAGCACCCTGCGTTTGCAGATTTACGCCGGCCCGAAACTCTACAACCGCCTCGCGAAACTGCCGCACGATGAAGCCGAGATCATGAATTTCGGCATCTTCAAACTGGTCAGCCAGGCGCTCCTGAATTTCCTTAACCTCCTCCACGGCTGGCTCGGAAATTATGCGGTCGCCATCGTCGTCCTGACCGCCTGCGTCAAGGGCATCCTCTGGCCGCTGCAAAACAAGGCGAACAAGTCCATGCGCCGGATGTCCGCGCTCGCCCCGCGGATGCAGGAGTTAAAGGAAAAATACAAAGACGATCCGACGAAGATGAACACGGAAGTCATGAAACTCTACAAAGAGCATGGCGTGAATCCGGTCGGCGGTTGTCTGCCGATGATGATCCAGATTCCGATTTTCTTCGGCCTTTTCAGCATGCTCGGGCAGGCCGCGGAATTACGGAACGCATCCTTCCTCTGGGTTCACGATCTTTCCCAGCCCGACACCGTGACGCACTTGCTGGGTTTCCCGATCAACATCCTCCCGCTGCTCATGGGCGCGACCAACGTCTGGTTGATGCGGATGACTCCGAAGACCGGCGACACCACGCAACAGCGCGTGATGATGTTCATGCCGCTGATCTTCTTATTTTTCTGCTACAATTTCGCCGCGGCGCTGGCATTGTATTACACCACGCAAAACCTGTTCACGATTCTGCAGCTTTGGCAGAACAAGAGACAACCGGTGCCGGTCCTCGAGAAGGTCGCGCCCTCAGGGAAGCGCGGGAAAAAAGGACGATCATGACGCCGAAGGAATTACTCGATACGATGCTCGGCTACCTCGGTTTCGTGGCCGAAATCGACGAGACCCGCAGCGAAGGCGGCAACCATACCTTGCAGATTTATACCGAGGAGAGCGCGCGCATCGTGGGGCACGACGGCGAAACGCTCGAAGCGATCCAGTTTCTGCTTAACCGCCTCATTCAGGCGAAAGATCGCGAGGCCGAAAAAGTGATCGTCGATTGCGAGCATTACCGCTCGATGCGCGAGGACAAAATCGTCCAGCGCGTCCGCGAACTGGCCGAGCGCGTGCGCGTGAGTGGCCGGTCATTGCAGCTCGAGCCGATGAATTCCTACGAGCGCCGAATCGTTCACAACGCCTTTAAGGACGATCCCGATGTCGCCACCTGGAGCCCAAACGACTCCGCGCGGATCAAGCAGATCACGCTCCTGAAACGCCAGCCCAAGCACGAGCCGGAAGCGCAGGTTAAAGCTCAGGATTAATCGGATTTTCGAATCCTGATCATCCGGGAAATTCGAAAACGATTTTCCCATCGCGCTTGTTTCGCATCGCTTCCGCAACCGCGGCGGTCGCCTCGCCTAACGAGTACGTTTTCTCGATCTTCGTGCGCAGTTTCCCGCTCTGCGCCATCGCAAAAAGCGCCGCAAATGTTTCCGCGCGTTCCGCTGCGCTCGCGCCGTCATACCATTTGTTCACCCAAAAACCAGTGAACTTCAGATTCTTGAAAATCAGCATCCCATTCGGGATCGTCAGCGGCTCCAAACTCATCGCGCCATAAGTCACCATCGTCGCATCCGAGGCCAGCGTCTTCGCCACTCGCAGCGCGTTCTCGCCCCCGACCGCGTTCAAGGCCAGGCGGATCTCCGCGCCCTCAGTCTGCGCCGCCACTTCCTCGCGCATCTTTTCGCCGTCGAGCACGACCACGTCTGCGCCTTCCGCGCGCAGTTCTTCGAGCAACTCCGCGCGCCTCACGACATTGACGCTGCGATAACCCAGCGCGCGGCCGATCTGGATCGCCGCCCGGCCGGCCCCGGAATTGGCCGCGTTCTGGATGAACCAATCCCCCCTGCCTAACGAGACAAAATCATGCAACATCCGCCAGGCGGTCAGGGGATTGATCTTCAGCATCGCCGCCTGCACCGGTTCGATTCCTTCCGGCACCAGGAGCAATTTCTCCGCCTTGACCGCACCCGCTTCTCGCCAGGTTCCGAAATTATGCGGCAGAATAACCAGCGCGCCTAACGAGACCTCGCGCACCGCGCGGCCCACTTCCACGACCACGCCCGCGCCTTCCATTCCCGGCGTCGCCGGCAAGGTCGGCCGCACTGGATACTTGCCTTCGATCGCGTTGATGTCCGCCGGATTAAGCGGAGCGGCGCGCATCTCCACCACCACTTCGTCCGTCGCTGGCACCGGCCACGGTTGCTCGACGACCCGCAGCACTTCGACGGGATTTCCGTGGGTTTCGTAGACCGCGACGCGTATAGTTTTCTTCACCTGATGTCTCCCGCCGCCCAGCCTACAGCGAACGTTCCCGCCAGCAATTTACAAACCGGCGCGCGCCTCGCCCTCATCGGGATGTTCAGCAACGTCGTCCTTTCGTTCGCGAAAGTGGCCGCTGGTTTTTTCGGAAACTCCTACGTCCTGATCGCTGATGGCATCGAGTCCACGCTCGACATCGCGGGCTCGGTCATCATTTGGGGTGGCTTAAAATTTGCCGCTCGTCCGCCGGATGAAACCCATCCTTACGGCCACGGAAAAGCGGAGCCGATCGCCTCCGCGATTGTCGCCACTGGGGTCATTGCTTCCGCGGTTGGCTTGGCCGTGCAAAGTGTGCGCGAAATTTTTCGGCCGCATCATTCCCCAAAACCGTTCACGCTCCTCGTCCTCGTCGGCGTGGTCGTGGTGAAGGAATTACTTTTCCGCTCGGTCATGCGCGTCGGTCGCGACGTCGAGAGCACGGCGGTGCAAACTGACGCCTGGCACCATCGCTTCGACGCGCTCACTTCCATCGCCGCCTTTATCGGAATTTCGATCGCCCTGATCGGTGGTCCCGCCTGGCAAAGCGCAGATGCCTGGGCCGCGCTTTTCGCCTGCGCTCTCATCGCGACTAACGGCTCGCGCCTTCTCTGGCCCGCGCTCTACGAAATCATGGACACCGCGCCGCCCGGCGACGTTTGCGGTCCGATTCGCCAGGCGGCGGCGGCCGTGGCCGGCGTGGTCGAGGTGGAAAAATGTCTCGTCCGAAAAATGGGCTTGAGCTTCTACGTGGACCTCCATCTGCGGGTCGACGGCGAAATTACTGTGCGCAGCGGACATCAAATTGCGCACGAAGTGAAGGCACGGATTCGCGCGACCGATCCGCGCATCAGCGATGTCCTGGTTCACGTGGAACCGGCGGATCGCCCGCGCGCCTAACGAGTAGTTCGAGCGCATTGGTCAGTGCCCGGCGTGCGCGCGTCACGCGACCCGCAAAAGCGATCAGCCTCCCGATGGCCCATGGATGAACCGCGAGGTACGCAAGCAAGCGCAACGGCTTTGTTTTTTGCGCGGCGAGATCGAACAAAATAGACGGCGGGAGCGGGAAGGGGAACGCAGGCGTATCCGTGATCGCGCGCAGGGAAAGCGTCCGCACTCCGACCCCACGGCATTCTTCCACCACGACCTCCGTTTCCATGTCGATGGCGCGCGCACCGGTCGCGCTCGCCAGCCTGCTCCGCGCTGCCGGTGAATCGAGAATTTCTTCGGCAGTCGTCAGCTTCCCGACCTCGGCGGGAATGATCTGGCGAGCACTCGTTAGGGCGGATTCGTCAGAAAAATTATCCGCCAGGAAAAGATCCGCAATTTGTAATCGTTCCTCGAGCGCGCCGGCAAATCCCGCGCAGATCAGAAGCTCCGGCCGCGGCGCCCGCGCGAGAAAACTTTTGCTGCGGGCGCGCGCCATTTTCGTTCCCACGCCGGTGTGAAAAACGCAGACCTCGGTCTCGCCCAGCTGCCCGCGGATGATCTGCAGGCTGGCTAGTGTTTCGCGTGAACGATCCTGCAGGATGCGGATGAAATCAGAACTTTCAGCGGGCAGCGCGAACGTGACCGCGATCATCGCCCGGGCTCAGCGATGTGCACTTGCACGACCGTGCGCTCGTTAGGCGAAGCCGCCGGCGACGCGTTCGTTTCCGGACTGGGAGAAGATCCGGGCTTCAGGAGTTGACGAAATTCCGCCACCCGATTGCTCGGAATTTCCGCGACCACACTGAGCGCAGCTTCATCGGGCAATCCTTTCGCGGCCGAGCCGCCGCACTTTTCCGCCGCTTGTAAAACGCGGGCCCCGACCGCTTCCCATCCCGCGCGTGGCGCCTCCAACCGGATCTCATCTTCCACAAAGGAGGGCGCCGGGAGGGCCCTCTGGCCAACCGCGCCTAACGAGGCCGCGAGTTGTTGGCGAATGGCAGCTTCCTGCGCCGGCGCGTGTGTCTCCTTGCGATTTTTCCCGGCGATGAAGACTATTCCGATGAAAACATTGAGCGCGACCAACGCGATCGCCGCGGTGGCGATTCGCCGCCCCAGCCGGCCGGCGCGTTCCGCATCCGCTGGATCGTCGCTCGGCATCACGACTTCGCGCGTTCCCGGAAGCTTCCGATGAACCTCGCGCGCGATCGCTAATTGCCGGAGTAATTGCGAGTCGTTAGGCAATTGTTTCTCCAGCTCCTCGGTCTCCGCGGGCGAAAGTTTGCCGTCCAGATAATCGAAAAGCTTGTCGGGATTCATGAGGGCGAAAATAGAGTGTGCCGTGACGCTGAGCCGCGCAATTGCCAAGTATCCCGGCATTTTCCACAACTCCCGGTTTGGTCTCATCCGATTGCTCTTTACACTCGTAGAAAGTAGAAGTTACCCGCACCCGTGGATGAAGACAGGACACCCTCTGTTCCGGTTTGGCGCACCTGGCTTAAACGCGTCGGTGCCGTCCTCGGCATCGTTTTGCTCGGGCTCATCGTTTTTCATCGGCCGGTTTTGCAAACGGTCGTGCGGCGGGTCGCGATCAGTGTTGCCGCCGGACAAAATCTGAAGCTCGATCTCCGGGTCGAAGGGTCGGTTCTCGGCGGAATCGTTTTGCGCAATGTGCACGCGGTCGCGACTGGCCCGTCGACCGTGCAATCGCTCGACGCGGATTTCCTGCGCGTGGATTACAGCCTCTGGGGATTTTTCACCGGTGGGATGTCGCAGCTGCTGCAAAACGTCGAGCTGCGTAACGCCACTGTCCTGCTCGATCCGGCCAAATCGCCGCCGGTGATCGTGCCGAAGAAGGATCAAAAGTTTAGCCTGCCGGGTTTTTTTCCGAATCGCCTGACGCTCTTCGACATTAATCTGCGGATGGTCTCGCAGCCTAACGACTTGATCGTCGACCATCTTTATCTCGATCTGCAACCCGATCGCGCGGGGGAATTGCGAATCACCAAACTGCAAATTCCCAGTGGCAAGAGCTGGGCGGACGTGACTGCGCAAACCAGTTACGAAAACCGGAATTTGTTTCTGCGGAGCCTGGTCCTCGATGATCAAACCAAGCTACAGGTGGTCAACATCGACGCCTCGAAAATTGGCACGAACCAGCTTGACCTGAGTTTCGACGGCGTGGTCGCCGGCGGAAAAATGAGCGGCTCACTCGCGCTCGGTGAAAAGAAATCGGCCTTGCACACGGACGTGAATTTTTCGGTGAACGACACTTCGATCGATGCGGTCGCCCGTTACTTCGGCGAAGCGAACCCGGGAACCAAAGGCGATGTCCGCCAGTTGCAAATCAAGGGCAGCGGGATTCCCGACAGCCCGCAGACGTGGACCGGTTCGGTCACGGGCGAGATCAATAATCTGGTCGCCGGTGGCGCGACCTTTGATCACGCGACGATCGACGCGCAAGCGGCGGACGGAAAAGCGCAGATCAAAAACGTCGAGCTGAGTCGCGGAGCGAACAAAATTTCGCTGCAGGGTTCAGCCGAATTGCCGGCAAGTTTTTCTGGTTTCGGTCACAAGCCGACGACCATCCAGCTGCGCGGTAATCTGCCCGATCTGGCCGCGATCACCGCCGCTTTGCCGCAACCGATCACCGGCAGCGCGGAAGTGAACGGCCAGATCAAGGTCGAGAACGACACCGTCCGCGCGGACATCGCGCTCGCCGGCGGGCCGATCGATTTCGGCCAGGGCACGGCGCAGAAGTTCGTCGTGAAATTGAATGCCACGAAAGTGATGCCGCCGCCTAACGAGACACGGCCTTACTACGAAGGCCTCAATTCCAAGGTCGGTTTCGACCTGGGCGACGTGCGTGCGAAAGATTACGCGCTCGATTCTGTGCATGGTGAACTGCAAAGCGCGGGCGCGGAATTGACCATCGAGCAACTACTCGTTAGTCGCGCGGCCAACCGGCTCGTGCTCAGCGGACGCTATCAGTTGCCGGCCGATTTCGACCAGGCTGCACAGCAACCGGCGACGGTGGAGTTTTCCTTGAACGCGCCCAATGTCGGCGATTTTTGGGCGACGGATTCGCCGGATAAAATTTCCGGTCACCTCCAAATGTCTGGCCGGACAAACTACCAGCAGCAGCTCGGCGACGGTTACTTCAACGTTTATGCGACCGACTTGCGCGCGCGCAATTTGCTCGTGCAAGAATTGAGCGCGCAAGGCACGACCGCGGGCAACGTGGTTTACCTGAACGACCTGACCGCGCGTTTGAACCAGAAAGATTATCTCGCGGGCAACGGGCAGATCGAAGCGAAGGCGCCGTTTCAATATCGCGGGCGACTGGCGGTGAACGTCGCGGACTTGTCGACCTTTGAGCCGATCCTGAAAGCCGCGGGCAAGGAAACCAAACTCGGCGGCGCGCTCGCGATCAATTGGGAAGGCAGCGGCCTGGCCTCAAAGTTCCAGGAGACCGGCGACCTGAAATTGAAGCTAACGAATGGTCGTTACGGTGATCTGCAAAAGCTGGAAGCGAACATCGACGCCAACTATTCCCCGCAGGCACTCAACGTCCCGATCATCTTTTTCTCCTCGGACAAAATGATGTTCCAGGCGGTCATGCAAACGCATGATCAGAAGCTCGAAGTCTCGAAGGTCGAGGTCGATCAGGGCCAGGCAAAGTACGCCGGCGGCTATATCGCGATTCCGTTTCTCTGGGAAAATCTCGGCACCGACAAGCCGCTCTTTCCGCCGGATGGTCAGGTCCTGATTTCGGTGCAATCGGAGAATCTCGACCTCGCGAAGTTGGTGAAAGATTTTGGCGCGAACATTCCGGTGGCGGGCTTGGCCACGGTGAAGTTGGACGCCAAGGGCCCGCTCTCGAATCTGCAGGCGAATTTCGATCTCTCGCTCTCCGGATTGCGCAGTGAGAAATTCGCCGGATTCAAACCAGCGGCCTTCGTCATCGGTGCGCGTTTGGCAAACAATCAACTGGTGGTAAACGGCAAACTCGAGCAAGCCCGCATCTCTCCGGTCACGATCGACGCCAGCCTCCCGCTCAATCTCGGGAAAATCCTCGGAGCGAAAAAATTCGACGAACAAACCCCGGTGACCGCGCAAGTGCGCATGCCGCGCAGTGAAATGAATTTCATCCGCGAATTTGTGCCGGCGCTCGAGCGGGCGGACGGCAACATGGCGCTCAACGTCGACGTCCACGGGACGATCGCGAAACCGGTCGTGAGCGGCTCGGGCGACATTCACATCAACGTCGCGCGCTTTACCAATCCCACACTGCCGGCCATTTCTAATTTCAATGCGCGCCTGAATTTCGACGGACAAACCTTGAGCTTCCCGCAATTCGCCGGCGAGCTGGCGGGCGGGCCCTTCACTCTTTCCGGCCGGATCACTTTGCCAAAGTTAACCGAGCCTAATTTTGATTTGCATGTCAAAGCCAGCGCCGTCCTGCTCGCGCGCAATGACACCCTGACTGCGCGCGCCGATGCCGACCTCAGCGTGAGTGGCCCGCTGGCGGGTGCGGCGGTCAGCGGGACGGTTGCCCTAACGAACAGTCAGTTCCTGAAGAATCTCGACCTAATCCCGATCGGTCTTCCTGGACGCCCCGCGCCCGCACCGGAACCGCCCTCGGCTTCGCCTGATCTGACCTTTCCGAATCCGCCGCTGCGCGATTGGAAATTCGACGTTGCGATCAAGACGAAGGATCCATTTTTGATCCGCGGCAATCTCGCCAACGGCGGCGCCATCGTGGACATGAAACTGACCGGCACCGGTCTCGCGCCGAAGCTCGATGGTTCGGTTCGCTTGCAAAATGTGGAAGCGACGCTGCCCTTCAGTCGATTGGAAATCTCCCAGGGATTTCTCTATTTCAATCCCGACGATCCCTTTAATCCCGGCCTCGATTTGCAGGGCACATCGCTGATCAAGGATTACACCGTGCACGTTTACGTTTACGGAACTGCGAATACGCCGGAAGCCGTTTTCACCAGCGAGCCGCCCTTGCCGCAGGAAGAGATCATCACTTTGCTGGCCACGGGGACGACGCGCGAAGAACTGCTCAGCGGCGGGAATGTGCTTGCCGGTCGCGCCTTGATGTTGTTAGGCCAGCAGCTCTATCACAAGATTTTCAAGAAGGGCCAGTCGAGCTCGCCGAACTCAGTCTTCGATCGCTTGCAGGTCGATGTCGGCAATGTCGACCCGCGCACCGGCCAGCAGACGGCGACGGCGCGTTATCGGGTGAACGAGAAGATCCAGCTCGTGGGCGACATCGGGGTGCAGGGAGATTTTCGCGGGACGATCAAGTATCTGATCAGGTTTCGTTAGGCATGAAATCGCTCGCCCTTGTTCTTCTTTGCAGCGTTCTGTTGGGCGGGCCTGTCTTCGGGCAAGGCGCGGTCGAGTTGCCGCAAACGAAAGCGCGCACCGAAGAGAAGAAACAGGAAAATCGACAGCAGGAAAAAATCGCCCAGACCGCCAACGTCGAGTTCGCCGGCGCGACTTCGTTTAAGGAGAAGGAACTGCTCTCGGTCTTGAAAGAGCAGATCAGCTCCATCCAGGAACTCGGGCTGACCGCCGCGCGCGCCGACGACGCGGCTTTCTTCCTCGAGCTCTATTATCGCAAGCACGGCTTCTCGAAAGTGGCCGTCAGCTACCACATCGTCGGTAACAATCGCCTTCGACTTGAAGTCGTCGAAGGTCCGCGGACCACGATTCGCAAAATCAATTTCGTCGGTAACGGCACTCTCGCGTCGGACAAGCTTTTTGAGTTCGTCGTCGGCCCGACGCGGGAACGTTATTCGAAAGCGGAAACGAGGCTGCCCTATGTGCTATCCGACATCGACGAAGGCGTTGATCTCGTTAGGCGGCTTTACATTTCGGAAGGCTTCCTGAACGTGATCGTGCAATCGCCGAACGTGCAGCCGGTCGATGAAACCTTTGTCGATCTGACGATCGCGATCGTAGAAGGCGCGCGTTATTATTTCGGCGGCCTGAGTTACAGCGGGCGCACGGTTTACTCGCCGGAGCAGTTGAGTAACGAGCTCGCGGATATCCTGAGCGAGCCTTACACCGATCGCCGGCTGGCCGATATCCCGCGGCGTTTGCAGAGTTATTTCAAGGCCCGCGGCTACTACAGCGTGAAGGTAAATGCGGCCGGCGCGCCCGCGGCTGCGCGCGGCGGGCGGGTGCCGGTGCAGGTGACGATTTCGCCGGGCCCGGTTTATTATTTCGATGGGACGAACGTGACCGGCTTGCGGCGATTGCATCCCAGTTTTTTATCGAAACGCTTCCGCGCGCTCAGCGGAAAAAAATACAATCCCACGACCCTCGACGACAAATTCCGCGAGATGATGCGGACGGGTTTGTTCAACATTCTCCAGATCACGCCCAAGCCGATCGAAGGCGACAAACTGCAATTGCAGATTACCGCCGAGGAAGCCAAGAGCAAGGAATTCGGTTTCTCATTTGGGTACGGAACCTACGCCGGCGTGATCGTGGGGGCGTCGTTTCGCGAACGCGATCTTTTCGGCACCGGCCGGCCCCTAACGACTTCTGCGGAATATTCCGGGCGCGGTTACAAGGGCGAAATTCTCTACGAAGACCCGTGGCTTTTCGACACCGAGAATCATCTCAAGCTCCATCTCTCCGCGCTCACTTTCGACTTCGACGGCTACTCGAAGTTTGAACTCGGCGGCCGTGTCGATCTCAGCCGGCACCTGACGAAACAATATGAATTCGGCGCAGTCTTTTTAGCGCGGCATGTCGAGATCACGAGCGCGACCATCCCGACGGAATTTCTCGGGCGCACTTCCTATCAAGTGAATTCGATCGGCTTCACCCAGGCGTATGATCCGCGGAAAAGTCCGCTGGTTTCACCGCGCGGGATCGTGATCGACAACACCTTCGATTACGCCACCCAATCGCTCGGGAGCCAGCTCGACTTTGTCCGCGCGACCGCGCGGGTGAGCTATTACATCCCTTTTTCGCCGGAGAAAAAAATCATCCATCTGAATCCGAGCGCGGACGACGAGGTCAGTGGTTTTCGGCATTGGTTCGAGCAATCGCAGCTCGCCTTCGGCGCGCGCGCGGGGGTGATCGAAGGACTCAACGGAACGAGCATTCCGATCGACGAGCGCTTCTTCAATGGCGGCAACAATACCGTGCGAAGTTTCGGGGAGCGCAATCTCGGCCCGCACGTCAATGGCAACCCGATCGGCGGAGAATTCTTCAGCGTTTACAACGTGGAGTATACCTTCCCGGTCTTCGGAGAATTGCAGGGCGCGGTCTTCGTCGACGCCGGCAACCTGCTCACGAACGCGGATGACGCCGGCTTCAGCGATCTGCGTTATGCGGTCGGGATCGGCTTGCGCTACAAACTTCCGATCGGTCCGTTGCGGATCGATTACGGCGTGAATCCGAGTCCGCGGGATTACGAAGACTTCGGCGCGTTTCATTTCAGTTTCGGTTTCGCGTTCTAGCCCGCCCATTCGCGCCGGTGGACTGAGCGATGTTCCGGCGACGCAATTTCGCGAACAACTCCACCAAGTTGCCGATTGGATCGAACTGCGCGGCCGCGCGGTCATGCGTTTCGGCCTCGGGAACATCCTCACCACCGAAGACCATTTGCGGCACGCGTGGGAATTGATTCGCGCAGCCGCGCCCCGCTAGGGCTGGGCTTCTTTGCCCCAGATTTTTTCCAAGTAGGCGACGCGCCCCGAGCCGACGTGATAAGCCTCAAACTCCGTCGCGCTCTTCAGGTAATATTTCTGGTGATAATCTTCCGCCGGGTAAAACGGCATTGCCGGCAGAATTTCGGTCACGATCGGTTTGCTAAACTTTCCGGATTTACCAAGCGCCTCTTTCGAGGCTTCGGCGATTTTTTTCTCCTCGTCGTTGCCGTAGTAAATCGCCGCCTGGTAGCTCAGGCCGATGTCGTGAAACTGTCCGTCGGCCTGCGTTGGATTGATGTTCCGCCAGAAAATATCGAGCAACTGATTGTAGGAAATTTGCGATGGATCGTAGGTCACGGCGATGGATTCGCGGTGCTGCGTGCGATGATTCGAAACCTCGCTGTAGTTCGCGTCAGAGGCCTTCCCGCCGGTGTAACCGACGACGGTTTTAGTCACGCCTTTGGCATGATCGAACGGCGGTTGCATGCACCAAAAACAGCCGCCGGCAAAGATGGCCGTTCTCGAATTGGCGGCAGGTTTGTCCTCCGCAGATAAGGGCAGAGCGAGGCCGAGAAGCGCGAGGCCGATGAATAGAGTTCTGAACATAATGGTTTGAGATTCCTAGCGGTTGAATATTCCCGCTCGCGGATTATTCGCCAGCGCGCGTGTATTGGTTGCGCCCGCGCTGCCGATTACTCCATGCGAACGAACCGAAGAATTTTTTCCCCGGCCGAAGTGGTTACGGAAAGCATTCTTGCGCCGCTGGATTTTCGCGAAATTTTCGGCCGCGGCGCACCGTTGGAAGTGGATCTCGGTTGTGGCGACGGCACTTTTCTGGCGGCACTGGCAGCGCAAAATCCTGCTCATGATTTTCTCGGCGTCGAACGCCTGGCCGGTCGTTGGCGCGGCGCGACTCGCAAGATCGGGGAACAGCGCCTAACGAATGCACGAATTCTACGGATGGAAATTTTGCACGCACTGCAACACTTGTTGCCGCCAGGATCAGTCACGGTTTTCCATTTGCTCTTTCCCGATCCCTGGCCGAAACGCCGGCATCGAAGCCGCCGGGTTTTTTCGGAAGAATTTTTGCGCGCCGCAGGTCGCGCGCTGACCGCGCACGGCGAGCTACGCATCGCTACCGATCACGCGGAATACTTTTGCGAAATGGAGGGAATCGCGCGCAGCGCACCCGGATTATTCGCGCGCGAAGATGTCTCCGCCGACTTCCTTCCCGCGACTACGTTCGAAGAACGCTTTCGCGAGAACGGCCTGCCGATTCATCGTTTCTCACTCCGCAAAACATCTCGCGGGCGCAGGTAAGGAATCACTTCCCAGCGGTCGCGAAAAAATTTCAGAGCGACCGCGCCGGTCTCATCCTGGCGAAATAATTTGATCCCGCGCTTGGTCACGTCCCGGGCCCATTCATCGTGAATTCGTTCGCTCTCTGGGAAATCGAGCGCCGAGGCAATGATTGCGCGCGGCTGTACGCGCTCGAGAAAGTCCGGCGTGCCCGAAGCGCTGGCGTGATGTTGACCCTTGATCAGGATGTCGCTGCGCAAATCTGTACCACTCGTTAGGAGAAATTGCTCCGTCGATTCGCCGCTATCGGACATGAGAAGCACGCGCCAGCGTTTTGCGATCGTGAGTTGCATCACCAAGGCCTGATCATCCGCGGTTGCGCCTTTGAAATTTGCCGGCGGGAAAAGAATTTGCGCGTGCACTTCGCGCGATAAATCCCAGCCGTCACCGCTCACGGCTGCGCGGCGCGCGAGGTAGGCTTTCTCGAAATCGGCGATTAATTTCCGATGCACGCTGGAACGATCGGGCGCGGGGTTATCGATGATCGTGCGCGGATGAAACGCATGCAGGATGGCCTCCGCGCCGCCGATGTGTTGCGAGTCGCCGTGGGTCAGGAGTAAACCGTCGAGCCGGTTGACGCCGCGCGCGCGCAGGCAGGATCGGACCACGCGATTGACGTCGCGCTCGGCGCCGGCATCGATGAGCCATTCGCTTGCAGGCGTGCGCAAATGAATCGCCGCGCCCGCGCCGAGATCGAGCACGTTCATTTGCAAGAGCGCGCGCGCAGACGACTGCGGCAGTTCCAGGTAGTAGTGACCCGCGGGCGCGTGCGCGAGTAAATCCACCGCAAACAGAATCGCGGTCGCGAAAGCCCAGTTGGCATTGTTGAAAATGAGCGCGAGCCAGGGCGCGACCGGCGTCGCCAAGAGCGCCATTAAACCGACCGCGAGGACGAAGAAGGCGATCGGGACAACGATGAGATTGGCGAAGATCGCCACCGGCGTGATCAGGTAAAAATATTGCAGGATCAACGGGAGCGAACCGAGCCAGGCGGAAACAGAAACGGAGGCGGCGCCCGCAATTCTTCGCCAGACCGCGAGGCCAAAGCGTTGCGTCCGGCTGAGCAGACTGCGCGGAAGAAACGGATCGGGTTCGCACCAGCCGACAAGCTTGCGAAAGAACCAGGGCGAGAAAGCGATGATCGCGATTACGACCGCAAAGGAGAGCCGAAAGCCGGTTGCGAAAAATTGGTTGGTGTTGATGCAGAGCAGAATCACGGCGGCCGCGGCCACGCTATTGCCAGCGGGCACACGGCGATCGACAAAGAAACCGGCGAGGAGCACGCCGGCCATTAAAGCCGCGCGCAGACTCGATGGGTTCAAGCCCGTGACCGCCGCGTAGAAAAAGAGCGCGGGGATGATTAAGGCGATCGCCACGCGGCGCGGAATTCGCAGCGCGCCCGCGATCGACCAGAGCAAAAACGCCACGATCCCGACGTGCAAACCCGCGACCGCGAAGAGATGAATCGTGCCGGTATGTTGAAAGCGTTCCTCGATTTCGTCGGTGTTGCCTTCGCGCAAACCGAGCACCATCGCGCTGATCAAACCGGTCACTTCCGGCGAATCATCGAGCCCGCGCGAAAGCGCCGCCTGAATCCAATCGCGCGACCGATGCGCCGCGCGCAGGATTGGCTGCCCGCGGCCGCGGCCGAGGATGTGGCCGTTCTCCGGATAACGGACCACGAGGACGTGGCGAATGTCGTGGCGTAGCAAATATTCCCGCATGTCGAACTCGCCCGGGTTGCGCGGGCCTTCGATCGGCTGGATGACGCCGAAGAGTTGCAGCTCGTCGCCGTAATGAACATCGCCGCGCCAGCGGGCGAGAATTTTCGCTTTCGAAGGTCTCGTTAGGCCAGCTTGGTCAATGGAATGGAGGGCGAGCTGAAAGGAAGCCATTCCGCGCCCGGAGCTTTTCGGTTCGCTCACGACCAAACCGCGGACGGCGATGGCCTGTTTGGCGGAGCCAAGTTCACCCGCCAGGCGGACGCCGGGAGAACTCGTTAGGCGAGCGCTGTGCAAAAAGAAAAAACTCGCGGCCACCAGGGCGTAGGTCACGAGCGTCATCGGCCGAACCAGTGTCGTTAGGCCAAGAACGAGCGTGAGCCCGAGGGCGAACGCCGGATGCGGCGCGAACTCCGCGAACGAAATTCCGACCGCGGCCGATAAGGCCAGCCCGGTAAACGGCTGCCGCGGCCAGCGCTCCGCCGGCGCCGTCAGCTGCTTCGCGGTGCTCGATTCGTTCGCGTCCACCACTGCACCTACGGCGTTTGCCGTGAAAGGTTTTGCGTCACCCGGGCGACCTTATATGGTTGCCCGGAAGTGCCGATTCCTTTTTCCAAAAAGAGCCAGCGCAACCTCGTGCGCGATTCGGAAAATAGCGGCAAAAGCAGCTCCACTCAGGTCGGTTTGCGGCCGAGTTCGGACTGGCACAAGCGCAACTTTCTCACCAGCGTTCTCATCCCGTCGCTCTTCACTAAACGGGAAGGCAAAGGCGGGTTGCCGCTTTTCCCGAAGATCAAAAAAGGCGAGCTCGGGATCACCTGGATCGGGCACGCCTCGTTCCTGATTCAAACTCCGGAGGTCAACGTGCTCATCGATCCGAACTGGTCGATGTGGCTGAAAGTGATCAAGCGTTTGAAGAAACCCGGCTTCGATCTTTTCCATCTGCCCGAGATCGATTTCGTCCTCGTGACCCACGCGCACTTCGATCATCTCGACCGCCGGACGCTGCGCAAAGTTGCGGCCGACCAGCCGATCGTCGTCCCGACTGGGGTCGGAAATCTGGTGCACGATCTCGGTTTCAACATCGTCCACGAACTCGATCATTGGCAGCGCGTCGAACTCGGCCCGCTCTGCGTCTCACTCACGCCTTGTCATCATTGGGGCGCGCGCATGCTGCACGACTCGCATCGCGGCTTCGGCGGTTTTGTCATCGAGGCTGAAGGGCGCTCGATTTTTCACTGCGGCGATAGCGCCTACTTCGAAGGGTTTCGCGAAATCGGAAAACGTTTCGAGATCGAGATCGCGCTCTTGCCGATCGGCGCCTACGACCCGCCGAGCGGCCGCGAAGTTCACATGAATCCGGAGCAAGCGGTTCAGGCCTTCGAAGAACTTGGCGCGAAGACACTGGTGCCGATGCATTACGGCAGTTTCCGTCTGGGCTACGAACCGCTCAACGAACCGCCAGCGCGCTTGATGGCACGCGCCCGTGAGCACGGCTTGGAGAAAAAAATACTCGTCATGACCGAAGGCACGCCGGTCGTGTTGTAGCGGCGTTTCTGTGAAACGCCCGGCCGCTGGTTATCTCGACCTCACCGGCGCGTGCTTTACCGGCGCGCTGGTTTTGTTTTTCTTCGCGATTCTGCTCTGGCGCGATCCGCTGCTTTTTTGGAACGACGATTACGAGCTCTCGATTCTGCCGGTCTTCGCCGATGTCGCGCGCAGTTGGTCGGAAGGACATCTGCCCCTGTTGAGTCCGTATTCGTGGGTCTGCAGTAATCTCGCGGGCGAGTTTCAGTACGGGACGTTTTCAATTTTCGTCAACGCGGCCGTGGTCCTCATCTGGAAACTGCCGCTAAGTTTTCCGCAGCAAGCCGCGGCGCTTTCGCTGGCCCATCTTTTTCCGCTCGCGCTCGGCGGATATTTTTTGGCGCGCGGCCGCAGCCTAACGAGACCACTCGCGATCATGGTCGGCCTGGTCGCGGCGCTCAATGGCTGGATGGTTTGCTGGGGCGCGACCGATTGGTTCGGCGCGCTCGGCGCCTTTGCTTGGTTTCCGTGGGCCTGGTGGGGACTCGAGCGCGCACTCGAAGAAAAGCGCGGACCGTATCGATTTTTGTGGCCGGCGCCTTTCGTCTATTTGCTGATCACCGGAGGATTTCCTTACACCGTCGGAATGCTCGGACTGCTGGTCGTCTGGTTGTCGATCAAGTCGATCGCGCAATCGCGAAACCTTTGGTCGGTTTGGCCGCTGGCCATCGGAATGTGGCTCGGTGTCGGACTCGCCGCGCCCGCGTGGCTAGCCTTGTTCGACTATCTCCGCGGCTCCGCGCGCGAAGTACAGGAGAGCACGGCGCATTACCAATGGATCGTGCCGCTGGCGGCGTTGCCCGGTTTCATCCTCCCAGCGTGGACGGTGCACTGGGCGGATTTTTCCACGCGCTTGGTGCCGCATCCCGCGAGCGAGATGGCGTGTGGTTTGATTCCGCCGGTGCTGCTCCTTTGCGCGCTCGCCACGCGGACGAGAGCACTCGTTAGGCAATTGAAATGGGAACTCGGACTGTTGTTGATGGTCTTGTTAATTTCGATGCTGCCGAGCGCGAATGTTTTTCGCTGGAGCTTTCGCTGGCTGCCGTTTGTCGCCTTGGTGCTGACGTTGAGCGCGGCGGAAGCGGCGCAGATTCTCCGCGCCGAAGATTCGTTAGGCAAAAAGCGCAACGCCGGAGTTTTCGCGCTCCTACTGTTGAGCGCAATCGGCTTGGCGATGTGGCTGGCGAACACTGCCGGACCCTACGGCTGGCACCTGCTCGCGTGCATGCTCGCGATCGCCGTCGCCTGGATTTTCCTCGGCGCGAAATCGTGGGCGTTGCCCACGCTGACATTTCTCGCGCTGCTCGCGACCTATCTGGTAATCCCGCCGAACTGCGGCGTCCCGAAATATAATCTCGACCAAAAGCTGACCGCACCGGCGCCGCTTGATCCGGCGCGCTTGTATCTCAGCGTTTATCCCGCGCCCGAATATGCCTATCGCGCGGAGACTCAACCGGCGCCGTTCGGCACCGTCATTCGCCCCGGAAGCACTTCGATGTGGGGCGGGATTCGTTTGATCAATGGTTACAGTCCGATCCGACCCGCGGGCGCGGCGCGCATTTTTGGTAGCGCGATCCACGGCGAACTCGCGCCGTGGGCCTGCAGTTACTTTCCGGAATGGGAGGGCGCGGCGGATGGTGAGTTGGCGCAAATCGGAGTTGATGGAATCATCGTCGCGCGCGAACTCGACGTCGTGCCGAAACCGGAAACGGAATGGCAACTCGTGCACGCCTCCGCGGAAGGCCGCGTCTATCATCGGCGCGGCGCGGCCTTCGCCACTCTCCGGCCCGCGATCGGCAGTGCCGGCACGGTGCGCGTTCTCGAAGATTCACGAAATCGCGCGCGCGCCGAAGTGGAAATTCCGGCCGGTACCGCGCCGGCCACAATCGTTTTCTCGCGCCCGTATTTTCCCGGATACCAAGCGCGCTTCCACGGCCAGTCGTTAGACGTGCACGTGTTTCGCAAGATGAGCGTCGCCGTAGAAATCCCGGCGAACTCGCACGGGACCGTGACGTTGGAATATCGGCCATGGTGGTTGATCTACGGCGGCGCGGTCGCGCTGCTTTCCGCGCTGGTCGTGTTGTCCGCTGTCATCCTGAGGCTGGCGAAGCGCGCCGAAGGATCTCGCACTGGCTAACGAATCGTGCCGGTTCTTTTGAGCCCGCCCGGGGGCGAATGTGTGGTCCTTCTCCGTCTTCGCGGCTCAGGATGACACGCGACGCGTGAAGCGCCGGAACGCGTGCTCTTCTCTCGCGCTGCTCCTTAATACACGTCGCGCTTGTAGCGCTTTTCCGTCTTCATCTTTTCCATGTATTCGCCGGCGGCGTCGGCGTTTTTCCCGCCTTCTTTTTCAATGATCTGACGGAGCGTGGCGTCGACATCCTTGGCCATGCGCTTGGCGTCGCCGCAGACGAAAAAGTGCGCGCCCGCTTCCAGCCATTGCCAGATTTCCGCGGCATTTTCGCGCATCCGATCCTGCACATAAATCTTGTGCGCCTGGTCGCGTGAAAACGCGCAATGCATCTTCGTGAGGAAGCCTTCGCCTTGTAGTTGCTCGAACTCGTCCTTGTAAAAGTAATCGCATTTCTCGCGTTGCGATCCGAAGAAGAGCCAGGATTTTCCGCGCGCGCCGATGGCCTTTCGCTCCTGCAAAAACGCGCGGAAGGGCGCGATCCCCGTGCCCGGTCCGATCATGATCATGGCGGTGTCGTTATCTTCCGGCATGCGGAACTTCGAGCTCGTCGGGTAGACTGGCATGGGAGAATGATCCGCCCGCTCGGCGATGAACGATGAGCAAACGCCCGCACGTTTTCGCCCATGGCTTTCGTAACGCACGACATCGACCGTGAAGTGCACCTGTTCCGGAAAAGCTTTCAGGCTGGAAGCGATCGAGTAGAGCCGCGGTTGTAGCTTCGTCAACAGGCCGACGAATTCTTCCGGCGCGAAATGGATCGAGCGATGTTCCAGCAGGAAATCGATCACCTCCATTCCCCAGAGATAATTGTCCAGATCCTGTTTGCGTTCGGAATGCAGCAGCTCGTTCAGCAAAGGCGCGCCGGACGCGCGCGCCGCGATTGTCTTGAGAAACTTCGGCGTCGTTTGCGTGATCAGGTAATCGCGCAGCAGCGCATCGCGTAGCGGCAGCGTTTTGCCTTTGGCCGTGCTCGGCACGATCTCGTCGCCGGTCGCGCCCAGCGCCTGCAGGACTTCCGCGACCAGCGCGGGATCGTTCGTCGGGTAGATCGCCATCGAATCGCCTACGGTATAACTCAAACCCCAGCCGGCGAGGTCCACTTCCAGATGGCGCGTATCTTTTTCCGAGCCGGGATTGAGGCGGCGGTTCACCACCAGTTTGCCGGGAAACGGATTCGAGCGGGAGTAGGGGGAAGGAGCGGTCGGTTCAGTCGGCATGGCGAGGCGCAAAGCTGTCGCGAAAAATCCAGCGTGGCAATCTCCGAGGCGAAACCCGGGAGTTGGCGCGCGCGAATTTCGTGCGGGAACGCGGGCGCGTTCTGGTTTACAACTTCCCGGGGCCACACATGTCCGACGAAATCACACCGCGGCTCGAGTTGGAAATCGGGCACGTCCTGTTCATCGACATCGTCGGCTACTCGAAGCTCTTGATTAACGAGCAGACCGAAGCCCTTGAAGCGCTGAACGCCGCCGTCCGCAGCGCCCCGCAATTTCAAAGCGCGGAAGCCGCTCACTCGCTCATTCGCCTGCCCACCGGCGATGGGATGGCCTTGGTGTTCTTGCATAGCCTGGAAGCGCCCGCGCAGTGCGCGGTCGAGATCGCCACCGCCTTGCGCGGCCACGCGAATTTCGCTTTGCGCATGGGCGTGCATAGCGGCCCGGTCAACCAGGTCTCGGATGTGAACGGCCAGATCAATCTCACCGGCGGCGGGGTCAACGTCGCCTGCCGGGTGATGGACATCGGTGATGCCGGGCACATCCTTCTTTCCAAGCGCGTCGCTGAGGACCTGGAGCATTACCGGCAATGGCAGCCGCACCTGCACGATCTCGGCTTGATTACGGTGAAACACGGCGTCGAGATCGGGATTTTCAATCTCTACACCGGCGAGGCGGGGAACCCGGCCCTGCCCGTAAAAATCCGGCGCCGCGGGCACCGCCATTTCACCAGCCGCCGCCGGTTGATCGTGGCCGCGCTCGCGCTCACCCTCCTCACCGCCGCCGCCCTGGTTTGGCGGACCGCGCACCTGGCCAATGCCGGCTTGTCGCTCTTACCTAACGAGAAGTCGATCGCCGTCCTTCCCTTTGAAAGCCGGAGCGAGGACAAGGCTAATTCCTATTTCGCCGAAGGCATCCAGGATGAAATCCTGACCCGTCTCTCGAAGATGCGAGACCTGAAAGTCATCGCCCGCACCTCCACCCAGCATTACAAAAGCGCGCCGGAAAATCTCGCGGAGATCGCCCGCCAGCTCGGCGTCGCCCACCTCCTCGAAGGCAGCGTGCAAAAACAAGGCGAGCTCGTGCGGGTCAACGTGCAGTTGATCCAGGCGCCGACCGCTTCCAGCATCTGGGCGGAGATTTACGATCGTAAGTTAACCGACATCTTCGCCGTCGAAAGCGAAGTAGCCAAGGCCATCGCCGAGCAGCTAAGCGTCAAGCTTACCGGGAGCGAACAAAACGCCCTTAGCGTGAAGCTAACCGATAACCCGGACGCTTATGACGCCTACCTGCGCGGGCTCACCTTCGAAGGCCATAACGGTTTCGCCGCCGATTCCCTCGTCGCCAAGGTCAAGACTTACCAGCGCGCGGTCGATCTCGACCCGGCCTTTGCCCAGGCCTGGGCGCGGCTCTCCTCCGCGCACGTCTGGATTTATTTCCAGTTTGAGCGCACCCCGCAGCGTCTCGCCCGCGCGAAAGAAGCGCTCGACCAGGCCATGCGCCTCGCGCCCGAGACCGGCGAAGTTCTCCTCGCTCTCGGCCACTACCGCTATGGCACCCAGGATTACGAAGGCGCCCTCCAAGCTTATACTAAGGCCCGTGAGCGGCTACCTAACAACGCCGAAATCTTACTCCGCATGGGCGGTGTTACCCGGCGCCTCGGGCACTGGGAAGAAGCCCTCTCCCTCCACACCCAGGCCGCCGAGCTGGACCCGCGGAACCCGGAAACCTGGAAACACCAGGCCTGGACACTGCGCGGCTTGAAACGTTACCCGGAAGCACTAATCGCCTTCGACCGCGCCCTCCAGGCTACTCCCGGCGATGCCAGCTTGATCGCCGAGAAAGCTGTCACCTACCAGATGCAGGGCGACCTCGTCTCCGCCGGGAAAACCCTCGAGACCTTGCCGGACGATCCGGCCCATCCGGAGATCGTACCCTTCCGGTTCAACCAATGGATCTACCAGCGCGACTATCCGCCCGCTATCGCCGCCCTGAAAGCCGGCCTGGCCAGGCCGGAAAATTTCCCTAAGCCTGCCGTCGCCGAAGCCTTCTCCGATCTCGCCCTGGTCGAGTTACTCGCCGGCGCGCGCGAGAGTGGCCTGGCCGACGCGCGCCAGTCCCTCGCCGTCATGGAAGAAGTCCACGCCCAGGGCGATAACAACCCTTGGTACGTCATCTCCCATCGCGCCCAGACTTACTCCCTCCTGGGCGATTTCCCCGCCGCGCTCGCCGATGCCCAGCGTGCCACCGCCGCTTACACCAGGGATGCCTTCGTCCTTCCCCAGGCACTCACCGTCCTCGCCCGTGTCCAGGCACAAGCCGGCCAGGCCGATCAAGCCATCGCCACCCTCGAGCGCGTCCTGCAAATGCCCTGCGCCTACGCCGTCACCCCGGCGCTTCTCCGGCTAGAGCCCGTCTGGGATCCCATCCGTAACGACCCCCGCTTCCAAAAGCTCGCCCAAGCCCAATAAGCCGCCGCCCGCTAGATCAAGAATAAGTGCCATGGCCTGTTATCCCGTTTTCACCCCTTCTCCATGTGATAGACGAACATGCGTCCATATCTCGTTAGCCCTCTGCGACGCTTTCGCCGCATCCATTTCAACCAAACAAGAAAGAAACTAACAGATGAACACGATAACTACCAAAGACGACACAGATTTACTACAAAGATTGGGGCACCGGTCAGCCTCTCTTTTTCCATCACGGCTGACCGCTATCCGCCGACGATTGGGACGCTCAGATGATGTTTTTCCTAGGGCATGGCTATCGGGTGATCGCGCATGATCGCCGCGGGCACGGCCGCTCTACCCAGACGGATAAAGGCCACAACATGGACACGTATGCGGCCGACGTTGCTGAGCTCGTCGCAAAGCTTGATCTGAGGAATTCTGTGCATATCGGCCATTCTACCGGTGGCGGGGAGGTCACACGCTATGTCCCGGCACGGCAAGGGTCGCGTGGCTAAGGCAGTCCTTATTAGCGCGATTCCTCCGCTTTTCATGAAGTCGGAAAAGAATCCCGACGGCGTTCCAAAGGAAGTCGTCGACGGCCTCCGCGATGGCACGGCGAACCATCGCTCGCAATTCTACCTGGACATCACGATGCCGTTTTACGGATTTAACCGTCCAGATGCGAAGGTCTCCGAGGGAATTCGGCGGAACTGGTGGCGGCAGGGCATGATGGGAAGCATTCAGGCTCATTACGAGTGCATCAGAGTCCTTTCGGAGACTGAGTTCTACGACGATCTCGCCATGATCGACATTCCAGTCTTGGTCATGCATGGCGAGGACGATCAAATCTGCCCGTTTCCCACGACTGGGGCCAAGTCGGTTAAGCTATTGAAGCAAGGGACGCTGAAGTCCTACCCCGGATTGCCGCACGGGATGCCCACCACGCACGCGGAGCAGATCAACGCCGACTTGCTAGCCTTCATTAAGGCCTAACCAACCGATGCAGCGAGCCGCGGACCGTCCTTATGCCTAGAGTCGAGCGTATGCGAACGTCATTCCGAGCTCGCGCAGTCGCTGATCTTGGGTCTCGTTAGGCTGATGACGGCGAGCGTTGAAGGCGGATGCTTATGCGGAGGCGTTCGCTATCGTCTTCACGGCCCTGCGAAGCAAACGAGCGACTGCCATTGTGAGGATTGCCGACGCGCGAGCGCCGCGCCTTATGTGACGTGGTGCACCTTTCCGAGCGACGCGGTAGAACTCCTGTCGGGCGAGGTACGCGAGGTGCCACATGCCGGCAGTCTGCGTTTCTTTGCCAGCTGTTGCGGCACGCCTTTGTTTGTCCGGGATGACGCAACCTCGAAGTGGATCGATATTACAGTCGCCTCTCTTGATCATCCGAAATTCTTTCCGCCACAAGTGGCCATATGGGCGGAAGACAAGCTCCCATGGGTCCAACTGGATCCGACGCGCCGAGCTTTCCCGCGCAACCGAGACGAAGGTGCCTAACTAGAGGAGGCAGCGAACCGCTGGTCGGTATACGCTCAAGATTCCCACATAAACCAACCATGAATAGTGCCATCAAACGGACGATTCTTCGCTGCGTTCACCTGATCCTGAGCATTCCGATACTCGGTTACGTTTATAGCTCGCCTTCGGAGGCTCAACAGTATGCCTCCGCGGTACGGTATGGCTCGGTGCCTATTTCCTGTCTGGAATCGGAGCGGCTATCCTGAGTCAGGTGGCGCTGTTCATCGCGCGGAAGGTTTGGTTGGTGATGCGTGCGCGACGCGCAAAGTGATCGGGGCATCAGGCCGAGTCTTTAGCAGGCGCGAGTCTGAATGGTGTTCGTGATCATTGTCGGTGCGAGATTTGGAGAAGAAACCTCGTGCCAATTCTTTTTAGGTAACTCGGGACCGCGTTTTCGCTAGATGGCTTTCCTTGTCAGCCGGCGGTTGCCGGCGAGCGCTGGTCGTGGGTTTCGTTAGAAGCGCGGCTTGGCCTTTTGCGAAAACGTCCTACAATCGCTCACGAGATGAAGCTTTCCTTTGCGATTACCACGGCGGTTTTATTTTTGGCTCTCGGGCTTTCGGTTTCGCGTGGAGTGGCGGGCGGGAAGGCGAACTCAGCGGCCTGGCTGGAGAAGGTGGACACGGCCGTTTTGCGCTCGGCGGACGCGGTCTCCGGGGAAATGGATTTCATCGTTTTCCTAAAGGAGCAGGCGGATGTGAGCGGGGCGGCGCGCCTGACGAGTAAGCTGGAGAAGGGGACGTTTGTTTTTCAAAAATTGAGCGCGGTCGCGCGGCGGACGCAGCCGGCGGTGGTCCGCGCCCTGGAAGAGGAAGGTGTGGCCTATCAGCCATTTTGGGCGGCGAATATGATCCGGGTGCGGGGCTCGTTAGGCGTGGTGCAAAAGATGGCGGAGCGGCCCGAGGTGGCGGGGATTCACGCGAATCCGCGGGTCTACTTCGAGCCACCGGTGGACGCGCAGGCGCGCGCGGCTTCCGCGATTGCAGCGATCGAGCCGAACATTACCAAGGTGCGTGCGCCGGAAGCCTGGGCGCTGGGTTATACCGGACAGGGGATCGTCGTGGGCGGGAACGATACCGGTTATCTCTGGGATCATGTGGCGCTCAAGAACAAGTATCGCGGCTGGAACGGGAGTGTGGCGGATCATAGTTACAACTGGCACGATGCGATTCATTCCGGCGGTGGCGTCTGCGGGCCGAATACGAGCCAGCCCTGCGACGATGCCGGCCATGGCAGTCATACGATGGGGATCATGCTCGGCGATGACGGCGCGGGGAATCAGATCGGCGTCGCCCCCGGGGCGAAGTGGATGGGTTGCCGTTGCATGGACCAGGGGAACGGGACGCCGGCGACTTACACTGAGTGCCTGCAATGGTTCATCGCGCCGACGGATTCGACTAACTCGAACCCCGATCCAGCGAAAGCGCCGGACGTAATTAATAACTCTTGGAGTTGTCCGGCGAGCGAAGGTTGCACGGACGTGAATGTCCTGAAGACGGTGATCGAGAATGTGCGCGCGGCGGGAATCGTGGTCGTGGTCTCGGCGGGGAATAGCGGACCGAGCTGCTCGACGGTTTCGGATTCACCGACGATTTACGATGCTGCGACGACGGTGGGTGCGACGGATAACAATGACGTCATCGCGAATTTCAGCAGCCGCGGAGCGGTCACGTCCGACGGCAGCGGCCGGACGAAGCCGGACCTGTCCGCGCCGGGAGTTTCGGTGCGCTCGGCGTATGGTACTTCCACGACGACTTATCAATTGCTCAGCGGCACGAGCATGGCGGGGCCACATGTCGCGGGGACGACGGCGTTACTGCTTTCGGCGCATCCGGAATTACGAGGGCAGGTGAATGCGATTGAGACCTTGCTAGAGCAATCGGCGGTACCGTTAACTAGCGCGCAGAGTTGCGGAGCGGTCGCCGGGACGCAGGTACCTAACAACACCTTTGGCTGGGGCCGGATTGATGCGGTGGCCGCGCTTGGTCTAAGTGATACCGACGGCGATGGGATGGCCGATTGGCAGGAGAATCTGGCCGGGACGAATCGCAATGACCCGGCAAGTGTGCTCCGGATCGCGGCGATCGCGCTCACGCCGGCGCAGACGGCGTTTTCCTTCCCGAGCGTGAACGGAAAACATTATCGCGTGCAAGCGACCGGCAGCCTGCTCACGCCGACCTGGGGAACGCTGGGGGATGATCTCGCCGGCGACGGCAGCATGCTCCAGGTAGTCGACGCGAACGCGCCCGCAGGGGCGCGCTTTTATCGGGTGACGCTTTTGCCCTAACGAAACCTGCGCGCTCGTTAACTGAGAAATTCCGCGACCGGTTCCATCTGCTCGATGTGTGAGCAAAAGATCTTGAAAGCGGCCAGGATGGGTACTGCCAGAATGATCCCGACGATTCCCCACATCCAACCCCAAAAGGTGAGCGAAAGCAGGATGATGACCGGGTTGAGCGTGAGCGAACGGCCCATCACCATCGGGGTCACGAAGTTGCCTTCGATGGTCGCGATAACCAGATACACCGCCGGAAAAACGAAGGCGTAACCGAGGCTGTTGAAGCTCAGGACCGCGCCGATGGTCATGCAAACGATGCCGGTGAGCGCGCCGAGATACGGGACGAAATTCAGCACCGCCACGAGCACGCCCCACATTACGGGATTGCGCAAACCGAGCAGGCCGACGGCGGTGCCAATGAGGATCCCGAGACAAACATTGATCAGCGTGATCGTGACCAAATAGCGTGAGACGTGCGCCTCGATTTCGCGCGCGATGCAGACCGCGCGTTTCTTATCCTCGAGCCGTGGGAGCATCTTGATCACCTTGCCGAGAAAAACGCCGTCGTAAGCGAGAAGGAAGTAAAGGAGGATCAGGAGTAGGACGAGGCTGGTGAGAAGTTCGGTCGTCCGGCCATAAAGCGCGTCCGCCATGTGGTGCTGTTTCACTTCCACTACCGGCGCCGGCGGTGGCGCGCCGGGCGTGTGAACTTCCGGCGCGGCCAGCTTATCGATCTCGCCGCTGGCCTGCGCGACCTGCTGCATCGGTTTGCGTAACGGGAGCAGTTTCAGTTGCAGTTGCTGCAGACCGTAGGGCGCTTTTTCCAACCATCCCGCGGCGGGCGCGGCCAGAAAGGAAATCGCGTAACCGATCATCGCGACCAGCGCGAGCAAGAGGAGGGCGGCGCCGAAGTGCGCGCCAATTCTAATTTTCGAAAGCGAGCGCACCAACGGCGCGAGGAGGAAACTAAGGAGGAGCGCGAGCACTACTGGCAGAAGGACGGCGCGCGCAAAATAAAGCGTGTAAAAAAGCGCGAGCACGAAAAGGCCGGTGAGCGCGAAGGAGCGAACGTCGAAAGGTCGCCGCAACATTTCCGGGATGCGCGGGCGCGCTGCGGGCGCCGCCACGACTTCCGCGGCGTCACTTTCGACCAACGACGCGATCTCTTCGTCCCGGGATTCGTTCATCGTTCATTGAATCGTGGATCAACGGCTTTTCACGGGTAAACAACGACGCGCAGATCGCGAAGTTTTGGTGTGGAAGCCGAAAAATGCGAAACTCGTAGCAGCGATTCTGAAAGAATCGATTGGGTGTCCCCAATCGCACTTAGCAGGAAGCCGGTCGCGCCAGTTTGCCAGGTGGCGCGGCGAACTTAGATTCGCCTGCGCCGGTTCGCTTTCGGGTCGCGCGCGACGATGCCCGATCGCAAACCGCACGCACCCCCGCCGGGCTACGAACACGCCACTAGCCGGCGAGCGGCGAGCGCCGAAGGCACCATCGAAATTCCGAAAAAGCATGACCCGTATGCGGCCTTTCGGTTCGGCAACTTCACCTTTTACGCCTTCGGTAATCTCATCTCCGTCATTGGACGGCAGATGTTGGTGGTCGCGATCGAGTGGGAAATTTATCGGCGCACACATTCGGCGACGGCGCTCGGGCTCGTCGGTTTGGTGATCGCCGCGCCGGTGGTTTTGTTGTCGTTGCCGGCGGGTCACATCGCTGATCGCTACAACCGCAAATACATCATCCTTTGTTCGCAATTTGTCAGCGCCATCTGCTCGTTAGGCCTGGCGATTATTTCCTGGCAACACTTGAACATTCCGCCGTTGCCTTTTCTTCGACACGGAAACGTGTTGCTCAATTCGATTGCCGCGATCTTCGAGCGTCAGGCCGGTTATCATTTCGACGATCTCTCGGTTCCGCTGATTTATCTGTTGCTGCTCATCGCGGCGACCGGGCGCACTTTTGGTTGGGCGGCGCGGAGCGCGTATTTTCCGAAGCTGGTGCCGCGCGACTCGTTTGCCAATGCGGTCACCTGGAACAGCAGCATTTTCCAGGTCGGCTCGATCCTCGGGCCGGCGATCGGAGGGTTACTCATTGTGCGCACCGGTTTCCCGTTCATCTATGCACTCGATGCCGTCTGTGCGCTGTCGTTCTTCTTTCTCGTGCTGCCGATTCGCAGCGGTGATCAGGGCGGGCGAGTGGAGAAGAATGCGTGGCGCAGTTTGCTCACCGGGATGCGCTTTGTTCTGAGCAAGAAGGTGATTCTGGCGACGATCACGCTGGATATGTTTGCCGTGCTGCTCGGGGGCGCGGTCGCGTTGCTCCCGATTTTTGCCGATCAAATTTTACATTGCGGACCGATCGGGCTGGGCTGGTTGCGGGCGGCGCCCGGCGTGGGCGGATTGGTCATGGCGATCTCGATCGCGTATCTCCCGCCGATGCGAAAAGCCGGGCGAACATTGCTTTGGTGCGTCACCGGTTTTGGTGCGGCGACGATCGTCTTTGGGCTATCGCACTATCTCTGGCTTTCTCTGGCGATGCTTTTTCTTACCGGCGTTTTCGACAGCGTCAGTGTGGTCGTTAGGCACACGATCATTCAATTGCTGACGCCGGATGAAATGCGCGGGCGCATCTCCGCGGTGAACAATATTTTCATCGGCACTTCGAACGAGCTCGGCGCGCTCGAGTCCGGTTTAACCGCGGCTCTCTTTGGGCCGGTGATCTCGGTTGTGGCCGGGGGAATAGGGACCATCCTGGTCGTTTTTGCGGTCGCGGCGAAATGGCCCGAGACGCGCAAGATCGGGGCGCTCGATCGCGATTTGCGGTGATTGATGCGCGCGCGTTCGCGCATTCCTAGCGGTGTCATCCCGAGCCGCGCAGACGGCGAGGGAC
>JBPCJC010000061.1:0-20240 GCA_051005695.1 Chthoniobacterales bacterium | reverse complement strand
GCACGCGCAATCGCCGACGCCTTCGCCTTCTCCCACTCCGACGCTCTACTCTGCGCAGACTTTAGCCGATGCGAAACGTTTGCAGCAGGCCGCCCTAACGAGTGATTACGCCTATCGCCAGGTGGCTCATCTTTCGAACAATATCGGCCCGCGCCTGAGTGGTTCCGCGCAGGCGCAGAAGGCGGTCGAGTATGTCGCTGGCGAATTGAAGTCGTTAGGCTGCGAAGTGCGCACGGAGAAAGTGATGGTGCCGCACTGGGTGCGCGGCGAGGAGACGGCGGCGTTAACCGAATTCCCGGGTCAGGCGCCGGGGACAACGCAAAAGATTATCCTGACCGCGCTCGGCGGCAGTGTGGCCACTCCGGCCGATGGCCTCACGGCGGAAGTCGTCGTCGTCCACGATTTCGATGAACTGACCGCGCTCGGCAAAGCAAAAGTCGCCGGCAAGATCGTCTTGTTCGACGAGATCTACGACAAGACGATGGCCGCGGAAGGTCGCGGCGGTGATGCTTACGGCGATGCGGTCCGTTATCGCAGCGATGCGCCGAGTGCGGCGGCAAAATTGGGAGCAGTCGCGGCCTTGGTCCGTTCTGTCGGGAGCGCGGATTACCGCCTGCCGCATACCGGCATGACGAAGTACGCCGATGACGCGCCGAAGATTCCCGCCGCGGCGGTGACCGCGGAAGACGGGGAGCTGATGGTGGCGTTGGTTCCGCAAGGGCCGGTGCGGATGAAGCTGGTGGTTTCGCCGCAGGATTTACCGGAAACGGAAAGCGCGAACGTCATTGGCGACATCAAGGGCACGAAACACCCCGAGCAGGTGGTGATCGTTTCCGGGCACCTCGATTCCTGGGATCTCGGGACGGGCGCGATCGACGACGGCGCGGGCGTGGCCGTCTCGATGCAGGTGGCGAATTTGATCAAGCAGCTCGGTTTGAAACCGGACCGCACCATCCGCGTGATCGCTTGGATGAACGAAGAGAATGGTCTGCATGGCGGGAAAACTTACGCGGCCGATCACGCCGCCGAGTTGCCGAATCATTTCGCTGCGATGGAAACCGACGGCGGCGCCGGCCATCCGCTCGGGATGCGCATTCGCGGGAAGCCGGAAATCAAAGCGATGCTCGAGCCGCTCGCAAAAATCCTCGAGTCATCCGGCGCGGGTTTGCTCGATCTGGTCGATCACACGGGTGCAGATATCGGCCCGATGGAACCGGCAGGTGTGCCGACTTTTCACCCGATCCAGGACAGTCGGTTTTACTTTGAATACCATCACACCGCAGCCGACACGCTGGATAAGATTGTCCCGAAAGAATTAGCGGAAAACGCCGCCGTCGTCGCGGTCACCGCCTACGGCCTGGCTAATCTCGAGCAACCGTTGCCGCGCTGAAAATGGCCGCGGCGGTTCGGTTCGAAATCGCGGTCCGGGTGGCGCCGCAGGACATCGACGGACAGGGCCACGTGAACAACGTGGTCTATCTGCGCTGGGCGCAGGAAGTGGCAACGGCGCATTGGGAAACGCTCGCGCCTGACGAACTGCGGGCGACCATCGGCTGGGTCGTTTTGCGGCATGAAATCGATTACAAAACGGCGGGGTTGCCCGGCGATGAATTGCGCGTGTGCACCTGGGTCGCCGCAGTCGAGGGCCTGGCCTTCGAGCGGCATACGGAAATTTTGCGTGTGTCCGATGCGCGTCTGCTCGCGCGGGTGCGCACCCTGTGGTGCCCGATCAATCCCGAGACCGGCCGGCCACTAAAAGTAAGCGCGGAATTGCGCGCACTCTTCTCGGCGGCGGCTCGGACTTCGCTGTAAATGCCGGGGCGTCTTTGGCGGCCCCGCGTCGGCCACGACAAATGGTTTCAGGCCTGCGCGGCGGCTTCGGGACCTTCGGCGAAGTTGCCGAGCTTGCGAAATTTATCGTACCGCTGCCTGAGCAATTCGTCGGTCCCAAGGGCGGTCAGGCGTTCGAGGTTGCGCCGGATTGCGGTGCCGAGGTGGGCCGCGGCGAGGTCGTGATCGCGATGCGCACCGCCTTCGGGTTCGGGCACGACTTCATCGACGACGCCGAGGCGCATCAGGTCGTCCGCGGTTAACTTCAAGGCCTCGGCCGCTTCGGGCGCGTGCTTGCGGTCTTTCCATAAAATGGCTGAGCAAGCTTCGGGACTGATCACGGAGTAGTAGGCGTTCTCGAGAATCACGACGCGATCGGCGACGCCGATCCCAAGCGCGCCGCCCGAGCCGCCTTCGCCGATGACGACCGCGATGATTGGGACCTGCAGATTCATCATCTCGCGCAAATTGACCGCGATCGCTTCCGCGATGTGGCGTTCCTCGGAACCGACGCCGGGATAGGCGCCCGGCGTATCGATCAGGCAAATGACCGGCAGGCCGAACTTCTCCGCCATGCGCATGAGGCGGAGCGCTTTTCGGTAACCTTCCGGGTAGGCGCAGCCGAAATTGCGCAGGACGTTTTCTTTCGTGTCGCGCCCTTTTTGCTGGGTGATGACGACGCAGCGCCAGTGGCCGATTTTCGCCAAGCCGCAGGGCATCGCGCGATCGTCCCCAAAGACGCGATCGCCGTGCAGCTCGACCCATTCGGTGAAGCAGCGGCCGATGTAATCAAGGGCGAACGGGCGTTGCACGTGCCGCGCGATCTGCACTCGTTGCCAGGCGGTCAGGTTGTCGTAAATCTCGCGCCGGGTTTCGCGGATTTTGTGTTCCATGGAATCGACTTCGCTCTCGAAATCGATTTCGTGTTCGTCCGAATGACTCTTCAAATCCTGGAGGCGGCGTTGCAATTCCAGGATCGGTTTTTCGAAATCGAGCGGCTGAACTTCCATCGCTAATCAGTAATGGTGACAGTGGTCTTGCCGTTGACAAGGCCACTCAATTCTTCCACGTCCGATTGCGCGAGCGCGATTCCGAAAGGCGGCGGGGTGATGCTCCCGCGGACTTTCGCCGGGTCGACATCGGAATAGATGATGTAGCCGGGCGTGTTCAGGCGAATCCAGCGGATGCTGCCCAGGTAATCTTTGCTCCCAAAGCCGACGCGCTTGTCGCCTCTCCAGGCCATGGTTTCCGCGACGCGGGTAGTGATTCGCGGCGGGGTGCGCGGCGGCGCTTTGACCGCGCGGGCACGGTAGCGTTTAAAGAAGCGGCCGTGATCGAGGATGGTGACGGTTTGCGCTTTGCGCTGAATGAAGAGGGAGAATTCCGGATGCGAAATGAGCAGGCGCTGGCCGATGTGAAGCATGGTCCCGCTGAGATTATTCGTGCGCATGATCAACTCCGGGGTCGATTTCGTTTTCGCCGCGACCCGCGCCAGGACGTCGCCGCTGCGGACGACGTATTCCTGCTTTTCGGGCGAGGGATATTTCGAAAGGAGGATGTCCATGTTGACGTCGCCTAACAAGTCCTCGGCCTCGGCGGTGTGCTGGCTGTTCGGGTATTTTTGCAGGAACGCGGTCAGGGCCGCGCGGGCTTCGTTCAGTTTTCCATCCTGCCGATATTTTGCTGCCGCCTGGAATTCCGGCAGGCTGATATCGACTTTCGGTTCTTCCGGCAGCTCGCCGTTTTGCTCCGCGCGCAGCGCCAGCTCCGGCTTAACGATGATGTGGTAACCGAAAAAGGCCGCGCTCCCGAAGATCGCCACCGCGAGCAAAAAGGCGAAAACCCATTTCATAATGAACGCGCCCTCGCCTGCCGAAATCGCCGCCAGCTTTGCCAGCGGCGCTCGCCATCAGCTCTCTTCCCGAGGGGCGGAAAAGAAACGGCTCCAAAGACGGAAGCGCTGCGGCTGCTCGTCGTTGGTCCAGGTGAAGTGGCAATCCTGGCAGTAAAATTCCTTCGAGAAAATTCGCAGGGCGAACAGAATTCCGGCGAGAGCGGGCGTCAAAAATTTGCGGGTCAACTGCGGGTACTCGATCCGCGGGGAGCCGCATTGCGGGCAACGAATCGCGGCCGCACCGAGATCGGGATCGTTCGCTTCCCATTCGGTCAGGAGAATATTCGCGCGCTCGAAATCATCTTCCTCCACCAGCACCTTGGCGCTGGCCTGTGGCTTGGCCATGAAGGCGACCGCCTGTAGATGGCCTTCGTTGTGGATATCCGCCTTCACCCCCGCCTTCAGGAATCGCTCTTTTAGCTGCTTCGCTTTCGCCGGTTCGTTAAAGGTGGCAATCGTGACCATGGGCTCAGTTTTTCTGTAGCGTTCCTCGTCGCCTCGATCAAACATCAACAAGCCGCGGAGTGCAACCTCCGCCGCTGCCTAACGAGCAGTAGGCGCGTCCGGAAGCGGGAAGACGTCGACTAGGCCGAGCCCAGTAAGTTTCTTTCGAATGGTGGCTGCCAGTGATCTTGCACAGATACGACGAAAAGGAAAATGGTTGGCCCGCGTCCAGCTTTATCCAGAAGGATGCGCCCGCTCGCACCGGAAAGAAATTGGCTCCGATCTGCCGGCTTTGTTGCACTCGCCCTTCTTTTGGTAATTGCCGTCCCCTCGGCGGATGCGCGCACTCGCCGGCGGCATCATCCGCGGAGTGCTTTCGCGGTCGCGCTCCAACCCTTCCTGCTCGCGCGCGCCACGGTGCACGCGATCGCCGAGCCGATTGTTTTCGATGCGCCGCGCGCCGCCATTCGCCTCGCGACCGCGCCGATTAGGCTGGCCTACCTGGCCCCGCGGGTGCGGCCCGCGGAGCCGCCGGATTACGAAGAGGATGACGCACCTAACGATGAAGTCGGCCCGAACGAGCCTAACGAGTCCAGCGGTGCCGTCCCTGGTCGCCGCGCGATCTTGCGCAACGGCATCGCTTACCCGCCGGCGAGCGCTCCGCAACGAGTGAAGAATGCGATCTGGGCGGTCAATACTTTGCGCCGCAAACCCTACCTCTGGGGCGGTGGCCACGGCTCCTTCAACGATCGCGGCTACGACTGTTCGGGCACGGTCTCGTTCGCTTTGCATGGCGCGGGCGCGCTCGAAGCGCCACTGCCTTCGCAGGAACTGATGCGTTATGGCGAACGCGGCTGTGGTCGCTGGATCACGATTTATTCGCGAGCCGGACACACCTTCGCTTCGATCGCCGGCCTTAGGCTCGACACCACCGACTTTCAATTCGGCGGCAACACCGGGCCGCGCTGGCACGTCGACGGACGCGATACCCGCGGCTACCTCGCGCGCCACCCCCCAGGATTGTAAAAACGAAACGACGCGCCCCGCAAAATTTTCAGATGCAATTTTTCTTCAAATGGCGAAACTCCTCAGCGATGGAGTCGAGCAGTAACGATGACGAACAAAACGACAGCGCGAATTCGGAGTCACGCGAGACCCCCGCGCGGGCAAAAATCCGCGATCTCCGGCCGGAGAAGGACCCGATGGGGGCCGGCGGAAAAATTGTCCTAATCGCAAACGAGCCGACCAGTCGTTAGGCAATTTCGTTGCAGCCGCGCCGCAGCGTTTCGCGCCCCGTATTTTTTCCGCGACGAAAGCTCGGAGACGGTGTTTATTTTGGCATGAAAACATTAGCCATTCTGGCGCTTGTGGCGGGGCTGTCTGGTTGCACGACGAATAGCAGCACGACCGCGCAAAACACACCCGCGCCGCGCACTTTCGGGGAGAAGAGGGTCTATAGTGCAGACGATCTGGCCGCCACCGGCAAGACCTCGCCGGCCCGTCAACTCGAACGGCTTGATCCTGCGATCACCGCGCGTGGTCCCGGCGAGTAGGCGCTCTTTCCCGAACTGCTCGTCAGTCCAGAGTAACCATCGGTTGGCCTACACCAGCCAGCTTTGGCTCTGGTATTCCATGTAATCGGCCGTGGCCTGCGCCACCTTCCGCCCAAAATAGCGTTCCACCACTCGGAGCGCGAGATCCGTTCCACTCGTTAGGCCACCAGCGGTGGAAATCTTTCCCCCCTCGACGAAGCGCACTCCGCGCTTCACCGCGATGTCGGGATAATCTTTCGCCAGTTTATCGAGAAACTGGCGATGAGTGGTCGCGGATTTTCCGGCCAGCAAACCCGCTTTCGCGAGCTTGAACGCCCCCGTGCAGACCGACATGGTCACATCCGTTTTCGGTGCGGTTTTGCGCAGCCATTCGATCAATGCTTCCGAGCCCTGCTGCGCCGGAACGACGATCACGTTCACCGCCGGCGCATCCGCAAACGTGTAGTCGGGTTTCAATTTCAGGCCGCTGCCGGAAGTCACGATTTCCGCGTTCTCGGCGATCGTGAAAAAGCCGGAAGGGCGCTTCGGTTGCCACGTCCATCATCACGCTTTCGAAAGCGCCCACGGTCCGGAGAAGTCGATCACGTTGAGATTTTTCGAAATCGGAATCGCCACCGCGATTCCGCCTTTCGCGGGCGGCGTGAGTTTGGCAGTGCCGAGAACCAGGCCTTTTACTTCGTTGGTCTTCGTTTCGCCGGCGGCGCGGAGCGGTCTTCCCATGGTCGGGCCGCGCTCGCGGTCGTCGTGGTAGTGAGGAATTTTCTTCGATTCATTTTATTCTTCTTTCTATTCGTTAGGCATAACCGATTACTCGTTAGCCGGCTCTTTGCGGAGACCGCGCGGTGCGCAGTGCGCTCAGAGAATGCACGCCGAAACTGCGCCGGTATTTGCTCGGAGTAACTCGAAAGCGCCGCTCAAAGGCCCGCCGGAAAGAATCCGCGCCTTTGAAACCGACCGCCTCCGCCAGCGTCGCAATCGATGCGTTGCCGCTGGAAAGGCGCCGACGGGCTTCGTTCAGCCGGAGGGTTTCGACGAAGATCGCCGGCGGCGAACCGAAATGCTCTTTGAAGCGACGAAAGAATTGCCGCGGTGAAAGCGCAGCCCGCTGCGCCAGCACCCCGATCGACATCTCCGCGGTCGGGTTATTCGTCATCCACATGACCAGATCCGCCAGGCGATCGCTCGAGTTCGTCTGGAACTGCAACGGTTCGGAATACTGTTCCTGCCCGCCGGAGCGTTTCAGATAAACCACCAGCTCACGCGCCGTCGCCAGCGCCATCTTCGAACCGAAATCTTCCTCGATCAGCGCGAGCGCGAGATCTATTCCGGCGGTCACGCCGGCGGCCGTATAGAATGCGCCGTCCTTAATGAAGAGCGCGTTCGGTTCCATCCGCAGTTTCGGGAATTGCTTCGCGACCGCGGCCGCGTAACGCCAATGGGTGGTCACTCGGCGGCCATCGAGCAATCCAGTCTGCGCGAGTCCGTAAATTCCCGTGCAAACCGAAGCGACGCGCCGCGTCTTTTTCGCCATCGCGGCGATCCATTTGGCCGCCTGGCGATTCGTTTCCGGCTCGCGCAATCCGCAGCCGCCGGGGATGATCAGCGTGTCGAGCTTCGGCGCGCCCTCGATCGTCGCTGTCGGTTGAAAAATGATCCCCGACTCCGCCACGAACGTCCGCCCGCTCAAGCCAATAATCGAGACGTCGTAGCAACGCTCCTGCTTCCCCGCACTGTTGGTTCGGACCACACTCGCGAACGCTTCCGACGGGCCGACGAGATCGAGCGCGGTCACTTGATCGTATCCCAGAAAACCAATGCGTAGCCGAGCCATCACCCTACCCTAAAGCCAAACGCGCAAATGGCGGTATGACGAAATTCCGACAGATCGTGCCAGCCCGCCGATGTCCGAAAACATCTGCAAATGGTCGGTTCCTCCGGTTTGCATTCGCGTGCCGGCTAGGTCCCTTTTGTTCGCTCGCAGTCCTCCAATGAAACGTCTCGTTAGTCTCGCAGTGATAGTTCTATTGCCGCTTTTGGTTCGGGCCGAAAAAATCGCGCTCGTCGGCGGGACGACAATCAATCCCGGCGATGGCCGCGTCATCCGCGACGCCGTGGTTTTGCTGGATCGCGCAAAGATCGACTCGTTAGGCGCGGGCGCTGAAATTAAAATCCCGCCGGACGCCCGTCGGATTGATTGCACCGGGAAATTTCTCATTCCCGGTTTGTGGGACATGCATGTGCACGTCGCTGGCGGTACCGCTGATCCCAAGTGGGCGCGGGCTTCGCTCCTCCCGCTCCTGCTCGCGAATGGCGTGACTGGAATTCGCGACATGGGCGGCGACCTCGACGCCCTCCAGAGTTGGCGGAAGGAAAGGAATGCCGGAGCACTCGTTAGTCCGCGGATCATTGCTGCGGGGCCATTCCTGGCCGATGCCCGGCCGGGAACGCCAGATACCATTTCGGTCAAAACGCCGGAGGACGCGCACCACGCGGTCCAGCAAGTGCGGCAGCGGGGCGCCGACTTTGTGAAGATTCTCTCAACCCCGAGCCGTGAGAGCTATTTCGCGATCGGCGAGGAGGCCAAGGCTCAGGGGCTCGCATTCGTCGGCCACGTGCCGGATTCCATCAGCGCCACCGAAGCCTCGAATGCCGGGCAGAAAAGCATCGAGCACATTTTCTACAGCAACCTCGCCTTCGATTGTTCGGCTAACGAGTCGTCGCTCCGCCGCCAGCGGGCCCAAGCCGCGGAGAAACACGACCAGGCCGTGGCGGCAAAAATCCGCAGCGCTGCCGAAGCCAGCTTCGATCCGCAAAAAGCCAACGCTCTTTGGCAAACATTCATCCGCAACAAAACCTGGATCGTGCCGACCCTGGTCGCGATCCAAACCATCGCGCATCAGCGCGAGCTGGCGGCGCAGCCTAACGACTCGCGATTAGCGTTTGTCCCGCCGGCGCTACGGGCGAAATGGACGCCGGCCGCGATCGACCGGGATCTCTCGCCCGAAGTCGAAAATTGGTATCGCGAGCAGGCCGACTATGACCGGGAAATTGCGCGCGCCATGCACGCCGCCGGCGTTTTGATGATGGCCGGCTCTGATTCACTCGATCCGTTCAATTTCCCGGGAGCCAGCCTGCATCAGGAGTTGAAACTTTTCGTCGAAGCCGGCTTCAGCCCCATGGCAGCGCTCCAATCCGCCACCGTCAACCCCGCGCGTTTTCTCGATCGCGATGGCTCCGACGGTTTTGGCGCGCTCGCACCGGGACGACTCGCGGACATCGTGATTCTTGACGCCAACCCGCTCGACGATATCGCCAACACCGAAAAAATCCGCGCAGTCATTATCGACGGCCGGCTGTTCGATCGGCCCGCGCTCGATCGTCTGCTCGAGCAGGCGCGCGCCGCGGTCGCGCACAACTAACGAGTCATTTCCCGTTCTTGTCCGCGGAGAGAACGAAGCGATTGCCCTCGCTGTCCTGAAACATCGCGTAAGTGCCCCACGGCTGTTTCTCCGGCGGCCCGTCGAACTTCACTCCACGTCGGCTTAACTCCTCGTAGGTCGTTTCGATATCTTCGCACGCGTAGGACATCGGCATCATCGAGCCGATGCGTTTTTCCTCACCTTCCGCGGTGAAGAGCACGACTCGCGTCTCCGCCTTCGGAATGCGCAATTCGATCCAGCGCTGTTTCTCATCAAACGGCTGATCGGTGATGATGGTGAACCCGAGCTTCTCCGTGTAAAAATCGAGCGCGCGATTCTGATCGGCCACCGGGATGCTGACGAATTTGATTTGTTTGATCATGGCAACCGGAAGGTAAAATCGCCGCCGCCTCAACGTCCAGCGGGGACCTTTCGGTTGACGCAGAAACTGCTGTCCGGTTATCGGTATAGCGCGAGGAAGCCGGATGCCGCGCTTTAAACAAACCATCGCGATCGATGACTACGTTCTCGACGTCCTGATGCGTGACCTCGTCGGCCACGATCGCCAGCCGGCGGCGTATCTGGTCTACCTTTGGCTTTACGGACAAGCTGCGCGCACGAAATGGAAACCGGTTGCCGCCAGTTTGCGCGCACTCGTGGAAGCGACCGGGCTTTCGAAAAGCGCCGTCCAGAGCGCGCTGGAAAAATTGCGACACCGAGAATTGATCGCGAGCGCGAGCGAGCACGCCACCGCCACGCCCGAGCATTGCGTCCTCCGGCACTGGCGCACTCGCACGCCTGCCCGCAGATTGCGGCCGGATGAAAAACAAAACGATCGCGCTCGTCACCGGCGCAAATAAAGGGATCGGTTTCGAAGTCTCGCGTCAGCTCGCACGTTTGGGTTTTCGCGTTTTCCTCAGCGCGCGCAATCCGGAGGCTGGCCGCGCGGCCGCGGCAAAAATTACGGAGGGCGAAGTCAGTTTTCTCGAGCTCGACGTGACCGATCCGGAAAGCATTCGCGGCGCCGCCGAAAAACTATCGCCGCAGGTCGATCGGCTCGACGTTTTGATCAACAACGCCGGCATCTGTCTCGAGGAAGACGAAGCCGCGCTCACGATCACGCCGGAGATTTTCGAAAAAACTCTGCGCACCAACACCCTCGGCCCATGGCTGGTGGCGCAGGCGTTTCTCCCTTTGCTCGAAAAAAGCGACGCGCCCCGCATCGTCAATGTTTCCAGCAGCGGCGGCCAACTGGAAGACGGCGCCGATGGTTGGGCGCCGGCTTATTGCGTCTCGAAAACGGCCTTGAACGGCGTCACCGTCCAACTGGCTGCGGCCTTGCCGAAGTTCGCGGTCAACTGCGTTTGTCCCGGTTGGGTGCGGACGGACATGGGCGGTGAAAATGCGCGCCTCTCGATTGCCGAAGGCGCTTCCGGTGTCGTCTGGTTGGCCGCCGAAGCGGCCCATAATCTGACCGGCAAATTCTTCAAGGATCGGAAGGTCGTCCCGTGGTGATAGCGCCGATCAGCACTGAGCCGACGCCGGTGCGCCGGCTGGCGCGCCGAGTGTTTCTGGCGTTTCTGCTCACTTTCGTGAGCGCGCGCGTCATGGTCATCCTGGTCATGACCCGGCGGATACCGAATCTCTTCCTGCACGAACGCGGCACCCACGTGCATCATTTGAACTACGGGATTTTTCTCCTTTCCGCGGTCGGCGCGGTTCTCGTCTTCGACACCCGGCCTAACGACCAGTTGCGCAAAGTTTGCGCGCTCCTTTACGGCATCGGGATGGCCCTGACTTTCGATGAGTTCGGGATGTGGCTGCACCTCGGCGGCAGCTACTGTCAACGCGGCAGCTTCGATGCAGTCATTGTTATCCTGAGCGTCTTCGGTTGGCTCGCGTTCCTCCCGAAATGGGAACGGATGCGCACCCATCACTGGACCGTCGTCGCCTTCACCATCCTCGCGGTCGTCGTATTTTACTCGCTGCTTTTCTCGTCCGCCAAATCGATCGGTCGCCGCTACGGCCCGCGGCTGCAGGATATCGAAGCCGCCGGGCCGCAGTAACCGCGGCCTAACGAGCCTTCACAGTTGCTCTTTAACGGCGCGTGCGTTGCATTGGCGGTAAGCTCCTCGCGATCGCCTTCCTCGCCTGCTGGATTCCTGCCCGTCGCGCCAGCCGCGTCGACCCGATGATCGCGCTAAGGGCGGAGTGAATCAGAGATTCTTCGCCGTCCCCGCGTCTCAGTCGCGAAACCCAACGAGCCCGGAAACCCCGATCGCTCGCCCGCGACTATTCCGGTTGCTTCACCTTCAGCAGTTCGACCTCGAAGACCAACATTCCGAAAGGTGCCGACTCCCCTTTGTAGGCGAGATTCTCGGGAATCCAGAAACGCATCTTGCCCCCTTCCGCCATGAGTTGCAGGCCCTCGGTCCAGCCCGGGATCACGTGATCGACCTTGAACGTCGCCGGTTCGTGCCGCGCGACCGAGCTATCGAACATCTTCCCATCCGTCGTCCAGCCCGAGTAATTGACCGTCACCTCACTCTTGCTCTCCGGGTGCTTTCCGCTCCCCGGTTTCAAAACCAGATAGCTCAATCCGCTCCACGTTTTCTTGGCGACCGTAGGGGGCTTCGTCAGGTCCGCCGGAGCGGCCAGGGGCGTCGCCGATTCGAAGGAGATTAACTCGACATCGAAAACCAGTGTCCCCTGCGCCCGGCCTTCCTTCCCTTCGTAAGCGAGCTTCGCTGGAATCCAAAACCGGCGCTTCTCTCCGGCCACCATGAGTTGCACGCCTTCCGTCCAACCGGCGATCACCCGATCAAGCGGGAAGGTCGCTGGTTTGCCGCTGGTGCGCGAGCTATCGAACATCTTGCCGTCGGTCGTCCAGCCGGTGTAGTGCACCGTCACCTTATCGGTCTTCGCCGGATGCGCCTGGCCGCCGCCGGCTGCGATTACTTTCGAAGCCAGACCGGAGCTCGTCGTCTCCGCGTCCGGCGGTACCGCCGCCACGTCCGAGGGCGCCGGAACCGGCCGGGTCTCTGCTCCCGCCATCGTCGCGATCAGCAGGAAAGCCGGGACGAACACTTTTGTCTTCATAGGTCTCATATTTCTTCACGAGCAAAGATGCCAACCTCAACAAAGCGCACGTAGAGCATCTCGAACATCGGCTCATCGGACTCGCAAAGGACGCTAAGCGATGCCAGCTCACAAATCTCAACATGCCGGGCAAGCCTTCGCTGTCGGATGCAGACCACGCATCGATCGAAACGTTCCTGGATGAGATGCTTTTATGTTTCCCGGTTTTAGGAGTGTCGATCTTCGACAAGCCAGAACACAACGCTAAGGCGCGAACACTCTTTACTTTTACTCGTCGTGATTTGACCGGCAAAGGCTACGAATCGGAAGACGGCTTCATCGTGCTGCGGGATTCGGATGCTGCGGGCTCGGTATTCGAGTCCATGCAAAGCTATGCGCAAGGATTGCGAGACGAGTTGATTAAGTCAGGCGTGCTGCTTAGCGCGGGACATGAACTGAAGTTCACACAGGACTTTGAGTTTACGTCACCATCAACAGCCGCCTCAGTGGTTGCTGGCGCTAGTGTCAATGGGCGAGATTATTGGCGAACTGCGGACGGTCAAACCTTGAAGGAGCTTCAAGAACGTGCGCAAGAGTGAAGGCTCTCTGAATGCCCGCGGCCTCAAACGAAAACGGCCGGACGTTTGTACATCCGGCCGCTTTGTTTCGTTAGGCTATCGTTAGCCGATCAGACGCCGACGGCGATGCTGACGGGGTTGCTCCATTGGCCGACGCGGCTGTCGGCGACTCGATAGATGGCTTGGTAGGTCCATTTCGCTGGCGCGCCGGGGAACGGTTGCGTGTCGGTGTAGCCGGGGGTGGTGTCGATCGCGAGCAGGACGAAGCCTTTGCCATCGGCGCGGTCGACCTGCAGTTCGCATTGATCGAGGAAGGCGCTGTAGCCTTGCCAGCCCCAGTTCACATAGACCTGGTCGCCGCTGATCGAGAGGTCGAGGACGGGCGCGAGGGTGGCGTAATCGGGGCCGACTTGTGTCGAGCCTTCGATGCCGAGGGCGGCGCCAATCGATTCGTTGTAATCGGCATTCGCTTTGATCTGTTTCACGAGTGCGCGGAAACGGACTTCGATGCCGGGTGCGACGACGGTGACCGTCGCCGGGAAGGTGGGAATGACGGGCGCGCCGGTGGGTGGAGTGCTGCCGCCGCGGCGCTGGAGATCTTTCCAGGCGGTCCATTGTTTCGATGCGTTTTGCATGATCTCCTGACATTGCAGGACGTAGCCGAAGTAATCGGCGTCGGCCGCCTGCGCGGTGACTTGCGCCGGAGTGACGCCGAGGCCGGCGGCGTACGCGCCGATAGCGTTCTTGAAGGTTTGGAGTTGATGCGCGAAGCCGTCGTCGCTCGCGCTGATGGGACTGTTTTTTGCCATGGTTGTAGGTTGCTGATTTTAACTGCGGTTTACTGCGAAATGGGGCGGCTGCGGTGGTGTTTCCCTCGTAAGGCCGGTCCGCCGGGAAGATTTTTGCGCGCGCGGGGAAGTTCCGTGCGTGCGCATGGAAGTTGGACGCGTGCGCAAGAATGTTCCCGCGGCGCGCAGGGATGTTCCATCGGGCCGCGTGGAAGTCCTCGGCGCGGAGAGGAAGGCGCGGCGCGGTTTGCCGGGAAGTTTCCGCGGTGCGCAGGAACGTTCCCGGCGTGCGCACGGGACTTCCCTGCGCACGCGTCCGAACTCCCCGCGCGCGGAAGATTTATCCCGGCGCTCGGAAAAACCGGCGTCATTCGCCGAGCCTCCATTTCAGCTCGGCGATGATCCGGTCGCGCTTATCCACTTCCTGTTGCCAGTAGGCCGCGAGCAAGGCGAGCCGCGACTCCACCTTGACCTTCTTCCGAATGTTTTCGACGTGTTTCCTGACCGTCCCCGTTTTCCCGCTAAGAATTTTCGCGATCTCGTCGTTCTCTTTTCCGCGGACAACCCAGAAATGCACTTCCTCCTCTTTCAGGGTGAGGTGAGGATCGGATGGAACCGCCTCGTCCGGATCATAGACGAGCTTCTTTTTCGGCGGTGAAGCCGACGATGGCGCGCCTTCCTTGTGCTGATCGCGTGGGCGAGGAGCTGGTTTCCGCTTCTTCCGACGCGCCATGCGCCGGAGTCTTGCGGTTCACTGGAAAACTGAAAATACGCTCAAACGCGTACGAGATCGCCAAGTCGTGCCTGATTTTTCTTGTGCGCTCGGCCCAAGAAGCCGCGCTTCGGTTATTGAATGAACCGGATGGTCATCGGGTAGCGATAAAACTTTCCGTCGCTCGCCTTGATCGCGGCGATGATGACGAAGACGGCGTTCAGGACCCAGAGGATGGCGAGGAAAACGAAGCCGACGAGGATCAGGCAAAAGACTAGGGCGACGGCGTTGTAGATCAGCATCGAGATCTGGAAGTTGAGCGACTCTTTGCCGTGGGCATCGATCTCGGGCGATTCGTCGCGCTTGGCCAGCCAGACGATGAGTGGCGCGAGGACGTGCCCGGGAAAATGCAGAAAGACGCCGAGCAAAGCGCTGGCGTGACAAAGCGCATTCCAGGTGCGGACGTGGGGACGACAGCGGATGCGCTGAGCGGCGACGGTGGTGTTGGGTAGGAGGTTTCCATAGCTTCTAATTAATGGATGCGGCCGGTTGGTCTTTTGGATTCAAGAAAATACCTCGCTTGCCGCCGAACGCCAGGGATGCGGGGTCGAGTTTTGGTCTTGCCGGCTCGTGGTTTAACATTCTTGAATCCAAATCCGCCGGTGCGTGCATCTCACTCTTGAAGACCACATGAAGACCTCGACGATTGCTATTCGACCACTTGCGACCCTGAAGCTAGCCACGCTGGCGCTACTCGCTCTCGTGCTGCTGTTCCTCAATGCCTGCCACTGGGTAGGCCTGGAGGGGAACGGAGATGTGGTGAACAAAGACCGCGCGGTGGGTGATTTCACCAAGATCGAGGCGGACGGCGCGTTCGTGGTCAACTGGACTGCGGCGGCGACCCCGAAGCTTTCGATCACCACGGATTCGAACCTGTTCGATTATCTGCGCACGGATATTTCCGGCGAGACCCTGCACATAGAATGGGTCAAACCGTTGCGCGGGACGCATGGGATCAAGGTCAACGTGAGCAGCCCGAAGCTGACCAACGTGGTTTTGAACGGGGCCGTCCGTTTCAATGCGGCCAATCTTAGCGGGCCGGAATTTTATCTCGATGCGACCGGCGCGACGCGAGTGACGCTGCAGGGAAATGTGAATGCACTTTCTGGGGAAATGACCGGGGCCAGCCGTCTCGATGCGGAGTCGCTGGTGACGCGTGCGATGGAGCTAAACATCAGCGGCGCGGGCAAGGCGGAGGTGAATGTGAGCGACGCTTTGAAGGTGACCATTTCCGGCGCGGGCAAGGTGACCTACTCCGGCGACCCGCAGGTTTCGCGCGATATCTCGGGTGCGGGCAGCGTGCGCAAGCGGGAGTAGTTTGGCGGTTGAGAGTTCCGCCGTCTGCGCGCAGGCTTAGGCGTGAACGAGGACAAATCGCCGGCAGGATTTTCGTACAACACGCGGCTCAATGTTTTACATGGGCCGCTGGAAGTGATCGAGGTGGCGGCACTGGCTGAGGCTTGCACTGACCAATGGTTCAACCAAACGCTCTGCCAGGTGGACGAAGCAGTCGTTAGGCTAGGTGTGGTCGAAGGTGAGTATCACTGGCATCATCACGAGAACGAGGACGAGTTTTTCTACGTCGTTACCGGGCGGTTCTTGATCGACCTGGAAGATCGCACCATCGAGTTGGCGCCGGGCCAGGGGTTCGTGATTCCGAAAGGTGTGAAACACCGGCCACGCGCACCCGAGCGAACAGTCATTCTGATGGTGGAACGCGCCGGGATTATCCCGACCGGCAAACTGAGCTAACCGCGGTCGCTACTCTTCGGCGTCGGATTTTTTGTGGTGCGCTTTCAGGCGCGCACGTAGCTCCGCGAGTCTCTTCTCGGTATAAGTGATCTCGGCGTTATTCGCTTCCAACGGCGCGAGCGAGCCGCCTTCGGATTCGATTCCAGCCTTGGCGATTTTCGGACGTTTTTTCAGCCACGTTTCCTGTTCGTGGAAAAGCTTGGTGCGCTCTTTCGGCGAGAGCCGTTCGTAAAGGCGGACGTAGGCGATGAAGAGTTGCGCGTCGGTCGTTTCCGCAACCTCGCGACTGAGGCGATTCATTGTGCCTTGCGCCTGGGCGTCGCGCAGTTGTTCGAGCTGCGATTTGATCGCCGGCGCAAGCGCCGGCAGCCAATCTTCCGGGATAATGTCGGATCGGGTCTGCGCGGAAAGCGGTGCGAGCGCGCCGAGAAGGAGCGCGCCCAGAACGAGAACAAGACGTTGGCGGATGAACATGGCGAAATCTACTCTCAGAACGGCACGATGCGAGAAGGGCGGGGCGAATTCGCCTAACGAGACCTTGAGCGTGCCTTCAGCGCGTTTCCGCATTGCCCGCTTCCAGCATGCGCACGCGTTTGTCCAGGTAAGGCAGGCGAATAGTGATCGTGACGCCGTGGCCTTCGCTGCTTTCGATGGCCAATTCGCCGCCATGTTCGCGAACAATTCGCCGAACGATCAGGAGACCGAGCCCGCTGCCGCTGCCTTTGGTGGTGAAGTATGGCTCGAAGACGCGGCTGAGATTTTCCGCGGACATGCCGCCGCCGGTATCGGTGAAGCTAACTTTGACGTGGGCCGCGTCCATGTCGGTCCGAATGCGCAAAATTCCGCGGCGGGGCATGGCTTCGAAGCTGTTCTTGATCACGTTGTAGAAGACTTGCTTCATCTGGTCGCGATCGAGTTCCAGTGGCGGCAGATCGGAGCGCAATTCCTGTTCGACGACGATGTCGCGGTCTTCGATTTCGGGCCCAAAAAAGCGCACCGCTTCGTCGACGATGGCGTTGATGTTTTCGGGATGCAGTTGCGGCTTCGAAGGGCGGATGGCTTGGAGGAATTGGGTCACGATCGAATCCAGCCGGGTGATTTCCGCGCGCGAAATGGTGATCGCATCCTGCAGTTCGTCCTTCACCGGGCCCTCGAGCCGGCGGATTTTCCGCTCCATTAATTGCAGATGGATGTGGAGCGAATTTAGCGGGTTCCCGATCTCGTGCGCGACGCCGGCCGCGAGCAAAGTGAGGGCGCTGAAGCGCTCGGACTCGATCGTTTTTTCGGCCGAGCGGCGCGTCTCGGTGATGTCGCGAAGGATCATCGCATGGCCGACGGGCTCGCTGATTTTTTTCGGGCCTTTAGGCGCCAGCCGGCGCTCGATGATCAGCGGGACGATGTAGAAATTAATAAACCGATTCGCCGGATAAAAAATTTCCAGGTCGCGGCTGAGCGCGCCGGTGGATTTGGTGAGTGCGTTCCAATCGAGCCCGCGCACACGTTCGTCGAGGCGTTTGCCGATCGCGGTTTCATTGTCGAGCCCGAACAATTCGCAGGCCGCTTCGTTCACGTAAGTGATCCGGCCGGCGGCGTCGGTGACAATGATTCCTTCCTGGATGGCGTTGAAAACGGTCTCGATCAGTCCCTTTTCCTGCGCCAGTTGCAGGAGATAATTCTGTACCTCTTCCGGTCCGACGCGGCCAAGGCGCTCGATGAGTTTGTCAAGAAAGCCGGATTTCATCGCCGACACTTTAGGACGAGCCGCGGCGCTCTGACAACGTCGCGCTCGGAGGCGCGTGCGAAACGCCGGCCAGCCTCACTTCGCCAGCGCCGCGTCGCACTTGGCGATCTCCCCGGCGATTTCCTTGGCCCACTCCTCGTCCGCGCCCAAGGGGTTATCTCTCCGCGCTTCGTCCATGATATTCTGGGCTTGCCGAAACATGTCGCGAGCAGCGCTTGTGCGCTGCCTGCTCTCGCCAATCGATGCTTTCGGGGATGCGGCCAGCGCGACATAAGCATAACCAAGATATCTATGCGCTTGCGCCCTTCCGAGATGGCCGGGAGGTTCTCCGGTAACTTCTTGGAGGAGGGCAATTGCTTTGCGACACTCTTCGAGCGCGGGTTCCACTTCGCCCAGCCGCGCCTTCATCCGGGCCACGCCGGCGTAACAAGTGGCAACCAGGAAGCCCGAGGGGAGACCTGCTGGGGCTTCTGTTAACAGTTTTTGGTAATCTTCTAGCGCTTTGCTGTAGTGTAGGAGCGATTGAGAGTTATCCTCCAGATCCGCCAGGAAGTCGGCTATCCTCTTGTGCGCATAGGCGACATCCCTACGGTTCAACGCATTCGCTGGGTCCGCCGCGAGCGACTCCTCAGCTAGTGCCAGTGCCCTGCGGAAGTACTCCAGCGCGCCGCGTTTGTCGGTCTCCCTGCGAATATCGCCGGCATTCTGGTAGTTTACGGTGAGGCTGCGGCGGTAATCAGCGTTTATTGGGTCTTCCGCGAGCAACGCTTCTCCCAATACGATCGCCTTACGATTGGCCTCAACGGCACCAGCAATGCCGTTTAACCACAGCATAAATCCGACGCCCCCATAACTGGTCCAGAGTGCGCGACGGTATTTTCGATCTCGCGGATGAGTGAAGGCAAGCTTTTCGCATTCGGCCAGGGCGGCGCGATTTTGTTCCAGCGCGTAGGCCAGTTCGCCATATCGGCCCAGCGCCCCTCCGAGAATATGACGGGTAGCAGCGAGATCGAGTTGGAGCTCGTCATTGGCGGGTTGTTTCCGCGTCAGGTCGAGACGGAGCGTAAGGGCTTTTCGAAGGTGCTCCACGCCAGTGCTGGGGTCGCGCAACTCCAGCAGCCGGGAGCCAAGTTTTTCGTGGCTGCTGGCGAGGTCGCGTCGAGCCCGCGTGTCACTGGGGTTCACCGAGACAAGCGCTTCGCGAATCCGCAACGCCTTCGTGTAACTCTCGATTGCTCCGGATAAATCGCCCAAGCTTCCGCTGGATTCTCCTCCACGCACGTCGCCGACTCTCTCGTACGCGTCCGCGAGCTCCCGCTGCAGAGCGGGTTCGCCGTGCGCTTCGCCGGCAAGGCTATCGAGGTAATTCAGAGCATCCTTGACCAGTCGCTCCCGAACCTTGGTCGCACCTGGCAAGTCTTTGATCGCGTCGTGGTAATCGAAGAGGACGGAGTGTGCGAGAAGCCGCACGTCGTTGAAGCGCCGTTCGGCCCGCGCCTGTTGCGCACGTGCGCGCTTGGCCTGCCACGCGGTCGCGATAATTCCGCCGACGAGCGTGAGGAGAAGAAGCGCCGCGGCGGAGATGGCGAGTTTGTTGCGCTGCCAAAATTTTCCGGTGCGATACGATAAGGTGTCCGCGCGTGCGATCACCGGCCGCCCCGCGAGATGACGACGGATATCTTCCGAGAATTGCTCGACGGAACGGTAGCGGCGCGCGGTTTCCTTGCGCATCGCCATCAGGACGATGTTGTCGAGATCGCCGCGCAGCGATTTTGGATTTTGGATTTTGGGATTGTTTGAGGCAGTCGCGCTCGGTCGCACAGGCTCCTGCTCGGTGATAGCGCGTGAGATTTCCTCCAGCCGGCGGCTCTTCGTTCGGTAAGGCTTTGACCCGGTGAGTAACTCGTAGAGAATGACTCCGAGACTATAGACATCACTCGCCGTCGTCATCGCTTCACCGCGGATTTGTTCCGGGCTGGCATAATCGGGAGTCATCACGCCGGCGAGTGTGATTGTTCGTTCGGTAAGTCCTGTCGCAGTCTCATCCTCGAGTAACTTTGCGATTCCGAAATCGAGTAACTTGGGTTCGCCTTCTTTGGTAACGCGAATGTTAGAGGGCTTAAGATCGCGGTGAATCACAAGATGCTGGTGCGCGTAAGCGACCGCGGAACAAATCTTCCGGAAGAGATAGAGTCGGTCGTGAAGATTCAGTTGATGACGATCGCAGTAAGCATCGACGCGTTCGCCATCCACATACTCCATGACAAAATACGGAACGCCGTCGGGGGTAACGCCTCCTCCATAGAGGCGCGCGATGTGAGGATCATTCAAGCCGGCCAGGATTCGCTCTTCCCGGTGAAAGGAATGGATGAGATTCGCGCGGCCCAGGCC
>JBPCJC010000060.1:0-50065 GCA_051005695.1 Chthoniobacterales bacterium | reverse complement strand
GGCAAGTCCCTTGCAGTAGAGCGGGACGGCTATGAAACGCGCGCTCATCACCGGCATCACCGGGCAGGACGGGAGCTACCTGGCCGACCTCCTGCTCGAGAAAGGCTACGAAGTGCATGGCATCATTCGTCGCGCCAGCACCTTCAACACCGCGCGCATCGATCATCTCTACGCCGATCCACACATCAACGGCGTCCGCCTCTTTCTGCATTACGGTGACCTGAGCGATTCGGTCAGCCTCGTGAAACTAATCTACGAGCTGAAACCGGACGAGATCTACCACCTCGGAGCGCAGAGCCACGTGCGCGTCAGTTTCGACATCCCGGAGTACACTGCCGATGTCACCGGCGTCGGAACCATTCGCATTCTGGAAGCGATCCGCGAAGCCGGAGTGCGCTCGCGCTTTTACCAGGCCTCGAGCAGCGAGATGTTCGGCAAAGTGCAGGAAGTTCCGCAAACCGAGACGACGGCTTTCTGGCCGCGGAGCCCGTATGGCGTGGCGAAGGTGTTCGCCTACTGGGCGACGGTCAATTACCGCGAAAGCTACGGGCTCTGCGCGAGCAACGGCATCCTTTTCAACCACGAAAGTCCGCGCCGCGGCGAAACTTTTGTTACCCGAAAAATTTCGCGCGCGGTCGCCGCGATCAAGCTCGGATTGCAGAAGGAACTCTTCCTCGGCAACCTCGACGCGAAACGGGACTGGGGCTACGCGCCGGAATACGTCGAAGGCATGTGGCGCATTTTGCAGCTCGATGAAGGCGACGACTTCGTCCTCGCGACGAACGAGACTCACACCATCCGCGAATTTCTCGAGATCGCTTTCGGGCGCATGGATCTCGACTGGAAAGAATTCGTCAAGCACGACGAGCGTTATGAACGCCCCGCCGAAGTCGAGCTCCTGATCGGAGACCCGGCGAAAGCGAAGCGCGTCCTCGATTGGGAACCGAAAGTGCGCTTTCGCGAACTGGTCGAAATCATGGTCGATGCCGACCTGGAATTGTTCTCGCGCCAATCGACGCAGAAGCAGTTGGGCAAATTGCCCTAACGAATCGGGCCAGCGATGTCACTCCCCTACCTGCGAAATGCGATTAAGGAGGGTGACTCGGAGAAACTAATCCGTTATGTGCGGCTTCATTTCGGCGACGGCAATGAAGAACGAGGCGCGAAGGAAATCGATAAAGCGTGGATCGAAGCTTTGAAACCGCTGCTGGAAATTCCGCCGACCGACCGGGAGTTTATTCTCGAGACATTGGCGAAAAAAGATGCGGCCACGCTCGCGCATCTGTTTTTTCATTTGCACTTTTACTTCGTCGGTCGTTCGGGAGAATGGATTCACGATGGCAACCTTTGAGAAGAATAAAGAACTCCGCCCCGGTTTGTGGGAGACGGTGAACGAGCGTTATCCTGGCTCGATGATCACGAAAACCGATTTCGTGCCGCTGGCGAAATTGGCGAAACCTTTGCGCGAAGCACGGCTCACCTTCATCAGCACGGCGGGCGTGCAGCCGAAAGGGACGTTGCCTTTCGACACCGTTCATCCGGTGGGCGATTACACTTTTCGGCGCGTGCTCTCGAACGCAAAACCGGCGGACCTGGAAATTCATCAGCTGAAATATCCGACCTTCGGCGCGAATAAGGATTTGAATGTCATTTTTCCGATCGAGCGACTGCAGGAGTTGGTCGAAGAAAAATTCATCGGCGGCCTGACGGAAAATTTCTATTCCTTCATCGGCTACAACATGGATCCGGAAAGATTGGAGGCGACCCTGGCCGAAGAAATTGCCGAAGCGGTGGAGGCGGAAAACGCCGAGGTGGCGTTGCTAGCGCCGGCCTGACCCATCTGCCACCAGAGCATCTCGCTGGTCCAGCGAGCCCTAGAAAAACGCGGCGTGCCGACCGTTTCTTTGTCGGTTTCGCTGGATGTGACTCAGCACATCAAGCCACCGCGCGCGCTCTTTCTGCCCTTCATGATGGGGCACCTTTTCGGCGTGCCGTTTCACCAGGAGTTGCAGAAAAAAATCATCCGCGCGGCGCTTGCGCGAATCGTCGAGGCCGAACGGAGCGGTGACATCCATTTCTTCCCGATGACCTGGGCGGAAGCGCGTTTGCAAGGCAAGGAGATCGAGCAGGCATCCGCCGTTTCGCCGTAGCGCGAAGTGCGGGCGGCAGAGTTGCCTAACGACCGGTTGGCGCTTGAAATGGCGCTTCGCCATCCAGCATCGCGACGGTCGAAGCCAGCGCCGGCACCGAGGCCGCGAGTGGTGCATTCAAGATGCTGACCCGCGCGCCTTCACCGACGATGTCGTAAAGCCGGATGACGTCGCGCGATTTCATCCGCACGCAGCCGTAGCTTGCAGGCTTGCCGATGTTTCGTTCCTCCGCGGTCCCGTGGATATAAATGTAGCGTGTGTAAGCGTTGCGATTTTGCGGTTCTAATCCGCGCAGCCAGAGAATTCGCGAGACGATCGGATCGCGGCCCGGCGCATCCGGCACGAGCACTTCTCCGGTGCGCCGGCGATCCTTGAAGACCGAGCCGAGCGGTGCGCCGTCCCCGATTTTCTTCGCGATTTGCATCTCACCGAGCGGTGTCCCGCGACTCCCCTGCAAATCGCTCAGGGCAAATTTCGAAGTCGAAACCGGGAAAGTACCGACCGGGGCGCCATCCTCGAGCACGACTAGCCGTTGTTCCGGAACACTGATCACGACCCGGTGATGCGTGTCCGAAGTGGTGCAGGATGCGATCGACAGAATCCCGCCGAGCGCGCCGCCAAGGCGCGAAAGTAGCTGGGCGGTCGAGATCATGCGCGCTCGAATTGGAAAAAGCTTTCCGCGTTCGCAGTGGTCGCGCGCGCGATTTGGTCTAACGAGACTCCACGCGCGGTCGCGATCGTTTCCGCGACCAACCGGGTATGCGCCGGCTCCGCGCGTTGGCCGCGAAACGGCACCGGCGCCAAGTACGGACAATCGGTCTCGACCATGAACTTATTCAGCGCCAGTTGCGCGGCCACCTCGCGCACTGCGGTCCCGTTTTTAAAAGTCACGATCCCGGTAAACGAAACCAAGTGCCCGAGCGCGAGCACCTCATCGGCCTGCTCGAGCGAGCCGCCGAAACAATGGAAAACGCCGCGCAATTTCCCTTCATACGGCGCCAGAATCCCGAGCGTATCGTCCCAGGCATCGCGCTGGTGAATGACCACATTCAGCCCCAGCTCGGCCGCGAGATCGAGCTGCTGCTCGAACAAACTTGCCTGCCGCGATTTGTCGGCGCCATCGTGAATGCCCGCCTCCACTTCCTCTTCGGTTTCGCTTTGCAGCGTGCCGCTGAACACCTGCACCTGCCGTTCCTTCGCCACCGCCTTGCTCGGCAGCCGGTGATAATCCAGACCCGTCTCACCGATCGCCACCACGCGCGAGCTTTTTGCCAACTCCCGCAGCGGCGTCATCACATCATCATCGGGCACCGCTTCCTCCGAAGTCGGATGCACCCCGATGACCGCGTAAATGCTCTCGTTAGACTCGGCCAGCTCGACTGCCCGCCGGCTGCTCGCGATCGAAGTGCCGATGGTAATGATGCGGGTCACGCCGGTTGCGTGCGCGCGCTTGATCACTTCATCGAAATCAGGAGCAAAATCAGGATAATCGAGGTGCGCGTGAGTTTCGATCAGCATGGCGGGAGATTAGCGCAGCGCGCCCGATTGCGCCGCAGATTTTCCTTCGTGACTCACCCGGCTTTCTCATTGAATCCGCCGCTTTCTTCGCTTCGCTTACGGTCGGAGGACGATTTTGCCGTAGGCGCCGGGGGCGAGGACGGCGCGGTGCGCTTCTGCGGCCTGGGCGAGGGGAAAGGTTTGGCCGATCACGGGCTGGAGAGTTCCTTTTTCGAGGCCGTGCGCGATTTCTTCATACATATGAGTGCGCTCCTCGGGGCTGGCGGCGCCGAGCATGATCCCGCGAATGTCGGCGTCGCGTTGCATCAGATCACGTGGATCGATTTCCACTGCCCCGCGGCTGCCGATGACCACCACGCGGCCAGCTTTGGCGAGTAATTTCAGGTCCTTCCCGAGGTTCACATTCGCGAGCATTTCGAGAATCAAAGCGACGCCGCGGCCGCCGGTGGCCTCGAGGATGCGGTCCTGATAATCGTCCGCGCGATGATCGAAAACTTCGTCGGCGCCGTTGTCGCGCACGAGTTTTCGGCCTTCCTCGGTGCCTGCGGTGCCAAAGACGCGCAACCCGGCCGCGTGCGCCAGTTGCACCGCCGCCGTGCCGACGCCACCGCTCGCGCCGTGAACCAAAACGGTCTCGCCCGCCCGCGCATTTCCGCGGGAAAATAGCGCGCGATGCGCCGTCCCGTAGGGCACGCCGAGCGCGGCGCCTTGCTCGAAGGAAGTAGCTTCCGGCAATCGAAAAACCTGGTCGGCCGGGACCGCGGCGAGCTCGGCATAGGTGCCGCCGTTAGCCGCGGCGATGAAGACGCGCGCGCCTTTTGCGAAGCGGCCCGCGCTCCGCTCGACGATGCCGGCGCCGTCCTTGCCCGGGGTGTAAGGCAGCGGCGGTTTGGCGGCATATTTGCCGGCGCGGATGTAGGTATCGACAGGGTTAATCCCGGCGACGTGGATCCGGATTAATAACTCGTTAGGCGCGGCCGTCGGTTCCGGCGTCTCGACCAGCTGCAGCACTTCGGGTTCGCCAAATTCTTCTACGCGGATCGCTTTCATGTCTCGTTAGGCGGGCTGTTTCTTTGCACCATCACGACCGCCCCCATGAGGACGAGCGCGGCCACGACCTGGTGCGGGTGGAGGGTGGCGTGAAAAAATCCCCAGGTGATGCAAACGGCTGCGAGCGTTTGCAGCATCTCAAAATAACCGGCGGTGGAAGCTCTCGTTAGGCGGAGGCCTTCGAAATAAATCAGGAGCGGGATGCCGCCGGAGATCGAGGCGAGCAAAACGAGCGCGCCGATGGCGGTGCCGGGATGGGCCTGGGCGGTCGCGGGCCAGAGGGCGGCGGCGTTGAGTTTGCCGTAGAAAAGCAGGATCGCGCTCATGCAAATTAGTCCGACGACGATGCGCAAACTAGCCGCGAGCCGCAGCGACATCCCAGTCATGACACCGCGGCCGGCGACGGTGGAAAGCCCCCAGAAAAGCGCGCAGATAAGCGCGTAACCGGTGCCGAGGTTAAGGCCGGCGCGGGCAAAGGAGACGCCGATGAGCTGCGGAAATTCCACCGAAAGGAAAACGCCGGCGACGATCGCGATGCTCGCATAGAGAAAGAATGGTTTCGTTAGGCGATCGCCGAAAAGCAGGAAGGCGCCAAGGGTGGAAATGACCGGCTGGATATTCAGGATCACGTTCACCACCGTGGGGTTGCCGTTCTTCAGCGCGAGGGTGAAGAAAACCGTCCCGACCGCGGAGCCGGCGAACCCGGAGAAAATGAGAAAGCCCCAGGTGTGCGCGTCGATTTTCGGAAGCTCGCGGATTCGCCAAAGGAGCAACGGCAGAAACATCAGCAGGATGAGGACGTGTTCCCAAAAGACGATCACGGTGGCGTCGAACAAGTCGTTCAGCGGAATCCGCCACGCGCTTTCCGTGCCCCACAAAGCCGCGCCCAAACCGACCAGCCACGGTCCGAAATTGGCGCGGCGGGCGTCGAGTGGCTGCACGAGCAAGGTCTTTATCGGGCAGCGGCGCGGAGGTCAACGCAGGGCGCGTTAAGGAGTTGCCCCGCGGGCAAACGGGGCGCTAGTTTGCCGCATGACTTTGGCCGAGCGGATTGATGCGGACTTGAAAGATGCGATGCGCGCGAAGGAGGCGAACCGGCTCGGGGTTTTGCGAATGCTGAAGTCGGCGCTGAAATATTCCGCGATCGAAAAAGCGGGCGCGGACGGCGCGCTCGATGACAGCGAGGCGACGCAGGTGATCCGCAAACAAGTGAAACAGCGGCAGGATTCGATCGAGCAATTTGAAAAAGGCGGACGGCCCGAGCTGGCGGCGAAGGAAAAAGAGGAGCTCGCCATCCTCACGAGTTATCTGCCACAGGCGATGAGCGCGGAGGAATTGGCGGCTGCGGTGCAGGCGGCGATCGCGGAAACCGGCGCCACTTCACGCGCGCAGATGGGCGCGGTCATGAAAGTCTTGCAGGCGAAAATCGCTGGCCGCGCGGACGGAAAAACCTTGAGCCAGGAAGTGCAGCGGCAGCTCGGCGCCTAACGAGACCGCGGCATGCTCGCAGCGATCATCGTGGCCGGCGGGAGCAGCCGGAGGATGGGTTTCGATAAAACCTTCGCCTCGTTAGGCGGGAAACCGGTAATCGCGCGGACGATCGCGGCTTTCGAAGCGACCGCGGCGGTCGACGAAATCATTCTCGTTGGGCGGGAGGAGCGGCTGGAGGAATTGCGCGTGCTGGTGACCGGAGAAGGCTTCGTGAAAGTGCGCGCAATTGTGGCTGGGGGGATTCATCGGCAAGATTCGGTGGCGAATGGTTTGGCGCAGCTGGACGCGAAATGCGAGTTCGTGGCGGTGCACGATGCTGCGCGACCACTCGTTAGGCCGGAACAAATCACCGCTGTCTTCGAAGCCGCGCGCCGGCTGGGCGCGGCGGCGCTGGCCGCGCCCGTGACTGATACTTTGAAATGCGCGACCAAGGATCGAGTCGTTTGCGGTTCGCTCGAGCGCGAGGGCGTTTATGCAATGCAGACGCCGCAGATTTTCGAGCGCGCACTTTTGCTCGAAGCTTTCGCAGCGGTGGCCACGAAGCAGTTACCGATCACCGACGAAGTCTCGGCGGTGGAGTTGCTGGAGCGAAAAGTGGTGCTGGTCCCGAACGATCGCCCAAATATGAAAATCACTTTTCCAGCCGATCTCACTCTGGCCGAGATTCTGTGGAAAGCCTTCGTCGAATAAACGACTCGTTAGGCGGGAATGGCCGCGCGCACCAGCTCGAGGATCGGCGGAAGATCGGCTTTGGTGAAGGCGCGGCCGCGCTTGAATTTGCGCTCGTTAGGCCCGAGCTCGCTGGCGCGCAGGAGTTCGCCGCTTTTCCAAATCCATGCGCGGGCGTTGTAGGGGCCGACGCGGCGCGGATCGGTCCAGGTGTGAATCGAAACCAACTGGTCGGTGAGGGCGGCGGCGATGTGCATCGGGCCGCTATCGACGCTGACGATGAAACGCGCGGCGCGAATGAGATAGACGAGTTGCAGAAGCGTAGTCTGGCCGCTGAGATCGACGCAATTCTCCGGCACCTCGCGGCGCAATTTTGATTTGCCAACCACAACTACGCGGATGGGCGCGGCCGCGCGGCAGAATTCGCCGACGACGGAATCGCTGAGAGATTTGCCGCGTCCACGGGCGAATGGATGGAGCAAAACGAAGGGCGGATAATCATCGAAACGCGGCAGCGGATCGCCGCTTGGAAGCGGAAAACGTAGCGGTGCTTCGGGATTTGCGCCGGCGAGTTCGGCGAGCTTGAGGTAACGCTCAACTGCGTGACTGCGACGATCGACCCGCGCGATTTGGTGATAAAAAAAACGCGAGCCTTCGCGCGCGTCGCTCAACCCGAGGATCTCGCCCGCACCGCTGACCTTTGCGATCAACGCGCTCCGCAAAAGCCCCTGGAAATCGATCGCGAGATCGGGACGCAACTTGCGGGTTTGCCGCAACCACGGGAGCAAATTTGCCGGCGCGCCGAGCCCGCGAAATTCGCCGCGCGGAAAAATCCGGACGTGATCGATGTCGGGATTGCCGCGGAGGAGCGTGGCCCACTCGGGATTAATCACCCAGGTGATTTCTGCGCGCGGATGCGCGTCGCGAATGGCCGCGACCGCCGGCAAAGTGTGCACGACATCGCCGAGCGAGCTTGGCTTGACGATGAGAATGGATTCGCGCCGCGGCATGTTGCACTCGTTAGGCGGCGGCGCGCACGCCGCTAGCGTCCGAGTTCGAGACGTTCTGCAAGGAGGCGCGGCAAACCGGCCTGGATGACTTTGCGCTGCGCGGCCGCGAGGTCGTAACGCACCCTGCGTTGTTCGACCACGCTGCGCTCGATGTCGTAGATGCAATAAGCGGCCCGCGGGTCGCCATCGCGCGGCTGGCCGACGCTGCCGGTGTTAATGAAATATTTCTTGCCGCTCTCGATCGTCAGGTGATCGGTCACGACCCGCTGGACGCCGTCGTCCCTAACGAATGCTCCGGCGACGTGAGTGTGGCCAAAAAAGCAAACCGTGGTGTGCTGATAAGTGAAGCTGGCGACGGCGTCGAGATTCTTGAATACGTAACCCCATTCGCCCGGCGTATCGAGGGTGGCGTGGACGATGGTGAAATCGCGCACCTGCCGAACGAGGCGAAGCTGCGAGAGCCAGAGTTTGTCTTCGTCGGTCAAATGTTCGCGCGTCCAGTTGATGGCCTGTTCGGCGAGATCATTGAAGTCGCGCGAAGATTCGCCGAGACAGGCCTGCTCGTCGTGGTTGCCCTTGACCACAGGACAATCGAGTTGCCTAACGAGTTCAACGCATTCGTGCGGATTGGCATTGTAACCGACGAGGTCGCCGAGGCAGACGAAGTGGGTGCAATTCTGCGCGCGCGCGTCCTGCAAAACGGCTTCGGCGGCATCGAGGTTGCCGTGGAGGTCGCTGAAAATGGCGAAGCGCATGGGGGACGGGCGAAGTTAGCGCAGAGAATCGGGAATGCGCTGATCGCGCGGAATGTTGAGCTTGTCTTCGAGAAATTTCAACCGCTTGATCAAGGTCGGGAGACGTTCGCGTTCGCCCTGCTGGTAAAGCGCGAGCAATTGCTCATACGCTGGCCGCTCGCGGCCCGGACAATCCGAGAGCTCGTAGGCGGCAAAGCGTTTCGCGTAACTGGGCGCGCCCGGTTTCTCGGCCGCGAGGGCGAAGTATTCCGCAGCGCGGGCGTGATCCTGATATTTTTCGCGATAGAGACGAGCGAGCGCGAGATAGAGTTGCGGGTGATCAGGATTGTTGGTAATCCCGCGTTCGAGGAAATCTTTTCCAAGGTCAAAATATTCGCGCTGGGCTTTGATCCGGAGCGCGGCTCGCGGTTGCGCCGGATTGTTGAGCGCGGCGGTGCTGGCATTCCAGGCCATGTGCCAGGCGGCGATGTCCCAAAAAAGAATCGCGTGCGGCTGTAAAGTGGTTACCTCGCGCAGGAGCAAAAGGAGCCGGCTCCAATCCGTCCGCTCCCAGGCGACGTGCGCCTGGATGAAAAGATAATCCGCGACTAACGAGCGGAAACCGCCCAGCGCGGCGACGAATCCGAGTTGGCCGATTTGTTCGCGTAAACTCAAATCCAGCGGCGGCGGCGAGGGGAGACCGCGCCGGATGTGCTCGAGATAAAGCGCATGCTCCAGCGGCAGACGCAGGCCGCCGAAAGCAAGCAGCCCGCAGATGACGAGAAGCGCGGTCCTCATAACTCCCTGCTATTAAATACGGCGATGGAGAGAAGCAGATAGAGAAGAACGTAAAAGCCGGCGAGGCCGATCGTCTTGAGGAGAAGCGCGAGTGGGATAACCACGCCGGTGATTTCGTCGGCGAGATTGAATTGCTGGAGATCCGGAAAGACGAGCGCGACGAAGGCGAGGAAAAGATGGCTGAGCCAGCCGCCGCCCTGTTCCTGCAGCCAAAATTCCCGCGCCGTCGCCTGCAAATGACCGATGAAATAAACAAAAATCGCGACCGCGACGGTGAAGATGTTGCTGGTCGCAAAGGTGGAAATAAAAAGGGTGAGCGCGGCGAGCAACGCAGCCTTCACAAAAATGATCGCGATCGCCGCGAAAAGATTCGCATTGAAGGAAGCGTGTTCAATCGCGCGCAATGCTTCGGCTATTTGCGGCACGGGCTGGCCGGACATTTGCCGAGCGGTTTCGGCGAGCGCGGCGTGCTCGCGGAAAAAGAGGACGACGAAAAAGAGCGCGGCCATGACCGCGATGCTGACGGTTAAAAGCAAAACCACGCCCACAAATTTTCCGGCGAGATACTCGGAACGCGGGACCGGTTTCGCGAGAATGGTGTAAACCGTGCGATCCTCCAAGTCCTGCGCCAGGAGCCGCGCGGTCGCGAGAATCGCGAGCAACGACGCCACCATGCTCATTACGCCTAACGAGATGTCCTGGAGTGCCTGGAATTCCTGCTGAAAAGTTAGCCGGGCCATGACCACGGAGCTGGCGATCATGGCGAAGGCGAAGATGAGGAGAATGTAAAAAACCTTCAGCCGGGTGAGCTCGGTGAAGGTGTTGCTGGCGATCGCCCAAACGCGGCGCGGCGAGAAGGCGCGATGAGTGGGAGGAGCCGCGGCGCTCATTGCTCGGAGTCGCGCTTCGTCGCTTCGAGGAAAAAACGCTCGAGGGTGGTTTGCGGTTGGCGTTGTGCGAGCAAACGCGCGCCGGATTTTTCGGTGAGCGCGGCGATCTGCCGGAGCAATTCCGGGGATGCATTTTCGAGCACGACTTCGGTTTGGTTTTCAATCCCGAGGAGCTCGGTGACGGCGCCTTCGCGGACCATGACGCCGTGCGCGAGGATGCCGACGCGATCGCAAACTTCCTGCACTTGCCCGAGCAAGTGCGATGTGAGCAGGACGGTGACGCCGCGTTTTTTCAGCTGCAAAATCAAGTCGCGAATCTCGCGCGCACCGGCCGGATCGACACCGGCGGTGGGTTCGTCGAGGACGACGAGGCGCGGGTCATTGATCAAGGCCTGCGCGAGCCCGATGCGCTGGAGCATGCCCTTGGAAAAACCGCGCAAACGCCGAGCGCTTGCACTCGTTAGGCCAACGAGCTCGAGCAGTTCGGCGACGCGTTTCGTGAGGCCGGCGCCGTGAAGCCCGCAGAGTTTTCCGTAGAAGCGGAGCGTCTCCGCGGCGGTCAGCCATTTATAGAAATACGGGCTCTCGGGCAGAAAGCCGACGGCTTCGCGACTCGCAACCTCCTCGCTGTCGCGGCCGAAAATTTCCGCCTTCCCGCGAGTCGGGGAAACCAGCCCGAGAATGATTTTCAGGGTGGTGCTTTTGCCGGAGCCATTCGGGCCGAGCAGTCCGTAAATCTCCCCGGCTTCGACGCGCAGGTTGAGTTCGTGGACCGCGCGAATCGAGCGCCGTTGGAACGGGATCGGGAACAGCTTGGTCAATCCCGTGACCTCAACGGCGGCGTCACTCATGCCGAATTTCGAAGCCGCGCGCGACTGGTGGTTCGGTCAGAGACGTCGCGGTTTGATTTTTAATGTGCGCGCGCAATTCGCTCTGTCCGATGGCCTCGAGAAAGTCGGCCAGCTCCGCGCTTTCGCCGCTCACTTGCAGCTCGACCCGTCCGTCGGGGAGATTGCGCACCCAGCCGATGACCTCGAAACCCCGGGCGATTTGTTTGATGGAATAACGAAAGCCGACGCCCTGGACGTTTCCTTCGTAGAAGACTTGCGAGGCGGGCATCCGTTTCGGCTAACGAGTCATCGTCAACGAAGAACCGCCGACGCGCGGAAAATTATTGCGGTGACGGTTCGGCCGCAGCCGGCGGGAGATCGGGATCGGGAAGCGATTCCGGCGGCGGGACGAAATTCGGCTCGGTCGAACGGACATCGAAATTCTCCCGCGATGAAGAAGAAGAAGTGCTCGCTTGCGCCGGCGGATTCAGGGAAGCGAGCAGAGTCGGCGGCGCCGGCTGGATGTCTTCGCTCGCCACATAGCCTTCCTGCTGGCTCGGGAGGAGATGCACTTTGCAATAGCCGAACGACGGACGGATCAAGGTCATGAGCGTGTCTTTCGCCAGCGTTTCGTCGGGACCATTGCCCTGCTGGGGGCCGTAACGAAAGAAGGCGGTCTTATCCGCGGTGACGGCGAAAACTTTGCCGCTATTGACGCGCGCGACGGCGTTCTGCTTCGAGGCGCAGGCGCAGGCGAACAGACTAACGAGCGCGAGCGCGGCGAGATTGCGCGCGCAGGTTCTGAGGCGATGGCAGGAAACCCGCGTGGTCTTCATTTGTAGGAATAGACGAGACAGAAAGTGCTCGCGGCGCCTTCCAGCGGCTTGATCGAAACGAAATACTGGCCGCTGATCGTGGGCGAGAATCCGGCGGCCGCTTTCTCGCTATCTTCGTAATTTTCGGTCGAGACCGGTTTGCCGTTTTCATCGTAGAGGCGGAGGGCAAATTTCTTCGCGCTCTCATCGCTGCCGACGGAAAACCAATATTGATTGCCGGCGTAAAGATTGACCGCGAGGAGAGCCTGCTCGCCCTGCTTGATTTCGCCCGCCCAATGGCCATCGCGAATCTTGAAGCCGTCGTTGGAAAAAGCGCCCGCGAGGTCGAGAGCGGTTTCGCGCGCCTTCACCTGGTGGTCGCTTTCGGCGGCATTTCCGGAAAAGGCGGTCGCAAAAATCAGGGCCATGCCGAGGATTCGGAAAATCATTTCACGTCCGCCTTGGTTTGAATTTCGTCCATTAACTTGCTGACCGCTTCGTGCAGCTTGCGCACCTCTTCAGCAGTCGGGGTGCCACCGCTCGAAAAGGTCACGAGCGATTCGATCGCGGAGAGCTGCGCGGCGACCGACTTGACCAGCGGCTCGGCCTGGAGCGTCGGCGACATTTCCTTGATCTTCGCTTGGATGAAACTGACCAGCGCGGGCTGCCGCAAAACTTTAGCGCTCGCTTCGTTGTAATTTTGCGCGATCGAACCGCTGACGACCTGGGTGCCGCGAATCCAGCCGCCCAGACTAACTAGAATAACGTAATCCTGGTCGCTGTTCGATTGCATCGAAGTCTTCACTTCGTTCTGGGTGGCTTCGAGTTCTTCCTGGAGCGCGTCCCATTCGTTCTTCTCCGCGAACTCGTTGATGCTCTTGCCGCGGCTGAGGACGTTTTCGCTGACCCCGAGTGCTTTCGCTAACTTGATGATATCGGTGCCGATGTTTTTCACCTGCTGCGTATCCTGCGCTTCCACCGCGATAAAGCCATCAGCGATCAGGCCGCCGAGATTGAGCGCGATCCGCGCGCGATTGCTGTAGGCCATCGGGATCGGGCCGCGATATTGACTCGACCAATCCGGCTTCCCTGGCTTCGAAAGCGCGGCGAAAAGTTCTCCCGGCGTGGGGATCGTCAGCGTGTCGCTTTTCTGGGCCGTGCCGAGCTGCTCCGGAGTCAAAGGGCGAGGTTCTGCTGCGAGAGCAAGGCATGCGCTCGCCACCAGCAAAACCGCGAAGATTCCCCGCTGGAAAAACATATACGAGCAGACTATGCGCGGTTCAAAAGATTGCCAGCGCGAAACTCCGGCACCTGGGGGCGCGCAGGGATGCTATTCGCCCGCGCTTCCCGCGTTTTCCGCCGCGCGGTTTCGATGCAGATCCTTCCGCACGACCCTCGAGAGACGCTCGGGATGGGGGAGTTTTTCGACACCAACGAATTGTACGATGCGTCCGATCCACGCTTCGGGATGCGTGACGAGCTCAGGATAGTCGACCTCGAGAACTTCGAAGGTGGTTGGTTTGCTGCGGAGGAACTGCAGCGTGCTTGCCGCGTGATTGCTTAACGCGGAGGCGATCTGATCTTCCGCTTTCTCTAACCCTGCTGTCCCGCGGTGCGCGATCATTTTTGACTGAGATGCTGCGATCTCAGCGACCGGCCGCCGCATGAAAATGACCCGGTAGTTATGGACCCGCGGCAATGCGGTCAGTAATGCGGAGATCACTTTGATCGCTTTATTTTCCAGCTCGGGCTCATCAAGCAGCTGCGGTTCTTTGGAGATTCGCTTGATCGCTTCCCACTCGAAGTAGCCCTCCGGGTTATCACCATCCGCGGTTCGTAATCCGTCCGTGCGCGGAGGCATTCCACCCGCGGCGAGCATTTGCATCATTAAAGAAGTACCGGAGCGGGGAAGCCCGGAGACGAGCAGGAACGTGCGTCCCGATGTGACCGGCGCGTCGGGCCGCGGGCGCGCTTCTGCTTCGAGCCGACGGCGTTCCGCAAAAGAGGGAAGATCCGGCGCTGCACGACGTTCCCCATTCCGCGAACTCTGCGCAGGCGCATTCGCCATCCGCTCGCGGCTCAATCGAATCGATTGGTTGCGATGCGCGTGGGCCAGAAAATCATCCGGGCGCTTCGAACCATGGAGCGCGGCAAGCCAACGATGCGCGCGGATCGAGTCCGGCTGCATCCCAAGCGTGCGGCGAAAGGCGACGAGCGCGGCGTCGAGTTCTCCTTCACGCGCGAGCGCAATCCCGAGATTCAAGTGCGACATCGGCAAATGATGCAGCCGTTGCACCGCTTCGAGCGCGGCATCAATCGCGAGTCCGTTTTCTTTCCGGCGCAGATGTATGGTCGAAAGTCCCTGATAGGCGGCGGCGCTATCGGGATCTAATTCCAGCGCGCGGTGAAAACATTTCTCCGCATCGGGCAGCCGGCGCAGTTCGACCCAAAGCCAACCAGCTTCCACCCAGGTGCTCGGATGGAGCAGCATGTGTTGCATTACGTGCTCGAGGAGATCGGCGGCGCGCTCGCGATCGCCCAGACGGAGCGCGGCTTTGGCGCGCATTTGCCAGACAATGTGCGGAGCCGGAGAGGGCTTGCCGTTTTCGTTTGGATATGCGCGTTCGAGGAGATCTTCCGCGGCGCGAAACCAACCCCCTTTTATATAGGCATTCGCGAGCTGGTGAATGTATCGCGACTCCCAGGGCTGGCGCGCGAGCAGTTCTTCGAGAATCTTGACAGCCTTTTCCGGTCGTGCCGCGGAGAGATGGACCTGGGCGAGGTTATACTGAGTCTCGAGTTCGGTTGTCTCACCGTCCCGGAGACGATCGTCAGTCGGTTCGTCGACGTATCCCAGTGCCGCGAATTGCTGAATAATCGCATCCGCTTCCTCCACTGAGATGTCCCATTTTGTTCCCGGCGGATGCTGGCCATCGCGGCCCGGAACGTCATCCCACGAAGCGATCGGCGCGATTGGATTTGGATTTTCGAGCGCTTCGAGCAGTGGCTTGCCATCCATATCGCGCGCCACGGGGAGGCCGACGAGCGTGAGCAAAGTGGGAACGATGTCGAGCAGGTTAGCGCCGTAGATGCGCTCGTCGCGCTTGATGCCCGGACCCTTCATGACAAGGATGCCGAAGTCGCGATGCCAGAAGGTAGGGCCGGCCGGTTCGCGAGGATTATCAAGGGGGCGAAGCATGCCGCTTTGGAAACCGTGATCGGAACAGAGAACGATCGTGGCCTCCGGGCCCGCCAATTCGATCAAGCGCCCGAGCATCATATCGTGAAACCGATATACGCCGCGCATCACATCTTTGTAGATTTCGAAATCCTGCTCCGGAATGTTCGGCTGGCGCGGCGGGTGGTACTTCATGAACGCGTGTGAGAAGTGGTCGATCGCGTCCGAGTAAACCGCCGCGAACTGCCACGGCTCGTGCTCCAGAACAGCCGTCGCCACTGCTTGTTCGCTGATGCAATCGCTCAGAACACCGGCGAGCTGCTCGAGCCGATTGTCCAATTTCTGGTCGATCTCTGCGGCTCGTGGGATGAACGGCAGCACCATCTCCTGATCGATTTCGTTAATCCCCATCCGCAGGGGCCCGAATTCCGCCTCCAAACCCTGCGGATGAATCGCGGCTTGCGGAACGCGCCAGATGTTCGGACCGACTTGTCGCGTTGTGAAAAAGAAATTCGAAACAGTCACGCCATCCAGCGGCTCGGCTGGATGACTCGCCCACCAGTTCGCCACGTGGCAACGCCAGCCGAGCGCTTGCTGAAGAATATTCCAGATCGCTTTCGTCTTGCGCGCGACCGACGGAAAAGGTCGCGGCGTGCCGGTGTCCGCATCGCGCTGTGTGAAACCCAGGATTCCGTGTTTATCGGCTGTCTTGCCTGTCGCGATCGACGTCCATAACATCGGCGAAATCGCCGGTTGAAGGGTCGCCAGATTCCCCATCACTCCCTCTTCGATAAGCCGATTAAGCACTGGCATCTCGCCAGCCTCCAACAGCGGGTCGATCATTTGCCAGTCTGCTGCATCCCAGCCGATCAGAAGAAGGCGACGAGTGAGCAAGGAATTTGGATCGGTCATTTCAGAAAACGTTTAATTCATTTCGGCAAATTTGATTGACGCGATCTTACGACTTCTTCATAAAGCACGCACGGGCCACCTAACCCACGAACCAAATGAATACCATGACACTCCCTGACAAACTCTCCGATCGAAACTCACGTGTAGGAAAATATTGCGCAGCAGGCTTAGGCGCAGCCGTTCTCGCGGGCGCAGTCACCACTGCGGATGCCGCGATTGTGTTCATCAATTTCAACAACCAGGTCTTCACCGATCCAACGGCGAACGACGGATCGACGTACTTCACTTCCGGGAATGCGGGCAACTTCGATTTCAACAAGGACGGGATCATCGATTTCCGTCTGCGTCAGCGCTTCAGCAGCCTCAGTAAGAGTGGCTCTACCGGAATTTTTGGATTGGCTGGTTTCGCTGCGCCCATTGGCGGCGGGCCTAACATCGATGTCATCGGTAAACTCACCGCAAACGCGTATCCTTCTCGTCTGGCGGCAGGCACGATCATTGACGGGACCGGCCCCTTCATCACGCTCACCGGAGGAACGACTGGTCAGACCGGTTATCTCGCTTCTTCAGCAGGGTTTCCCGCGAGTCAGTGGGTGAGCGCCAATGGTCCTGCGAGTGGTTTTCTTGGGATCCGCTTTACGGCCGGCGGGCAGACGTTTTTCGGATGGGTCGGTTTGAGCATCGCAGGACAAGACGCAGCCGTGCCTTACGCGATCACCCTGAGCGGCATCGCGTATGACGACACGCCGAACACTCCCATCGCGGCAGGTGCCGTTCCAGAGCCAGCGCCGATCGCGTTGATGGCGCTCGGTGGTCTCGGCCTCATTGCTTATCGCCGCCAAAAAGCAGCGAAAGCGGCGAAAGTCGCCTGACGAGCCATCGTAAATTTAGCGAAACTCCGGCCCTCGCGTGTGGCATTGCTGCGGCGAGGGCTTCGGTTGTACTGGTGAAACGCGTCATCGCACGGGGCTACCGCGAATGCTTCCACGCCGTCGCTAAAGTTCATTGGCGTGCGGCGGCTAAGCTGTTCTAATTCGCCCGGCAGACATGGCAAAAACGAGCATCAAAAAAATCATCGGCCGCGAGATCCTTGATTCGCGCGGCAACCCGACTGTGGAAGTGGATGTCTGGCTCGAGGGCGGCGCGTTTGGGCGCGCAGCCGTTCCGAGCGGTGCAAGCACCGGCGAGCACGAAGCGTGGGAATTGCGCGACGCCGACAAAAGTCGTTACGGCGGCAAAGGTGTGCTCAAGGCCGTGCGCGCGGTCAACGAAACGATTGCGCACGGTTTGGTCGGCGCGGATGCGCTCGATCAGGAAGCGCTCGATCGGACGTTGATCGAGCTCGATGGGACGGAGAACAAAAAAAATCTCGGCGCCAATGCTCTTCTCGGCGTCTCGTTAGCCAACGCTCACGCTGCGGCTGCGTTTTCCGAGCTGCCGCTCTTTCGTTATCTCGGCGGGCCGAAGGCGAACACACTCCCGGTGCCGATGATGAATATTCTCAACGGCGGTGCGCACTCGGATGCCCCGATTGATTTCCAGGAGTTCATGATCATGCCGAAAGGCGCGCCTACTTTTCCGGAAGCGCTCCGTTATGGCGCGGAAGTTTTTCATGCCCTCAAAGGTGTGCTCAAAGATCGCGGGCTCTCGACCGCCATTGGCGACGAAGGCGGTTTCGCGCCGACTCTCAAATCCGCCGAGGACGCGCTGGAATGCATTGCCATCGCCGTTGGCAAAGCTGGCTATAAATTCGGCGAAGAAATTTTCGTCGCTCTCGATCCCGCGGCTTCGGAATTCTACGACAACGAGGCGGGCGCATATGTTTTCAAAAAATCCGATGGCTCGCAACGGAGCGCGGATGAGTTAATCGATCTCTACGAATCGCTCGTAAAGCGTTTCCCGATTATCTCGATCGAAGATGGTTGCGCGGAGAATGATTGGGCTGGTTGGAAAAAAATGACCGACCGTCTCGGTGATCGGATTCAACTGGTCGGCGACGATCTTTTTGTGACCAACGTCGAGTTCCTGCAAAAAGGAATCGACCAAGGCGTGGCCAATTCCATCCTGGTAAAGGTCAATCAAATTGGCACCCTCACCGAGACCTTCGATACCATCCGCCTAGCCACGGAAAATAACTACACCGCGGTCATCAGTCATCGCTCCGGAGAAACCGAAGACACGACCATCGCGGATATCGCGGTGGCGACTAACGCCGGGCAGATCAAGACCGGATCGCTTTGCCGGACCGATCGGGTAGCTAAGTATAACCAACTTCTCCGGATCGCGGAGGAACTAGGTGACAACGCAGTTTACGGCGGTAAAATGCGCTAGTGGATCATCCCGGCTACGGCGACTTCCGCGCTCGTCGCGAGGCCTCAGTTTGGCAGCAGCTTAACCGCATCCTGCGGGTCTTGTTAGCTCTCGCCTTCCTCTTAGTCGTCGTTAGTCTCTTCGTTCCGCAACACAAACGTCTCGTCCAAATCCGCGCCGAAAACGACAACCTGGAGGCGCAGACGGCCGCGCAGAAAGTGTTAGTCGCGCGCCAGACACGCGAAGTAAATTTGCTCAAGACCGATGTCACTTTTCTGGAAACCGAGGCGCGTGATCGTCTCGACCTGATGAAACCGGGCGAGACTATCTTTCGCGTTGAGCAAGCGAAGCGGCCCTAGGCTGCGCGCGTCTTTTCGGACAAGCTTCTGGCGAATCGCGTCCGCATTGTTATCTTCGGCCATGGCCACGGATCTCCCGGAAATCAGCGCCGAAGAATTGAAGTCACGCGTCGGCGCACTGCGGAGGTTTCTTTGACGTCGCCAAGCTCCAGGACCAGCTCGCCGCGCTCGAAGAGCGGATGGCCGCGCCGGATTTTTGGTCGAATCGCGAGCGCGCCCAAGTCGATGTCGAAGAGGTCTCGCGACTGCGTTCGTTAATCAATCCCTTTCGCGAGCTCGAGCGCGAGACCGATGACTTCGAAGCGCTGCAGCAGTTAGCCACGGAAGAAACTGACGGCGCGCGACGCAGCCAAGCCGAAGCGGAGATAAGCACCGAGCACGCGCGCCTGGTGCATAAGCTCGAAGAATTTGAACTCCGGCAGTTTCTCTCCGGGCCTAACGACCGATCGAATGCATTCGTCACCATCCATTCCGGCGCTGGCGGCACCGAATCGTGCGATTGGGCCGACATGCTTCTGCGGATGTATGGGCGGTGGATTGAACGCAGCGGCTTTCAATCGCAGACGATCGACATCCAAACCGGCGAAGAAGTTGGAATTAAATCCGCCACCTTCCTCGTTAGCGGCGAGTACGTTTACGGATACCTGAGCACGGAACGCGGGGTGCATCGGTTGGTCCGCATTTCGCCCTTTGATTCTAACAAGCGCCGCCACACTTCCTTCGCGAGCGTCGATGTCGTGCCGGAGATGGCCGATTCCGTGCCGATCGAAATCAATCCCGCCGACATCGAAGTCGACACCTATCGCGCCGGCGGCAAGGGCGGCCAGAACGTCAACAAAGTCGAGACCGCGGTGCGCATCGTGCACAAGCCAAGCGGGATCGTCGTCGCCTGCCAGGCGGAGCGCAGCCAGGGCCGGAATCGTGAACTGGCGATGAAAATGTTGAAGGCGAAACTCTACGAGATCGAGCAGGATAAAAAGCGCGCCGAGATCGATCGCCAATACGGCGAGAAAGGCGACGTCGCCTGGGGCAGTCAGATTCGCTCTTATGTTTTTCAGCCTTACCAGATGGTGAAAGACCACCGCACCGGCGCCGAGACGAGCAACGTTCAGGCGGTCATGGACGGCGACATTGATCTTTTTATCCAGGCGAAATTGCGCGGACAAAAAGCCAGCAAAGGCGAGTCTAACGAATTGGTCTAACGAGTGATCACCGCGGTGTAGCCACGGCCCTGCGGGCCGGGCGGCTCGGCCATGGACGCTTAACAAATGTGCTCGCACACGCGGCACGGCCCACCGGGCCGTGGCTACACTTCACTGCGCCGGCGTTAGATCGTAAACTTCGATCAACCCGATCCCGGTGCTGTTCACTCCGCGCAAGATCACGGTGTAAGCGCCGGGATTGAGCGTGCGATCGAGCGCGGATTCCGCAGGCTGCGTCGGCGCTAGGCCAACTTGCTGGACGTGCGCCGAATTTGGATCGCTCTGCCAATCATCATTCGACGCCAAAATCGCGCCGGTGGAATCGTGCAGCTCGATGCTCGGGTTTGCCAGCACGCCCGATAATCCCGCGCCCACGAGCGATGGGCCAATTCCGCGGATGACCACTTCCTTGCTCGCATTTCCGCCGACGATGAAGCCCGCGATCAAGACGTCGTCGCCGTTCAAAACCTGCCCGCGCGTGGCGATGTTGCCGGCGCGCCCGCCGGTCGTGTGCAGGTCGAACAACTCCACCAGCGCCGTTCCGGTCTGGTCGCCGTCGCTGTTGTTGAAAGCTTGTACGATGGCGGTGTAATTCCCGGCGTTGAGCGTTTGCAGGAGCGCGGATTCGCGGCTGTTCGAAGGATCGAGCCGATAACTCGCGATCGTCTCCGCGTTCGCATCCGAGATCCAGTCATCGCCTCGCGCCACCACCGTGCCCGAAGCATTTCGCAACTCAATCGTCGGATCGGTTAGCGCATTATTAACTCCGCGGCCGGCTAACGAGTGGCCGATCGCGCGGAGAATCACCGTCGCCGGCTGGGGACCTTGAATGATGAAACCGCCGATCAAAACATTGTTGCCCGTGCCAACGAATGCGCGCGTCGAAAGGTTGACGAGATTCGGCGCCGGGTTGGAAAAAAGATAGTCCGGCCCGCTATTGTAAATCGATTGCGCGCCCGAGATGTCGTCCGCCGCGAGCGTATCGAGCTCGCTGACCACCGAATTCATGATCGCGACCACGTGTTGCCCGGCGTCGTCGGGATGATCGAGACCGAGGACGTGTCCGAATTCATGCAAAGCTACCCGATGAAAATCCCGCGTCGTCTGCAACGGACCGCTATAAGAATCCCACGTCTCGTGATTATTAAAAAGGACGTCCGTCTCGCTCAGGATCGCGCCGCGGGAAGAAATTAATGTGACTGCGAGAACGCGGCTGCCGAAGGCCTTGCCATAAACTGTGTCGGAGAAAAACGCCGAGTTATCGGCGTCACCATCGGTCGGCGTCAACGGGGAGCCGACGACGGAGGCAAACTGCATGTGCACCAAATAATTGTTCCAAATATTGAGCGCGTCGGCGGCGGATTGATTGAAGGAAGTGAAACCATCCTGCAAAACTGCCGGCCCGCCTAACGAGAGGTGCATCAGGACGGTGCGGTTGGCCGTCCAACGCGAGCTCTCGAGTTTATAAGCGCGCGCGTTGGCGGCGAAGAGCGTGCATGCCGCCAGGAGAATTCGCAGGATGGATAAGCTTCGCCCGCAGAACACGGAGAAGATTAATCAATACTGGTCGCGCGCACAAGCCGCAGCTGAAAACGCCAGTCAAAACGCCCGCGGGTGTGCCGGCGACAACAGGCGAGGCAAGCGACCGCGCGGCGAATTCGCCGGACGCGCGGGAACTCCGCGGCGCACTTCGGACAGCGATAAAGATAGGGCCGCGCCCGCGTGCGCGTGGGGAAGGGGAGAGTGTGGCAACGCTTTTCATCGCCAATCCCGAGGTCATGGCAGGCCCGGCGCCATTCACGCCCATGCGGCGAAATGCGACGCCGGCCGGCTCGAAAATGCGCCAGGAGATGAGCCAGTTCATGGCGCAAAGTGCGATCGATTTCCGCGCCGCCATGTTCGCGCAATCGTGGATTCAGCGAGATGAGGTGTGCGCGATAATCCGCTCGCCCGGCCGCGCTGCGCATCCGCGGATTCCATTTTACCCGGACTAACGAGAGCAGCTCGTCAGCCTGGACCGCGCGCAGAAGTTCGCGCGCCGTCGCTTCGAGCGCGAAGTCACGCCCGGCGCGCGGCAGAGCTCTTGCCGGCGCCGGTGGCGGCTCCGGGCGCCCGATTCGATCGATGAAAAAATCCAGCTGCTCAAGCCAGAGCATACGCCTTCGCAGAATTTGCACTCGTTAGGCGGGAGAGCACCCGGGCGATGATTGCGCCGGTCTCGGCAATTTCCGCAGCGCTGGTTTCTTTGCCTAACGAGAACCGAATCGCCGAGGTCGCGCTCGCCGCCTCCGCGCCCATCGCACGCAAAACATGCGACGCCACCACCGAGCCGACCATGCAGGCCGAACCGCTGGAAGCGCAAACGCCTTCGAGATCGAGTGCTATCAGCAGGGTCTCGGAACTGACCCCGGGGAAACTGACATTGAGCGTGTTCCCCAGCCGATACGCCGGATCGCCGTTTTCTTTCGCTTCCGGAAAGGCGGCCCCGATTTTTTCCAAAAGCTGATCGCGCAACCCGGCCTCGCGCTTTTGTTCGGCGAGAAAATCATCGAGCGCAAACTCCGCCGCCGCCGCCATCCCCGCGATCGCGGCGACGTTTTCCGTTCCCGGCCGGCGCTGATTCTCGTGCGCGCCGCCGAATTGAATCGGTTCGAGCGGCAAACCGGCGCGCAGATAAAGCAGGCCGGCGCCTTTCGGCCCATAAAATTTATGCGCCGCGAAACTCGCCGCGTCGACCAGCGCGAGATCGGTTGGCTCTTTGCCGAAGGATTGCACCATGTCGCTGTGCAGCAAAACTCCGCGTGCCCGGCAAACCTCCGCGATCGCCGCCATCGGCTGCGTCACTCCGGTTTCGTTGTTCGCGCTCATGATCGAAACCAGCGTGGTCTCGGCGCGAATTTCCCCCGCGAGCTCTGTGGGCTCGATTCGGCCTAACGAGTCCACGCGCAAGAAGGTGACGTCGAAACCTTCGCACGCCTGCAGATGCTCGAAGGTGTTCAGGACCGCGTGATGCTCGGTGCTTCCGCAGATCAAGTGCCGGCCGTGTTCGTGCCGGCTCCGGGCCAGGCCGAGGATGGCGAGGTTGTTCGCCTCCGTGCCGCCGGCGGTAAAAATGAGCTCGTGCGGCTTTGCGCCTAACAAGTCAGCCAACAGATCGCGCGCATCGTCGATCGCTGCGCGCGCTTCCCGGCCGGCCGCGTGAATGCTCGAGGGATTTCCAAAATGCTCCCGCAGATACGGCTGCATGGCCGCGTGCGCCAGTTCGCAGAGCGGCGTGGTCGCGTTGTAATCGAGATAGATCACCTAAAATTTTCCGTGCGCGTCCGGGCTTCGTTCCTTCTTCGGCACCACCTTCATCTGCTTGGCTTCGTAATAGACTAACGAGTCCGGCGGCACGCTTTGGGTGAGGAAAACATTTCCCCCGATCGTGCTCCGTGCGCCGATCACGGTTTCGCCGCCGAGGACAGTCGAGTTCGGATAAATCGTCACGTGATCTTCCACGTTCGGATGGCGCTTGCCACCTTTGCGAATGTGGCCGGCGTCGTCCTTCTGGAAGCTCCGCGCACCTAGCGTTACGCCATGATAAAGCTTCACGTGCGCGCCGATCACGCAGGTCTCGCCGATGACCACGCCGGTGCCGTGATCGATAAAAAAATGCGAGCCAATGGTCGCGCCCGGATGAATGTCGATCCCCGTCCGACCATGGGCCCATTCAGTCATCATCCGCGGGATGAGCGGCAAATCTTTTTGGTAAAGCAGATGCGCGATGCGCTGAATCGCGATCGCTTCGATCGCCGGATAGGCGAGGATGATTTCTTCGTAGCTGATCGCCGCCGGATCGCCTTCGTAGGCCGCGTCGATATCGGCCCAGAGCATCTGCCGGAGTTTGGCCAGTTGGGAAAAAAAGAAGGCGAGGATTTCTTCGGTGTGCTTCTCGGTGGATTCGTCCGGACGGACCGCGGCCAGGCTTTTCTGCACCTCGGGTTTCAAACGCGCATGCAGCGCCTTGATCCGACCAGTAGTGACGGCTTCGAGTTCACCCGCATGCGCCAGGAGCCCGCCATGGAACCCGGGAAACATAATGCTGAGCAGCTCAACACACGTCTCGTCCACCGCCGGACGCGATGGCAGCGTCGCCGCGGCCTCGACGTAATTGATCCCGCCGTTCTCGCGATAAGTGTGCAACAAATCCTCGATCGCGGTGGTGTAACTCTGATCCATCGCATCCACTATCCGACGAGGGCCGGATGATGGAAACGATAAAAGCGGGCCGCGCCGCTCCGAGCGCCTCCGGATAGACCACCCGATAGGAGCGCTTCGGCAGAACAGCCGCGTCGGCGTCGTCATAGGAGAACGAACCGAGCGCGTCCGCTGCCGCCGGCGCGGGCGCGATCAAGGCAAACTTGCCGGGCTGGGATCGGAGCCGACTGCAGGTTGTTCATCTGGTTCGGCGCCCCCGAGGCACTGCGGGAGAAAGTGGCCGTCCGCGGTCTGGGCGATTGGCAGGATTTTCACCGTGGGCAACCTGGCGTCGCAGCCGGTGAGAATTTGCGCCGCCCGGATCATGTAGTTGCCGATGGCATCGGTCGTGAAGGTGGTTCCGTTATTCGACACGTAAGAGCGGCCCGTCCCGTTCGTGCTGGCGGATTCCTCCCTACCGCTACCGGTCACCTAACCTAGGGGCGAGCTGTGGTCTTATAGCTAGCCACCGTTCCGGAGAAAAGAAAAGAACGCGTAAGCTTGTAGCTTACGCGCCCTCTCTGCGGTTAAAGCAGCCGCGCTGCCTGTTAACTAGCCTAGACTATACGTAACGCGCCGACGTCGCTAAAGTCGCTTGGGCCGGCGGCGTTGATGGTGTTGAGGTTCACGTTGTAGCGCTCACCGGCGGTCAGACCGTTGAAGATGAAACGGCCGGCTGTTTATCGAGCGAACGCGGAGCGTCACGCCATTCGGGCCTTCGCGCGCCGTCGGTTCAGCCGATTCGCAAGCCCGGAACCAGCGGGGGCACGCGCCGTGCGTAGTCATCGTAGGCCGCTCCGAAGATTTGGCGCAGGAGCGCTTCTTCGCGTCGTGTCCGCAGAGCCGTCCCGATCCAGTAGATGGCCAGCCCGGCCAGCAGGGAATACCAGGTGGCCGAAGACGAGGCCGTCGGCGATGAGCATGCCGAGCATGCCGGTGTAGATGGGATGCCGCACGCGCGCGTAGGGGCCGGTCTCGATGAGTTCGTGATCGGTGGTGACGCGCGCGGCAAGGCTCCAGTTCTTGCCGAGCGTCCGCACCGCTGCCAGCACCAGCCAGACCGACGCCGCGCCATCAAGGTGACGCCGCTTAAAAGCATGATCGGTTCGACCCAGGCGGGCGCGCCGGCAATGAGGAGCGCTCCCATCGGTCGCGTGGACCACGACGCCGATCCGAGGCCGAGACCCTGCAGGATCAGGCCGATCCAGGACGTCCGGTCGCGCGCGCGTTCCGCAGTCTGCGGTGGGCGTTTGCGGAAGACAAATACCGCCAGGAAGGCGATCCACCCTAGCATGACCGCGCCGATCGCAGCGGTCCGCAGGTCCAGTGTCTGCAGGTGTATCATAAGCTTCCGTCGAGCTCGACCAGTTCATTAGTGGATAAGGTATCCACGGCTTCTAGATTTCGGTGAGGCTCACAATTCCCGATCATAGCGCACGGTTGTTCCGTGACAATGATTGGCAAACCTACAGCGCACTCCGAAACTCTGTGACGTGACGCCGTCGACGCGGCGGAAGACTTGGGCGAAAGCACTCGAGCTGGTGTAGCCGATTTCGAGCGCGATCTCGAATCGGGCTGCGCTTGGTTTCTCGCATCAATCTGCTGGGGTCGGGTGATGCGTTCGCGGGTGACGAATTGCTGCGGGGAAAGCCCGCTCGTCTGCTTGAAGACGCGGGAGAAATGGAAGGGGCTCGAAGAAAGGGGAAAGTGAAAAGGAGAAAGTAGAAGGATAACGTGCGGGATTGTCTATCCCCAACGCACATTTCTTCCGCGAACGCTCACAACGGGCGTGACGGAGGGCGGAACAATCGCTACTGCTGAAGCCGCCTCACGCGTAGCTTGAGACGATGAATCTCGACCATCTCGCCCTTGGCTGGTTACTGCTCATCTTTCTGGGCGCGGCAACGGCGGTCTGGGTGGCGGGGATTTATGTCTCGAACGCGACGGATATCCTCTCCGTTCGCTTCGGCCTGGGGGAAGCGCTGGGCGGGATGTTGCTCCTCTCGATCGTGACGAATCTGCCGGAGATGGCGATCACGGCCAGCGCGGCGCTCCATCACAATCTCGGAATCGCGATCGGGAATATCCTCGGCGGGATCGCCATCCAGACAGTGGTGTTGGTGGTCCTCGATTTTTTCGGACTCGGGAAGAAGGACGGGCTGACCTATCGGGCGGCTTCGCTGGGATTAGTGCTGGAAGGGTTACTCGTGATCGCCGTCCTAACCATGACAATTCTGGGCCATGAGTTGCCGTCGACCTTGATCTATTGGCGGCTCACGCCCGCGACCGTGGGGATCGTGCTGGTGTGGTTGATCGGGCTGCACTTGGTGAGCAAGGCGCGGAAGGATCTGCCCTGGCTAAAGAAGGGCGACGCGCCCGGCGGGCAGGAGGAGGCGCGTGGGCACTCGAAGAAAAAGAAGTCGGCGAAGAAAAAGATGAGCACCGGCTGGGCGCTTGCCATTTTCCTGGTGGCCGCGGCGGTGACGCTGGCGAGCGGCGTATCGCTAGAGCTAAGCGGCGAGGCACTGGCGAAACACCTGGGAATGACCGGGGTGATCTTCGGCGCGACGATACTGGCGGCGGCAACTTCGCTCCCGGAGGTCTCGACCGGGCTGGCGTCGGTGAAGCTGGGCGACTACAAACTGGCGATGAGCGATATCTTCGGCGGGAATGCCTTCCTGCCGGTGCTCTTCTTCATGGCAACACTGCTCTCCGGCCAAGCGGTGCTACCGCAGGCGCAAAGGACGGATATTTATCTAACAGCACTGGGGATGTTACTAACGTGTGTCTATCTGTGCGGCCTGATCTTCCGGCCGCGTCGGCAGATTGCGCGGATGGGAATTGATTCGCTGGCTGTGCTCGTGATCTACGCGGTGGGAATCGCAGGGTTATTCGCGATCGCGTCGGGCTAGAGAAAAGTCTCCTCAAACCTCTCTCGCCGGCAGAAGAACTACGCAACCTGACGCAACCTTACTTCAGTCGATTCGGCAGCGAACTGAGTGCGAAGTCGATGAATGCTCGCGCGCATCGGGAGCAGGCGTTGACTGCCATAGACGGCATGGACCGGCAACTCCGGCGCCTTCCATGTCGGCAGAACAAGTGCGAGCTTCGCCCGAAGCGCACCCGGCGGGCAAGTCCATCTCGCACTGCTCCCGCGGGCTCGATTCCCAAGCTGGAGTTTGGGAACGAGGTGATGTTGCGTGGTTCGCGCGAACAGGACTGTTCCAGTTGTGCTCACGGCCAGCGAAGAATCACACAGGCGAGGATCGCTACGACGAAGGCCAGGCCAATTTCTATCGTAGCCACGACCGAGCCGGCTTGCGCGGGTTGATATCCGATCGCGACCAGATTGATCGCGAGCCAGAAGAGTGCTCCCGCCAGGATGGCTTTGAGTAAGCTTTTCATTGCTTTGTAATTTAGCAGTTTGCCTTAGCGACGTCGATAAAGCCGTGATTCATCGGCTGGTTCTAAGCCTATCTGGCGGGGGCAGGCAAGCCAGGTCTCGCCTAAGCGCTGCGCTATTTCAGCCGACACCCGACGGCTCTTCAATCGCCGAGGCCTTTCGAGACGGAGGGCAGAATAGGGGCCGCTTCTCATCGTTCTGCGGGTCCTTATTATCCTGAACTGAATCTGCCGCGCTGCGGCCCTCACTCTGGTGTTAGCCATTCGAGCGCTGGATTATGTCCGCGTTCGATCTTTCTCCGAGGGCAGAAGCGAGCCGCTGGTCAGGGCTCTGCGCGCGATCGCCGTGATCGGCCTCGCCACGTTCCCGCGGAACCCTGTCGTCCTCAAACGGCTGCTGGAGATCGTAGGGACGGTTCGCGCTGGCGACTCGTTTGTCGTCGCGAACGCGCATCGAATGCAGATGATCGCCTGGGCGCTGCTCGGCTTTCAGCTTCTCATCGGCCTCGTTATCGGCGCGATCGCGCGACGAGGCCGGTCCCAGTTGTGCTGCAAGCCCAAGATCATAAGCCGAGAAAGGGCCTCGCCCTTACGGATAGACCGCGCGGTAGAAGCGTTGCAGCGGGAGGGGCGGCGGATCGATGATTTGAAATTGGCCCTGCGCGTTAGGGCTCGCGGTGCCTAGCGTTTGCCAGGGGGTCGGGGTTGTTAGGGTAGCTGCGGACTGCACCTGATAAGCGCCGCCGGGTAACGTGCTGAAAGTCACGCGTGCTTGTGTCCCGCCGCCGGTCGCGGCTTCGCGGATGACGGAAGTGGAATTCGGCAGGTAAGCGTTGAGCCATTGCGCAAAAGCAGTGGAGAGGTCCGGATGGGCGCGATATTCATGGCCAATCTCCCAGGCGCCGATACCCCGGATGATCGCGTGGTTAGTCAGCACGCTGGTTGAGGGTTTCAGCACCGCGTCCATTTTTTTCTTCATGCTATCGGGCGAGGTGAACCATTCGCCATTGATCAGCACTTCCATGGAGTTAGGATCAATCGCCGCGAGGTAGCCGCCCGGATTCGCCGCCCAGGTATCGCGGACTGCGCTTCATGAGGTGTTGAGCGATCCATAAAACTGCAGGCCGCAGATGATCTTGGCGGCTGGGAATCCTTTGTTGAGCACATATTGAATTCCACCTCGGACGGAAGCTTCCGGGAGTTGATCATCCGCGGTGGTGTATTGCGTGGAACCGGGATAGGTCATCGGGCCATTTTGCGGATTTTTCCAATCGTAACCGAAGTAGAAATAGAAGTCGGTGTAGGGAGAGCGCGCGGCGAAATCATAGCTACCCATGTAGTAGCCGGGCCCAGTGGCAAACATGACGATGAAGTTGGAATTGGCTGCCTTGACCGCGGAATGCAGCGCCTGCATCAGAAGGGTCATGTTCGCCCTTCCGGTCGGGTAATCGGGAAATTCCCAATCGATATCCACGCCGTCGTAACCTTTCGCTACGATATAGCTCGTTACGTTCTGGCTGAAGGTCTGGCGCAGCGTGGGGTCGGCCGCAATGGTGGCGAATTGACTGGCCAGTTTCGGCGGATACGCGCCGCCGATGGAAAGGATGACCGCTTTCCCGCGGGCGTGCGCAGCCGCGAGCAGGGGCGCCTGGTAGGCCGAAAAATTCCCCAAGCCCTCGCCGATGCTACCGTCCGCCTTCGGCTCAGCAAAGGCCTGCACCACGGCGTCAAAGCCGGCCCAGTTCAGGCTATTCATCTCCGTGACCAGCTCGCTCGGCGTGTAGGAAGTTCCCCCACCGGTCGCACTGCGCAGTGCGTTCAAATAGCCAATGCAGATCGGACGAGTGGTGGGCAGGGAATTCATCCCAAAGGCGGGGCCGTCAGCGAAAGCGTGAGGCAATGCCAGGAGGAAAACCAGACCGGCCGCGAGCGAGCGCGCGATGAAACGGAGAGAAGTTAGCATGGGTAACCTCTTCCATACACACGGCGACCGCCGTGTTGCAGGATAAAATTACAATTTATTCCCCTACGTCCGGCTTGGGCAGAGGAGAGGATATCTTCACCCGGGCAACCTTTTCGTCGTCTTTGCGCTCGGCTTCCATCCGCACTTCCTGTTCGAAGGAATCGCGCGGATGGACGTAGATAATAACATGCTTTAAGTCGTTAAAAATGTTGTTATTCCGGCCGATCGTTATCTTTTCCGTTTTCTCTTTCTCCCAGGCATCGCCGGTTTGGGCGGGAGTAAGAGTCGAGGTGCCGGTGACGACGATGTAAACCTGTTCGTCAATGATCTTTCGGGTGGCCGGCCCATCCGTCTTCATCTAGGGGAGCTTCGGGTCCAATCCGGCAAGGCGACGAGGGCGGGCGCATCGAGCTGCTTCTTTGAGGCGACGGCCAGTTTCTGTTGCTCCAGCTTTTCCTGCTGTTCCATTGCCCGGCTTGTTCCCTGCCCACGGCTTGTAGCTCAGCCATCGATTTCTTCTTCCCCGGGCTAGCCGCAGGCATCGCCTTCTCCATGTCCGCCGCCTCTTTCTGCATTTGGTTCTCGATGTCATCAACTTGGACATGTCCGCATCCGAGGTGTTCTTATCTTCCTGGCCACGAATCTCGACGCCCGACGAAATCGGCATCGCCAGGCCGCAGAGGAGAAGGGAACGAGCTTTCGATTTCATGCTCCGGAGCAAGAAAACGGAGAGAGGAAGTCGGGGAGCGGAGACTGTAGCCACTGCGCTGTGTCGCCGTGCTTTCCGAACGCCTCGATGCAACGAGGCGGCTACAGTATTACTTAATGTCTCCCCGCGCGTTCGAGGAGCGGTTGCCACCAGCTTTGGTGAGCGAGATACCAGTCGATGGTCGATTCCAAGCCTTCTCGGAAATCGTGCAGCGGTTTCCATTTTAGCTCCTGCAAGGCGAAGCTGGAATCGATCGCGTAGCGGCAGTCGTGGCCTAACCGATCAGTGACGTAGCTAATGAGGGAGTGAGGCTTGCCGAGCTTGTCGAGGATGAGCTTCACCACCTCCATGGAACCTGCGCAGCGGTTCCATTTCAACTTTGTTGCGCGAAGGAGGAATCGATCGCGTAACGTTGCTTGACTTTACGGAAACGTCAGGCGGTAGAAACGCGTGGGTAGGCTGACGATGCCGTCCTCGAACTGCACAACACCGGCCGCGTTTGCGGTCACGGAAGCGCGGAATCCGAAGTCGGCCGCGTTGGGAGTAGTCGAACTTTGAATCGTATGCTGCGCATTCGGGACCCCGATGCCTTGCAGGAAAATGTGACCATTCGTTAGGCGGACGATGGACGTGATCCGCAAGGGCGTGCCGAGGCCGCATACCACCTTGCCGATGTAGAGGTCACCGACCGCGGTGGGCCCAATTAAGCGTTGGTGTGCGGCGTAGATGGTGAGCGAGCCATCGGGGTTGACCACCTGCTCGTTGAACCGGTAGGTGAAATAATCCAGGGAGCCGTTCACATGGATGTGGCCGGAAATGGGAGCCGAGTTAGGGGCGGGATTGGTAGGCACAGTCACGAACACGGGGAAGTGCTGGTCGCCTGTCGCGTCATCGCCGTTGTCGATCTGGAGAGTCCCATTAGTGATCGTAGCCGAGCCGCTGATCCCGTTTCCGAACGCGCTACACGTGCTCGACACATTGTCCGCGGTGAACACCTCTACGCCAGATGTATTGACATTCTGGATGTTGGCCGAGCTCGTCACCGACCCCATGCCGGTCGACCCTTGAGTAGTGACCGTCACCGGGCCTGAGGAGAAAATAGTGGCTGGAGCGAATTGTGCATAGCTCGTCGGCGCGCTGGCACTGATCGAACCTCCAGCCGGCGGGAGCGTTACGGAAGGTGCCGGTCCACGAGTCTCGTTCGGTCCGCCAAAGAGCGAGATATTGGCGAAAGAGCCGTAGGCGCTGCCCTTAACGCTGGTCACCGGGGACGCTGCTGCAGGAATCGTCGGTGCCGATCTAAGGATCGCCACCGAAATGATTGTTGGAACTAGCGCCAGCAGGAGGAAAATAAACACATTCGTCCTAATCACGATGCTCTTCTTCATAACGTTTCTTCCTGCGATCTTCGGGTTCCACTCGTCATATAGAAGATGCTCGTCCAGAGCGAGGCTTTTTTTGGTTCCGGCTGATCCGCCACATTTCAATATCTTCCTGCGCGTTGGAGAAGCGGTTGCCACCAGGGGAGATTGTTCAGATACCAATCAATCGTCGACTCGAGTCCCTCTTTGAAATCGTGCAGCGGTTTCCACTTTAGCTCCTGCGAGGCGAAGCTGGAATCGATCGCGTAACGGCGATCGTGGCCTAACCGGTCAGTAACGTAGCTAATGAGGGAGTGAGGTTTGCCGAGCTTGTCGAGGATTAACCTAACGACATCCAGGTTTACCATCTCGCTATTCCCGCCGAAGTTATAGACGCTGCCGGGTTTGCCTTCGTACAAGGCCGCAACGATGCCGGCGCAATGGTCTTCGACGTGGATCCAATCGCGCACGTTCTGGCCGTCGCCATACACCGGTAGGGGTTCGTCGCGCATGGCTTTGATAATCATGAGCGGGATCAGTTTCTCGGGAAATTGATAGGGGCCGTAGTTATTCGAGCAACGGGTGACGATGACTTCCTGGCCAAAGGTGCGCTGGCAGGCGAGGGCGAGGAGATCGGCGCCGGCTTTGCTCGCGGAGTAGGGGGAGCTGGGGTCGAGCGGAGATTGCTCGCTGAATTTCCCGGTTGCGCCTAACGAGCCGTAGACTTCGTCGGTCGAGACCTGGACGAAACGCTGGACGCCGTGGCGCCGGGCGGCGTCGAGGAGGATGCTGGTGCCGACGACGTTGGTGTGGATGAAATTTTGCGGAGAATCAATGCTGCGATCGACATGCGTTTCGGCAGCGAAATTGACCACTGCGTAGAAGGTGTGCTCGCGCAGAAGCGCGTCGATTTCTTCGGTATTCGCAATATCGGCCTTGAAGAATTCGTAGCGTTCGCCGTATTCCTGCGCGACGCCGTCGAGATTGGCGAGGTTGCCGGCATAAGTGAGCACGTCCACGTTGCTGACCGCCGCCGGTTTATAATGTTGCAGAACGTAACGAACGAAATTGCTCCCGATGAATCCACAACCACCGGTCACGAGAATGCGCATGGGAGCGCGTACTAGCAGCGGAGCGGTCGGGGCGCGAGGAGAATTTCCCGCGCTCGGCGCGCGCCTCGGGGATTGGCGGGCGCGGCTGGCGACGATCGACTGGATTCCGTGGGGGATCATCGCCCTGGGGGCATTCCTGCGTCTCTTCCTGCTGGCGATGAAGCCGCCGCACTTCGATGAGGGGATCAACGGCTGGTTCGTCGATCAGATGACGAAGACGGGGTTCTACCGATATGACCCGACGAATTACCACGGCCCGTTTCATTTTTATGTGCTCTTTCTTTCGCTCACGCTGCTCGGGCGGAATCTTTGGGCGCTGCGGTTGCCGGTGGTGCTGGCGAGTATTTATTCCCTGCGCCTGACGATGAACTTCGAGCCGTTCGTCGGCCGGAAGGTCAGCCGCTTGGCCGCGCTGGCGATGGCGGTCTCGCCCGGTTTTGTTTTCTACGGGCGCTACTCGATCCACGAAGTCTGGATGCTCCTGTTCTCCATGCTCTTCGTGCTCGGGCTTCTCGGGCTTTGGAAGTTTGGCACCGCCAACTATCTCTGGTGCGCGGGGATGGGTTTGTGCGGAATGATCCTGACCAAGGAGACCTACATCATCCATCTAGCCTGCGCCGCGTTGGCGGTGCCAGTCGCCTGGGTTTCCCATCGGATCACGCCGACGGACGACGCGCGCCCGGTGAAACAAACCTGGACGAATGTAAACGTGACCTTGGTGGTGTTAGTGGCGGTGGTCGCGATCGTCTTCTTTTACTCGGGAAATTTCCTTCATTGGAGCAGCCTTAAAGGCCTCTACGAAACCTTTGACGCCTGGTTCAAAACCGGGAGCAATGGGAATGGGCACGAGAAGCCCTGGCACTATTGGTTAATGCTCCTGGGCCGTTACGAAATCGCCTGCGCCCTCGGTTTGCTGGGTTGCCTCCTTTGCCAATTCTATAAGCAGATCAGCCTTCGTTACCTCGCGATCTATGGCGTGGGAACGTTGATGGCTTATAGCATCGTTCATTACAAGACGCCGTGGTGCATCATTAGCATTGCCTGGCCCTTTCTTTTCCTTTTCGGCGCGCTGGTTTCCTTGCTCGCGGCCAAATTCCGCACCATTACCTACGCGGTCGCTGGAGTGGTTTTCGCCATCTCCCTCGGGCTTTGTATCCGACTGAACTACTACCGATGCACGACGGACAGCGAGCCTTACGTCTACGTGCAAACTTATAATGACATCTATAAGCTGACCAAGCCGCTGCTTTCCCTGGCTCACAAGGACGCAACCTCTTACCAGCTTGTCGGTCACATGATCCGCACGAGCGCGTATCCGTTTCCGTGGATTCTCGGCGACTTTACCCGCATCGGTTACTACGAGCACGACAATCTGCCGGCGACGATGGACGCGGCTTTTCTGCTCGTGCAGGAGGATAAGATCGCCATCGTGGAAGCGAAACTGCACGACGTCTACTATACCGCGCCGCTGACGATTCGCCCTTACCAGGATACCTCGAAGCTTTACTTGAACGCGCGCGTCTTTAAGGATTTCTTCCAGGGCCGCGTGCCGGATTTCGTCGGGAAAGGCCCGGGGTAATGGCACGCGCAACTCTTTCCCGGTCTGGATCATGAAGTGGCTCGCCGGGGGGCTCACTCTGGTCAACGTCGCGACCCTCTCCGCGCTCTTGTTAGGTGTCATCGCCGGCGGGCTGGCTGGCGGGACGGCTTTCCTCGCCTTGCTTCTGGGTGTGGTGGCGGCGGTCTTCGCTTTTTTTGTTACTCGGGAAGCACCGGTGTCTGTTCCTAACGAACCTTCGACTGTTGGCGGTTATAATTTTCACCAGATAGTTTTCTGGGCGCTCGCAGGTGTTTTTGCCTTCTTCGCTTTCCGCGCTTTCGGCTGGCTCTTCTATGCCGATGGCAACCAGCTCAAGGTCCAATCAATTAACAATCTCGGCGATCTTTCGCTGCACCTGACTTATATCCGTAACTTCGTCAGCGGGGTCGCGCTTTGGCCGGAAAATCCAATCTACGTCTTCAGCCAGTTACGCTATCCCGCAGGCACCGATCTCTTCAACGCGCTCACGGTCCTTCTCGGGATGGACATCATGCACGGTCTGATCTGGGCTGGGTTGATCGCTTCGCTCGCGACCTTCTACGCGCTTTATCGCTGGGGTGGGCTTTTCGCCGTCGCAGGTTTTCTTTTTAATGGCGGAATCGCCGGTTTCCAACTCCTGCAAACCTGGAAGTTTCTCGATTACCAGGGCGACAAGACGATCGGCTGGAAGAGTCTGCCACTCTCGATGTTCGTGACTCAGCGCGGGCTGCTTTACGCGTTGCCCGCGGGCCTGCTTCTTCTTTGCCATTGGCGCGCGAAATATGTCGGTAGGCGGAGCGACGATCCGGAGCGTGCGGTAACGATGCGCGTGCCGCTGTTACCGTTTTGGCTGGAGTTCACCCTCTATGCTTCGATGCCGTTGTTTCATGTGCACACCTTCATCGCGCTTAGTGTAGTCGCGTTGTCGCTCTTTCTTTTCGGCGACAGCGCGGTCCGTAAACAACTCGCGCTCCTGGTGGGCGGGGCATTTTTGCCGGCGACGTTTTTGGTTTGGCTGATTACCGATCATTTTCACGCGGGCTCGTTCATGAAGTGGGAATGGGGCTGGGTGCAGCACGACGGTGATTTCGCCGCCCCTTTCGTGCGTTTTTGGTTCGTTAACTTCGGGATCTTTCTGCCGGTGGTGTTCGCGCTGTTAGGGGTGATCGTCTGGCGGATTTACCGAGCTGGCTGGCGTTTGGAATTCGGCACGCGCCGGGATCTTTCCTTCCTCGCGCCAGCGGCGCTGCTTTTCCTGTTTGCCTGCACCATCAAGACCGCGCCGTGGGAGTGGGACAACATCAAGATCATCATCTGGGCTTACCTGCTGGTGCTGCCGTTTCTTTGGAGCGAACTGATCGCGCATTGGCCGGAACCGGCCCGCACCATGACCTGTATCGCGCTTTTTCTTTCGGGTTTTGTTTCGCTCTTCGGCGGCCTCGTTACTGGGCTGGAGGGTTTTGGAATCGGCGACCGCGCGGAAGTCGACGGGGTCGGGATGGCGGTGCGAAAAATTTCCCCGGAAGCGCGCTTCGCCGCCTATCCGACCTACAATCATCCGCTCCTCCTGCGGGGCCGCAAAGTTGTCCTCGGTTATCCAGGGCACCTCTGGACGCAAGGTTTCGAATACAGCGATCCGATGCGGCGGCTCGAGCACTTGATGAAAGGCGCGCCGGACTGGCGGGAGGAAGCCAAGTATCTGCGGGCGCGTTATCTCTTCTGGGGGCGCGAGGAAAAACAGAATTACCCGACGAGCACGCGCCCGTGGGAACGGGATGCGCGCTTAGTCGTGAGTGGCAACTGGGGCGCGATCTACGATCTCGAATCCCCGCCGGCGATCTCGACTACGCCCGGTGAGTAGCCTGTTCGACGACTCGTTAGGCCGATCCGAGCCGAGGACCAGCTGACGCAGGGATATTTTTTGCGCGACATAAGTCGGGACTCCGCGGCCTTCTTCCAAATCGGAGGCGGCGAGAAAAACCAGCAACTTGCTCCCGGCCACTTCGCGGAAGCGATGCACGATTTGCTCCGCGATGAATTGCCGATTGAGCACGAGGGCGCCGTAGGAATTGGCGAGCGCGGCGTCGGTCGTGCCACCGCGATGGGGCGCGAGATGTTCGGCATAAGCTTCCAGGCCGCCGGGCGCGGTGCGGTAACCGCGTGGGAGAAATCTTGTTTCCTCCGGCGTGGGCGTTTCGCCGGTCGCGAGTTTCATGATCAAACTGGCCGGACAACGCAACGCCAGCAAGCGCGTGCTCGAGGGCGCATCGCGCAGCGCCGCGCGGCAATGCTCGCGCGCACGGCCGGAGCCGATAATATCCAGTTCATCGATCAACGGCGGGCGTTTTGCGGCGGGGTTCGCGCGGATTTCATCGAGCAGCGATTGCTGCGAGGCATCGATCAAATCCCAACCGATCGCGAGAGGCTTGCCGGAATGCTCGAGCGCTTCCACGAGGAGCGCGGCCGGCTCGGTGCGCGCGCCGGAAGCCGCGCGATCGCTCGGGAAATAAATTACGTCCGCATGATCGACGAGTGCGGCGAAATCCGTTTCCGGCTTGGCGACATGCTCGATCGACGCATGTTTTGGAAGCGCGGGTTTGCTGGAAAATAAACCACAACCTGCGAGCAGCGGCAGCGCGCCGAGCAGACCGCAGCGGAGAAAAATTTTGTCACGTCGCCCGCGTTCGATCATGCGCCGGTTTCAGTTTGCGCGACCAACTCGACCGGCCGAGAGCGCGCCCCGGCGAAACCTGCGAGCGCGTAGCGCCGCCGCGCGCGCCAACCGGCGGAGAGAATCCGGCAACCGATGGTAAAAGTGCGCCGCCAGGTGACGCCGCTTACTTTTTGTTCGCCGCCGATTCGCCGGCGTTCGTGCGCAGAAATTTCGCAAATATTAGCGCCCAACATGGCGGCGCCGATTTGCGGCTCGATCGTCCAACCGAAAGTCATTTCTCGCGGCGCCAGCGTTTCGAAAAGATCGCGCGCGATCAGCCGCAGCGGCGCGAGATCGCGGAACCAGCGGCCGGTGAGCAAACCGCACCAGGCGCCGAGAACCACGTTCGCGAAGACGTGCGAGAACATCATCGTCGACCAATTACTCCGCAGCGCGGTGCGAGCGCCCAGGACTAACGAGTAGCCCTGTTCGTAGGCCGCAACCAGCGGAGCGATGTCGCGCGGGGCACTCGCGCCGTCACCGGCGAAAAAAACGTAGGCGCGAATCGATGGGATCGCGCGCTGCAACTCCTCGATGGCCGCGCGGCAACCGTGCCCATAACCGCGCGCGGTCGTTTCCGCGACGATCACGGGAAATTCACGGGCGATCGCGGCGGTGCGATCGGAGGAATCGTTCACGCCTACGGCGACCGCGTATTTTGCGGGGTCGATCGCGCCCAGCAATTCCGTGAGGACGCGGGCGATGGATTGCGCTTCGTCGCAGGCGGGAATGATGATCCCGATGCGAGGCTCGTTTGGATTCGTTAGGCCGGGTTCGAGAGAGTCATTCATTGCCCGGGTAAGAGATCGCACCTTCGTTTTCATTCCCTCGCCGTGCCGTCGCTCGCGCTGACGCCCAAGACGAGCTGGCCTTCGGCGACGGTTTCGCCCTCGACTGTCGCCTTCACCCCGAACTGTAGCAGGTCACCGACTTGCGCCAATTTTTCTGCGCGCAAATGAATGGAATCGCCGGGGCGCGCGGCGCGCGGAAACTTCATGCTCCGAATCGCGGAGAGCAAAAAAAGCGGTGGCGCGTTCTCTTGGTAACCGGAAGCGGCGGCGAGGCCCGCGGTCTGCGCGAGCGCTTCCGTCAGGAGCACGCCGGGGACCAGCGGATTACCGGGGAAGTGACCGACGAAAAGTGGATCGTCAGGCGCGAAAGAAGTGAGGCATTCGCAGGCCACTCCGGGATCGCGGTGAAGCAATTGCCTAACGAAGACAAATGGCGGGCGATGAGGCAGGCCGGGATCGGGTGCGGATGGATAAACCTGGATCGGTGTTGGCTCGCCCATGGAATCGCCAGGGAAACGGCGAATCTTACCAATCACTGATCACTCCGCACTTCTCAACTGTTGGTTGGCGAGGGCGCCCGCGAAGGGCTCGCGGGCGCCCTGCCTGCAATCAGTCGCGGTCGGCTTCGTAGACTTCCACCATCCCGATGCCGGTGCCGTCGTTCGTCCCGCGGACGACGGTGGTGTATTGGCCAGGTTCGAGACGGAGCAGGATCGCAGACTCGTTAGGATTTTCCGGCGCCAGTCCGCTCGCGATTAGCTCGGCGGAGTTGGACTCGGATTGCCAGTCGTCGTTTTCGCGCAGGAGGGTTGAGCCGTTAAACAACTGCAGCGTAGGATTAGCCAACGCCGCGGTGACTCCGCGACTGGCAAGTGACGCCCCGCTCGCGCGGACGACGACCAATTTCGGTCCGCCGCGAATAATGAAACCACTGATCAGCTGTCCCTGACCGGTGGTGACGAAACCGCGCGTGGAGATGTTGGCGAGATGATTATCGGACGATTGTTGCGGCGCGCGAAACCGATAGACCACGCCGTCCAGGGTCAGGTCGCCAAGCAGGAGTCCGCGCGATCCGCTGAGATTTCCGGTGACGGTTTGGCCGGTGACAAAGTGGACGCTAAAAGTCGCGGAGAAGGTCGGGACGTTACCGTCTTCGAAGCGATCTTCGGCATCATCGGAATCTTCCGAGCCGTGATGGCCGCCGCGATCATCTCCCGGAGGATCGTCATTGCCATGGTCGTTAGGCGAAGGCGGAACGGGGTGGTCGTTAGGCGAGGGACTGGGGCTCGGGGAAGGGGATGGCGACGGCGACGGATTTGCTTGCACTGTGATCGTGCCGAAGCCGCCGAGAACGGTGGAGCCTTGTTTGGTCACGAGAAAAATGCGGTTCTGCGAATCGATCAGAATTTTCACATCCAATGCGGCGCCCGCATCGCTCCGCGCCGTGGTCGTAAAACGTCCGGCGAAATCATCGCTCCCACCGAAAACGGCGACGCGATTCGCGCTCACGTTTTGTCCAAGAAACGTCGCGCTCACCAATCGTGCCAACCAGTGCCTGGTTCGCGCTCGTGAGCAGGTTGAAACTGCGATTGCCGTTCACCGGGCCGCCGGCAAAACTCGCTTGGTGCCCGGCGGTATCGAAAAGATACGCGGAGAGCGAATGGTTCGCCTGGACGAAGAAAACGATCTTCCCACCTCCGGCGATGTCGCCTTCATAAAACCCCCGATTACTTTCCTCGGCGAAAGCTGCCGTCGCGCAGGCGATGAGCAGCACGCAGAATCCGATGGACCGCAGTGCTATTTGTTTCATGGGCTCCATCGTAGTGTGCGCACGACGGTGCTGGCTAACGAGCAAAGGTAACCGGTTTGTTACCCGCCGGCGGGGCATGTGCCTAACGAGTGGTTGGCCCGAGGTCGCGGACTAGCCGTTGATGAAGTAGGCGAATTTCCAGCTGCCGTTCACGCGAATGATCCCGGCGCGATAGCCTTGGTATTCGATCGCAGGATTGGCGAACTGCGGCGGCGCGACCATGTAATCACTCTTCTTGACGAAGGTCTCGGAGAGGATGCCGTCGAGCTCGGGCCAGAGGCCGTTTTCATCCCAATACTGGAAGACGCCTTCGCCTTTGCGATCGGCATCTGCGGTTTTTCCGAGAACAAACGCGAAGTCGCTTGTCATCATGCCAGCCACGGCATCGACATCGTGCGCCGAGACCGCTTTGCGTAGGCGGCCGAGGAAACCTTGGAAATCCACCTCGGCACTCTCTTCCGCGGGCTTCGCCTGTTCTTTCTTATTTTCCGGCGCCGGCGGTTTCTTTTTCTTGTGGCTCAAGGTGCCGCAGGCCGAGAGCGCGAGGGCGCTGCAAAGGAGAAGGCACGCGAGCTTTTGCATAGCGGAGTAGATGTCTCAGGTTCGCGGGTGCGATTCAAGAGCCGTCTGCGCCGGTGATTTCCTGGAGCTCGCCGCGCCGCCGCCGCTGCAACGGATGCTGCAGGAAGATGAAATAAATCGTTTTCCAGAGATCCGCGAAACTGCACGGAGGACTCGTTAGGCGAACGTGTCCGTCACCGAGTGCGCGAAAAATATTCTCCGCGCTCAGAGCCGGCGGCCGTGGAATGGTGGTGTAATGCGAGCCGAACGCGCTCATCTGGTGCGCGTCCGAAGTAGCCAGGAGCGGCTTGCCAAATTGAGCCGCAACTTTGCGCGCGGGACGGTTGCGATCGAACCAGCCTTTGTGAAAATGGCAGATCTCAATCGCGTCGAAGCAATCGATATTTTCGCGCAAGCGCCGGCCACCGATGGAGCCGCCCATGAAATAAAACGGATGCGGCGCGAAAGTGAAAATGGTCCGCCCGCGGCGCGCCCGCAGGCGGCGAAGATCTTCGAAACTCGTTAGGCCCGCAGCTTCTTCGGGCGTGATGTTGAGGAGGACGACATCGGCGCCCTGCAGCCGCATTTCGGCCGCAGAAAGGAGCAGGATGCCCATCGCCGCCGCCTCCGCGAAAACTTCCGCGCGATTGAAAACCGAATCGTGCAAGGTAATCGCGAGGACTTCGATCCCGAGCGCGCGCGCGCGCGCGAGCAACTGATGCGCGGAAAAATCGAGCGCATCCTTGGTGTCGTCCAAGGTATGAATGTGCAGATCAAGTTTGATCCACTCGCTCGCACTGTTGCCGCTGGGAGAAGCCGTCATCCGCGTTTCAATCATTAGCATTCGTTGAGCCGTCGACGAGCATCCGCTGCCGAAACCGGCAACGGACCCGACCCTGACAACCAACCCACTCGTTAGGTCTTCTTCTCGTAACGCGGGATCGGAGAGAGAGTAGAAATACGAAACGCCGGGATTTCTTACATTTTTCGCAAGAGCATCAAGATCCCAATGAATTTGAGATCTGCGAAAGATGTTCGTTGGTAATGATTTAGGAAATACTTTCAATCTCCCTGACGATGTGGCTTCCGAATTGCTATCTTCTTTTTGCGAAAACCCGACTTTATGAAAATCCCAACGAATGGCATAGCGCGCCGCTGGTTTGATCGGCGGGTTGCTCAACAAGCGTAGACGATACTGCGAATCTCGGCGGCTGTTCCCCTCAGCGGCATTTCAGGAAGATCGAGTATCTCAACGGCGGACCGCTTCGGCGGTCCGTTTCCTTTGTTAGGCAAATCGTAAACGCATCGCGCGCGCGGAATCAGCCTCGATTAAAGAAGCTATCGAAAGATTCTCCGACTCGCTCGAAGATGCGTTCGGCGTCGCGCCTGGTTTGGCGGAACCTGCGTTTGATTTCGGCCTTGACCACGTTCTCATCGCCATCGTCCGAATTCTCCGAATCGCTCGAGTCGTAGGTCGGTTCTTCGTCCGACGCGCGGACGTGACGATTCCCTCGGGCTTCTTCCACCTGGGCCATGTTTGCCCCGCGATACATCCCTTCTACCCGCGTGACCGTGCCCTTGTTTGCGCCGATGTAGATCGTGCCTAACGAGTTGTGGTTTTCGTCCTGCAAGGTCACGATCCAGACCGGAATCCCGCGTTCGTTAGTCCGGAGGACATAGCTCGCATAGGAAAAATTTAAATGCGATTGGTCCGCGGCGTGGCTGGCGACGTTGAAGGCGCCGCTCGAGTCGAGGTTCAACTTTGCGGTGTTGATCGTCGCGCCAGCTGCGCCTTTGCCTTCGCGCGCAGGAGTGGTTTGCGAAACAATCCGGCCGTGCGCGACTTCAAATTCGCGCACGCCACCGGGCGCGCGGCGATCCGAGATCAGGATCCGCCAGCGCGCCGGTTGCGAAGCGCCGTCGCTTCCGGTGACCGACACAATTCGCTGCATGGCCGCGCGGTTGAACTGTGTGCCGACTACTCGCAATGCTTCGTAAGCGGTCAGTTCTTCTTGTGCGAACGCGGACGAAGTGAGCAACGCGAGGATGAAAAACGATCTCCACATGCGAAGACAAAACTGCGCATGCGGTCGGCTGTCCACCCGTTTTCGGTTGCACAACCGGGCGCGCCAGCGTCTATGTTCTGCGCAGTGCGACCGATGAAGAAGAAAGTGGAATTCTCCAGTCACACTGGAAATCTGGCGTCGATGCGCAATTTCGTGCGCGGCTTTCTCGATGCCTTTCCGTTTTCCGAAAGAGAACGCACCCTCATGGTGCTTGGGGTTGATGAAGCCTGCACCAACATCATCCGGCACGCTTATCATTTGCAGGATGATCAACCGATTGCGCTCTCCCTCGAGGCCAAGTCCGATTGCGTCTGCCTGCGATTGCGTGATTACGGCCAGCAAAGTCCGCCGGAAAAAATGCAGGGGCGCGCGCAGGATTTGATCAAGCCGGGCGGCCTCGGTTTGCATCTGATCCGCAACGCCTTCGACAAAGTCGATTATGTGATGAAGAGCCGCGGCACCGAGTTGGTGCTGACGAAAAAGCTCGGATGAATCCAGTCGCTGCGATCAAGCCGCTGGAACCGGATCCGGCGTTCGAGGTTTCGCTGCGGCCGCCGATGTTCAGCGAGTTCACCGGTCAGGTGAAAGTCTGCGAACGTCTCGCCGTCCTGGTGGAAGCGGCGAAAAAACGCGGCGATGTCCTCGAACATATTTTATTGAGTGGACCGCCGGGCCTTGGGAAAACCACGCTCGCGCACATCATCGCCAATGCGATGGGCGTGAGTGTGAAAAACACCAGCGGGCCGGTGATCGAAAAGGCCGGTGAACTCGCTGGTCTCCTAACGAGTCTGGAGAAAGGCGATGTCCTTTTCATCGACGAAATCCATCGGCTGCAGCCGACGATCGAAGAATATCTTTATCCGGCGATGGAGGATTACCGGCTCGACATCATCATCGACCAGGGGCCGCAGGCGCGGAGTCTGCGGCTGCAATTGCCGAAGTTCACCCTCATCGGCGCGACTACGCGCGCGGGCATGGTGAGCGCGCCGCTACGCTCGCGCTTCGGCATGACCGCGCGGCTCGATTATTACGCCGCCGACGAGATGCATAAGATCATCACCCGCAGTGCGGGTTTATTAGGCGTGGAGATCGACAGCGCCGGTGCGGCTGAGATTGCGACGCGCACTCGCGGCACTCCGCGAACGGCGAACAATCTTCTGCGCTGGGTGCGCGATTACGTGCAGGTGAAAGCGGACGGAAAGATTACCGCGGACCTGGCCGATCAGGCATTGGCGATGTTGGAGATTGATCGTGACGGCTTCGATCAATGGGACAAGCGCATCATCGAAGCGCTGATTCACAAATTTAACGGCGGCCCGGTCGGCTTGAACTCGTTAGCCGTGGCCATCGGCGAAGAAGCCGGCACGCTCGAAGAAGTGAACGAGCCCTACCTGATCATGGAAGGGTTCATTAAGCGCACGCCGCAAGGCCGCGTCGCGCTGCCGAACGCTTACAAAAAGCTCGGGCTCAAACCGCCGGCCGGCGCGCAGAGCGAGCTTTTTGGAAATTGAATTTAACCACGGAGCGCACAGAGAAAGCCCTGACTTAAATTTCTTCCTCTCTGTGTTCTCTGTGTTCTCTGTGTCCTCCGTGGTTTATCCAATCAGATGCAAAGCGAGTTCTTCCAGCAGACCGCAAAAGTCCTGACCGTCGCGGAATTGACTCGCGCCATCCGCGGCGCGCTGGAGACGAAGTTCGGCGCCGTCTGGGTGCAGGGGGAAATTTCGAACTACAAACTGCACCCGTCGGGTCATCAGTATTTCACGCTTAAAGACCAACGCGCTGCGATCGCCTGCGTGATTTTCCGGAACACCCTGCCACCATTCGTTAGGACATTAGCCGATGGCGCGCAGGTGCAGGTTTACGGCAGCGTCAGCGTCTTCGAGGTGCGCGGGCAATATCAGCTGAGCGTGCAAATTTTGCAGGCGCGCGGGCTTGGTTTGCTCCAGGCAAAATTCGAAGCGCTCAAGCGCAAACTGGAAGCGGAAGGCCTCTTCGATTCTGCGCGCAAACGTCCGTTGCCGAAATTTCCCAAACGCATCGGGATCGTGACCTCGGCGAGTGGCGCGGCCATCCGCGACATGCTTAATGTGCTGCAACGCCGCGCGCCCGGCTTGCAAATTTTAATCAACCCGGTGCGCGTCCAGGGCACTGGTGCAGCCGCGGAAATCGCGGTGGCCTTACGCGAGCTGACGCAGCCTAACGAGAACTGGCAATCGCTCGATCTCGTCGTCCTCACTCGCGGCGGTGGGAGCATCGAAGATCTCTGGGAGTTTAACGAAGAAATCGTGGCCCGCGCGATTTTCGATTCGCCGATTCCGGTGGTCAGCGCGGTCGGACACGAAGTCGATTTTACGATCGCCGATTTCGTGGCCGATCTGCGCGCGCCGACTCCGAGCGCAGCCGCGGAACTGATCGTTCCGGAAGCGCTGGATCTTCTGCGGCGCCTCGGAGTTCAGTCGTCAGCCATCGACCGCCATCTCCGAAATTTTCTCGAGCAGAATCAAACGCGTTTGCGTTTTCTCTCCGAAAAAACGCTCGGACGGGAGCTGGTGCAAAGGTTGCGGAGTGCGCAACAGACACTCGATTTCGCGACCGATTTTTTATCCCGTCAGGTGCGGCGGTCGCTGGAAGACGGGCGCGGGAAGCTCACGGCCACGAGCCAAAAACTGCAGTCGCACAGCCCGGCGCGTGAACTGGCCGCGCGGCGCGGTCGCCTCGGGGCTTTGCAGCGGCGTTGTGCGCTTTTACCGACGCGCCAAATCGAAAAGGCCCGCGAAAGTTTTCGCCGCGTCGAAGGAATTTTGCGCGTGCTCGGGCCGGAGGCGACTCTACAGCGCGGTTACAGCATCACCACCAGCAACGACGGCGCAGTGATCAAATCCGTCGTCCAAATTAAAACCGGCGCGCAAATCAACACCCGCGTGGCCGACGGAACTTTCGCGTCGCGGGTGAAGTAACCCGCGCGCGCTAAGGATTCGTTAGGGCGAAGGTCGAATCGCCCGACGGCGGGCTGCCTTCGGCGTCGCCGGGCGCGCGGCCGACGCCGGCTTGGAAACGTTTCGGATCGGCAGACCAGCCAGTGACGGTGGCTTGATTCTTCCGGAAAATGGCCGCGTCGCCGCCTTTGCGCACGACCACAAATCCCTTGTCGCCATACGGCACATCGGTCGGGTTAAGCGCGGTGTTGTAGCGGTAATTCGCGCTGACCGCGAAGATCGTGTTTGAGGCATCGGTGTCTTTAACCTTGTAGACTTTGACCGCGCTCTTGCCGGTAAGGGTGACGGTTGGCGGATCGGCCGTCGTCGTATTGACAATGCAGTTGGCTCCGGGCGCGTTCAGGATTTTCTGAAGATCGCCGCCCTTGAGATAATCATTCTGCACCAGCTTGGTGCAGAAATCGGCGAGGGTCGTGAGCGTGGTCACGTTGTCGCCCGGCCAGGAATAATTCGGATCCGAATTGGCCGCGCCGTCGGTCGCCATCTGGAAACTGGCCAGATAAAGCTGGCGCACGTTGTTCATCGTCCCGGTCATCTGGCCCTTGGTCAAAGCATTCGTTAGGGCAGGGACCGCGAGGGCGGCGAGGATGGCGATGATCGAGATGACCACCAGCAATTCGATCAGGGTGAAGGCAGAATTCTTTTTCGTCATGAGAGCGCGGATAGGTTGCTGATCAGCCGGAACGTGGTCAAGCAACAAGGCCGTCGGCGCTTGCAGAAATCTCCGCCGCCTCGGCAACCGGCGCTTCCCATTTAAACGCGACCGTCGAGAGCGGCGGCAACTCGATCATGAGGGAATGCGTCCGCGCCTGCCACGGGAAATCCGCGGCCGCGAGCCCGCCCATGTTGCCGACGTTACTCCCGCCGTAAGTCTCGGCATCGGTGTTGATGATCTCGCGATAAAATCCGGCGGCAGGGACGCCGAGGCGATAACCGTGCAGGACTTGCGGCGTGGCGTTAACGACAAAGACGACGACGTCGCCAGTCTTCGAGCGGCGCATGAAGGCGACCACGCTGTTGTCGGCGTCGTGGAAATCGATCCACTCGAAGCCCTCGTAAGTGTCGTCGAGATCCCAGAGCGCGGGTTCGCTTTTGTAGGTGTAATTCAGATGCTGCACCAGCCGACGCAGGCCGTCGTGCTTCGGGAGTTGAAGGAGATCCCAATCGAGTTCGTGATCGTGATTCCACTCGCGGACCTGTCCGAATTCCTGGCCCATGAAGTGGAGTTTTTTGCCCGGATGGCCGTACATCCAGGCGAAGAACATCCGCAGGTTGGCGAACTTCTGCCATTCGTCGCCCGGCATTTTGCCGATGAGCGAACCTTTGCCGTGGACCACTTCATCATGACTGAGCACGAGCACGAAATGCTCGCTGAACGCATACATGATCGAGAAGGTGATGCTGTTGTGATGATAGCGGCGGAAGATCGGATCGAGCGCCATGTAGTGCAGGAAATCGTGCATCCAACCCATGTTCCATTTCATCCCAAACCCGAGGCCGCCGAGATAGCTTGGGCGGGTTACTCCGGGCCAGGCGGTTGATTCCTCCGCGATCGTGACGATGCCGGGGAAACGCTCGTAGCAGAGCTCGTTAGTCTGCTTCAGGAAAAAGACCGCCTCGAGATTTTCGCGGCCACCGAAAGCGTTCGGGATCCACTGCCCCGGCTGGCGCGAGTAATCGAGATAAAGCATCGACGCCACCGCATCCACCCGCAGTCCGTCGATGTGATATTTGTCGAGCCAGAAGAGCGCGTTGCCGGTAAGAAAATTGCGGACCTCGTTGCGCCCGAAATTAAAAATGAGCGTGCCCCAATCCTGATGCTCGCCCTGCCGCGGGTCCGCGTGTTCGTAGAGATCGGTGCCATCGAATTCCGCAAGACCGTGGATGTCTTTCGGAAAATGCGCCGGCACCCAATCCATGATCACACCGATCCCGACCTGATGACACTTATCGACGAAATGCCGGAACTCATCCGGCGTGCCGAAGCGGGAAGTCGGCGCGTAGTAGTTAGTCACCTGATAACCCCAGGAGCCTTCGAACGGATGCTCCGCCACCGGCATCAACTCGAGGTGGGTGTAACCCATTTCGAGTAGGTATGGGATGAGTGACTCGGAAAGCTCGAGATAGCTAAAAGAGCGACCGGCTTCCTCAGCCTTCCTTCGCCACGAGCCGAGATGCACTTCGTAAATGCTCACCGGGCTCTTGTTCAAATCCTTCGCGCGCCGGTTTTCCATCCAGTCGCGATCGGCCCACTGATAGCGCTCGAGATTGTAAACCAGCGATGAAGTTTCCTTGCCCCACTGATTGAAAAACGCGAACGGATCGCTCTTCAACAAAAGCGTTCCGGAGTGGGTGCGAATCTCGAACTTGTAGTGCGCCCCTTCGCCGACGCCGGGAAGAAATAATTCCCAAACGCCGCTGCCTAACAAACGCCGCATCGGGTTCACCCGCCCATCCCACAAATTGAAATCGCCGACTACACTGACGCGTTGAGCGTTCGGCGCCCAGACCGCGAAGTAAACGCCATCGACCCCGCCGATGTTGCGCAACTGCGCGCCGAACTTTTCGTAAATCTGGTGATGATTTCCTTCGGCGAAAAGGTGGAGGTCGACCGCGCCCATGATCGTCCCGTAGGAATAAACATCTCGCGCCGTCCACTCGGCACCGTCCGCGCCGGTGAAGGTCACGGTGTAATCCAGATCGCGCGCTTTCCCGGGAAGCACCGCCTGAAAAAACCCGTCATGCAGTTGATTCGCTTCCACCGTTTGTCCGCCGGCAGGCATGATCCGCACCGCCTTGGCGTCCGGTCGAAAGATGCGGATGACCAGATTTTCGCCTACGCGATGCGGACCGAGAATACGAAACGGATCCGGATGCGTTCCCTGAATGAAAGCGCCTAACTCATCTGTCGTTAGGCCAAGAACTTCAAAATTACTCATGCGCGAGATCGCAACCTAGACGCGCGTGGCGCAGTTGGAAACTGCGCATCCGCTTTTCGCTGCTTTACACGTCAGAGACTTTCCGGCAGGATCGCTCGCGGAGCGTAAACTAATGCCGCGGAGAATATCACCGTCGAGATCGTATTCGTTGATCAAGCTTGGCGTGGCTCTGGCCATTCTTCTCTTCTTCCCGGTGCGGACCACCCACGCCTTTGGCCAAACTGTCTGGAAAAACGCCTCGTTAGGCGACTGGTTTGTCGCCGGCAACTGGAACGCCGTCCTGCCCGATGCGAGCACGGATGCGATCGTCGGGAATGGGGGCACGTCGATAATCATCGCGCCGGGGGGCGCAGGCGCAGAATATTTTCCTTGGCCCGCCGACGTTGAACGGCAGCCTCGGCACGCTCACGGTTTCGAAGCCTGGTTCGGGCACGCCCGGGAGTCTGACCGTCGGCAATACCATCACGATCGGGAGAGCCGTCGCCGGGAATGCCGGAACCGGGAACTTGAACATCGCCGGCGGGGCTTCGATGACGACGATGGGTGCAGACGGAGTGCAGGTCGCGGTGTTCGCGGACGGTCCGTTTGGCAATGTGAGCGTGACCGATTCCGGATCCTATATTAGCACCGCGCGTTTCACCTTGGGGGCCATTACGGGACACGCAACACTAACGATCCAGAACGCAGCTCAGCTTTTGTGCGGGGACGCATCGATCGCAGGATCGCCCTTCTTCGCCGGAGGAAGTTCGACCGTCGGTTCAGCGACCGTGACGGGCGCCAATTCACTTTGGGCGATCGACTCGGCGACGGCTTTCAATGTTGGCTATTTCGGAAACGGTACGCTCACGATCTCGAATGGCGGAATCGTGGCCGACCACCGATCGACGATCGCGACCAATCCGGGTTCGATCGGAAACGCCACTGTTACTGGCCCCGGCTCGCTCTGGGATCATCAAGGCGGCGACATCTACGTTGGCGGCACCGCCGATAGCAGCGCGAGTGGCGGCACCGGGGCGTTGCACGTTCTTAGCGGCGGGCTTTTGAAGGCGTCGTTGCTGAAGATTTTCGATACCGCCACGGTCGAGATTAATAACGGCTCTTCCACCGTGCCGGGCTTGCTCATTTCCGGCGATGTTCCGGCGCACATGGCCGGCGGGACTTTCGGCGAGCTTACCGTAGGCAGTACGGGCGCTGGAAGAATGGAGTTACGCAATGGCGGATCAGTCTCGAGCAGCCGCGGCTACATCGGTTTCGCCAATGGCGCGGAGGGTTCGGTCCTGGTTACGGGCTCGGGCACGCAAGCCACCTTCTGGCAAGCCACCGGCTCGATCTTTGTCGGCAATGGCGGCAACGGAACGCTGGAGGTGCGCAACGGAGCCAATGTCACTAGTGATAACAACGGCTACCTCGCCTTTGGTAACAACACCACCGGCTACGCCATTGTCAGCGGCGCGAGTTGGACGACCGCGCAAAATCTTTACGTCGGCGGCAACGCGGCCGGACCCGGCGGCAATGGGACGCTCCAGATCGAGAACGGTGGCACGGTAACCGCGACTACCACGACGATCTATAACACCGGCGCGCTCCTGCTTTCGGGGATCCCGGCGCTCGAAAGCACCAATACTTTCCTCGGCGGTTCCGCGCAGATGCTCGCCAACACCAGCTTTGGTAACGCCTTTAGCCTGGGCGCCGGCGGCATCCATATCTACACCAATTTTTTCGATGCCATCTTCTTCGGGCAAATCTCCGGGGCTGGCGCTTTAGATAAAGCCGGCAGCTTCACCATCGGTCCCGGGACACTTAGCCTAACGAATTCCAACACTTACGCCGGCGGCACGACTGTCTCCGCCGGCCGGTTGCTGGCGAATAACTCAAGCGGCTCGGCTACGGGAACGGGCGCGGTCA
>JBPCJC010000059.1:0-27926 GCA_051005695.1 Chthoniobacterales bacterium | reverse complement strand
TTCCGACCAGCAGTTCTACGTAGGCCTAACGAATAACCTTCCTGCGCGACTAGAAATGCATAATGCCGGTCTGGTTACGTCTACCAAGACTCGGGTCCCATTCGAGCTGGTTTATTGGGAAGGCTGTTTGAATCGAAGCGATGCCGCGCAACGAGAGAAGTATCTTAAGACGGCATGGGGAAAGCGTTACCTCAAGACGCGGCTCCGACGATATCTCACGGGGTAAAGGATGTCGATTTCCGTTATCTCCAGATCACGCTGCGGCATGCGAAGGGTAGGAAGGATCGGGTGACGATGCTGCCGGTGGCGGTGGCCCCGGCGCTGCGCGCCCACCTGGAGCAGGTGCAGGTGGCGCACGCCCGCGAGTTAGCGGCGGGCGGGGGGACTGTCTGGCTGCCGGAGGCCTACGGACGCAAGCATCCGGGGGCGGCGCGAGATTGGGCCCTTTCAATGGGTCTTTCCGGCGGCACGGCGTTCGACCGATCCGCGGGAAACCGGAGGCGCGGGCGAGGAGCCGATGCATCGCCACCATGTGGGCGAAAGGAACCTGCAGAATGCGGTGAAGGTGGCGGTGCGCAAGGCACGTATCGCCAAAGCCGCGAGCTGTCACACGTTGCGGCATCCGTTTGCGACGCATCTGCTGGAGAATGGGTATGACATTGACTCCTTCGCCTCCCGGCTCCGTCGGCCTCTTGGCCCGCCCGTCTATGTCGCACGTTCCCACCTGCTCCATTCGCACGGTGCAGGAGTTACTCGGGCACAAAGATACAAAGATGTCAGCACGACGATGATCTATTGATGACTAGCTTGCCCCCGCCAGTCACCGGCTACCCGTCTACCCGGCCCGTCCCCAACGGGCCGTGTTCCCATGTCTTGAATAAGCCGGGCCGGGCGTGCGCAGTCCGCTGATATGGCTGGCGGTTAGCCGAGGCCGAGGCTTTCGGAAATTTTTCCTGAGCCTTAAAGAAGGGGATAGCTCTCCCTAGAAAGAAGCTGCGCGAACGGGGTGTGCCCAGACCCGGATCGTAGTAGTCGTATAAGGATCGGCGCGCTCAGGGATGGGCGCGCCGATTCTGTTTTTGGGGTTAGAACCCATGTCATAAAACCTTCATGCCAGTCATCAATGAGCGAAGGCGAAGGATCCTCTGACTTATTTCTTCCTCCACGCATCCTTGATAGAACTTGGATGATCAGAGATCTTCGCGGCGCTCAGAATGACAAAGCTATTTTTGAGATGATTTCTAGCTGGTGAGGGCTTAAGAGCGCGGCCCACAGGGCCGCGGCTACACGCAGTGCGATCCATGGGGCTGCGGCTACACCCCAGCGCGGCCCACAGGGCCGCGGCTACATTTGTTGGCGGGGGTGCCTTCGAGAAAGCTCGACGGGCGGGGGAGGCCGGTTTAGTTAGGCCCATCCGTGGAACTTCCATCCGCATCTTCCGATTCCGGCGCGCGCTCCTGGTGGCAAACTTTTCGCGCCTGGGATTGGACGACGATCGCGGTCGTCCTGGTGATCAAGGCCGTGCTTTTGACTTACGCCGTCCAGAGTCTGGTCACGTTGGGCAAGGATTATCGCGGCTGGATGGATATCTGGAATCGCTGGGACGCGATCCATTATCTCCGGCTGGCGCAGTTCGGCTATGTTGCCACCGGGGAAGAGCGTTTCGATCTCGTTTTCTTCCCGCTTTACCCGTGGTCTGTGCGGGCGGTCGCGCTGGTGGTGAAAAATTTCTCCGCGGCCGCCTTCCTTGTTTCCGGGTTGGCATCGATCGCAGTCGGCCTGCTACTTAAACAGCTCACGCGACTCGATCACTCCGCGGAAGTGGCGCAGAATGCGGTCTGGTTTCTCTTCATTTTCCCGACCAGTTATTTTTTGCACATCGCCTATACCGAGGGGTTTTTCCTCGCGCTCAGCCTGGGTTGTTTCCTGGCCGTGCGGAAGCAATCGTGGCTGCTCGCCGGGGTCCTCGGCGCGCTCGCCTGCCTGACGCGCGTGACCGGATTAATCCTGCTCCCGGCGCTGGCCACGGAAGTTTATCTACAATACCGAGCCGCGCGGCGGATCGATTTTCGCTGGCTTTGGCTGGGGCTGATTCCGCTCGGTTTCGCCGGCTATCTCTTGCTGAATTACCAGGTCACCGGCGATGCGCTGGCCTTCACCAATTTTCAACGCGAACATTGGTTCAAACAATTTGCTGCACCATGGTTCGGGGTGGCCGACGTCTGGCGCCGCATCCCGGGCGAGAATGCGATGGAAGGCGCGCACGAGTTTTTCTACATCGCCTTCGGGTTCGTTTGCTGTCTCTGGTGCGCCTGGCGGCTGCGCGCTTCCTACACCGTCTGGATGTTCGGCAGTTGGTTACTGGTCAACAGCACCTCGTTTGTCGTCAGCGTGCCGCGCTATACCCTGACCTTGTTTCCCATTTTCATCCTCCTCGCGCAATGGTGCACCGGCCGGCGTGTGCCCTACGCGCTGGTGAGCGTTTTTTCTCTGCTCTACCTCGCGCTGTATGCAGGCCGGTTCGCGCAAGGCTACTGGGCTTTTTGAATTCGGACCCGCTTCTACCAGGAAATAATCTGTGCTCATTTCGATCGTTCTGCCCTGCTACAACGAAGCGCGTTTGTTGCCGGAAACGCACCGCCGCCTGGCCGCGCTGGCGGAAAAACTGCACAAGGAACGGTTCGAGTTCATCTACGTGGACGACGGCAGTCACGATGAGACGTCGGCGATTTTGCAACAGCTGAGCGAGACTGACGAACGCGTCCGCGCCTTGCGCTTGTCGCGTAACTTCGGTCATCAGGTCGCAACTACCGCCGGCCTCGAGCACGCCGCCGGCGATGCGGTCGTGATCATGGATGCGGACCTGCAGGATCCGCCGGAAGTGATCGTGCAAATGTATGCGCGCTGGCTCGAGGGCTATCACGTCGCCTACGGCCAGCGCGAAGAACGCGCCGGCGAAACCGCCTTCAAACTTTGGACCTCGAAAACATTTTACCGCCTGGTCAACCGGCTCTCGCCCCTGCAAGTGCCTAACGACACTGGCGATTTCCGGTTAATGGATCGCGCGGTCGTGGAAGCGCTCCTGCGCATGCCGGAACGCGATCGCTTCCTCCGCGGGATGATCAGCTGGGTCGGCTTCCGGCAGGTGGCGGTGCCGTATCGCCGCGAAGCGCGTTTCGCAGGCGAGAGTAAATTTCCGTTGCTGGACATGCTCCGCTTCGCGGCGGACGCGGTTTTTTCCTTTTCGTTTACTCCACTGCGGCTGGCGGTTTGGTTTGGTTTCGGCGCGCTCGCGCTGGCGTTTCTCGGAATCATTTACGCGCTCGTCTTGCGCTTTTTCTTTGCTCCTTCGCATTGGGTGCGCGGCTGGCCGTCGTTGTTCGTCGCTATTCTTTTCATGGGCGGCGCGCAGTTGGTCTCGTTAGGCATCATCGGCGAATACGTCGGCCGGATTTACGGCGAGGTGAAAGGGCGCCCGCTTTATTTCGTGCGCGAACGTTTCGGGTTCCGTGAGCCGCCGCCGCGGAAGGAGCCGATTCGTTAGGCACGCGTTTCTGCTCGATTTCGGCGCGGGAATTTCATCTGCTCAGAGAAGGTTTGGCGAGTCCGTCGCCGCGAATGATGAAAACTCCCATCCCGCTCCCGCAAATTGCGCTCCTCGTCGGCGCGCTCGTCGCCGGGATTTTGCTCGATCGTCTGGTGCTCGCGAGCGACAACTCGCTCTTCCACGAACCCGCGCCGCGTGCGGCGGCAGCGCCCGCGGCCACCTTCGCCGCAACCGTTCCGACAACCAACGCCGCCGCCGTGGCGGAACCGAAGCGCAGCACTGCGGCCAGCCAATCGGCCTCGCGCAAATCGCTCGACGCCATCCTCGCGCTCACTGATCCGCGCCAGCGAACGCGCGATCTCCAGACTTACATCAGCGCGCTCACGCCGACGGAATTTGCCGAGGCCTTGAAGCGTTTCGGCCAGATCACTTCGAGCAATGAACGCGAGCTGGCCTCGCGTCTTTTGGTTGCGCAATGGGTGCAGACCGATCCCGATGGAGCGCTGCAATTCGCGGCCGCGAATCATCGTTACGAATATCTGGCCGAGGATGTTTTCCAACAATTCGCCGCGGGCGATTTTGATTCGGCTCTGAAACGCGCGCTCGCGATTCCCGGGAGCGATCTGCGTTATCAAGCCTTGCGTGGCGTCCTGAGTTTCAAAGCCGACAGCGATCCGCGTGGGGCGCTCCAGCTCGCGCAAACTTTCGGCGATTTCCGCGGGAACGAACCGCTGGCGAGCGCGATTTATCGACAATGGGCTGCGACCAATCCGCAGGCCGCTGCGCTCCAGGCGGCGAATGATCCGCAGGGCGACGGCTGGCGTTCGCCGGTGAATTCGGTCGTCCAAACTTGGGCGCAACAGGATCCGCGCGCCGCCGCAGATTGGTCGATGACGCTGGCCGACGCGCAGGCCCAGGAGCGCTCCATTTCTCAGGTGATGCGACAATGGGCGCGCCAGGATCCGAAGGCCGCTTCCGATTGGATCTACCGACTCGACGCCGGTCCGTCGCACGATGCCGCGATCGCCGGTTTCGCGCAGTCGCTGATTTCGACGGATGCGCAAACGGCCCTGAGCTGGATCGGCACGATCACGGACGACGCCACGCGCACCCGCGCGCTGCAAAGGGTGAGCGGGGAAATCATGTGGCGCGATCCGCAAAACGGCGCGGCGCTGTTGCAGGCCGCGGGCCTGCCGGCGGATCAAATTCGCAACGGTCGGCGAGGCCGCAGCGACCCGTAAAAAAGCCGCGCGGTTTACTGCGAGCAATCTTCCAGCGCGTCCGGATTTCCTTCGAGAACGGCGAGGGTTTCACCGGCGAAATGTAGCGAACCGGTGACCAGCTTGCGCGTGGGGTCGGCGTCGGTTTCGCGCAGCGCGACGGAAACTGACGAAGCGATTTGCACGGAAATGTCGGGGGCATCTTCGGCGATTTTTTGCGCGAGCTCCTCCGGCGGGAACGCGCGTCCGTTGCGCATTTGTGGAAGGACGAAGCGCGCGGTGATCGGCGCGAGTGCGGCGACGATTCCGTCGACATCCTTGTCGCGCAGGATCGCGAGGATGATCGTGGCGCGGGCATTCCCGAAGACTTCCCGCCAGGTGCGCGCGAGGACGTGGGCGCCGGCGGGGTTGTGCGCGCCGTCGATCACCAGGTGCTCGTTCCATTGCTGAAAGCGCGCGGGCCAGCGAACACTCGTTAGGCCACGCGCGACGGCTTCATCATCGAGCTCGATCCCGGCGGCGGTCAAGGCGGCGAGGGCGAGAGCGGCATTCTGTTTTTGGTGCGCGCCGGCGAGGGCTGGTGGAATGGTCTCGTTAGGCGTGACGACAAAGTGCAGCGGCGCTGCGCAATCTTCAGCGCGAGCGCGAATGATCGCGGCGGCTTCTTCCGGCTGCGACGCCGAGACGACCGGCAAGTGCGGTTTGATTATGCCGGCTTTCTCCGCGGCGATTTCGCCTAACGAATGACCGAGCCATTTCTGGTGATCGTAATCAATCGGCGTGATCACGGAAACGATCGGGGTGACCGCATTCGTGGCGTCGAGGCGTCCGCCCATGCCGGTTTCGAGGACGACAAATTCCGCGGCCTCGTGGCGAAAATGGAGCAGCCCGAGTGCGGTCGCGATTTCAAAAAAAGTGGGATGCGACTGCCAGTCGCGGATTAAACCCCGAATAGTCGTTAGGCCAGCGGCCACCGCGGATTCGCTAACCATTTCGCCATCGACCTGAATGCGCTCGCGGAAGGTGATCAGGTGCGGCGAGGTGAAGAGCCCAGTGCGATAACCGTGTGCGCGCAGAATGGAATCGATCATCGCGCAGACCGAGCCTTTGCCGTTGGTGCCGGCGACGTGAATGATGCGCTCGTTAGGCGCGGGAAGATTAAGGGCGCGGAGGAGACGCTGGATATTTTCCAGGCCGAGTTTGATCCCGAAAAGCTGCGTGCCGAAAAGCCACGCCAGCGCCTCGCGGTAGTTCACTGCGCGGTCGAGAAGTAGGTCAGGAGCTGGGCAATCTGGGCGCGCATTTTCTTGCGATGCACGATCAGATCGACCAGGCCGTGTTCCTCGAGAAACTCCGCTGTTTGGAATCCTTCGGGCAGATCCTGATGGGTGGTTTCCTTAATCACGCGCGGACCGGCGAAGCCGACCATCGCTTTCGGTTCCGCTATGATGACGTCGCCTAACGAGGCAAAACTGGCCATGACCCCGGCGGTGGTCGGGTTAGTCAGCACGGAAATGTAGGGAAGATTTTGGCAGGCGTGACGAGCGAGGGCGCCGCTGGTTTTCGCCATTTGCATCAGGCTGAGCATGCCTTCATACATGCGCGCGCCGCCCGATGCGGAAATGATGATCACGGCCGACTTCATTTCCGTGCCGCACTCGATCGCGCGGGTAATTCTCTCGCCGACGACTGAGCCCATGGTCGCGGCGAGGAAACTGAAATCCATCACCGCGACGGAAACCTTATAGCCTTCGAGCAGTCCCTGGCCGCTAACGACTGCGTCCGTCAGGCCGGTGTTCTCCTGATATTTTCGCAGCCGATCCTTGTAGGTGGCCATGCCTTGGAAGCGCAGGGTATCGATCGAGCGCAGGTCGGCGTCGCGCTCCACGAAACTTTCCGGGTCGAGGAGGTTGGCGATGCGTTCCTTAGCCGATTGCGGGAAGTGATATTCGCAACGCGGACAAACGCGCTGGTTCTGTTGCAGCTCGATCTCGTGGACCACTTCCGAGCAGCCGGGGCATTTCGTCCAGAGGCCCTGCGGCATCTCGCGTTTCCGCCGGCTTTGCGCTTTTAACGCAGGTCTCTTGAAGATGGCCATGATTCGTTAGGCGCGCGCGGCGGTGGCGGCGTGGACTGAGATTGCACCGGCGGCTTTGAGCACGCGAGCGCATTCGCTCAAAGTCGAGCCGGTGGTAAGCACGTCATCAATCAGCAGCACCCGTAACCCTCGCACGTGCGCCTTTTTTCGTAAACGAAAGGCGTTATGCAAATTTTCCATGCGCTCGGCGCGATCGAACGCGGTCTGGGTGGTGGTGTAGCGGATGCGCTCGAGCGCTGAACTGATCGTTAGGCCGGCGCGCGCGCGGAGGATTTGCGCGAGCAGCTCGGCTTGGTTGAAACCGCGTTCGCGTTGCCGAGTGGGGTGCAACGGCACCGGCACCACCAGATCGAAACGTCGGCCATCGAGACGCGGATCGTCGATCGCCGCGAGCAACCAATCGCCGACCGGATGGCGCAGGTGAATTTGTTGACCGTACTTGAAGTCGTGTATGATTTTGCGGACGACGCCGCGGCTCCGAAAGGCTGCGACTGCCGCTTCGAAATGGAGGACGCGATGGGCGCAGTTTGCGCAGGAAAATGATTCCGTGATCGCGCCGGCGAATGGCTCGGAGCAGGTCGCACAAAATGGGGGTTTGATGCGCGATGCTTTGCCGGCGCAGGTCGCGCAAAGATAATCCGCGCGATCGATCGGCGCTGTGCACACAGCGCAGAGCGCGGGATAAAAGAGCGACGCGACTGCGTGCAGCGGCTCAAGCAATGGGCGATTCCACATGTCGGATCCAGGCGCGAACGATCGCCCAGGTTAACAAACCAAGCGCGAGCGGGGCGAGACCGATGAGCAGGCTCTGGCCTAACCAGGGCAATAACTCGAGCTCGCGGCGCGCGAGTTTGTTGAAGATGGCGCTGATGAAAATCCAGCCGCCGTGCAGACCGATCGGCAACCAAAGTGAGCGGGTGCGAAGGCGCGCATCCGCCAGGATCCAGCCGAGGAGAAAGAGCGTAGTGAAACCCGCGAGCACCAGCAAAGGCTCGGTGAATTGTTGGAACGCGTGCGCGATGGAAACGAAACCGCTGCTCCAATTGACGACCGCGGAAGTGTCCGGCGGAGCCTTCAAGAAATGGAGCACGGAAAAGAACGCGGAGGTGAAAAAAATTGCCAGTGTCGGCGAGCAGGCGCGTAACAAAACGCCGAGGATCAACCCGCGAAAAAGCGGTTCCTCGATAAACGGAACCACGATCGCGGAAATGCTCCGGCCAAGGAGCACACCAACGCCAACCGATCCGCGCAACGAATAGACACCGCAGCCTAACAAGACCACCGCGAAGCAGAGCAGGGGAATCGCGGCCGCCGCGAACCCGATCGCGACGTCGCGCGCGGCGCGCTCGTTTCTGACTAGGCCAAGCTCGCGCCAGCTCCGGATTCGCAAGGCGCGCAGTAGCGGCCAGAAAAAAATCAGTGCGCCCACGAGCAAGGCGCGATGAAAGAAGCGCTCGAAATCAATTTGCGCGAGAAACGCCAGGCGTCCGCTTTCGCCTAACGAGTGCCCAGCCCAGTAGAGTGGGGGAGCCGCCAGTGCGCCGAAGAGCAACACCGCGGCGAGATAGGCCAGCAGTCTGGCTGCGTCTTTCAAGAATCCATTGTAGAATGCCGCGCCGATGCGGAGTCAACATGTATGGAAGGAAAAGGATGCCGACGGGCGGAAGCGCGAAGTGCGTGTGACCAAGTTCGGCGGCGAATGGAAATTCCAATCGAAGTTCACGGATGAAGAACACTGGACCTATTACGCTCGCCCGCTGCTGGAAGATCTGACCGCGCTCCGCGATGTCGTCTTTCGCAAATATCAAAGACGCCGCGCCTCTTCCGAAGACGTCGAGTCGATCGATCAACTCCTGAGCCTGCATGTTGACCGCGAGTGAATTCGACACCGCGGCGCTGATCGCGGCGGACAAGCGCTACGTCTGGCACCCGTTCACGCCGATGGCGGAATGGTGCGCGCTCGCGAATGAGCCGCTGGTTTTAGTGAAAGGCGAAGGCGCGCGACTTTGGGACAGCGAAGGCCGCGAATACATCGACGGGAATTCGTCGATCTGGACAAACATCCACGGCCACAATCATCCGCACATCAACGACGCAATTCGGCGGCAACTGGAGCGCGTGGCGCACACTTCGTTTCTTGGTTTTACGAATCCGGCAGCGATCAAGCTCGCGGAAGCGATCGTGCGACTTTTCCCGCCACGGACTTTGAGCCGGGTGTTTTTTTCCGATGATGGCTCGACTGGAATGGAGGCCGCGCTGCGAATCATCGAGCAATATTGGCGACTGCGCGGTGAGGGTCGGACGGAGTTCGTCGCGTTTCGAAATGGCTATCATGGCGACACTGCCGGCGCCGCGAGTTTGGGAGCGAGTGCGATGTTCGGCGTCACGGCGAGTTGGCGGCCGCCGGTCCGGCAGGTCGCGGAGATCGCCGAACTCGAAGAACTTTCGGCGGCGGAAATCGGACGGATCGCGGCCGTGGTGATCGAGCCGCTGGTGCAAGGCGCTGCCGGGATGAAATTGTGGCCGAAGGGGATGCTGGCCGAGCTGCGCGCATGGTGCGATCGGCACGGAACGCTGCTGATTGCCGACGAAGTCCTGACCGGATTCGGGCGTACCGGGAAAATGTTTGCCTGCGAACATGAGGCGGTAATTCCAGATTTATTAATTCTCGGTAAAGCATTGACGGGAGGATATCTTCCGCTGGCACTTACTCTGATAAACGAAAAAATTGCCGCGCCGTTTTTTACCGGCAAGGATCCGGAAAGCACGCTTTTCTACGGTCACAGCTATACCGGAAACGCCCTCGGATGCGCGGCTGCACTTGCCAGCCTGGAGATCTTCGAGCGTGAGAACGTGCTCGCTTCATTGCAGCCGAAAATCCGTTCGATGGCCCACCATCTCGCCGACATCTGCGGGCTACCGCAAGTTGCGGAAGTCCGGCAGTGCGGTTTTATCTCGGCGATCGAACTCGCGACGGGCGACGCGGCGGTTGCGCGGAAAATCTGCCGCGCTGCGGCTGATCGTGGCCTGCTCACGCGCCCGATCCGGAACGCCGTCGTCCTGATGCCGCCGTTTTGCATCACCGAAGCGCAACTCGCCCAGGCCGTCGCAGCACTAACCGACGCGATCATGGAAGTTTGCTCTTCAGAATCCGGCGCGATCGCGCACTCCCCGCAATCGGCGCACGCTTGAGATGGCTATTAAACGCGCACGCGTCGATTCGGTTTTGGTCGAGCAAGGCTTGTTCGTAAGTCGTGAACAAGCGCAGCGCGCGATCATGGCCGGACAGGTGCGGCTCGGCGATCGCGTCTTGAACAAGGCCTCCATTGAAGTCGCCGCCGACGCCGTCCTTGCGATCGAGACCGGCCCGCAATTCGTCGGCCGCGGCGGCTTAAAGCTCGCGGGTGCACTCGAGCATTTCCGGATCGATCCCGCTGGCGCGATCGCGCTCGACATCGGCGCCTCCACCGGCGGCTTCACCGATTGCCTGCTGCAGCGCGGCGCCACAAAGGTCTACGCAATCGACGTCGGCCACGGGCAGCTCGCCTGGAAAATCCGCAACGATCTGCGCGTGGTCGTGCGCGAACACCTGAACGCGCGCCACCTTTCGCGCGCGGATATTCCGGAACCGATCGACCTTTGCGTGATCGATGTCTCCTTCATCTCGCTGACTTTGATCTTGCCGCGCGCCTTTGAGTTGGTAACTCCAACCGGTGTGATCCTCGCTCTCATCAAACCGCAGTTCGAGCTCGCGAAAGCCGATGTCGGGCGCGGCGGCATTGTCTCCGAGCCGGCGCTCCACGAAAAAGCGCGCCGGAAGATCGAGGAATTTGTCCTTTCGCAGAACCAGCACGTCGCCGGCATGGTCGCATCAGCTATTACCGGCACCGATGGTAACCAGGAATTTTTCATATGCGTCCGAAAATCGTTGGCCTGATCGCCCATACCGGAAAGGCCGGCGCCGCTGAGTTAGTCCGCCATGTCTGCGCGGAATTCGCGCGCGCCTCTGTCCCCGTGTTAGTCGAAGAAGCGACCGCGCACCTGGCGGGCATCAAACCGGCGCATAGCATCGCTGCGCTAGGCCGCGACGCCGAGTTAATCGTCGTCCTCGGCGGTGACGGGACCATCCTCAACGCCGTCGGCCGGCTAGGCGCGGCGATCAAGCCGATCTTTGGGATTAACATCGGCTCATTAGGTTTCCTTACCTGCGCGGCTTCCTCCGCGGTCGAAGAAGCTATCGGCTGCATCGTAAAAGGTGAGATGGATTTCAGCGAGCGCACCTTGCTCGAGGTTAGCATTCGCAATGGCTCGGAGATCTCTGAGGCAGTCATCGCCTTGAACGATGCCGTCCTAAGCCGGGGTAAGATCTCAAGACTCGTTAGGCTAGAAACCCGCGTGAATGGCGAGGCGCTGACCGAGTTCAACGCCGACGGTCTGATCATCGCCACACCTACAGGCTCCACCGCCTATTCGCTTTCCGCCGGCGGTCCGATCCTCGCGCCAGAATCCGGCGCGCTCGTCATCACTCCCATTTGCCCACACGTCCTTACTAACCGCTCGATCATCGTCGGCAAGGATGCGGTCATCGAAGTAGAAGTCACCGAGCGTGACAACCCCGTCTTCCTGACCGTGGATGGCCGCGAACCGACCCGCGTCGAGTTCGGCGAGATCGTCACCGTCCAGCGTTCCAGCCGCGTCCTGCCCTTAGCCGCGCTTCCCGGTGTTTCTTTCTTCAGTGTCGTTAGGCAAAAACTGAAGTGGCGCGGCAGTAACGTCTAGCTCGAGCCTTTGCCCGATCGCAAAAGTCTTTCGTGAAAGCGCCGCCGCTCCTACAAGCGGCAACGTAATCCTCGGCGAGGGCAGCAGGTTTGTGATCAATAGACGGGGTTTGGCCGCATGTGTTCACGAATCACCCGAGAATCCTCTCGGGAAAAAATAATCTTGCCAACCTCCGGCTCCGTTTCTTTTCATGGGGAATGACTAGATTAGCACTTCTTGCCATCGCCACCGTTCTCGTCGTCTCGCCCGGGCGGCTTAACGCAGGCCAGCAACCGCAGATGCGACCGGCGTTGCTTACCAATGGCAAGAACTCGCTGATCAACCTCATCGATACCCAGAGATTATTTAAAGAAGGGCAGGGGGACGCGGTCGTTCGCTTCGATTTCGGGGTCAGTCGACACGGCGAAGGTTACGAGGCCGAAACCTACATGCGTTCCGATAAGTCCGACAAGCTCGCGAAAGAGATCATCGATAAGTGTAATCGCTCGAAGTTTATGCCCGCCGTTTATAAGGGTGAGGAAGTAGCTTCCATGGTCATGGGTACCGCCATTTTCGGCGTCGTAGGTGGGAAACCACACTTGCGGATTTATCTGCACCAGGAACCATCTCACCTGAAAAACGGGGACGACTTTATCTCCCCGCAACCGGTAGTGATGTGGAACGACAAGTTTAACGGATTCATCTATCCCGAGGAAGGACGCTTCTCCGGGATGGTTTCGGTGAAACTTGATGTCGACGCCAACGGCAACCTCCTTAACACCCAGGTTTCCCACGAATCAATGCCGGGCCGAGGCATGGGCAAGGCAATCATGGAACGCATTCACACTCTCCACTTCGTCCCGGCATTCTCGCACGGGCAAGCCGTCGCCTCTTCCACCACCTGGAACCTTACCTTCCAAGGCGGCGGCCGCGGCCAATCGTGGACGGGCGACTCCAATTAATCACGGAAAATCGCGGGTGTTGTCGTCCCGAGCCCCGACGATCTCCGGCGTCGCCGCAGGTTCAGGATAACAATTTCCCGAACATTTCTGTCTTGTCCTGGCGGGACTTCTTCGGTTTAATACGCAGAATGAAACTGATAGCCGTCGTCCTACTTTGCGCCTTGGCGTAAGCCGCACTAATTCCAGTCTAAACGCCAAGCCGGAGTTGCTAAACCAAAACCGGGCCCACGCCCGGTTGTCATCCCGAGCCGCGCAGACGGCGAGGGACCTCGCAAGTGCTCCTCGAGTTACGAATCACGGAGCGACCAGCCTAGCTACTAACCAGCGCGCGCATCCAAACAAAAAGCCGCCCGCCGGGGGAAAACAAGAAACCCCGAAGGACGGCTGTCACGAGGGGCGCGGTGACCGTTCCCATTGCTATGACCGTTTGCCGACGCCGCGTCCGTGCTCCAAATATCCTCCCTCAACAACATCAGACAATAAGTGTCATATAAAATACGTGGAGAGGCATTGCCATCCGATCTGCAAGGCGCAACTCTGCTGCGCGTTGGAACTACCGCTAACGATAGCGACAGCCTCGAATTTATTATCGAGTATCAGCCTATCAGTCAGCCAACGCCCAGACGGTTGGTAATTCTATTTGATGAACGCTGTATGTGGATTGATCATCAGAACTTCTCGCGATACTCTCCCCACTCAGGGTGAATCGCTGTAATCCGACGGCGAATGCAGACCGCTAACCCTTTTAGGCCGAAGACCGTTTGTGATCGTCCTTTCAGCTCGTGCGGATACCTGAAATCAGAGAACGAATGGCGGCCTAGAATTAGCAGCGACTTGAGATCAATGGGAGTCTTGCGCATCTTGGCTTCTGCTAAGAACGCCAAATTCCTGGCAGTGTTTTTGTCGAAGTCGCGGGAAAGCTCGCCCCGTGTCTTTGGGTTGAGATAGTTGAAGAGCTTATACAAATCGTGCCCCCGGCGATGTTCGCTGTTCTCCATGAGCAATAGGCTCTTGAGATACATTTCAAGCGTTAAAGCTTCCAGCGTAGCCCTCACGAACGATAATATTACCGCCCGCCCCGCCTTTGCCTCTGTCTCCAACACACCACATGCGATAGCAAACGCGTCGGCAGTCCTGAATGCATCTTCCGCTTTAATCTTCGTCATATTTGCCAGTGTTCTGCATCGTCTTCATGAAGGGAAAGCGCATACCCAGCCGTTTGTAGATGCTCTCACTAGGGGCAACATGGCCGGCCCCGTTCAGCGAGATTCTACAATCGACGGCGGTAACGGACTACTCCTTTTCCAATGATCGCTTTGACTAGGCGCGAAGGCTCTTCTTTATCCGCCGCCGATTTAGCTTCCTGCCCATCTTTCGATTTTGCATCCGAGCGTCTTATGTTTCTGCACGAGAGTTCGTCGCTCGAGGAAACTCTTCAGCGCACGTAGTCGTTAGTGATCATACCCGTGCCTCTGAAGGCGTAGCCCATAGCGACACTGTTACGATCAAAGTAGATCGTGAGAATCGCGAGGTCGGGCGGACCTTTATAGACCTTTACCCAACGCGGGCCTTCGACGGGAGTGTTGGGCCGGGGCTTGGTCATCAAGGTGTCGGACGTGGCCGGACCGTATTCAGCGAGGCATTGGGCCTTAGTGGTCTTGCCTCCGACGATGAAACGGGCGACTCCGCTGCGGGTGATGTATTGCGCCGGGCCGACGAGTGTATTCGGCAGGCCGGCCTGGGCGACGATCGCGGAGGCAAGGAGGAGCCAGAAAGCTTTCCGCATTGGATGAGGCTACAAAAGCGAAGCGCGTTTTTCAATGCCACTCTTTCGGGCCAGGGATTCTTCATTAATTTGGCGTCTCGTAATCGAGTTGCTGGGAGTCCTTGGCGACGGCGATGGCGGTTTCTTCTTTGCCTAAAGCCAGGCTAATGGCCCAGTAGAAGATGATGAGGGCGAAGGCGATGACGATCCCGAGGTCGAGCCAGGCAGGCAAGATGTTCCGGGCGCCGTGGCCGTAGCGGCCGAGGGCGCCGATGATGACGTGACCGGCAAGCCACGGGGCGATCCAGAGGGCGTTGCGCATGGTGCGGCGCAGATCAGTGCCGGCACGCCAGGCGCCCAGGCTAAACAAGACGAGGCCGACGAACATGGCGCAGGCGAGTTTCCAGACGGTCTCGAAGCCTTCCCAGTAGATGATCAGGTTAGCGGAGCAGAAGGCGGCGGGCAGGAGGATCGCGGGCAAGGGTACTCGATAGGAACGCGGCCGTCCCCCATCCACTTTATTCAAGGCGGCCAGGGAGACTGGGGCGAAGGCATACATGATCGCGGTGGCGCCGGTGACGACATTAACCAGGGCGACCCAACTCTTAAAGGGCCCGAAGGCGAGTGAGCCGACGACGGCCGCGACGAGGATGGAAACTACGGGGACGCCTTTGTCGTTAGTCGAAGCCAGCGGGCTCGGTATCTCGCGTTCTTCACCGAGGGCGAAGGAGAGTCGGGCCGCGGTGGCCATGTAAACGACGCCAGCGCCGGCGGGCGAAACGACGGCGTCGATGATGAGGACCTTCGCGAGCCAAGCTGCGCCGACCGCGAGGGCGAGGGTGTACCACGCGCCGTAATCGGAGGGATCGGTCCCGAGCGGCCGGGCCCAGCCCTGCGCGATATGGCTCGGGTTGAGCGCGCCGATCATGACGATCTGTAAGGCGGAATAGAGTAAGCCGCCGACGATCATGGCGCCGAGGATGGCGCGGGATAAGTCTCGCTTCGGGTTACGGGCTTCACCGGCTAGCTGCGCGGCTTGTTCGAAACCCTGCATGGAGAAGACGATTCCACCGGTGAGAGCAGCGAAAACGCCATGGAATCCGAAGGGCATGAATCCCCCACCGGCGTGGAAGTTCTCCGGGATGAAGCGCAACGATGCGACGACGCCGATGGCCAGCACGGGCACGGCCGTTTTCCAAATGACCATGAGGGTGTTGCTATCGGAAAGGAATTTCGCGCCGGCCAGGTTGATCGCGGTGAAGACGACCATGAGGACGATCGCGACGACCAGGCCGGGGCCGTTCAAGAGGCCGGCGGTGGGGCCGACCTTATCGATCATGTTAAAGTGCTGGTTTATCCAACTGACACTGTTCACATAAGTGATCGCGGCGATTACCTCGATCGGTGCGATAAAGACCGCCTGCAGCCACGCCGCCCACCCGGCCATGAACCCCGCCATGGGTCCATGGGAGTAATAAGGAAACCGCGCCGAGGCTCCGGCGACCGGGTAAGTGGCGCCGAGCTCGGCATAAGTCAGGGCGAGGAGCCCAAGCATGGCCGCGCCCAGGATCCAGGAAAGAATCGAGGCGGGCCCGGCTTGTTGGGCTGCATTCAACGCACCCAGCAGCCAGCCCGAGCCGATGATGGACCCGAGCGAAACAAAGATCAGTCCGTAAAAGCCAACCGAGCGTTTGAGTTGCCCGACGGCGGGTGCACCTGGCTTTGCGTTTTCAGCTCTCATGGGCGGAGACTTTCTGTTCGCACGGTCGTCGTGATTTTGTAACCGCCCAAGGTGTGAAGTTGAAAGCGTCGCTCAGAGATCCCTAAGCGAATGGAAATGGAAGCGGTAACAAATCAATCACTTCCGAAACTTGTTCCGTAGATATCTGTGGAACAGATGGAGCAATTCATCCGTTATTCTGCACTTCCACCTCCTGCGCGAAGAGCTGGAAATTAACCGCCTGGACGTGCGTGTCGGCGAAGTCGATGTGGGTGCATTCGACGGCGATGCGGCCTTTCGTCGCGAGGTCGATCCGACCGGCGAGTTCGATGTTCGCCGTGGACACGGGGTCGGCGGTTGGGCCGTGGAAGTAGCTGAACGGGAGCGTGGTGCCGCCGCCGGTGAGCCGCGCCTCGACCGGGAGGTCGCTGCCGACGTTGTGATCGAGGCGATTGACCGCGCCGGTGGCTTTGAGGAGGTAGGTGCCGCCGGGGAGGTCGAGCCAGACGACGGTGGTGAAGGTGGGCGCCTTCTGCACCACGGTCATTGTTTTGGTGCCGAGAAAGGCGGAAGCCGCCAGCCGCGCGTTGCTCGGCTTCTTGCGGCGGGCGGCGACCGCTTTGCCTTTCCGGTTCTTGGCGGCGGGCATCAGCCGGATTGTTTCTCGTTCTGGCGTTCTATCTGCGCGAGGCCGGTCTTGAATAACCGCTCGGAGGCGGCGGCGAAGACGGACTGCAAGGGGCTCCCGCGCATGCTCTCGGCCGCTTTTTGGAATTGCGCGCCCGCGGCGATGAGGGAGACGAAGTGCGGCCCGGGACCGTGATGGCCGGGCACGGGTGTGCCGCACCATTCCTCAACGATCTCGGAGACTCGTCCGCCGACGATGATGATGCCGCGTTCCGATCGCTCATTGCCAACGACGGAGGCGAAATCGGCTTGCGCAGCGGCGCGGGTGATGACGGCCCGGGCGGCGAAAGCGGCACGGTAGGGATCGGGTCCGGGCGGGAGCGGCTGCGGGTTAAGCGCGACCCAGGCAAGATCGGAATATGGATCGGGTCCCGGAGGAAGCGGCTGCGGATTGAGCGCGGCCCAAAGCCAGCGCTGCATGACTGGTCCACCAGGGCCGAATGGGCCGAAGGGGCCGCCTGGGTTACCGGAGTCGTCCGGATTTGGGTAGAGGATGCCGTCGAGCAGACTGGCGAGGGCGCTTCTGCTAAGGGTGATCTGAGCGCTCTTGGCGCCGTCGGTGGGGATCCGAGATTTGCGCGTTTGCTTGGATAGCGTCGGCAGGGTTTCGGGTGTTTTCATGAACCCAGATTCCGCTGCCGAAGCGCCACAGAGTCAAGCATAATCGAAGAAGTCAAGGCCTGCCTAAGGCCGGGCTGACGGCCCAGTAAAAGATGATGAGGGCGAGGAAATTGCCTCTTCTCGCGGAAATCTTTAAAGGGTTGCGGCTTTGAGGTAGCGCAAGCCGTGCTCGAATTTCCCCCTCCACTTGCCCAAGGTGCGAAGTTGAAAGCGATCGAAAATCTTGATTTGTGCGGGCGTGCCCGGTTCCTTGGCGGAATGGCCCTCGTCAGCCGCCGGCCAAGTGGTGTGAACTCCGCGGGCGGTGGAAACGCCGGAGAAATCTAGGAACCCTTGCACGTGTCCATCACCGGCTAACACGAGCTCGTGGAAAAATGGAGGGTTCATACCTCTTAATGAAGCAAGTATTGCGCACAAAGCGAGTTAATCGTTTTTTTACGTCGAGATTAAACTAAGAGGTCGGTTCCCTTGCGTTTGGCACTTCTGGACGAGACGCGGCAGCCCTCGAAGGCGCTCTGCAAGATTAACACCCGACCGGGAGCCGCGCAGAATCGCCCCGGCTATTTAGCTGTTCGGAATGTCGCCAATCCGAAGGCTGCGTGGGTCAGTTGGCTGGCGCGATCGGCATCGGCCTCCGCCACGACAACGGCGATTTTGATCTCGGAGGTGGAGATCAACTGGATATTGATCCCGCCTTTGCCCAGGCAATCGAAAAGCCGAGAGGCGACGCCCGAATGCGAGCGCATCCCGATGCCGACGACGCTCAACTTGGCCACACCGCCATGCGAAATCAGGCGGCTCGCGCCAATCTCCTGCACTACGGGCGCGAGGAGCTCCTCGGTCCGTGGGAGATCGGCCTCGTGGATGGTAAACGAGAGATCGGTCGTGTTCCGGTCAGACGCACTCTGCACGATCATGTCGACGAGGATGTTTGCCGCGGAGACGGTGCTGAAGATGCGGCTCGCTGCGCCCGGCACGTCGGGCACGTCGTCGAGAGTTACTTTCGCCTGTTTGCGCTCGATGCTGATCCCGCGGATGACGACGTCCTCCATGCTCCGCGTCTCTTCCTTGGCGAGCGTGCCGGGGTTGCGGTTGAAGCTGGATCGCACTTCGAATTCGACGCCGAATTTTTTCGCAAACTCGACCGCGCGCGATTGCATGACCTTCGCGCCGGCGCCGGCCAGCTCGAGCAATTCGTCGTACGCGATTTCTTCCATCTTCATCGCGTCGCCGACCACGCGCGGGTCGCAGGTGAAGACGCCGTCGACATCAGTGTAAATCTGGCAGGCGTCGGCCCCGAGCGTCGCCGCGAGCGCGATCGCGGTCAGGTCGGTGCCGCCGCGGCCGAGCGTGGTCGTCTCGCCTTCGGGTGTCTGGCCCTGGAACCCGGCGACGATGACGATGTAGTCATCGGCGAGCAATTCCTGGATTTGTTTCGGACTGATGTTGGCGATCTTCGCTTTGGTATGGGTACGATCGGTCAGGATGCCGGCCTGCGCGCCGCTGAGGGATATGGCGCGGCCGCCGAGCGCGTTCACCGCCATCGCGACGAGTGCGACCGCAGCGCATTCGCCAGTGGCGAGAAGCACGTCCATCTCGCGCTCGTTAGGCTGCGAAGAAACGCCGCGCGCGAGTTTGATCAGGTTGTCGGTCACGCCCGCCATCGCGGAAATCACGCCGACCACGCGATTGCCTGCCCGCTGCGACTCGAGCAACCGCTCGGCCACATTACGGATGCGTTCCGGGCTGCCGACGGAGGTGCCGCCGTATTTCTGGACGATCAATGGCATTGCGAAGGCGGTGAATGAATCAGGAAACTAGGAAAAGGGAATGGAATTTGAAACTTCGTTTCCGCTTAGAATCCGATCGCGCGCAAAACATCCGACTCGTTAGGCTCGACTGCCGGGTCGGTAGTAAAACGCACCGCGTCCGGATCCTTCAAGCCGTGGCCAGTAACGGTGCAGACGATCCGGCTCCCCTCCCCGATTTTGCCTAACGAGTAAACGGGCTGCCGCGCCGGGTCGCAAGATTTGAATAAACCGGCGATCGAGGCCGCGCTCGCCGGCTCGACAAAAATTCCTTCGTTGCTCGCCAGCCAGGCCTGCGCGGCGAGAATTTCTTCGTCGCTCACGGTATCGATCGCGCCGTGCGAATCCCGAATGGCATCGGTGGCCGATCGCCAGCTCGCGGGATTCCCGATGCGGATGGCAGTGGCAACAGTCTCCGGATTGTCGATGATTTTACCGCGCACAATCGGCGCTGATCCTTCCGCCTGAAAGCCGAGCATCGCCGGCAGTTTTGTGGTCAGGTTTGCTTCACGAGATTCACGATATCCGGCCCAGTAAGCGGTGATGTTGCCCGCATTCCCGACCGGCAAAAGATGCACCTCCGGCGCGCCGCCGAGTTCTTCGACAATCTCGAATGCGGCCGTCTTCTGGCCGGCGATGCGGTAGGGATTGATCGAGTTCACAATCGCGAACCCGGCGCGTTTGCCTAACGAGCGGACGATCCGGAGAGCGTCATCGAAGTTGCCCTCGATCGCGACGACCTTCGCGCCGTAAGCATAAGCCTGGACCATTTTCCCGTGGGCAATTTTTCCCGCCGGCAAGATGACCGCGCAGCGAATCCCAGCCCGCGCTGCATAGGCCGCGGCCGATGCCGAAGTGTTACCGGTCGATGCGCAAACGACCGCTTCCGTCCCCTCCTCCACCGCTTTCGAAACCGCCACCGTCATCCCGCGATCCTTGAACGAGCAGGTAGGATTCAGTCCCTCGTATTTCACGAAAACTTCGCAGCCGCGGCCAACCTTCGCCGACAAACGCGGACACGGAATCAGCGGCGTGTTTCCTTCGCCTAACGAGACGATCGGGGTGCTTGCATTGACCGGCAGGCGATCGCGGAATCGCTCGATCACTCCGAATCCCTGCGCGCGTTCCGAGGTCATTTCCATCCCCCGTTCATATATCGAATCAGCTCGCGGCGCAGCCACTAAGGCCGGCGCGTGACTAATTCTTTCCGCGGCCTAGGGTTCCACATGACTCGCGCTGCTCTAGCTTTTTTCGCCTTGCTGCTCATCGCCGCCAATCCCGTTTCCGCGCAACTCGATCGTGCGCTCGAAGCGCATGGCGGTCTCGCGAAATGGCGGAACTACAGCACGCTGGAATACGATGTCGTTTTCCAAAATGCCAAGGGCACGAAGCAGGATCACGAGCTGTATAACTTACACAGCCGCGACGGCCTCATCACCGCCGATGCCTACGCCCTTGGCGCGAACAAGGGCGAGGTTTGGATCAAACCTTCGCTCGATGCGCTCGGCGGAACACCACCGCGTTTTTACATGTGGACGGCGTTCTATTTTTTCAACATGCCGTTTGTCTTCGCCGATCCCGGCGCGACCCAGGAGTCGTTAGGCAAAAAGAATTTTCAAGGTCAGGAATACGACGTCGTCAAAATCACTTTTAAGGCCGGCACCGGCGATTCGCCGGATGATTTTTACACCGCTTATTTCGAACCGAACAGCGCTCGGCTGAAACTGGCCGCGTATGTCGTGACGTATCCCTCAATGCGAAAAGGCAAGCCGGTCGAGCAGCTCGCACAGCACGCGATTGTTTTCGATGAATGGCAAACCGCCGACGGGCTCACGGTTCCGAAGAGTGCGCAATATTACGTCTGGCAAGATGGCAACATTAGCGGCGCGCCTCTCGGGAAATTGAGCTTCGATCACGTGCGTTTTGCGAAGGACGCGCCCGACCCGTCGAAGTTTGCGAAGCCGGCCGAGGCGGTGATCGCGCCGCTTCAATAGTTGAGAGTTGAGAGTGAAGAGTTGAGAGTGGGGCCGCCATGCCCGCACTGAGCAACGAAGAAAAATTGCGCCTCCTCACCACCATGCTGGAAAGCCGGCATGGCGACCTGCGCGAACAGAATCTCAACCGCCAGGGCAAAGGCCATTTTCATGTTTCCGGGATGGGGCACGAGTCGCTCGCGGCGATTTCGTTGCAGCTCAACGAGGGCGATTATATCTGCCCGTATTATCGGGACCGCGCGCTCGTTCTTGGGCGCGGAGTGGAATCGCGCGAGCTCGCGATCGATTACATGGCCAAGCGTGACGGCCAGAGTCACGGGCGCCAAATGCCGTCGCACTACAGTTACGCGTCGCGCCACATCTGGAGTGTACCGACGCCGACCGGCTCGCAATTGCTTCCCGGCTGCGGCATCGCGTGGGGCATTCAGCTTGATAAAAAAGATAACGTGGTCGTTGCGACGATTGGTGATGCGGCCACGCGCCAGGGCGATTTGTTCGAGGCGGTCTGCTTCGCGAAAGAGCGCAAATTGCCGGTGTTGATCGTGGTCGAAGACAACGCCTACGGCATCAGCAGCCCAACACGAAAGATCAATCCCCTCGCCCTCGGCGTCCTCGCGCCTAACGAGTGGCGGGAACTCGACGGCTCCGACGTCGAGCAAGTTCACGCGGCCGCGACGGAAGCGATTGCGCACATGCGCGCGGGCAATGGGCCGGTTTTCTTTTGGGTGAAAATGGAGCGGCTCAGCAGCCACACCAGCTCCGACGATCACAAGCTTTACCGCAGCGCGGAGGAAATCGAGAACCTCGAAAAAGGCGACCCGATTGCGATCTACAGCCAGCGCCTGATCAAAAGCGGCGTGATCAGCGCGGCCGACTACGAGAAGCTCGACAAGGAAATCAAAGAGCGCATTCGCCAGGAATTTCTCGCCGCGGACAAAGCCGAGGATCCGCGGGCTGACGAGCTCATGCTGGAGATCACGAGCGAGCCGGTGGAGCTGAACGACGAAGTCTTGCCAGCCGGCAAATATCGCATCGGTGATGCGGTCAACCAGACTCTGCGTCTCGGCCTAACGAAAGATAAACGGCGAATAATTTTCGGCGAAGATGTCGAGGATCCGAAGGGCGGCGTTTTCCGTTTAACCCAAAAATTGACGACCGCATTTCCCGAGCAGGTTTACAACTCGCCGCTCGCCGAATCCACCATCCTCGGCGTCGCCTGCGGCCTCGCCTCTTACGGCCATCGGCCAGTCTTCGAGCTGCAATTCATCGACTTCATTTATCCTGGTTTCAACCAACTGGTGACGAACATTTCCACTCTCCGCTGGCGCTCGTTTGGCACCTGGAAATGTCCCGCGGTTTTCTACGCACCCTACGGCGCCTATCTCCCCGGCGGCAGCTTGTGGCATAGCCAATGTAACGAAGCCGCACTCGCGCATTATCCGGGAATCAACATTGCCATTCCCAGCTCGCCGGACGATGCCGCTGGACTGCTTTGGTCGGCGATGCACGGCGATGATCCGACGATCGTCCTCATTCCCAAGCATCTGCTTTGGGCCGAACACGAATTCACCGAGCCGATCCGCGCAGTCTCGTTAGGCAAAGCACGCAAACGTCGCAGCGGCTCCGACGTTACCTTGGTCGCATGGGGCAACACCGTCGAGAAATCGCTCGAGGCGCTCGCGAAAATCGGTGGCGACATCAGCGTCGAGCTGATCGATCTGCGTTCGATCGTTCCCTGGGACAAAGCGATGATCGAAGAGTCCGTGCGCAAAACCGGACGGCTGATCGTGGTCCAGGAAGACACCGAAAATTGCAGCGTCGGCCAGATGATCATCACCCACATCACCGGCCAGACCGACATCTGGAGCGAGATGATCGCGCCGCCGATTTTGGTCAGCAAAGGCAATGTCATGATCGGTTACAACCCGATCTACGAATACGCCGCGCTTCCTGATGTCGAACGCATCGTCGCCGCGGTGAATCGCGCGATGTCGACGCAAAGTGCGCGCAGTGCCACGAGCGTCCGCGAACCTTCATCGCCTCCACCGACCACCGCCGCGCCGGAACCGAAAGCAGCCACCAAGACCGCCGGCCAGAAGCAAACGATCACCGTCCCGATCATGGGCGAAGGCATTCGCAACGCCAAGGTTGTTAGTCTTCTCAAGCAACCGGGTGATAAAATTGATTTCGACGATCCACTTTGCGAACTCGAAACCGACAAGGCGGTCTATCCGGTCGAGTCCTCCTGGACCGGCGTGATGGGCGAGTGGAAAACCAAAGTCGACGAAATGGTCGAGATCGGCCAGGAACTCGGAACCATTCAAGCCGTCGACGGCGACGACTCGTTAGCCGAGCAAATTGAAAACGCGTCGGAAGTTTCCGCAGACCAAAAATCCAACGGAGCGGTTGCCCATCCGGAAACGAAACGCCCGCCAGCCCGCACGGCCGCGATTGAACCGGCGCTTTCGCCCACGATTACGCGCCGGCTCGGCCGAGTGGTGCCGGCGAATTTGCAAATCGATGCGCGCTGGGATGCGATTCGCGCTGCGCGCGCCGCCGGTAAAAAAACCGACGGTAAAAACGCCGCCTCGCCTTCGGTGATGATCGCCTGGGCAGTCGTTAGGGCGATGGAAAAACACGCGCCCTTTCGTCGGATCATGCTCGATGACGACCAGATTGTGGAAAACGATCCGTTCGATCTCGGGATCGCGGTGGCGATCGAAAACGACCGCCTGGCGACCGCCGTCGTCACGCAGGCAAACACGCGTGCCTGGCCCGATTTCGTGAAGCGGTATAACGAGACGGTGGAAGAAACTCGCACCGGTCGCGTCGATGCGGTGAATGCGCCGATCGTGATCAGCAGCCTCGGAGCTTTCGGCGTGCGCGCGGCCGCGCCGATCGTCGTCCCGCCATCAGTCGGCACCCTCTTTGTCGGTTCGGCGCATCACGCGCTTCTGGGCTACGGCGAGGCGACGGCGAGCGCGGAAGTGATTACGCTCTCGCTCACCTTCGATCACCGAATCGTGAACGGCGCCGGCGCGGCTAGCTTCGTGCATGACATCAAGGAAGCGATCGAGCGCTTCCAGATTCCCGCGCCTGCGTTGGCCTAACAAGAGCCTAACGAATCAACTCATCGCGCGGCTAACGGCCCATGCGACCTCTTTCCCGGTGACGAAGCAATGCGCGTCGCCGCCTTTCGGATCGATGATGAACTTGCTGCTTTCGAGATTGTGGAACTTACCCGGCTGCAAGGCGTAGCTGCCGTTCACCGGCTGCAGTTGGTTGACCGCATCGACCACTTCACCGGGCTGCATCTGTTGCGCGCCGTTGCGACCGAGGCCGCCGAAGCGATCGTTCTTGTCGCCGAAGGCCGAGGCGACCGCGCCGCTTAAACGCGAAGCGGTCGGATAGGCCAGGCCGACCGCGCGGTCGTTCGGCGTAAAGGTGACAATGATCGGTCCTTTCACGCGATGTTTGTCGACCACGTCGCGGAAAAAGCCGTTCATCGTTTTCGAGAAACCGTTATGCGAAAACGCAGTCTGCAGGAACGAGATCGATTGTAATTTTTCGGTCGTCGAACCGGCGGCCGTCGCCGCGACGACCCGCCCGCCAAAGCTGTGCCCGACGAGATGGATGCGCTCCGTCTTCGCGGCCAGCCGATCAATCATCGGCCCGACGCCGTCCTTCCCGACGGTGCCGGCGCGATTCTTCATCTCGTAGTAAGTCAGGTAATTCAGGAGCCGCATCGCACCCGATTTCACTCCCGAAAAAAGATCGCCCAAACCGGCCGCGCCTCCGCCGCCCGGAGGATTGCCGAAATTTCCCGCGCGCGTTAATGACGCGCCGCCCCCACCGCCTCCCGTGCCCGCGGTCACGAGCGGCGTCTGCATTTTCAATTTCTCCAGCATCTCCGCGCCGTTCATTTTGAAGAAGAGCTTGGAGTTGTCCTCCTCGTTCGCCGCACTCTTATCGACTAGGCCGCGCAAGGCATCGACGAATTGCTCGCGCGCCTTCGGATCGTTCTGGATTTTCGGCAAGAGCTCTTTCGCCGTCTTGATTTTCGCCGCGCCCTCTTTGCCGAACATTTCACCGACGCCATCGAGCAACGACTGCAGGGTTTGATCCGCCGCCTGTGAGTTCGCGGTCAATCCCGCGGCCGCGCCAGCCTGCTCCGCAGTCGCAGCGGCGACGACATTGTTAAATTGTTTCGACGGCCAAAGCACGCCGACGATCGCGACCTTCTTCGCTTTCAAGACATCCTGTGCAACCGCGGCGAAATTAGTAAAGAGATCGTGGTAGAGTGTTTCCGCCGAGGCTTCATCGTTATTCCAGCCGTGCGCGGCGACGATCACGTCGGTGGTGCCGGTGGAGAGTGTTACTTCGTTTTGGTTCAAGGCCGCGCCGTTCTTATCGAAACGCGCGGCGACGTAAGGAATGCCAGCGATATTGTTCATGGGGGAGTTTGTGTGGTTGGTGTCGTTAGACTGACTGAATGGCGCGCATCAAATCGATCAGACCCGCGCCTTGAAAGTAGCGGTCGCGTTTTAAATCGGTCGCGGTCGAAAGAAAAATCGCCTTCACCTTCTCCGGCTCGCCGATGTATTCGCGGCGCACGGAAAGAAAGGCCGCGACCACGCCGCTGACGTGCGGCGCGGCCATGCTCGTGCCGCTGTCCTCGACATACGCGCACTGCTTGCCTTCCGCTTTGTCGCGCAACATTTGCCCGGTCGCGCAGGAAAGAATTTTCTCGCCCGGCGCGACCAAGTCCGGTTTCAAACGCCCGTCGCCCGTTGGACCTTTCGAGGAAAAATAAGAGACGCCGTAAACGTGCGGCATGTCGCGGTGCGTCGAGCCGACAGTGATCGCGAGATCGGCGTTACCGGGATCGTTGATCGTCACGCCCATGCCCGCGTTGGTGGTGCGTTGCTGCGCGGCGAGCGCGCCGTAACCGGTATTACCCGCCGCGACCACCACGACCACGCCCGAGCGCGCCAGGCGATCGATCTCCACGCAGAGCGGACTCTTCCCGCAGGCAAACCATTCCGGATCGAAATCGTAACCGAGACTGATGTTCACTCCATGAATCAAGAAGCGCCGGCCGTGGCCGTTTTTTTCCTGAATGTGCGCGAGCGCCGCGATCAGGTTGCTCACTTCGCCGTGCCCATCGTCGTCGAGCACTTTCAGACTAACGAGTTGACACTTCGGCGCCATCCCCCGGATCGAATCCAGCGGCAGCTCATCGGTTTCGATCTCCGGAAGTTTGCCGCCTTCGTAACCTTTCACCGAGCGCGTAATCGCGAGCAGATTCTTCCGGTTCTTCGCGGTCCCATCGGATTTCTGTTCGCCCGCGATAATTCCGGCGACGTGCGTACCGTGACCAAAACGATCGATCAACGCGCCGTTCGCGCCCGCCGGAACATCTGGCGTCTCCGTGAAATCGAGATGCAGCGTGGAAGCCGGATCGATATTTTTGTGCATCGCAAAATGCGGATGCTCCATATCGATCCCGGAATCCATCACCGCCCAAGCAATGTCGGTCCCGACCGCCGCGAAGGAATTTTGCGCGGCATCAGCCTTGACCGTGGCGAGTGATTTCGTGATGCAGGCTGAGATGGCAAAGTCCGGCCAGATCCGGTAAATCGCGCGGAAGCGAAACGGACTTTTGTTCGCGTCTGTCCCCAGCGCTTGTTTGCCGCGCAATTTTTGCCGCGCAGCACTTTTCCGAGCCGCTTTGTTGGCCAGCTTCTCGGCATTTTCCACGTCGAGACGCACCAATTCTTTAATCACGCGACCTTCCAGGCGCGCGAAGATATACTGATTGCTCAGGTCGCTTTTCGCGGAATGGATTCGCTGCTCGTCGTCCTTTACTCCCACTTTCTCTTTCGCCCGCGGGACGCAATCCGTCACCCAGGTATTCGCGCCTTCGCGGCCCTCCGGAAAATCGAGATTCAAATCGATGATCACTTCGAAGCGCGTGGGAATCACGCGCAGGATCGGCTTCTCCAGGAGGTCGCCATTGAGCGCGAGTAATTTTTTGGAAACGCGACCGCTCAGGCGGGTGAAACTGTAGCCGCCGTTCGCTTCTTTCGGCGGCGCGTCGATGATTTCTTCCATCCCGCTCGGTGGCGTTTTCTCCTTCGCCTCGGCGAGCAATTCCTGCACTCGCTTCTGCGCAGCGGGCAGACCCCCGGGAAAGGCAGGGTTGTAAAAAATGGCCGCGGTAAAACGATCCGCGATTCCGGGAAAGAGCCGCTGCGCCGCTTCGATCCGGCCCACTTCCTCCTCGATCGCGCGCAGCAAGGGAATTGCGATGACACTGCGATCGAGCGCGTTCGGATCAAACCGCTGTCCCGCGTTTTGCTGCCAAGAATCGGAGTTCGCCATAATCAGCGCCTAACGAGAAGTGAGACCGCGTCCCCTGTCGGCAAGTTAGCCCGAACCAGCCGGCCAACGTCAAGCCTTCCGCGCGGCCACGAAACGCGCCGCGCTCGCTCCCGCGCGGGTGCCGGTGGCGAAACAACCTTGCAAGAGGTAACCACCCGTCGGCGCTTCCCAGTCGATCATCTCGCCGGCCGCAAAAATTCCCGGCAACTTTCGCAACATCAAATTGTCGGCCAGTTCGGACCACGCGATTCCGCCGGCGGATGAAATGGCTTCGACGATCGGCCGCGGCGCGCGCAAGCGCAGCGGAAAATTCTTCACTCGTGATGCCAGCCGAGCGCGATCTTCGAGTTCTTCCGCGAAGA
>JBPCJC010000058.1:0-36481 GCA_051005695.1 Chthoniobacterales bacterium | reverse complement strand
CGTACACACCATAGGACAAATAGAAATTGTTCGTCGGCGCAAAAGTGGTCGTCGCCCCATATGCAGAGTTGTAATAACCAGGCATGACGCCCAGCAGTGTGGGGTTCACAAAAACAGGTGTGAAGATCAGGCCGGATACTGAGGGAATGAATTGCGATTGGTCCTGCGTCGGAACGGGACGCAGGACATTATTGAAATCAGCCGTTGGCGCCATTTTTCCGACGCGGATGATCAGCTTTCCAGCAAAGAGCTCCTGCCGCCACCATAACTGATAAAGCTCCGACCGGTTCAACGGCTCGGCGCCAGGCAGGGAATTGTATCCCTGCACGCTTCCGGCTTGCTGATTCGTGGGCTCTCCGTCGAACCGCAAGAACTCGACGCCAAATTTTCCGCCCTTCCAACCGATGAGTTTCTCAGCATCCAAGCCGAGGCTGGCGATAAGCAGACTGTTCTGACTCCACGCGCGCGGCTGTTCGCCGCCCGAGATCAAGTAATTTGTGTCGCCCGCCCATACACCACCCAGGAAAACGCCCGAATCTTTCTTAAACCCGAGCCATTCGCCCGCTTGTCCTGTTCCAGTGATCTGATTGACGGCGCCTGGGTTTGCGCTGATTCCAAGGCGAGGTGTCGGCTCATTGCCTTGCTCTGCAGATGGAGCTGATTCGGCCGAGGCCGCAAATGCCGTCTCGGTAACAGCCATTATCATCCAATAGAGCATGAGCCGAACGGCTCGAACTAAAATGCCTGATATTGTGGAGGAAAAGCGTCGGAGAGAATGCAAAGCAGAGCTTGTCCTTATGGTTCGTACCGAGCCTGACCAGTTCCTGGCGACTCTGCAATAAATTCGGCTCTCCAAATTACGAACAATCAATTTTCGTCTTGTGAGCAGCGGTGTAGCGGCGTGGCCCGTGTTGAGATTGCAGAATCTAGACTGGTCCGACGCTTCCACGTGCAGCCTGCCGCGACAAGCGCGCGAAAGACTCGGTCTTCGTGTTCGGCGGACCCCTTCCGGGTGATCGGATCCAACGGCACCCATCCGGCAAACGAGTTGGCGAGACGCGTGAACTGCTCGTGCAGGAGGTTCCGCAGCTCAAAGATCTTTGTGCGGCGCTGCCGTTGTCGAGAAAGGGCTGAGGCCGGCGTCGCGCGTTTCTTTCTGCAGCAGATCGCTTACGCCAGCCAAGGCCGCTCCCCAAACCGCGTGCGCAGCAATCATCAGCGCGTTACGTCGCGCCGGGTGATCCGCCGCGGTTTTTAAAACCCCCGTGCCAGGCAGCAGCCCGAGGTAACTCGCCGACCAGAGCAGCAAGCCGAAGCCTATGCCTTTGCACAGCGTCGGCACGGGGATCTTATCGGCGACGGCTCCGTAAAGCGCCCCCGCCGCGCCACCGTATCCGAAATGCGCGAGCAACGTCGCGGCGGCGCGCGCTTCTGAGTTCATCTTATGCGAAACGCCAACGCCGCGGGCCAGCTTCATCGTGATCTCGCGTGGGGGCAGCGCGTAGCGCTCGGATGCAGGCAAACGCCGATGCCACAGAATCATCGCCACTGTCATCGGCCCCGTCGCGACGACGCCACCGATCAGTCCGATGACTGCACCGAGCGCCGCACGTTCGGAGGTTTTGGTCATGCCGCGGGCTCGGAGATTCAGAACACCTAGCTTTTCCCTGCCATGCGCTCCCTGGCGCTCTTATCGGCAACCTTCGATTCCGCTTTGGGATCGTTTGCGTCCCGCGCCTCCACGACCAGACGGTTCGCATAAGCTGCGGGCTCAAATCGATTTCCCAAAACACGCGCGCGCACTTGCGCCCATTCTGCACCGTAGAAAAGGATCAGTGTGGAGTAGTAGAGCCAAAGGATCAGCACCATGAAAGACCCGGCGGCCCCGTAGCTGGTGGCGGTTGCACTGTGCCCCAGGTAAACGCCGAGCCCGATCTGTCCAACGTTGAACAGAATCGCGGTCACGAGCGCTCCGATCCAGACATCCCGCCAGCGAATGATGACGTCGGGTATATACTTGAAGATGCACGCAAAGAGGACCGTCGTGACGCCTACCGCCACGAGGAAATTTACTACGTGCAGCAGAACTTCCATGCTTGACGCGAGCGTTTTGAAATAACTTCCGAGAGCCGCCAGGCCCGTGCTGACAACGAGCGAGACCAGCAACAGAAATCCAAGAACGGCGACCACGCTCATCGAAAAAAGACGGGTCTTGATCACGTGCATGATCCCGAGTCCCGGCTTGGTCACGACGTTCCAAATGCGATTCAGCGACGCCTGCAGCTGGGCGAAGACGGCCGATGCACTTGTGAGCAGGATGATGAAGCCGATGATTCCCTGAATGATTCCGCTGCTCGGCTTACTCGCGTTGTCGACAATTCCTTTGATTGCCTCCGCGCCCGATTTCCCGAGCAATCCCTCCGCCTGTTGCACACACATTTGCGCGGCCTGATCGCCGAGCGCCCTGCCCGCGATCGTCAGCATTACGGTCACGAGGGGCGCGAGCGCGATCACCGTGTAGAGAGCGAGAGCCGCGGCCAGCGACATCGCGTCGTCGGCGAGGAATTCGGAGACTGCTTCTTTCGAGATCTGGAAGAACCTCTTCATACTTTCCTGAAACGTCCGCTCGCCAGCCGTGGGATGCCTTCTGCCCCACCTTTACCGGCCCTCGGCGGGTTTAGGGCTGGTAAACGCTGGGATTTCCGGCAGATTCGAAGGATCGAGGTTAGCCTGTGGATCCAATATCTTCTCCTTCTGATTCCGTCGCCTCGAACAGCGTTCCCGTTTCGAATCTGAACGCCGAACGCGCTGATCTCCGGCCTGAGAATATTCAGGATGCGGTCATTCGATTGGCCGGCAATTCGCAGGATGGAATTCAAAGTGCCGGTGCGTTTCTCGCCCGCCTCGCCGGCCGCAGCGACCAGGACGTCATGACCTACATGACGATCCCATCGACCATTTCCGGCGGACCGTCGATCTTTCAGGTGCGCATCGGTTCGGGTGAAGTCCTCTCCGCAGGTGATGAAGCCGATTTCCTCGTCGCGTTTTATCAGCACAGCTATCAGGACCACATCAGCTTCCTGAAAGACGGCGGCGTGCTCCTGTACGATTCAGACAACGTCGAGCCGGATCTGGACGACCGACGCTTCCTGTATGTCGGCGTGCCGATCACCGGGCTGACGGTCGAAGCACTGGGGGGCACTGCGAAAGACAAAGGCAAAAACATTTTTGTTCTGGGTCTGATCGCCAAAATTTTCCACCTCGATGTCGAGAAACTCACGACGCTGATCAAAGAAAAATTTGCCGGCAAAGACGAGAGCATTGTTAACACCGCGATCATGGCGTTCACCGCGGGTTACGCGTATCCGCTCGGTAATTTGCTCGCGAAGCGCTATCAGTTCGAGCACATCCCGAAGGTGGGCGGCCGCGCCCAGATCACGATGGATGGCAACCAGGCGCTGGCCTACGGACTGCTCGCCGGCGGTGTGCGCTACGGCGCCGGATACCCGATTACGCCTTGGTCGTCCGTGATGGAAATCCTGCGACGGGAGCTGCTGAAATATTACGGCTGGTGCGTGCAGTCCGAAGACGAGCGTGGAGCGGTCTCGACAGCACTCGGCTTCTCGTTAGGCGGATAGCTGTCGGTGACGGGGAGCGCCGGCCCCGGCATTTCACTCAAGACAGAGGCGATCGGCTGGGCTTCGATGGCGGAGATGCCGCTCATCATCATCAATGTGCAACGCGGCGGCCCGAGCACCGGACTTCCGACCAATGTCGAGCAGAGCGATTTGCATCAGGCGATCTACGGCGGCCACGGCGATAGTCCGCGCGTCGTGCTTGCGGCCCAGACGGTGGAAGATTGTTTCTACATCGCGATCGAGGCGGCGAAGATTGCACGCAAATACAGCACGCCGGTTTTCATCCTGAGCGACACCTCGCTCGCGACCCGAATCGAAGCGTTCGACGAACCGAATCTCGCCGAGTTGATGCAGGAAGCGAAACCCGATCTGACGCCACGCGCGGCGAGTTTCAAACCCTACGACTTGGAGCGCATCACCCAGCATGTCGCCCCGGGAACGCGCTTATTCGATGGCAAATATCCGCTCGTCACTGGCCTCGAGCACGATGAGATGGGCCACCCGACTGGAAGTCCGAAGTTGCACATGGCAATGACGGCAAAGCGCCGCACAAAATTGCGAAAGCTCGCGGCAGAACTGCCGGTACCGAAAATCTACGGCGACGCAGAAGGCGACGTCCTCCTCGTCGGCTGGGGTTCAACCTATGGGCCGATCCACGACGCGGTGACGAAGGCCCGCCAAGGCGGCGAAAAGATGGCTGCCATTCATCTGCGCCACATCCATCCGCTACCGAACGGCCTCGATAAAATCTTTGGCAATTTCAAACGCATCGTGGTCGTCGAGATGAACGACGAGGGCATTTACGGTTTCGGCCAACTCGCGACCATCCTGCGCGCCCGCTATTGCGAGCCAAAGATCCAAAGCTTCACGAAAACCGACGGCCTCACCTTCCGCGTAAGAGAGATCCTCGAAGGTCTCGGCGGCGGCGGCGGCTCAACCAATGGCGCCCGCGCGAATGGTTCAACTGCTGTAGAGGCAGGCGTGTCGTCTGCAAATCGCTTTGCGGAGGCGGGCGGCACACCCGCCCCTACAACGTCCGCCGAAACGAATCGCGCAGAAGCTACCGTCTCCGTCCAGCGAGATCATGCGCAAGACGTCACGCCGACAAAGCCCGGCACCGAAGCAGTCAAAGCCTCTGCCGGCACGCAGGATCATTCCAAACATCCGCCAAACGAACGCGCTGAAGACGCAGCGATTGCTGTCTCGGGTTCCGGTGGCGAGGAGACGCAGAAGTAAATCAGCAAACTCGATGAGCTTCGCCGAATTAGAACAGGCCGTTAGGCAGTTGCCGCCACAGGAGTTGACCGCGTTTACCGCGTTGGTGGTCAAGCTCGACAACGAAGCGTGGGACAAGCAGATTAACGAGGACGCCGCCTCCGGTAAACTCGATTCCCTTTTCGAAGAAGCAGAGCAAGAGCGCGCCCGCGGCACGTTGCGTAACTGGCCGGATTGAAATCAAAAGCAACCGCTCGCTTCTGGAAGCTTTACGATGCGCTCCCTCCACATGTCCAAAAGCTAGCGAGGAAGAATTATTCGCTTTGGCAACAAAACAGAAATCATCCTTCGCTCGCCTTCAAGAAGCTGAAGGACGGGAGCGGCTCGCGCTTTTCAGTGCGGATCGGCGACCATTACCGAGCGATCGGACACGTCGGCGGCGACGAAATCGAATGGGTCTGGATTGGTTCACACGAGGATTACAACAACCTTTGATCGATATGATTCGCTACGAGCTGATCATCTACTGGAGCAAAGATGACGATTCGTTCGTTGTTGAAGTCCCTGAGCTACCCGGCTGCATGGCAGACGGCCAGACTTATGCCGAAGCCATCGCGAACGCCGACGCGGTGATCAACGAATGGATTGATACGGCGCGCGAGCTGGGACGACCAATTCCGGAGCCGCGTGGAAAGCTTGCGTGTGCCTAACGACCCAGAGAAATACGAATGAAATTTAATCAGAAAGCCAGAAATGGTTTGAATCCTCCCCTCCATTTTCTGGTTCCCTGGTTTCCAAATTAATCCTTTCTTTATGAACGACACCCTAACCGCACCGCCACCCGTCGAGTTCCCGCGCGAGAAACTCACCAAGAAAGCCATCACCGCCGACCACCCCACCTGGTGTCCTGGCTGCGGCGACTTCGCCGTCCTCGCCGCATATTACAAAGTCCTCGAGAAACGCCAGCTCGATCACGAAAAGATCGTCACCCTCGCTGGCATCGGCTGCTCCTCGCGCTTTCCGTATTTTGTCAATGGCTACGGCGCCCACTTCATCCATGGGCGCGCCGTCCCGCTCGCCAGCGGCGTCAGCCTTTCCCGGCCCGACCTCCACGTCTTCCTCTTCGGCTGCGACGGCGACGGCTTCAGCATCGGCGGCAACCACCTCGACCACGGCGCGCGCAAGAACATCAACCTCACCTACGTCATCATGGATAACTTCGTCTATGGACTAACCAAAAAGCAGACCTCGCCCACCAGTCCCATCGGGTTCAAATCAAAGACCGACCCGCAAGGCGCGATCGACCAGCCGGTCAACGCCATGAAGAAGTTGGTCGCCAGCGGTGCCACTTTCGTCGCGCGCACCCACGCCAGCCAAGTCAACCACATGATCCAGATGATCGAGCGCGCCATGGATCACCAGGGCTTCAGCGTCATCGAATGCCTCAGCGAATGCGTCGAATTTTTCCCCGGCGCCTTCGATCCGGCGAACCCGCGCAAAGGCGGCGCCTTCACCGTCATCGACGAAAAGAAATACGACAACACCCCCGAGGACGAACTCCGCCACGACGTCACCGACGAGCTCGCCGCCTACAAACTGGCGCAAATTCCCTTCCCCGGCGTCTTCGGCGTCTTCTATCAGAACGATCGGCCAACGAAGAACGCGCTCGAGAAGAAATGGATCGACAACACTCGCGAGAAGCTCGGGCAACCGACTGACCTCGCATTGCTGCAAAAGACCTTCGATCGGATGAAATGAGGTCAGACCATGAGCGTAAAAGAGCAAGTCCTTCAAGCGATCAACCGCCTGCCTGACGACATCAACTTTCGCGACGTAACGGAAGAGATCGCATTACTTGCCGCAGTGCGCGAGGCGGAGCAGGACATCGAACAGGGTCGCCTCGTCACCAACGAGCAGATGAACGCTCGCATCGGTGAATCGACCGGAAGCTAATTTGGACTGAGCGAGCTTCGAACGACATCGAAGCGATCGTTCGTTACATAGCCCGGCGCCATCGGGCCGCGTCCGCGCGCATTGGCTACGGTATCTACGACCGCGCGCAGAATCTCCTTACGCAGCCCGAAGCGGGAACGATTTTTGAGGAGCTGCATGACGGCGGTTGGCGCAAGCTCATCTTCCGCCGCGGGAAAATCGTCTACACAATCCGCGGCGATGCCGTCATCGTCGGTCGCGTATGGCCAGCGGCAAAGGGCGAAGTAGACATGGAGACCCCGCTGTGATTCCGGATTTGTACCCTCAACAATCAACTCTCAAACCAACAACCTTCTTCAACGGGCAACCGACTGACCTGCAGTTGTTACAAAAAACCTTCGATCGAATGAAGTAACAACCCGCTGCGTCGCGGTGTCGCCTGCGTCTGGGGAGCGCAGGCTACCAGCCTGCTGGTTTCGGCTACTAGCCGAAACGAACTTTCCTCCACTGTATTCACAGACTAACCCTTGGTTTCCCGCTTCGCACGGAAAGCGCTCCAGACTGAATCGATCATCTACAGGAACGCGGTTCTCCCCCGTCCGGTAGAGCGACGAAGGCGAACACAAAGGAGGAACGGAATTCCGAGCAGCGCGAAGAAAGTCGCGGCTGACGGTTCGGGAACAACTGTGAAGTCAACCACCGCCGAGCCACCGCCGTTCACCTGGGCCGTGCCCACTCCGGCAGCGATAAACCGGGAGATCGTGATCGTCCGCGTCGTGGGATCAAACACCACAGTTGGCTCGACCGCGAAGGTGAACGGCGGAATCGAGAAGAGCGTGCTGGAACGTAGAGTAGCGCTGCTGAACGCCAGTTGGCTGGTCGCAGGCAAGGTGAAGGCCCAGCGGAAATCCAGCGCCGCGGAATCAGTGAAGGTCCGGAGGGCCGTGATGGTGAGAGAGCCCGGAAAGAATTCGACCTCGAAAAGTGGCGGGCCATCCGGGCCAGCAAGCGTCAAATCAGGGCCCGGCTGAATCGCTGGAAAGCTGCCCGACGCCGTCACCGGACTCTGCAAGCCGGCCTGGGCGCGGTAATCAAAAAGAATCGTCTGACCTGGAGGGAGCGTCACGGCGCTGAGCTCCAGCATTGGAGCGAGCGCGGCGACGATACCGAGACACTGAAAAAGGCGGGGGACCATTAATCGGCTTTTCACGAGCTCACGCTACCCGCCCGCGCGCATGAACTTCGAGAAAAAACGGTTAACCAAGAGACGCGTTGTAGGGCGTTACCGCCCTGAGCAGATGATAGCGGGCGCCTTCGAACCCAAGGTGAAGCAGGAGGCGATCTTTCGAGCAGCTCGCGGCGACCGTTCAGAAAAGAGCGAGATTATGAAGCTGACCCCTATTTCCTTTCTCTCACAGCCGTGCGGGATGGCATCCGACCGCCGTAGGCGGTTGCGGGATTAAACTGGCACAAGCTGCGCGGCATAGGTTCCAAGCTGGTCAGTGTAAAATTCGAAGAACGACGAAGGCGGCGCCGAACGCGGAACTGTTGTTGCGAGAAAGCTGCCGACGGTTGAGTCCGGGGGTAACGTTCGAAGCTTCCGTCGAGCTAAATTCTCAAACTTCTGTTGCGTGCTCGACGACGCGTGTGCAATCGCATTCCGCAAAATACGAGCCTCTTCGAGGGTGTTCTGGTTAGCACGCAGTGTCACTGCGAACGGACGACCCCCGTGGAAGAACCGTTCTGCACGAGCACTGATACGGGCTGCGTCCGTCCATGTTGCATACGGGCGACCTTCCGGAACGACCCATTCAGCCGCATGTGTTAACGATGGAGGAAAAACATATCGCTGCGGTCGGGCCGCGCCAGGCGCCTTTCGTCCGATGATGTAAAGCATGAAGGATTGTTCTAGAAAACTCTCCCACGCCAAAAAGGCCTTGAGAAAGGCTAGCTCGGTCATCGCGTCACGCCGAACCGCAGAGATAAGAGGTCGCGCCGCGGCGCCGGCCATTGACCAAGTGTATGCATCGGTCACGACTCTGCGGCTTTCGTTTAGTTTGCGCAGCAAAGTTGCGCGAACCGCGCGCAGGTTCGTCGAAGCCACGGCGTTTACTCGTCAATGGCAGTAACAAGCGCGTTGCATAAGTATGCAGCCATTACCGAACGCTTGTCAGCATGAACCCAATGTTCGCTATAAGCGTCGTAAAACCTCCGTTCCGCGCGTGCAAGCTCGATTTCCTCGTTATTATCTTCAGCTTCCGCAATACGATCTAATAGCACGTCAACGTTAAGAAGCGCGACCTTGGCTTTGGGGAAATCTGCAACTTTCAATGGCACTCGTTTGTGCGTGAACTTCGGCAGTTGAAACTTGAGGTGATAAACGGCACAAAACATCGGGTAAAAGAGTCGCGTCGCGCGAAGACGAGATTGGGCAAGATCGTCGCCGAAAATTGCTCCAATGGCGTCGATAGTCTGTTTGAACCGCTTCTCATGTGCCTCGCGGCGCGGAAACACGTCGTCGTTCTTTTCGTAAAAGTTATCAATAACGGATTTCTGACCTTCTCGAATTCCGTCGTTGATTGCGATTAGTAACTCGGACACGAGCTCTGCCTCAGCCATCCGTAGTATCTGCTTGGATGAAAAAATCCTGTTCTCTTCCCAAAACGTTACGAATTCATTTGCGAGGGAGTAGACGGACGTCTTGAAATCGCCAAACCAACGTGCGTTGCGGAGCTCCTGTGCCTTTAGAACCACAGAATAGGTGTTTATTCGCGCAAATACATCGTAGACATCCGAGTCAGGCATGTCCTGTAGGAGGTCCGCCACGAACTCGTAGCGAAGGATCTGCCCTGAACTTCCTCACTCAGTGCGCTGAACATTTTTCCACCATATTCTTTGCTATGCGTCTTGCTGATTTTGAATCCGTCCTTTAGGAAACTGAGAACCGTCCGGAGACGTTGTTGTCCATCGACAATTTCACGAATAGTTCGGCGCGTCGCCGCATTCGTTTCTTGCCTCATATAAATTTTGGGAATCGGCTTCCCGCGGATTATCGTATCGATAAGGTAGGATCTCGCCTTGTCACTCCAGACGTCTCGTCGCTGGAATTTCGGAGCTAGAGTCAGTTCGCTCTTGTCACTCCAGCCCTCGAAATCAGCAATGCTGTAATTCCTGCTAGTAAACCGTTGTTCCATATCGGGGTATTATACTCGTTCGAGCACTAAGAATGTTTCGGCCGTACTCCCACGTAGGCCGCGACGGACTCTGCGAATGCCCGGAATCTCTTCTCGATGGACACCGATTAGGCGGTAGCCGCCGACGGACTTAGTAGCCAAGCGAAGGATGATATCGGGGAGGCTCACGTTGCTTGCGCGACTACAGGTATCCGCTAGAACAAAAATACACTTTCCGCGAGGAGTTAGAACTCTGCGCCACAGGTACAAGCAACGGGTCATAAGCTGCAGAAACCCATCTTCCGTCGGCGAGATTCGCGCGTCGAGTGGCTTCCAATTAGAACACCCAAGAAACCACAATCGTAGTCGATTGTCGCGAGCGTAGTCGAGCTGCCGCATGTAGGGCGGACTTGTAATAATCGCCTCAATGCAGCGCGGGGCATGAGTTGCGGCGTCCCGACTTACAACACGGCGCCTGACCGAGAAATCTAGCTTCGGGATGTTTGATAGGGCGCGGCGGACCTTCTTCTCGAGTCGGTCGGCAACTGATCGATAGCCGTACAATTCGGGAAACTGATGTTTCGGGAAGAGCTTTATACGGAGATAAGGCACGGTATGGCTGCTCGGGTAAGACAGAAAACCCGGCCGCTGATGGTGAAGAATTCCTAAGAGGCACGCCAAAAGAAATTCGTGATTGTGCTCCCGAAGAACAATCGTCCAAGCAATCGCTTCCCTCAGGGTTTCAGGGTGGAAGAAATCGCGCACCCAAGCTGGGACGGACCTCAAGTCCACGCACTTCTGCGCTTCATTGACCAATCGTTGCGAGCTCTCAATGTCGGCCAGCGCGGTCTCGATCGTACGGTACGGCGATAATTTCGCGCGTGTTAGTAGCGTTGCGTACGGGCTGAGATCATTTGCAACAATATGGCGATGCGCAATCCAAGCTTCGAATGCGATACTGCCAGAACCGGAAAAGGGGTCGTATACTGTGTCGTCCCGTTTGGTGAATTGTTGAATCAACGATGATGCGATTCGCGACTTCAGCTTTCCAATGTACGGCGCGAGTTGGTGAATTTTCGGCTCGTTGGCTACGGCTTGCTGTCCAGTCGCAGAGCAGTGATTTCACTATTCGTGTTTATGTTGAAGTCGTTGGCATTGCGCAAGCATCCTTTAATTGCTTCGCACGTCCCCGTGCTCAGCCAAGGGCCAGGTCCATCTCGCACCGCTTCCCGCTGGCTCGATTCCCCAGCGGCTCAGTGGTCTACCCGTCACGCTGCCACTCATGACGTGTTCTTTGGTTTGATGGGCAGGCGGAGGAGGCAGCCTTCCAATTGCGGAATGCGGAATTTGACGGGAACCTGCGGCAGACTTGGCTTTGGGCGGACGCGGCGATGGATGCGCGCGCCGCTGAATTGCCTTGCGCGCGCGGGACGTGCTCACCTTTATTGAGGGCCATGGTGGCCGTCATCGCGAAGCGCAGCGCTGCAGAAGTGCGAAGTGAAGTCCGGGCGATCAAGAAAGCCGGAGACCAAATCAACAAGTCGCCGAGATCGGCGCGCGCCTTTCTGCGCAAGAACGGCTTCATCACCAAGGGCAACAAAGTCGGCAGCCAATATCGGTAGGACCGGGTGATCTTGATCGGGTTGCCCCGCGTTACTCTCCTTTTTGGGGCCGAAAAAATGCGCCTTTTGAGCGCCGGGATCGATCTTTGGTGCTCGCGGGGCTGTTGCGATGGAGCGCGGAGAGGGTGGGACCTCGCCGGGGGCTGAGTCGGTGACGTCGGCAGGCTGCTCGGCGTCACCGGAGGAGTTCTCGGTTTTGCCGGGACTGATCTCGGCGCGGCCGGGAACGGGCTCGGGATTGCCGGGATGACGCTCGAGGAGAGGATGAGTGGTGCTCGGTGTGGCCGCAGGCTTGCCCGGTGTCGCCGGGACGATGCTCGGCGCGGCCGGGAGGGCGCTCGGGGTCGCCGGAACGATGTTCGGCAGGTTGGCCCAGTCTTTGCTTTCTACAGCGCTTAGTTATGAATCAGGATCAGGAAAATATTTCGACGATGTTTGAGACGGTGGACGCGGTGCTGTTGGAAAATAACAGCCGCTGGAGCGCGATGCCGGCTTTCGTGGATGGGGTCACGCGGGTGCGCGGCGGGATCGCGGCGATTCGGACGAAGCAAGCGGACCAGAGCCAGACGGGCGATGCGGATGCGAAGCAGTCGGCCCGCGATGCGCTGGAGGAGCAGACGCTCGTGATCGGTTCGCAGCTCTCGGCGCTGGCTTCGAAGAACAATGACGCGATCCTGGCGGCGAAGGTGAACTACGATAAGTCGACCCTGGATAAGGCGGGCGGGAGCGATTTGCTGGTGGCGGCGCGGTCGGTGCAGAACGCGGCGTCGGCGAATGCGGCGGTGCTGGCCTCGGATTACGGGATCAGCTCGGCGGATGTGACCGCGCTGGGCGCGGCGATCACGAAGCTGGAGGGAATGAAGGATGCGCCGCGGGCGGCGGTGGTGAATCGCAAGGTGGCGACGATGTCGCTGCCGGATGCGATCGCTTATGCGCGCGGGATTTTGCGGAACGAGCTCGATAAGATGATGGAGAAGTTCAAGAAGACGGCGCCTGATTTCTACGCGGCATATTTCGCGGCCCGGGTGATCATCGATCGCACCGGGACGCATGCGGCAAAGAAGCCGGCCGGTGGGTCGGCCACGCCGGCGCACGCGTAAGGCGTGGGCGAGCTTTCCTAACGAGCGACCAACTAACAACGGTTCGCCGATGGTCATCTAAGTAGGGACTGAAGCCGGCGCTACCTGGCCGTGCGCGGCGCGCCAAGTGGAAGGTCAACTGGCAGGTGTCGCGGACGATTCTGTTTTTCCCACGATGCTTTCCGACGATCGGATGGCAGAGATCATTCCGCGCCGAACTATTGTGAAGTCCGAAGGCTGGAGCTCGTGCGAGTAAGAGGGATGAAGAATGAGGGAGCGGAAGGGCCGCGGAAGGCGCGAAAGAAGTTTCTGCGTTATTTCCCGGGAGGATTTCGGGATGAGACCTATCTCGACTGGGAGCGGAATTATAAATGGGCGACGCATGAGCGCTGGGAAACGGCGCTGAACCGGGGCGAATTCCAACGGCTCCTCCGGCAGCGCGAGTATGCCGAGGTATCCGCGCGCGCGGTGCGCACGGAGCAGCAATCGCCGCACAGCATGATCTTCTCCTTCGAGAAAATGGCGTTGCGCGATGCGGTGAAATCGATGGCGGGAGCGAAGATGTTCGCCGCGGGGCTCTACGACTTTCTCCATGGCCGCGGTGAGATGCGGCCTCGGTTCGAGCGATGGTGTGCGGTCGTGGCTGGCTTGCCGCGCAAACAAACGCGGGTGTTAACCTGGCCGCTGGTGACGGTTTTCGGTTTCATCGCGCAGCCGGAGCAGCATTTTTTTCTCAAGCCGATAGTGACCCGGCGCGCGGCCGAGACTTATGGCTATGACCTTCCTTACCAGTCGCGGCCTAACTGGGACACTTATTCAAGCCTGCTCGCGTTTGTCGAAACCGTGCGGAACGATCTGCGCGACCTGCACCCCCCGCGACATGATTGATCTGCAATCGTTCCTCTGGGTCCAAGGCTCGGATGAATATCCGGACTGAAGAGACCAGTCCTTCGGCGAAGGCGGCGCGCTCCTCGCGTTCCTAGGGTGTGCCGCCGCCACCCATCGCGCCGTAGACTTGTCCGGTCGCATAGCTAGCATCGTTAGCCGCCAGCTGGACATAGATGGAGGCTAGCTCCACGGGTTGACCTGGCCGACCCATCGGGGTCTTGCCGCCGAATTCCTTTAGCTTCTCCTGGGTCGCTCCACCACTTACTTGCAAGGGCGTCCAAATCGGGCCGGGGGCGACTCCGTTTACCCGGATACCTTTCGAAGCTAGCTGCTTGGCCAGTGACCTGACGTAGTTAGTCGTAGCGGCTTTGGTTTGTGCGTAGTCGTATAGGTCGGGCGAAGGATCGTTCGCTTGCTCGGAGGTGGTGCCGATGATGCAGGAGCCGGGCTGCAAATGTGGGAGCGCGGCTTTGATGATCCAGAAGGGCGCGTAGATGTTGGTCTTCATGGTCGCGTCGAAGTCTTCACTCGAGACGTCGAGGATCGACTCTCGGGTTTGTTGACGGCCGGCGTTGTTAACGACAATGTCGAGGCCGCCGAGTTCCTTCACGGCATCGGCGACGAGCTTCTTGCAGAATTCTTCTTCGCGCAGATCGCCGGGTAACGCGATCGCCTTGCGGCCTTCGGCTTTGATTAGCTCGATGACTTCTTTCGCGTCCGGCTCTTCGGTCGGGAAGTAGTTAATCGCGACGTCGGCGCCTTCGCGCGCATAAGCGATGGCGGCAGCGCGGCCCATCCCGGAGTCGCCGCCGGTGATGAGCGCCTTTCGGCCGGCGAGACGGCCGGAGCCTTTGTAACTCTTCTCCCCGTGGTCGGGCTTCGGATCCATCTTGCTGGCAAGGCCGGGCCATGGCTGTTCCTGGCCTTTGAAGGGCGGTTGGGGATATTTGGTTTTCGGGTCCTGCAGTTTCTCTGGTGTCATAGCTTGTTCCTTCGATTTGTCGCCGGCCGCGAAAGTCGAGGAGACTGCGGCCGCGGCAAAGCCCGCGCCGATGCCTTTGATCGCGCGACGCCGGGTGATTGAATTCTGTTCGTTCATCAAAAGGATAAACGCGCGCGCCGCCGCTCTTAGATGCGGGGTTCGGCGGGAAGGATGCGCGGCGGTTATTTCCCGACTAACCCGGCGGGCTGCGGGCTGCGATCGATCGGCAGGTTGAAGCTGAAGGTGCTGCCGGCGCCGGGCTGGCTTTCGACGGAAAGCTGGCCGCCGTTTTCTTCGACAACGTGTTTGCAGAAGGCGAGGCCGATGCCAGTGGATTCCGCGGCGCTCGCGGAACGATTCAAACGCACGCCTTCGCGGAAAATGCGCTGCTGATCTTCGGGCGCGATCCCGATGCCGGTGTCGCGTACGGTGAAGCGGACGACGCCGAGGCCCTTCTCGTTTTCTTCCGAGATGCTGACGCGGACGGTCCCGCCAGCCGGGGTAAATTTCACACCGTTGGCGATCAGGTTCACGAGCACGCGGGTGAGATCGCCGGCCCGCACGGAGATGGCGGGGACGGGCACGACGTCGTCGCTCTGGAGATGAACTTTCGCTTTTTCCGCGAGGGTCAGGACCTGATCGAGCGCGCGATCGACGATTTCGTGCGGCAGACAACGCGTGCGCAAATCCGTGGATCCTTCCAAGGCGGAAATTTCGATGACGTGCTGCACGAGCGCTCGAAGGACATCGGCGTTGCGCCTCGCCAGATCGAAACATTCGTGCTGCTCGGAATTCAGGCTGCCGGTGAGCGCGAGGCCTTCGAGCCCGATGATGAGCGCGTTCAAAGGCGTGCGCAGATCGTGGACGACGTGGCGAATGCGCTCGTGCCGATCGCGAGCGGAAGCGCGCAGGGTCTCGAGATTTTCATCGAGCCGGATGACTTGGGCGCGGAGCTCGATCTCGGCCATGATTTGGGCCGCAAAATCGCGCAGGATTTCCAGCTCCGCGGAAGTCCATTGGCGCGGCTGGGTGTCGATCGCGCAGAGCGAGCCGAGGGTAAATCCTTCTTTCGTCGTCAAGGGCATGCCGGCATAGGCGAGGACGCCGAAATCCGGGATGGCGAGATTTTCCCGCACCAGCGGATGTTCACGCGCATCTTCCACGATCAACGGCTCGCCGAGGACGGCGACATATTGGCAAAAGGAATGGGAGAGAGGCGTCTCGCGTTTCGCGGCCACGGGCGCGGGCAAACCGTGCTGGCTCTTAAAGAATTGGCGATCCGACGCGACGAGCGACATCAAGACGACCGGGACATTGACCGCCTTGGCCGCGAGTGCAGTGATCAAATCGAAAAGCGGTTCGGCCGCGCTATCGAGCAGGCCGGTGCGCGTGAGCGCGGCGAGACGTGCACGCTCGAGAGCGGCGGTATTAACGTTGGCGGCCACAGCTCAGTCTAGCCTCAGGAAAAATCCAAAAGCCACTCTCCAATTTAGAAAGGGAAGTCGCTCGACTCCGCGATGAACGGGGCGGCGGCACCCGTGCGATTAATCCAGACGAGTCGCGATTAGTTCGCGGCCGCAGCGGCGGCGGCTTTCGCGAGCGCGCGCTGATCCCACTCGGCCCGGAGCACTTTTTGTTCGACATTCAAAGCCGCGAGACGCGACGGGACGCCTTTGTATTTCTTAACCGCGCCGGTGACTTTGCGGTCGACCGCGCCTTGGCTAACGAGACTCTGGAGTTTTTCGTAAGCGCGCAAACGGAGCATCTCTTCGCCTCCGCTGGCGGCATTCCGTTCACGGAGATTGAGCAGGATAATCTCGAAGAGTGGCTTGAATTCGAAGGAGGCCTTGGAGGAAAGAACCGCGACCAGCTCTTCGGTGATGTTATCAGGAGCGCGACGAGTGAAGGAGGAGCCGGAAGGTTTTGCCATCGCGGACGATAGCACCGATCCGGGAAAACGCGACGGGTCTCTTGAGCGCGGCGGGAAATCGGCGGGCGCGCTATTTCCGGCGCGTGTAGTTGATCTCCACGGTCTTCGCTTCTTTGCCGCCGCGATCTTCATACCACTCGAACTCCATATGATCTTTGTCCGGCACCTTCATGGTCTCGCGGACCTTTTGCTTCATCCCGGGCAACATCTCCATTTCGCCAATGTAGGTGAAGGTCTTGGTCGCAGGATCGTAGTCGCCTTCCGACAGCAGGATCCCCGTGCCCATGTTATCCATCCAGGTGCCGACGAATTTCTTCTTGGCGTTATCGTAGCCTTCCAGGCCCATGCCTTTGAAATCAATCGTTTTCATTTTGCCGTCAGCGCCCGGCATATCCATTTTCCCGCTCACATTCATTTCCACGTAGCGGCCGTCCATGACCGATTTGCGCACCGCGGTGCCTTTGGAGAGGTCGGGTTTGGAAGTGGGATCACCGTTCATCCACATCTTGACCGTGTAATCCCAAGTGCCGTCGAGGCTGGCGAGGAGCTTGTGGTTCTCATTCGTCTTCGCCATTTCCATCATTTGTTTCATCATCTCCGCTTCGTTCGGTTGACCGGCGGCACTGGGGGCGCCGGTGGCGGGAGATGGGCTGCTCTCTTGTGCGAACATGGTCGCGGCCGTGAAGCTGACGGCGACCACGATAGTGAAAAGGAGGGGAGTCTTCATGGCGCTGAGTTTTCCGAGGCGCTGGCGCGCGGTCAAGCTTTTGCTCGGCCTAGGGCAGGGCCGCGAGGATGCGGGCGACGAGCAGGCCGGGAAGGAAACCAAGGAGGAGCACGATGCCCGCGAGCAAGCTGATGACCATTTTCGAAAAACCGGAGCCGGCGAGGCCGAGGGAAGTCGAGCGGCCGGAGTTTGTCAGGTCATCGGCAAAAATCGCTTTCAAAACGAGCAGGTAATAATAGAGCGAGACCAGGCTGCCAAAGAGCGCCAGCGCCACCAGCCAGAGGAGCCCGTGATTTTCTCCCGCACGAAAAGCCGCGCTGAAGAGATAGAATTTTCCAAAGAACCCCGCGAGCGGCGGCAGCCCGGCTAACGAGAGCAAAAAGATCGCCATGCAACCGGCGAGTAAAGGCGAGCGCGCCCGCAAGCCGGCAAAATTTCTGAGATCATCCCCGCCGGTTTCGCGGCGGACAAATCCGACGACCGCGAACGCACCGATGAGGGTGAAAGCGTAGAGGGTGGTGTAGAACAGGGTCGCGCCGAAACCCTCGCGGCTGCCGGCAATCAACCCGAGCAAAGTGTAACCGGCATGCGCCACCGCCGAGTACGCCAAGAGCCGGCGAACGTTTTTTTGCACGAGCGCGACCATGTTCCCGAGCACGATCGAGCATGCCGCCAGGCCTGCGAGCAACGGCGACCAACCTGCGAGCAACCCGTGCCAGGCGGCGCTGCCCTGCGCGGAACCGAAAGCGAGCAGGACGATTTTTCCCAGGACGACAAATGACGCGACTTTCGAACCGGAGGCGATAAATGCTGCGCTCGGGATCGGCGCCGCCTGGTAAGTATCCGGTGCCCAAAGATGAAATGGCGCGGCCGCGATCTTGAAAGCAAAGCCGATCAGCGTCATGACGACGCCTGCGGCCAGGAGCGGCGCAACCGTTGCATTCTTGCCTAACGAATGCGCGATCCCCGCGAGCGCGGTCGTCCCCGCGAATCCATAAATCAGGCTTAAACCGAAGAGAGTGAAAGCGCTCGCAGTGCTGCCGAACAAGAAATATTTCAGCCCGGCTTCGGCCGAGTGCCGATCGGTTTTATCGAACGCAGTCAGGACGTAGAGCGAGAGACCGATGAGCTCAAGGCCAATGAAAATCATGAGCAATTCTTCGCTGCCCACGAGCAGGAGCAGGCCGACGGTGCCGAGAAGAATCATCGCCAGATATTCGCTTTGGTTGCGGAAGGTGGAGCGTTCGCCGCGCACCAGCAGGACAGTGAAAAAGGCCAGCGCGAGACAGACGATTTTAAAGAGGGAATTTAGCGGCGAGAGCACCAGCATCCCGCCGGGCACCGCGCCCGCGCGGGGCGCAAATGCGACTGCGCTCGACGCCAGCGCAAGTCCACAGGCGGCGAGGGCCACGCCTAACGAGTGCCGGCGTGGATTCGTTAGGCCAAGCGCGAGCACGGCCAGCGCGGTCAGGACGACGATCGCTTCCGGCGCGGCCAGCTTTAAGAGCTCGAAATAGTTCATCGCTGGAGAAATCGCAGCGCCTCGACTGCCGGCGAGATGCGGTCGAGCAGGAATTTCGGATAAAGCCCGACAGCGACGGTGGCAAAGATTAGCAGGCTGGCGCCAAGCTTTTCCGGAAGCGTAATCCGCCCGTCGATCTCCGATTTTTCGTCGATGTCCCCATCCAGGGCGACCCGGCCTTGTTGGTCAAAAAAAGTCTTCCGGAGCGCGCGCAGAGTAAACGCGGCGACCAAAACCATCCCGAGGCCGGTGATCCAAACGGCGATCGGAAAACTTTTCCAGCTGGCGATGAGGATGGAGATTTCCGCGACGAATCCGCTGAACCCCGGAATGCCCATGGACGCAGCCGATGCGAGAACGAAGGCGAAGGCAGCGAAAGGCATGACGCGTCCGAGATTCATCCGCGCGAGCTGGTCGAGATCGCGCGTGTGCGTGCGCGGATAAATCATCCGGCCAGCGATGGCGAAGAGAAGCGCGCCGATGACGCCGTGCGAAAACATTTGCAGGACGGCGCCGCCGAGCCCGAGCGCATTCGCGGTGGCCAATCCGAGGAGGATGAAACCCATGTGACTGACGCTGGAGTAGCCGATGACGAATTTCAGATCGCGCTGGCGCAGGGCCACCGCCGCGGCGTAGACGATCCCGATGACCGCGAGGACCGCGATCCAGTTCCGCCAAAGCGCGAAGCCTTCCGGGAATAAATTCATCGCGACGCGCAGAGCCCCGTAGGCTCCGAGTTTCATCACGATCCCGGCGAGCAACATCGAGCCGGCGGTCGGTGCGGCGACGTGTCCGGTCGGTGCCCAGGTGTGCAACGGCCAGATGCCGGCGAGAATTGCGAAGCCGAGAAACAAGACTGGAAAGGCCCACGCTTGCAGTTGCGGAGCGAATTGAAATTGCGCGAGTTCTTGCAGGTCTAACGAACCGGCGGCGGAATACGCGGCCAGGATTCCGATGAAAACGAGCGCACCGCCGAAGAAGGAATACAGGGTCAGCTTCATCGCGCCGTATTCCTTCTTGGTCGATCCCCAGATCAGGATCAGGAAATATTTCGGCACGATCACCAGCTCGTAGAAGACGAAGAAAAGGAAGAGATCGGCGCTCAGAAAAACACCGTAGGAACCGGCGACCACCAGCAGGAGCCAGAAAAAGAACTCGTTAGGCCGGCGATCTTCGTTCCAGGAAAAAAGGACGGCGCTGATCGCGGTCAGCCCGGTGACGAGCGCGAGCACCAGGCTGATGCCATCGACCGCAAGATGGAATTCCATCCCGAGCTGCGGGACCCACGGCCTACGGACAATCGTCTCCCAGGCTCCGGGATTCGTGGTTTGCAGAAACGCCAGCAAGCTGATCGCGAAACCGCCAACGGTGGCCGCGAGCGCGAGCCAGCGCGCGAGAACCTGCGGCGCCAGTAACGTCAAAATCGCGCCGGCAAAAGTGAGGTAAATGGTCCAGGCGATCATCAAACTTTTCGCATCCGATATCGGGGAGTGGTCTCGCGCACGTGAAAACCAATCTCGCGTTTTGTTTTCGACGGCGGCGCCATCAATTGCCGAATTGCGTCGATGATCGCGGCAATCTCGTGATCATGTTTGCCAACATGTTTTTCGAGTTCGGAAAACTTTCCGGCCAGCGCGCGATTCGACTCCAACGCACCGCGCAACTGCACAAAAGCCCGCATAATCGCGATGTTCACCTTCACCGCGCGCTCGCTCCGGAGCACGCTGGAGAGCATGGCGACGCCTTGCTCGGTAAAGGCATACGGCCGGTACTTGCGATGCGCCCCGCGCTTTAAGGTCACAATTTGTGACCTTAAAGATTGGAATTCCTCCGCGGTGATTTGAAACATGAAGTCATCCGGAAACCGGGCGCTGTTTCGCTTTACCGCCTGATTGAAAACTTTGATCGCCACGCCATAAAGCGTCGCGAGGTCCAAATCGAGCAGCACCTTTTGACCGCGCAACCGATGGATCGATTGCGCGATCTGGCTTCGCGGAATGATTTCGTTGCTCATCGCGACCTCATGAAAAAAGGCGCGCCATCGCGGTGACGCTGTGGTTGAAAATGTTGCAGAGGAATTGCGGCGCGAGCCCGATGGTAAACATCAGCAGCGTGACGGGCACGATCACGAACAGCTCGCGCCAGTGAGCTTCGGGGAAGCCGCGGCAGCCTTCGCCCAGCGGCCCGCTGAAGAGCGCCTGCATCGCGCGCAGCAGGACAATCGCCGTGATGAGCAATCCGAAAACGGCCACGCTGGTAAAGCCCGCGGCGAGCGCGAACGAGCCTTTGAAAATGAGAAACTCACCGACAAAGCCATTCAATCCCGGCAGGCCTAACGAGGAAAAGATGGCCACGCTCATCCAGCCGCAAAGCAAGGGCGTGCGCTGCATCAAACCGCCGAAATCATTTAGCCCGCGCAGACCGCGGCGTTGTTCGAGCAACCCGACAAAATAAAAGAGTGCCGCGGCCGTGATCCCGTGATTGAAAATCTGCAGAAACACTCCGCTGAGCGCGGCCTGGACTTCTGCGGGAGGAGCTGCGCGAGTCGCGCTGATCGCGAACAAACCGAGCAGGCAATAGCCGAGGTGGTTGATCGAGAGATACGCGACCATGCGTTTGAGATCGCGCTGCGCCCAGGCTGCTAACGAGGAGAAAATGATCGAGCAAACGGCCAGCCCGAGCAGCCAGGGCCCGAGAATTTTGGTCTCGTTAGGGAAAAGAGGCAGAAGCAGGCGGATAAAACCATAAACGCCCATCTTCGAGAGCGCGCCGGTGAGCATCATCGAGACACCAGTTGGCGCCGCCTCGTAGGCGTCGGGCAGCCAGGTGTGAAATGGAAACAGCGGTACCTTGACCGCGAGGCCGAGGAAAATTCCCGCGAACGCCAGCCACGCCAAATTTCCCTGGAGCAAGCCGGTTTTTCCGAGTGTCGCGAGCTCTGCGAAATCGAAAGTGCCGCGCGCGAAATAAATCCCGAGAAAGGCCAACAACATCGCGACACTGCCGAGAAAGGTGTAGACGAAAAACTTCGTCGCCGCGCGCTCGCGATTCTCCCCGCCCCAGATTTTGATCAGGAGAAAAGCCGGGACCAGGCTCATCTCATAAAACAAAAACCAGAGGACAAAATTCTGCGCGGTGAAGGCCCCGTAGAGTGCCGCCTGCGTCAGCAGCATGAGTGAGCAGAAGCCACGCGGCATGCGTTGCGCCAGGAGCGCGAATGGAAAAATCAGCGAGGTCAGAATCACCAGCAGCAGGCTCAAGCCATCGATCCCGAGAAGATATTCCGCGCCGATCGATGGAATCCACGCGTGCCGTTCCACGAACTGCAATCCAACCGCGCCGGCGTCAAAGTTTCGCCAAAGATATCCCACGAGAATAGCGGTGAGCGCGTTGCAAGTTAAGGCGAGCCCGCGCGCGAAACCTTTCGGCATCGCCCTAACGAGTAGTGCGCCCGCGATTGGCAGCAGAAGCAGGAGCGTGATCATGTCAGCCACGCGTAAAGGATGAGGAGCGCGACCATCCCGAGCGCGATCACGCCGAGATATGTCTGCACCTGGCCGGAGTGACCACCGGAGAGCAAACGGCCGATGCCGCGCGCGCCGCCGGTGGCGTCGTCGACGCCGGCATTAAGGCCACGCTCGTCGACGCCCTTGCTGATCATCCCCGAAAGTTGGCCGAGTGCGCCGACCGCGCGGACCAAGCCATCCCAAACTTTCCGGTCCATCCAATCCGAGATCGAGGCGGCGAAACGGCTGCCGGCGACGACGGTGTGCGCGTAGAGTTCATCGAGCCACATCCGGTGCGCGAGAAAGCTGAAGAGCGCTGGCTGCGCGCGCTCCAGCGGATCGACTGCGGCGGCCTTCCGGTAAATTAAAATTCCCAGTCCAACGCCTGCAGCGACCAAGCCTAACGAGACAAAAAGCATCGGCTGGATCAATTGCCCGAAAGCGAACTCCGCTTTTTCGCCACGGAGATAATCATGCAACCACGGCCACGCCGGTGTCGCGATGGCGCTGAGCACAATCGTGCAAAGCGCGAGGACGAGCAGCGGCCGCGTCATCACCGGCGGGCTTTCGTGCGCGTGCGCTGAAGCTTCGCGACCCCGATTAAAAAAGACGTAAAGCATTTGCCGCGTCATGTAGAGCGCGGTCAGAACGACTCCGGCCATCATCAAAAAATGCGGCACGAGCGAGCTCGGCCACTGCGCGCTGGAATGCAAAATTTCCTCTTTCGTCCACGCGCCGACGAAAAAGAGCGGGACACCGCTGAGCGCCATCATCCCGATCGCGTAAGTCAAAAATGTTGCCGGCATGACCGCGCGCAATCCACCCATCTTGCGGATGTCCTGCTCGTGATGCGCCCCGTGAATCACCGAACCTGCGCCGAGAAAGAGAAGCGCTTTAAAAAATCCGTGCGCCAGCAAATGCATGATTCCGGCCGCAACGCCGCCCACGCCTAACGAGACCATCATCAACCCGAGTTGGGAGACGGTGGAGTAGGCGAGGATGCGTTTGATGTCGAACTGCGCGAGGGCGATCAGCGCGGAGATGAGCGCGGTGACAACGCCGATCCAAACGACGACCGTGAGCGAGGTGGTCACGCCGTTGATTGCGCCTAACGAGAAGATCGGGTAAACCCGCGCGACCAAAAAGACACCGGCCGCAACCATCGTCGCGGCATGGATCAACGCGCTTACCGGCGTGGGGCCTTCCATCGCGTCCGGCAACCAGACGTGCAGCGGAAATTGTCCCGACTTGCCAGCGGCGCCGCAAAAAATCAGGAGCGCTATTCCCGTCGAACTCGCGCCGATCGCAAGCAAGCCTGCATGTTCCAAACAGCCGCTGCCGTTGTCGAAGAAGAGCGTCGTCCCGCTGCGGCCGTAGAGCCAAAAGAGGCCGAGAAAAAATCCGATGTCGCCGATTCGCGTGGTGATGAAGGCCTTCTTCGCCGCCGCCGCCGCGCTCGGTTTTTCGATCCAAAAACCGATCAGCAAATAGGACGCGAGCCCAACCAATTCCCAGCAAACGAACAGGAGCAGCAAGCTATTCGCGATCACCACCCCGAGCATCGCGGCGGTGAAAAACGAGAGGTAGGCGAAGAAGCGGGTGAAGTTTTTGTCCTCCGCCATGTAGCCGATGCTGAAGACGAAAATCCACAGCGCGATGAAGGTGATCATCAACAACATCGCGGCGGTCAGTGGATCGAGCACCCAGCCGATGCGGAGCGCTTGTTCGCCGAAAGTGAACCAGGTGAAGTTGTGGAATTGGCGAAAACCGGGTGCGGCTAGTGTTGGCAGAAACGCCAGGATCGAGAGACCGAGCGCAGCAAGCTGGCCAAGCACCGCGAGCCCGGCGGCCAGCCCGCGCCGCGAGTTATTGAGACACAGAATGCCTAACGAGACCAGCAACGGCGCCGCCGGAATCAGCCAGAGATGTGGCACCATCCACGTCATCCCTTGAGCTGATTCAATTGGTCGACGTTGGTCGTGCGGTAATGGCGATAGACCGCGAGCACCAGCGCGAGGCCGACGGCGGCTTCCGCGGCGGCGATCGCGATCGCGAAGATGGCCACGATGACCCCGGTGGGCGGATGCTCCGCGGGGCCGAAGCGCCAGAAGGCGACAAAGTTGATATTGGCCGCGGCCAGCATCAGCTCGATCCCGATGAGAATGAAAATCGCGTGTCGGCGACTGAGCGCCGCGAGCAGCCCGATGCAAAAGAGCGCCGCGGAAATGATCAGGACGAGCTGCAGCGTCGGCGTCATTCTTTTTCCTCCATCACCAAAACGAGCGCGCCGATCAGCGCCGCGGTTAGGACGACCCCGACGCATTCCAACGGCCAGACGTAATCCGTCATCAGGACTTCGCCGATGCGTTTGACCGTGAGCGGGACGATCGCCGGCGCGGTCACCGCGAGCGGCGCAGTCCGTAGAATTGCCCAGAGTAATCCGGCGAAAACCGTCGAGGCGATGGCGACAGCGCTCCAGTTGAAATCGCGATCTTTATCCGCATCACGCCGGGTCAGCAAAATCGTGAAGACGATCAGAATCGCGACCGCGCCGACATAAACAAAAACCTGGACGAGCCCGACAAATTCCGCGCCTAACAAGAAGTAGAACGCGGCCACGCCGATGAACGCGAGCGCGAGGCAGAGCGCGGCGTGAATCAAACGTGACAAGAGAGCGGCGGCGAGCGCAGCGGAAAGCGTGAGCACAGCCACGCAAAAAAAAGCCGCGATGCTCATTCGGCGAAGCGATATGTCCGCGGGGCAAATTTTCGCCGGGTATCGAGCAGGCGGGAGAGAAAAATATAAACCAAAACGACCATGCCAAACGACCAGAGCCAGCCGGCCAGCCCGCGGGCCTGGTAATGCCAGACGGCGGCGGCGAGCACACAAGTGAAGGCCATCGGAAGCATGAATTTCCAGGCGAAATTCATCACCTGATCGACCCGCGTACGCGGAAGCGTGCCGCGAATCCAGACGAAAACGAACAAGAGCGCGCCCAGTTTCGCGAAGAACCAAACGTAGGACGGAACGATTTGCAGCGGCGCGATCGGCGCCTGCCAGCCACCGAGGAAAAGGGTGACCGCGAGTCCGGTGATCGCGAACATTCCAAAATATTCCGCGAGGAAAAAAGTCGCATACTTGAAGCCGGAATATTCGGTCATGTGGCCGGCGACGATTTCCGATTCGCCCTCCGGAACGTCGAAGGGCGTGCGGTTTGATTCCACCAATCCGGAGACGAAAAACAACAGGAACGCGGCCGCGCCCCATGGGGTGAAGACGAACCAGTGCGGGAAAACACCTAACGAGTAGTGACCTTGCGCGGCCACGATTGCATCCGGCGAAAGCGAGCCGACCACCATCACCACCGGCAGGACGGTAATGATCAGCGGCAATTCGTAGCTGACCATCTGCGCGATCGCGCGCATCGCGCCGAGCATGGAAAATTTGTTGTTACTCCCCCAGCCCGCCATGAAAACCGCGAGCTCGGTGGTTGAACCAACGGCGAAGAAAAAGAGAATCCCGCCGTCGATCGCAAACGGCGTCATGTTGCGTCCGTAGGGAATCACCCCGAGCGCGAGAATCGCCGGCACGACGGTGGCGATCGGCGCGAGGAAATGAACGATCTTGTCCGCGCGCAGCGGCACGATGTCTTCCTTGATCAGCATCTTGATCCCGTCCGCGACCGGCTGGAAAAGGCCGAACGGTCCGACACGATTGGGGCCGTAACGATTCTGGATCCGCCCGAGGATTTTCCGTTCGAGCACGGACATGAGCGCGAAGAGAACGAGGAAGACGTTCAGGAGAACGATGATGTTGAGCAGGCTGGACGCGAGCTGGAGTAACCAATCGGGCGCGCCGCCGAGGAGCGCGAGCAAATGCGCTTTGGCGTGGACGAAAATCTGATCAAGAAACTCGCCGCGCATCTGGGGGAGAGGAAAGCGATCCTGAATTGCCGAAGCAAGGAAAACTCAACCGACGCGCGCCAAGGTTGCCGGAGTTTCGCAAGATTTGGCGGCGGCGCTTTCTTCCTTTTTAAGCGCGTTGATCTGTGCTCATCTGACGCCGCCGCGGATGAAACCTGATCCTTATTTTTTCCTGATCATTTTCTGCGCAGTCGCAATGGTTTTCCCGTTGATGCCGCTGGCGCTCGCGTGGCTTTGGCGACATTTTTTTCAACCGCCGAAACCGGGCGTGCGCAAAAACGCAACCTACGAATGCGGCATGGAGTCGTTAGGCGAAGCGCAGGTGCAGTTCCGTTCGCAATACTACCTTTACGCGATCATTTTTTTAATCTTCGACGTCGAAGCGATTTTTCTGGTGCCGTTCGCGGTCGCCTTCACCGGGCTGCCGGTCGGGGCATTCGTCGCGCTCCTGGTCTTTCTGTTTTTGCTGATCGAAGGACTGGTTTGGGCCTGGGGCAAAGGCTGTTTAAATTGGGACACCTAACCAATCCACGATGAGCGAAGAGATCGACGAAGGCCTGAAGAGCGAGCTGCAAAAACAAGGCGTCTGGGTGACCTCGACCCAGGAGTTGTATAACTGGGGCCGGCGCAATTCCATCTGGCCACTGCAGTTCGGGCTGGCGTGTTGTGCGATTGAAATGATCGCGACCGCGGCATCGCGTTACGATCTCGCGCGCTTCGGCGGGGAAGTGTTCCGGCCGTCGCCGCGGCAGGCGGATTTGATGATCGTGGCCGGGACGGTGACGAAGAAAATGGCCCCGCAAATTGTGCGTCTCTACAACCAGATGCCGGATCCGAAGTATGTGATTTCGATGGGCGCGTGCGCGATATCCGGCGGTCCGTTCAAGCAAGGTTATAATGTGCTCAAGGGGATCGATCGTTACATCCCGGTGGATATTTATATTCCCGGATGTCCGCCGCGACCGGAAGCGTTGCTGCATGCGTTCATGGAGTTGCAGCGGAAAATCGACGAGCAAAAATTAACTGGCGCGGGTAAGGCCGATCATCTCGAACCGACGCACCCGAGCGAGTTCCCGGTGCCGGCATTCGGCGCGCACGATCTGCAACCGCCGGCCAATCCCGCGCTCTTTCATCCGCCGGCGATCGAGCGCGCCTAACGAATGGAAGCGCTCGAGGAAATCAGGGCCCGCGCGGAAGCGGCCGTGCCCGGCGCGCAGCTCGTGATCATTCCCAATCCCGGGCCGGCGAATCAGCCGTCGCTTCTGTTAGACCCGGCGCACGCGCTCCGCGTTGCGCGGTTCCTGCACGACGATCCCGCGCTTCGACTCGACTATTGTTCCAACGTCACCGGAGTCGATTGGCTGAAACGAAAAGTGAAGACGACGGTGAAAGCGAAAAAGCTCGTCGAAGGCGTGGAGCAGGAGGTCGATGAAACTAACGAGCAAGTGATCCCGGGTTATCTCGAGGCCGTTTATCACCTTTACTCAATGGCGCACAAACACGGCCCGGTGATTTTGCGCATGCGGACGAGCGATCGCGCCGAGCGCGCCCAGCTTCCATCGCTCACCCCGGTTTGGCGGAGCGCAGAATTTCAGGAACGCGAAATCTTCGATCTCTACGGAATTCGTTTCGACGGCCATCCCGATCTGCGGCGGATTCTGATGTGGGATGAATTTGTCGATCACCCGATGCGGAAGGATTACGTCGAGCCCGACGATTACGAATACGAGCCGACGCCGCACGACGAAGTGCTCGTTAGGGCGAAGGAACATTACGCGCCGCGGCCGCAGCTTGATGGCGCGGAAAAACTAACCCCGCAGACATGAGCACGGGCTTTCACGAACTCGCCGAAGCGCCGTCGCGTGGAATGTCTTCGCGGCTGGAAGGCGAGCTTCTCGAGATTTCGATGGGACCGCAGCATCCATCGACCCACGGCGTCTTCCGGATGAACGTCGCCCTCGAAGGCGAGATCGTGCGCAAGCTCAAACCGGTCTTCGGTTACCTCCATCGGAACCACGAAAAGATCGGCGAGAACACCAGTTATCTCGGCTCGATGCCCTACACCGATCGGCTGGATTATTTTTGTTCGATGACCAACAACTGGGCCTACGCGCTCAGTGTCGAAAAACTCGTGGGTATCGAAGTCCCGGAGCGTGCCGAGTATTTGCGGGTCATTCTGGCGGAGCTGACGCGTCTGCAAAATCACACCTCGCTCCTCGGTTTTCTTCTCAGCGACATGGGCGCCTGGGGCACGCCGTTGATGTATGCCTTTCGCGAACGCGAAAAAATCCTCGATCTCTTCGAGTCACTCTCGGGCGCGCGGATGATGTGCGATTTCATGCGCTTCGGCGGCTGCCGGGTGGACGCGAGCGTGGAGTGGTTGGAACGCGCGCGCAAAATCGCTGAGGTTTTCCCGAAGTTTCTCGATGAGCTGGAGAAGCTAATCGTGGAAAACGAAATCTTGATCGTGCGCACCCAGGGTGTGGGCAAAATCTCGGCGGAACTCGCGATCAACGCCGGCCTGACCGGCCCAATCCTGCGCGCGTCCGGCGTTAACTACGACCTGCGCAAAGTGGACGGCTACGGATTCTATCCGCGCTTCAAGTTCCGCATCCCGTTGGGCGATCACGGCGATTGCTACGATCGCCTGATGATGCGGGTCCTGGAATTGCGCGAGAGCCTCACTATTCTCCAACAGGCCTTCGCCCAGATTCAGCCCGGCCCAGTAACCAATCCGAAGGTGAAAATCCGCGCCTTCAAGCCGCCGCTGGGCGAAGCCTACGGCCGCATCGAAGGTCCCAAGGGCGAACTTGGTTTCTACTTGATCAGCGATGGCACTGCTAGCCCCTATCGCTATCGAGTGCGGCCGCCCAGCTTTGTCAATCTAACCATCCTCGAAGACATGTGCCTCGGGCACACCGTCGCCGACGTCATGGTTATCCTCGGGAGCATCGACATCGTCATGGGCGAAGTCGATCGCTAGTATCATTCGTTAGGCCACACTGCCTACGCAGCGCAGGCTTCCTCTGCGCGCGCGCGAGCGTTCGTCTACATACGAACCTTTTATGTCCTAACTCCTTTTGAACGCGCGTTGGTAAGACAGGACTGCAACTCAGCCAACCTAACCAACTCAAAGGAGAAACACATGATAAGTAACATCAACGCGAAGGCATTCTCGCGCCTGGTCCTGGCGGCCAGCCTCGGAATCGTCTCGCTCCTCAGCACCAGCGTCCGCGGGCAAGCCCCAGCCGGCTCCCCTGCTACCCAACTTCCCGAAAACGGCCCCGGTCCCGCGGCCCGCCCGCTCCGGTCTCCAGTGGAGAAGCCAGCACCGAGCGCGTCGTTGTCACGGGCTCGTATATTCCAACAGCTGAAGAAGTGACGGCGTCACCTCTCGATACCTTGACTGCTCAAGAGATTAATCGCTCGGGCAGCCAGGATATTCTCACTGTGCTGCAGAAACGGAATCCAGACTTTGTCGGTGCCGGTAACCTTGGATCTACCAATGCGAACATTACCGGTGGCGCAACGAACGGCGGTTCCGTCGCACAGATTCGTGGCTTTCCAACACTGGTCCTGTATGAAGGCCGGCGTATCGCCGATTCCGCCGCGATCGCGACAGCTGGTCTTCAGTTTTCTGACGTAGGTCTATTCCCGGCCGCGCTGATCAGCCGAATTGAAGTGTTGAAAGACGGCGCTTCGGCCTTGTATGGCTCGGAAGCGGTCGGCGGAGTCATCAACATTTTCACCAAGGACCAGTTTCAAGGTGCAGAAGCGGGGTTTCGATATGGAACTACGGTTGATAGCGGGACAACGGAACGCCGCGGGTATGTGATCGCGGGTGTCGGCAATGAAACTACCCAGGTGACTGCAGGCATGCAGTACTATGAGATGGATCCGCTGTTTGAGCGTGAGCGATCCTACTCGAGGCCAGCGACTGGCTTAACGACCACCTTCGGCGGTGGCGCTCGGTCGGCTGCAACGGCCGCCTCGCCAGAGGGCCGCTTCCTCGCGATCGGCTTTGATCCTCTGAACTACCCCGGCAACCCGGTGGCGAACTCCCCGTTCAATGTCGGTGTGGTGCCGGGTTCAATCGGACCCCGCGCAGGCTTCGGCGCGATCCCACAGTTCTACCGCCCGTCGAGCACGGCGGAACTCCTTAACTATGACATTGCGCGGGTACCAACGAGTACCTTGGACACGGCGCGCACGAATGCGATGGCCTCGTTTACCCACCAGGTGTTCGGCAAGCAACTGGAGGTCTTCGGTAATTTCCTCTTTGCCAATGATCATTTTCAAAACTTCTTGAACGCGCAACCGCTTAGCACTGGAACCAGTGGTATCATCATTCCACCCGGCCGGGTGGGCCTCACCGATGTCAATGATCCGAACTACAACCCGGATCCCGCAACCGGCAACAGCCAGATCTTCAATCCATTTAACTATCAGCTTGACCGGACGCTGAGTGGGGGCCCAAACCGCACCGTAGTCACTCAGCGCTATCAGCAGCGACCGCGTATTTTCGACGTCGACACTAACTTCTACCGCTTCCTCGCCGGCATTCGCTCCCAAGTGAACGAGGACTGGATGGTCGAGACAGCGGCGTACTACAGCAAGTACGATACGACATACACCAATTCTAATTTGCTGATCCTAAACAATATTAACTCGCTGATCGCGGGCACGACGCGCGACGTCAACACCGGTAAATTCATTCCGGCGCTCGACTTCTTTGCCCTCAACCCGATCGGCACGGGCAAGGGCCAGGTATCTGGCCCGCAGTTTGACACCGCGTTCGGGACAAACATCCGCAACCTAAGCTCATTCCAGCGCGTTTTCGATGCGAAGATTGTCGGGTTCCCATTCTCCCTTCCCGCCGGGAAGGTAGGTCTTTCGCTTGGTGCGGAATACCGAGTCGAAGGCTTCAAAGTTCAGGATTCGCCGGAAATCTTTCTTAATTCCGTTCCCATCGGACAGATCGACAAGAAGCGCGACATCTACTCGTTTTTTGGTGAGCTCAGCATCCCAATCGTTAGTTCGACCATGAACGTGCCGTTTATCTACAACCTCGAGCTGAACCTCGCCGGACGGTACGATCACTATCAGAACGTTTCTGAGGATGCGAAGGTGCCCAAGGTTACCCTACGTTATCAGCCAATCAAAGACTTGACCTTCCGAGCAACCTACTCCAATTCGTTCATCGCCCCGAACCTGTACCAGCTGTTTGGTCCTCCAGGGACTGGCTTCTCGGCCACGATCCGGCTAGACGGAGTTACGCAGGACCAGGCCATGGTTCTAACGCCGTCAAACCGGAACCTTGTTCCGTCTTCCGCCGAGAACTACACCGCCGGGCTGGTTTACAGTCCGAGTTTTCTCCCGGGCTTGGTGATCTCAGCGGATTACTTCCGGACGTTGCAGCAGCGGATCGTCTCTGGCCTCGGCGGCGCGGTCATCCTCGGAAGCGTGGAACGGTTCGGGACGGCATCGCCATTCATAAACCTCGTGGCCATGAATAACTACCCCGGACAGCCTCGTTCCACCCCGATCACTGGGCCCGGACAACTGCAGGGGAACCTAACGAATATCTATTATATCGACCAGATCGTAAACACCGGGGCACAGCGCAATGAGGGATTTGATCTGAGCGCGCGCTATAACCTCGACCTTAAGAGGGCCGGACAGCTCGAATTAGGCATCAACGCGGTGGTCTTCACAAAAACGGACCTTAAGACGGCGACCACTTCGCACTACTACAATATCCTGGGACTCGACTTCCCCGAAGGCGGCGGCGCTAACCCGGACTACAAGCTCACTGCTTTATTGGAGTATCGTTGGGAGGGCTTCTCATTCTCGCTAACCGGGACTTACATTCCGGAGATGCGGAATGCAATCGGCGGAAACCCGGAGGAAGACGACCAGAACTGGTATCCGAAAATCGCCGATTTCTATCAGCTCGACGGACGCGTTTCCTATACCTTCAAAGGCAAGACCATGCCGGGAGCGGTAGTAGAGGCCAAGGATGCCAAGACCATGATGGACGGCAAGGCTAACAGCGGCGCGGTGGCGGGCGCTCCGGCAATGAGCCCCGTGCAGCGTCTCCTGGACGGCACCACCATTACGGTTGGTTGCAATAATATGACTGACCAGCAGCCCCCGTTTATCTTTGGCGCGAACAGCAACACCGACCTATCGGTCTACGATCCATTCGGCCAGTTCGTTTACTTCGAGATCAGCAAGAAGTTCTAATGCGATAGTCAGTCCCCCTGGCGGCCGGGCCTGCGGGCCCGGTCGCTCTCGGGGTGGGAGGACGAGCGATGAGGCCTTGCAATTTCTTAGCGAGACGACTTCTTAGTTGCGGAGCCGCGACTGTTATTCTCGCGTCTGGTCTGAATGCTTCCGCGGCCTCAAAAGACGTCAGGTCGAAAGGTCAGTCTGAAACCTTGGCCCGTGCGGCTTCATTGCTTCAAGCGCATGATCCCGACGGAGCGATTAAGTTGCTTACCGCACTGACGCAACGTGCGGCAAGCGAGCCGCGTGCCTGGCGGATGCTCGGGGCCGCATGGAAACAAAAGCATGCCTGGGACCAGGCTCTCGCTGCTTACCAGAAGGCTTGCAAGGCTCAGCCCGAATCGGTGTCTTCGATCTACGCGGTAGGTGCTATCTTCGCGCTGAAGGGCGATCGCGGACACGCTTTCGAGTGGCTGGAGAAGGCGAAAGCTACCGGCAAAGCTGACTTTACCGGACTGGCACAGGATCCTGACCTGGCTAGCCTGCGGGACGACCCGCGCTTTGCTCGACTCCTTCCCCAGCCAGCCGATTTTGCCAATCCGTTTGTTGAACCGGTTAAGATCATTCACGAGTGGGACGGCGAGGCGGCGAACGATCAGTTTGGCTGGATCGCGCGCAAGCTGGGCGACGTTGATGGCGACGGGGTCCCAGACGTTGTTACTTCAGCACCCACTAGCTCGGCTGCGGGCGAGAAAGCCGGTCGTGTTTATGTCTTCTCTGGTCGCAGCGGCGCGCTTCTCTGGGAGGTCGACGGAAGGGCCGGTGACGAGCTCGGCACAGGGGTCGAGTGTGCCGGCGATACTAACGGTGACGGTATTCCAGACGTGGTCGCGAGCGGGCCGGGGAATGGCGTGGCTTACATTTACTCCGGGAAGGACGGGAGCGTTCTGCAATCGTTCAAGTCCAAGAACTCCCACGACGAATCGTTCGGCCGTCATGTCGCGGGAATCGGCGATGTCGACGGCGATGGACATAGCGATATCATTATCGGAGCGCCGCCCCCGGAGGACGGCCCGCCAGGAAAAGGCGTCGGTCACGCCTATGTCTATTCTGGATTCGACGGAAAGTTACTGCTCGCCCTCCAAGGCGAGAAGGAGGGCGACGGTTTCGGCAGCGCCGTCTCAGGTTATAGCCGCGGCAAACAGTTGTTCCTGGTCGTGGGCGCGCCGCAGGCGGGGCCGAAAAGCAAGGGACGGGTCTTTGTCTATGATCACCTGGTCGATACGCCCAAGTTCATCATTGAAGGCGACGCCACCGGAGTGGCTCTTGGAGCGATGTTCGTTTCGGTGGTAGGCGACGTGGACGGCGATAGCGTGCCAGATGTTTACGCCTCCGATTGGCAAAATGCGGCCAAAGGACCTTCGACTGGCCGAGTTTACGTCCACTCAGGGAAAGACGGTCGGCGTCTCCTTAGTCTAACCGGCGATACGCAAGGCGAAGGCTTCGGGACATGTCCTGCCAACGCCGGCGATGTCGATCACGATGGTCACGACGATTTGATTGTCGGCGCCTGGCAATACGCCGGTGGCGCAACCTCTGGCGGACGCGCTTCCCTCTTTTCCGGCAAGGATGGAAAGTTACTCAAAACCTACACCTGTCGCGTTGGCGGCGATGCTTTTGGTTTTGACGCGGTCGGGATGGGAGACGTGGACGGTGACGGGACTATCGACTTTTTGATTACCTCCGGCTGGAGCGGTGTGCATGGGTTTCAATCGGGCCGGATTTTTTTAATTTCCAGCGGCATTCCGGGAAAGATAAGCGATTAACGGAAGGGTACGAGCTGTCCAGGAAAACACGAAGAGCGCGATATTTAGGCCTGCTGCTAAGGATAGGCGCTCTTGCCGTGACGCAGGCGCTCGGCAACGACGGACCCTGCTCGTCTCTTTTCAGATGAAGCTCATCGCGTATTCTTGGCAGTTGTCTTCCTTGCGCTCGTGCCAATGAACGCAGTGCAGAGCGCGGCGACGGTAACTGACCAACCAGTAGTGGATACGAGCACCCGCGAGTTGGTTGGGCACGCCGACCTCGAAAGATTGCTATAGGGCGCGGCGATCACAATGATCTGGACCGACTCGGATGGGGGCGAGACGATGGAATGGTTTTACTACTACCCTCCGGAGAAATCGTGGAGAAGGCTATTCGTCTCCGACAACGGGACGGCGAAGATGCGCGAAATGATTTCGGAGTCCGAGCGAAAGGTTTGTTTCGTTGGCAAAGTATCTGGAGCTGACAGCAAGAGCTACCTCGATCGAAGCACGGTCACTGTTCTTCCCGGTGCTGAGATCCACCCAGTTTTGGAGCGATCGAGGGATGAAGGAAAGACATAGGAGTAAAACTTCGGTCGCCTCGTATCAACACAAGTAAGATGATAGTCGTTGCGGCGCAGGCTCTGATCGGAGTCACGCTGGTTAACATGAAGGCCTACGGAGAAACTTCGAATATTCATCCAGGCACTCCCGCCTCGAGCCCTGCGCGCGAGGCCGGCGATGGCCCGCCATGATTTCGACTTCATCGACGGTTGTTGGAAGGTTTCGAACCACAAGCTGAAAAAGAGTTGAACGGGTGGCTGGGACGATTTCGAGCTACAGTATGAGGGCTGGTCGGTGATGGCTAGCCTGGCGAATTTCGATCGTATCTTCGGGCAGGTGAACGCGAAGTATTTTGAGGGTGTCAGCGTTCGGAGGTTCGATCCAGCGACGCGCGACTGGACGATTTACTGGATAGATATTCGTTATCCACAGCTAAACGAAGAAGTACGCGCCGCTTTGAGGGCAACAGCGCAACGTTTATGTCGGCGGATAAGCAAACTAGATTCATCTGGCGGCGACTAGGCAATTGACAAGGCTCATTGGGAGCAGGCGGTTTTGTTACCGGACGGTCGCTGGGAGACTAACTGGATGATGGAGTTCCACCGCATCGGCGATCATGGCTTGAGAGAGCCAGTGGCTACGGCCAGACCTGCGTCCACCCTCAATGATGGTCGAAGGGATTTTGATTTGATCGGCGGACGGTCGAAGGTCGTTAGCCGCGAGCGTGAGAAAAGCGGTCATTGGTCTAACCTGGAGTTCGATTACGAGGGTTGGACCCTAATGGACGGACTGGCTAACATCGATCGCATGTTTGGCACCGGTGATGGGAAGTATTTCGAAGGCGTGAGTGTCCGGACGTTTGATCCGGTAGCGAGAGAGTGGACGATCTATTGGACTGAGGTAGACCATCCGGTGCTGAAAGAACAGGTGCGCGGTCGGTTCGACGGCAATGTCGGCACCTTCTATCGAGCCGACAAGAATGCTCGCTTCGTCTGGCGCCACGAAACGGCGGACAAAGCTCATTGGGAGTTGGATCGGCTCCTTCCTGATAACCAGTGAGACACCTGCTGGACGATGGATTTTCAGCGGGCGATCGCAAAGTAATTCAAAGACCCGCACGCGGTCAGCATTGAAGCCTGCACAGCATCATGAGAAGACCAGAGTGTGCCCTCTTTTCGCAGCTGCGTATTCGTTCATGCGACGCGTTGCATTGTGCCCGATCGCGAAATCGCTTTTCCAGGAGAACTGCCATCACCCGCGAGAAAAGCGCCGTCCATTCCGCCAGATTCCCGATCGAATCCACCGTTTCCCACAGCAAATACGAGACTTTAGACGACCAGTCTTACCGACGCCTAGTCCCAACTCTGGATAGCGTCCGTGATGCCGCCCGACCACAACGCAAAACAGCCGGGCCCCTTGCGGAACCCGGCTGCGGTTGATTGTTTTAGCTAGCTTGTGATCGCAGGACTTTAGTAGTCCATCCCGCCCATGCCGCCCATTCCACCCATGCCGCCACCGGGCATGCCGCCGCCGGCGCCGCCCTTGTCCTTCTCAGGAGCCTCGGTGATAACTGCTTCGGTGGTGAGCAAGAGGCCGGAGATCGAAGCGGCGTTTTGTAACGCGCTCCGAGTTACCTTGGTCGGATCGACGACGCCGGCTTTGACCAGGTCTTCATACTTGTCGGTCGCGACGTTGTAGCCTTCGTTGCCTTTGCGCTTCTTCACTTCCTGCACGATGAGCGCGCCTT
>JBPCJC010000057.1:0-8687 GCA_051005695.1 Chthoniobacterales bacterium | reverse complement strand
ACGTGAAGCGCGTCCTCGACCAGCAGGGCCTGCTCCCGAACAACGTCCCCTACACCATGGGCGGACTCTACGAGCAACAGCAGATCGCGTTTCGCAGCCTCTCCATCATCCTCATCGCCGCGCTCGTCCTCGTTTTCCTGCTCCTCCTCTTTCTCTACGAATCCTTCCGAGTCGTCATTGCCATGATGCTGACCACGCTCTTCGCCATCGCGGGTGTTTACATCGGACTCTGGGTCACGCAGACGGAGTTCAACATCACCTCGCGCATGGGGATGACCATGATCGTCGGGATCGTGACCGAGATCGCGATCTTCTATTACTCCGAGTTTCGCGAATTGGAGCCGAGCGATGATCGCTTCATCGTCGCGGGCGTCAATCGCCTCCGCCCCATCGCCATGACCACCTTCGCGGCGATTCTGGCGCTCATGCCACTCGCGCTCGGCATCGGCCAGGGCTCCGCGATGCAACAACCGCTCGCCATCGCCATCATCTCCGGCCTCGTCTTCGGCATGCCTCTCGCGCTCATCGTGCTGCCGACCTTGCTCGCCATCTTCGGCGAACGCGCTGCCGCGACAAAAGCGGAAGCAAAATAGCAGCGGAGCAGTGCGCCTTGTCTGCCGCTAGAAGCGGAAAGCGAAACCAGTGAACGGCTGGAAATCCGGCGCGCTCTTCGTTAGGCCAAAATTGCAACCGAAGTCGATCTCGGCGTTGGGACGGATCTGGTAAACGAGCCCGGCGTCGAAATAGGCCGCGTGCCCGCCGCCGTCGCCCCGCGTGACCACGCTGTAGAATTCGCCGTAAGCCGAAAGCTTTGGCGAGATGAGCGAATGGCTGAGTAGGACCGCGTTGATGAACTGCGCTTCGTAGCGGGTGTCGGCGCCGTTGCGGACGAAGTTGACGCCGCTCAGCAGGCCGAGGCTAAAGCCAGCCGGCAGCGAAGCCTGGAAGGGCACGCTCAAACCACCTTCGATGGAGTCGTTGCCGAGGTCGCCGCTGTTGGTCGGGAATTTGAGGAACGGAATGAGACCGAAAGAGATCGCGCCGCCGTCGTTGCCGAAGAGATTGATTTTGCTCTGAAGGATGAAATCGCCGAACCCGCTTTGCGTGGTCGTCTGACCGGCGCTGCGGGTGCGGACGTGGAAGTAATCGCCGTAGGCCAGATCGAGTTCGACGTTATTCGTTAGACCGAGACGGAAGTTGAAAGGCAGGACGTTCCACTGCCGAACGGTGGTGCGCGCGTCGGGCTCGTCGTAGAGAAATCCGACCACGCTGGTCTCGAAATAGAAATGACCGGCGTCCACGGTGTAAGGGCCGGTCGATTGACTCGGCCGATCGGCGGCGAAACTGCGCAGGAGATCGATCGGCGTGGGCTGAAAGAGATTGTACTGGCTCTTGTCCGGCGCGGGCGTGGCCGGATCATTCCCAGCCCAAAGCGTCGCGGCGAAGGTACAGAAGAGGAAAAACGCGGCCAGGAAGCGCTTCATAGAGCGAGCGATTTTATTTCGCGGGCGGCTGAGCGCCGACGGGTTTTTCGGTGAGTTGTTGCGCGAGCTTTTTCAGATCCGTGGTGGGGAGCTGGCAGACGAAATTTTCACACACTTAAGCGGTCGCCTGGCCATCGGTAGGCTCCATATCTTCATGAAGTCCACCTGCGAGGCGAAGGAATTCTGGCCCGCGCCGCCATCGAAAAGCTGCGAATTCTGCGGGCGAAAACCCTTCCCTCGGCGCAGAGATCATCACTTCGAAGTCGATCGCGTGAAAGCCGCACTCGATGGATGGATCCGGAGGCGATCACCAAGTCGCTCGACGGTTACCTTTCCGGCAACGTCACCACGCACGTCCCGCACGTCGGCATGCCGCTCGCGCCCATTGTCCTGCCTGCGTTGCTCTCCATCTTCGGCGAACGCGCCGGAACGTCCAATGCGTGAAGAAAGTAGCGGCCGATCAATGCGCCTTTTCAGCCGGCTTTTGGCGGAAGATCAGGATCAACAATACGATCACGACTAAGAGCGCGAGAGATGCGGTATAACGACTCAGCGCCAGCCCTCCCTTGGCATACGGCTTATCGAGAAAATCCCCCACCACGGCTCCGAGCGGGCGGGTCAGGACGAAAGCCGCCCAAAACAAAACAGCGTGCGAAAGGCTGGTAAAATAATAGAGCAGCGCGGTGAAAGCGAGCAACCCACCGAAGACCGCGGCCGCGCCGAGATAGCCCATGCCATTGGTATCCGCGACCCAGTCGCCGAGGGCGGTTCCCAGCGTTTGCGAGAACATAATGGTGACCCAATAAAAAATCTCCACCTTCGGCGTATTCACGGTTTCCACCGAGATGCTCCCGGTCGACCAACGCCAGGTCAGAAGCGAGGCAATCACGAGAATGAGCAAGATCGTCGAACCGCCGGTGTAACCGATTCCGAGCGACCTCGTGCAATAATCGGCCAGGGTTGTTCCGACCGTCGTCGTAGCGACAATCGTGAGCCAGTAGAGGAACGGGTGAAATTTCTCCGCCTTGATCTGCACCAGGACCGCGGCAATAAAAATTACGCCGAAGATGGCAGTCCCGATGAGATAGCCGGCGCCATTGCCGGCGGAGGTCGTTTCACCCAGCCACGACATCGTGACCGCGTCGCCACCGGTCTCGCCCAGCGTCGTCGCCAGGATCTTAATGATCCAGAAGATGAGCGTGACCTGTGGAACTTTAGCGACGAGCTCGCGTGTTTTTGGGTCCATGTTTCAGTGATTCGTTAGCGGAAGCCTGCTTCGCCTTCTTTATGTAGCCGAGGTCTCTTGACTCCGAGCGGCTCGGGCGCGTCCTGCGCGGGGACGTTCGGGCAGACTATCGATCCAATGGACGCCGTCGCTCGCGGCCGGAGCGAAAAACCTCGCCGCCTTCGAACCAGGAGATGAAATGATCTCGTCGGGTGCCGGGAAGCGAACGGTTCTCCTTACATTTCCGTGTTCGGAATTTCGAAATAGCGATCGATCCCGCGCGCCATTGGATGCGCGGGATTGCAAACCCCAGAGGCGTTCCTTCTCGCCCGCTTCGCGCCAGGTGAGCGAGCAGCTCGTGCCCATCAGCCGCTTGAATGGCTTGGAGTAATGTGCGGAATGGAGCGCGACTAATCCCATTCCTTGCCAGACGCGGGTCAGGATTCGTTCGACGATTTCGTCACGCACTTCTGCATGCGCGGCGTGTCCCCGCCACACGAGGACATCGGTTTGCTCCAACATATCACTCGTTAGGCCATGCTCCGGTTGTTCGAGGGAGGCGGGTGCGCACTTCGAACTTCTGATCTTCGGCGACCCGCTTCCGCGATCATGGCATGCAGGCCGGTCGGATAAATTCTGCGCGCGATCGGCTTCTTCCGCTCGTGCACATTTTCTCCTCAAACGGTGACGCAAAGTTTGCTCGGCATTAGGGAACTCTCGCAACGGACGCTAAGGACGGAGGGTTTTTATCTTTGCGCCCTTTGCGTGAGGCTCTTCAACGCCGGATGACGTGCGATCAAGCGCATCGCTTTTTGCAGGAGCGCTTTTCCGGGCGGAATGCGGTGCCAGGGTGAGGCGCCCGATGGATGCGGCAAAGGAATGAGATCGAAAGCGTGACGATTGCGCCGCATGGGAAAAGCTTGCCCGATGATCTGATCCAACTTTTCCACGGCCATAAATTGACCAATCGCAAGCTTGCCGACGGGGATGACCAGGTCGGGCCGGAGAATCTCCATCTCGTCGTTCATCCAGCTCGCGCAATTTCGAATTTCATCCGGCGCAGGAATGCGATCTCCGCCAACCGAAGTTTTTCCGGGAAAGCAACGGCAGACCGCGGCAAAATAAATCCGCGCGCGCACTTCCGTTTCGTTCATGCCGCAGAATTCATCGAACCAACCGAAGAGGGTGCGGCCCGCGGTCCAGGCAAACGGTCGGGCAAGAACTGGCTCTTTCACGCCAGGCGCCTGGCCGACTAACAAGACCTTGCTGAGGATGGCGCCGCCCGAAACTGGCGGTGGGAGCATGCGCGGGCAGCGTCGACATTGGACAAGCGCGGCGACGTGTTCGTCGAGCAGACGCTGGCGGCGCGAGATCGAGAGCAACAGACTAACGACAAGGCTGAGAATGATACAGGTCACGATCGGGAAATAAAAACCGGTGTGTTCGCGTTCGATCCGGATATCGCCGGGTAAACGCCCGAGCCAATTGCCGCCGAGGCCGCTCCAAAGCGCGACGCCGACGAGCGCAATCATCAGGCCGAAGACGACCAGAAGTTTGCCCATTTCCTGCACGCGGCCACAATCGACGCGGGCTCGGGGCGCGGCAAATGGCGCGCGGATGCAGTTGCAGAGCGCGGCGCATGCGGGGAAACTTCGCCACCTATCATGGCTGTGCAGTTTCGAGATTATTACGAGACCCTGGGTGTCTCGAAAACCGCGACCGCGGACGAGATCAAAAGTGCGTTTCGCAAGCTCGCGCGCCAGAACCATCCCGACATGGCGAAGGCGAAGGACAAGGCAACCGCGGAGGAAAAATTCAAGCAGATCAACGAAGCCTATGAGGTCCTGAGCGATCCGGATAAACGCAGCAAATACGATCAGTTAGGCGCGGATTGGAACCAGCCGGGCGGAGGATTTCAGCCACCGCCGGGTTGGGGCCAGCAGGCTGGTGGCGGTTTCCAACGTTATGGCGGCGGAAACGGTGGCGGAGTGGAGTTTGAATTCGGCGGCACTGGGTTCAGCGATTTCTTCGAGCAATTTTTCGGCGGCGGTCGCACGCGTCAAGATTCCGGCGGCGCCGGGTTTGGTCGCGGTACCGCGGCGGCGGAGCGGGGGAACGATGTCGAAGCGGACATCATGGTCCCGCTGGAGGAAGCGCTGCACGGATCGAAGCGAACGGTTTCCTTACGGCGGAGCAGCGCGAGCAAAGTGGAGACTTACCAGGTGAAAATTCCGCGCGGAGTCCACGAGGGGCAACGGATCCGGCTCGCCGGACAGGGCGAAGCGGGGGCGCGCGGCGGCAAGAGCGGAGATTTGTTTTTGCGGGTGCGCTTCGCGCGGCATCCGGATTTTGTGGTGGAAGGCAGCGATCTGATTCACGAAGTGGAAGTCGCTCCGTGGCAGGCGGCGCTGGGCGCGGAGTTAACCGTGCCTTCGCTGGAAGGGGAGAAGCGCTTGAAAATTCCCGCGGGCACGCAGGGGGGGCAGCGGTTTCGTTTGCGCGAGCGCGGGCTGCCAAATGCGTCCGGCACTCGCGGCGATCTTTACATCGCGCCGACGATTCGGATTCCAAAAAAACTGAATGAGCGCGAGCGCGAATTATGGCGCGAGCTCGCCGAATTGCATGGTGGCGAACCGCCGCACTCGTTAGGCTGAGTTCATGAAAATTTCCCTCGGGACCGATCACGCTGGTTATCGGCTGAAAGAAAAAGTGAAGCGGCTGCTCGAATCGCTCGGGCACGAGGTGATCGACTTCGGCACCTTCAGCGAAGAGACGGTAGATTATCCGAAGTTCGTCCGGCCGGCCGCGGAAGCGGTCGCGCGTGGGGAGTGCGAGCGCGGCGTGGTCTTCGGCGGTTCCGGTAACGGCGAGGCGATGGCAGCGAACAAGGTGCGTGGGGTGCGTTGCGCGCTCTGCTGGAATGAGGAGGTGGCCGCGCTCTCGCGGAAACACAATGACGCCAACGTCCTCTCGTTAGGCGAGCGGGTCATTCCCGAAGCGACGGCGCTCGCCCTCCTGAAAGTTTGGCTAACGACTGACTTCGAAGGCGGTCGCCATGCGAACCGGATTGCGCAGCTCGAGGTCGATTAAATTCTAGCGCCAGACGGCGCAGCCAACGGCGACCAGGAAGACGGCGCTGACGAAGGCGTTGCTCTGAAAAAAGGCGCGATTGATCGCGGGCAAGTCCAGCCGTTGCGCGCAGCGGTGTTCGTAGAAAAGGGCGACCGCGATCAAGGGCATCGCGCAGAGGTAAATCAGGCCCAACCCGGCCACGAGGCCGAAGCCGATCAAGGCCACGAACATTAGCAAGTGGAGCCATTGCGCAAGGCGCAAGCTGCGCGCGATCCCGAGCTTCACGACTAACGAGTGCAAGCCTTCGCGGCGATCGAATTCAAAATCCTGGGTGGCGTAGATCAAGTCGAAGCCGGCGACCCAACAAATCACGCCCGCGCCGAGAATTAGCGGCGGCCAGTCGAGCCGGCCACGCTCCGCGATCCAAGCGCCCGCGGGTGCGACTGCGAGCGCCAGGCCGAGGAAGAAGTGGCTCGCGCTGGTGAAGCGCTTCGTCAGCGAGTAGAAAAAAATGATCGCGAGCGCGACCGGTGAAAGCAGTCCGGTGGCGCGGTTAAGGGCGCACGCGCTGGTGATGAATCCGGCGGCGGAAATGATCAGGAGCAAGCAGGCCGCGCGTTTATCTAATAGAAGATGACGCGCGGCGGTGCGCGAGTTGCGCTGGTCGAGCGACCAATCGACCAGGCGGTTGAAAAGCATCGCGGCGGTTCGCGCCAGGATCATGCAGAGCAAAACCAGCCCGAGGGTGTGGAGCGAAGGCCGGCCGGCCGCAGCGACCAGGAGCGAACCGAGTGCGAAGGGCAGCGCGAAGATGGTGTGGGAAAAACGGATCAGTTGCAGGAAGCGCGCGAAAGAACTGTTGCGGGAAAGTGCGGCGGGCGGGGCCATTTTCAGTGTAGGCGTTTTAACCCAAGAGTTCTGCGAGTCGCTGGCGCGCGTGGGTCAGGATCGGTTCGCCGTGGGCGAACAAGAGACGTTCGAATTGGTAATCCAAAAGTTGGCGTAGCGACGTGCGCATCCGCTTTTGGTTCGCACAGTACTTCGCCGGCAGAAAGGTGAAGCCGTGCGCGCCGAAGTTTATCAAGGCGTCGCCGATGACCACCGTTCCGCCCTCGTCTTTGGAAAACAGCGCTATCTCGCCGGCGGGTGCGCCATCGATTGGCACGACGATCACGTTTCCCGCGAGCTCAGTGTTGGCAGAGAGCACGCTTGCGGAAACCGGTTCCGCAGTCGCCTCGGGATGCGCGTGAATCGGGACGTCGAGCTTTTCCCCGAACGCGGCGGCAGCGCGCCAATGATTCTCATTGGTTACCACGACACCGAGAATCGTGGTTCCGCCGATGGCGCCCGAGAGCTGCGACCATTCGACCGAGAAAGGATCGACCAGCCAGAGCCCCGCGGCTGTTCCGAGTCCGGTAGAGAACAACTCGGCTTTAACGGATGAATCATAACGGTTCCAAACGAAGGACCGTGCGGAAACGCGATGGAATTCAGCGGCCTCGATCATGGGTGGGGCGGGGCTTGGGCGAAGGTCGAGGGATGCCAACCCGGTCGAAAACAGCCGAAGCGCAAAGGGCATTTGGCATTCTAGCTGCTACTCTCAGTATAATTACCATACAATGATCACCTTCTCCTACCAAGCCCGCGACACCTCCGGAAAGATTGTTTCCGGAATTCAGGATGCTCTTAACGAGGACAACGCCGTCACCAGTTTGATGAGCCGCGGCCTGATGGTTCTCTCCTTGCAGAAGAAAGCCGCCGGCACGCGGACGCGCAAAAAGAATTACAAGGTCAAGGAGACTGATCTCGTTCTCTGCACCCGCCAGCTCTCGACTATGACCGAGGCCGGCATCTCGTTAGTCCAGTCCTTGACCGCGCTTTACGACCAATGCGATCCGAAGCGGCAGAAAGGTCTGCGCGAAGTGATCAGCGACGTGACCACCCGTGTCCAGGGCGGTGAAACTTTTCATGAATCTATCGCGAAGCATCCGCGCGTGTTCGATCGACTGTTTGTTTCCATGGTGAAAGCAGGCGAACACGGCGGATTGCTCGCGGAGATTCTTGATCGTCTGGCGGGCTTCCTCGAAGCCAGCGCGCGGCTTCGCAAGAAAGTGAAATCGGCCATGACCTATCCGGTCATCGTCATCTGCATCGCCTTTGCGATTACCACTTTCCTGATCGTGAAAGTGGTCCCGATCTTCGGCGAAATTTTCAAAGACTTCGGTGCGAAATTGCCCGCCCCGACGCAGTTCCTCATCGACCTGAGCGAGTTCATGCGCAGCGAATGGTATCTGCTCATCGCCGGCGTCCTTGGCACTTTTTTCGGCATCCGCGCTTTCCTGCGTTCGAAACGCGGCAAACAAATCTGGGATAAGTGGAAACTGAAATTGCCGATCTTCGGCCCGCTCATCCACAAGATCTGCATGTCGCGCTTCTCGCGCACCTTCGCGCAGTTGATCCGCAGCGGTGTGCCAATCCTGGAAGTCATCGACATCGTCGCCGGCGCCTCCGGCAATCACGTGGTCGAAATCAGCATCAAAGGCGTCGGCGAAGACGTAGAGAAAGGCGACAACCTTTCGGTCGCCCTTTCGAAGAAGCCGATCTTTCCGCCGATGATGTTGCGCATGGTCTCGGCCGGTGAAGCCACCGGTAAGATCGACACCATGCTCGAGAAAATGGCCGACTTCTGGGACGAAGAAATCGAAGCCATGCTCGATGCGCTTACCTCCTTGATCGAACCGCTCCTGATCGTCTTTCTCGGCGTCATCGTCGGCGGCATCGTGATCGCGATGTTCCTGCCGATCTTCAAGCTCAACGAAGTAGTTTCGCAGAGCAAAGCCTAGGCAAATTTCACCGAGCAAAAGCTAGGGAGAAGCCTCGCTCGGTAAATGGGAAGGGGTGGGTCG
>JBPCJC010000056.1:0-37455 GCA_051005695.1 Chthoniobacterales bacterium | reverse complement strand
AAGCGAAGACGCCGGTTCGCCGCTGACGCTGCAGACGGTTCAATTGTGGGGGGGAGCGGGCTGTCAGCCTGCCCGTCTCGGCAGCCTGCCGAGACGCTTGCGGCTGTGCTAAGTCTCGAAGCTGATTGCACCCGCGGTGTTTCCGGCAAGCTGCCGGAAACTGCAGGCTGGCAGCCTGCGCTCCCCGGAATCCCGCCTCGCCCAACACCGCGTCACCCGCTTGTCACATTGACACGCGAAAGCCGGAATGGTATCGGTCGCGCGATTTCTGAACGCACTCCTCGATAGTCAGGTGCTCGTGCTCAACCGCCTTTGGCAGGCGGTCAACGTCTGCTCGGCGCGTCGCGCCTTTGCGCTCCTCTACCAGGGCCACGCACAGGTCGTTTCGTCCGATCCGCAGAATAATTTTTTCACGCACGACTTCGAGAGTTGGCGGGATTTTTCCTCGACCGCTCCGGAGCACGAAATGGTCACGACGATCTCGTGGCGGATCCGCGTGCCGCGCGTGATCGTGCTTCTTCTTTTCGACCGCCTGCCGAAGAAGGAAGTGAAATTCACGCGCCACAATGTCTTCGAGCGCGACAAGAATACCTGCCAATACTGCGGGAACATTTTCGATCGGAGCGAGCTGAATCTCGATCACGTCCTCCCGCGCGATAAAGGCGGCCTTACGACTTGGGAAAACGTCGTCTGCTCGTGCATTCCGTGTAACACGCGCAAAGGCAATCGCCTTGCGCACGACGCCCACATGGCCCTGATTCGAAAACCGAAACGGCCGAAGTGGCGGCCGTTCGTGCATGTCACCTTCGCCGCGCAACATCACGAAAGCTGGCGGCACTTTGTCGATCTCGCTTATTGGAACGTCGAGCTCGGCGACTGATCTACGCGCACTGTTCGTCGTCGCGCTGAATGTCATCCCGAGCCGCGGAGACGGCGAGGGACCTCGCAACGGCGCGAACGATAATCGCGAGACCCAAATACGGGGCCGCGGCCGAGTGCTCGGCGAGGATAATCCGCCGCGCTTCTGCGAGGTCCCTCGCCGTCTCCGCGGCTTCGGGATGACAACGCGGGGGGGGGGAAGAGCGCGCAAGGCGATGCGAGCCTTACGGCCGGAGCGCGTTCAAGATCGGCTGCGGATAAACTCCGAAGAAAATGATCCCCGCCATGAGCGCGATCATGGTGCAGCGCGAGAGATTGCTCAGCGGAATCGTCTCGTTAGTCGGGGACGTTTCCCAATACATCGCGCGCACCACCTTGAGATAATAATAGAAACCGCACGCGACTGTGAGCACGCCGATGACGAGCAGCGCGGTTTGATGCTGGCGAACGGCGGCGTCGAAGATGAAAAATTTGCCGAGGAAGCCGGCGGTGAAGGGAACTCCGGCAAGCGACGCCATCGCCAAAAGCATGGCGAAGGAAAGGAAAGGCGAGCGCTGAGCGAGTCCGTTGAAGTCCTCGATCCGATCGCCGGTTTGCGCCGCGACCACGATCAAGACGGCGAAGCTCAACATCGTCATCAACAAATACGAGACGAGATAAAAGCTGACCGCGGCCCCGGCTAACGAGACCACGCCCACGAGCAAATAACCGGCGTGCGCGATGCTCGAATACGCGAGCAGCCGTTTGAGATTGGTTTGCGGAAGCGCGGCCAGATTTCCGTAAATCAACGTGAGCCCAGCGACGACCACGAGCAGTCGCTGCATTTGCGGGAGCATGAAAAACGGCACGAGCACGCGCAGCAAAACGACGAAGCCCGCGGCTTTCGAACCGACGGAGAGATAAGCGGTCACTGGCGTGGGCGCGCCTTGATAAACATCCGGCACCCAAATTTGAAAAGGAACGGCCGCGATCTTGAAGCCGAGCGCGACCATCACCAGCGCCATCCCGAAAAGGGCCGGGCCCTGCTCGACGTTCCCGCCGCGTAAAGCGTCGCCGATGCGCGCGAGATTGGTTTCACCGGTGACGCCGAAGATCCAGGTGATCCCGTAGACCAAAAACCCGGTGGAGAGCGCGCTCAGGATCAAATATTTCACCCCGGCTTCGAGGCTGGCGGGATTGCGCCGGGTGAAGGCGACGAGGACGTAGAACGACATCGTGACCACTTCGAGCGAGACGAAGATCATCACGAAATCGATCGCCGAGACCATCCACATCAGCCCGACACAGGTGAAAAGCGGGAGCGCGAAAAATTCACCGAGACCGGATTGCTGAGTTGCGCCGTGAATCGATTGCCTAACGACTGGTGCGTAATCGATCATCATCACGAGGACGAGGATGGTGGCGACGAGGGCGAAGCGTTTAAAGAAAATCGCCAGTGGATCGGCGGTGTAGAACGACCAGAAACCGGTGAGGCTGAAGGCCGGCGGCGGGGCGAGGAAAAAGCTCGCGAGAAGAATCAGCGCCAGCCCGCCGATCGCAATCAGCGCGAGCGAACGCTTCTCGATTTTCTCAGCGAAAGCTTCAACGAGGAGAATGCTCAAGCCGAGCAGGAGGACGGCGATTTCGAGAGCGGGTGCGCCGATCATTTCTCGGTGAAGTAGGTTTTGAACGTGGGACTCAAAACGCGGGTGAAGGTTTGGGGGTTGAAGCCAATCCACAGCGTGGCGGCGACCAGGAGCGCGATCGGCCAGCGCAGCCGCGGCGAGATATCAGGCAGGCCGTTCCATTGATCCGAGATAGTGCCGAAGAACGCGGCGCGATAGGCGCGGAGCATGTAGACCGCGGAGATGACCACGCCCCAAAGCGCAAGCACGGTGGCGACTTGGTAAGTGTGAAAACGCGCGAGGTCCGCGCCTTGCCGAAAGGCGCCGAAGAGGACCATGACTTCGGCGGCAAAATTTGCGAAGCCGGGCAAACCGATGGATGCGAACGCGCCCAGCCCGAAGGCGAACGCGGCCAGCGGCATGACTTTCGCAAGCCCGCCAAGATCGCTGAGCAACAACGTTCCCGTGCGCGCGCGCACTTCGCCGGCGATCGCGAAGAGCAAGGCGATGGAAATTCCGTGGGCGAAAATCAGGATGGCGGCGCCGTTAATTCCGAGAAGATTCCCGCTCGCGATCCCGAGAAAGATGTAGCCCATGTGCATCACGCTCGAGTAACCGAGCATCCAATCGAGCCGCTTCTGCGCGATCGTAACCAGGCCGACATAAATGATGTTGCCTAACAAGAGGATGATCAGGAGCCAGGCCCAATGGCGCGCGCCTTCGGGCAACATCGGCACCGCAATCCGGAGCAGGCCGTAGAGTCCGAATTTCTTCAACACGCCGGCGTGCAACATCGCCGCCGGCGCCGGCGCGGAGGCATACGCTTCCGGTGCCCAAGTGTGAAATGGAAAGAGGGAGACTAGGATTCCGAAGCCGATCAGAAGGAGCAGATAAATGTGGGTCTGCGCATCGGGCGCGATCTGGCCGGCGTTAGCCGCTTGCTGAAGCACGCGAAAATCGAAGCTGCGCGCCGCTTCCGGCACGCTCCGATAAAGCATGATCAGGCCTAACAAGAGGATGAACGAACCGGTCGCGAGATAGATCGTGATCTTCCAGGCCGCGGCGAAACGATTGCCGCTCCCCCAAATCCCGATGAGCAGAAACGTCGGGATCAAGGCCAGCTCGTGAAAGGCGTAGAAGAAAAACATATCGAGCGAAGCGAACGCGCCCATCGCGCCCGCCGAGATGAAAAGCAGGCAGGCGTAGAAAGCGCGCGACGAAAATGTGTCATCCCGAGGCTGGTGGAGCACGCCGAGGGACCTCTCGTCCGCGCTGCTGATCACACTGTCGGCAACGGTTGTGCCACCACCCTGTGCGAGGTCCCTCGCCGTCTTCGCAGGCTCGGGATGACCGGGGACGATGGCGAACCAAACCGCCGCGAGTGTGACGATTGCGGTCAGCAGAATCATGATCAGACTCAAACCGTCGAGTCCGAGCGTGAAATTCAAGCGCCACTCGGCGCTGATCGGTATCGAGGTCAGGAAGGTGAAACCTTTGTGACCGTGTTCGAAACGGAGGAAGACGATCAGCGTGGCGAGCAAGGTCAAACCCGCGGCCCAGAGCGCGGTTAACCGCGCGGGCGCGCCCACGAGAATCGCGATTGCAGCCAGCAGCGGACAGAAAACGATGAAGAGCAGAATCATCGGAAAACGGTGAAGTAAATCAGCCCAACAATGCCGAGCCCGAAGAGGAAAGCGTAGGCCTGCAAGTTGCCGACTTGAAAAAGCCGGAGCAGCGAACCAAAGCCGTAGGTCGCGGTGCTCGCGCCGCGGACACCGCCGACGTCGATGATCCAGCGATCGAGAAATGCCGCCAGGCTGGCGAGTAATCCTTGAGTCGCGTCGATCAGCCAGCCGTAAAATTCATCGAGGTAAAAACGGCGACGAAAGATCGCGATGTTGAGCGGATCAGTTTCGCGATTGCGGTAGAGATAAAACGCGAGCGCGACGCCGCTAAGCATCGCGGCACCGGCGAGAATCGGAACGGTGTGACCGGTTTCGTTGATTTCCGGCAACGGCAGAAACTTTCGCGCGAAGACCGCGAAACCTGCGAGCGCTGCCGGCACCGCGAGAATTACTAACGGCACCGTTATGATCGGCGATGATTCGCGTCCAGCTTTCGCCTTTTCGCTCCGCGGCGTTCCGAAGAACACCACCAGCACCAACCGCAGCATGTAAAACGCGGTCAGGAACGCGGTGAAAAGCGCGAGCGCGAAGATCGCGGTGTTCTTCTCGTAAGCGAGCGCGAGGATCGCGTCCTTGCTGAAGAAGCCGCTGAATGGCGGGCAGCCGATGAGCGCGAGGGTGCCGATTAAGAACGTCGCGAAAGTGACTCGGAGTTTTCCGGCGAGCCCGCCCATCCGCCAGATGTTTTGCTCGTGATGGAGCATGATGATGATCGAGCCCGCGCCGAGGAAGAGAAGCGCTTTGAAGAAGGCGTGGGTGAACAAGTGGAACATGGCCGCTTCACCACTCGTTAGGCCGACGGCCATGATCATGTAGCCGAGCTGCGATAAAGTGGAATAGGCGAGGATGCGTTTGATGTCGTCCTGCTGGGTCGCGATCAGGCCGGCCATGAGCGCGGTGATGGTGCCGATCCAGGCGATGAGGTGGAGAGCTGGCGGTGAGATTTGAATGAGGAAACCGACCCGCACGAGCATGTAAACGCCCGCCGCCACCATGGTCGCGGCGTGGATCAACGCGCTGATCGGCGTTGGACCTTCCATCGCGTCCGGCAACCAAACGTGCAGCGGGAATTGCGCGGATTTGCCGGCGGCGCCGCAGAAAACCAGGAGCGCAGCGGCGGCGAGAAATCCGGGATGACTTGTTAGGCCGCTGATCTTCCCGGCGATTTCGCTGAAGACGACTGAACCGGTGGCCGACCAAACCATCAGGATTCCAATCATGAGACCGAAGTCGCCGATGCGATTGGTCAGGAAAGCTTTGTTCGCAGCGTCCGCTGCGCTCGGACGCTCAAACCAATGTCCGATAAGCAACCAGGAACTGACCCCGACCAGTTCCCAAAAGATGAACATCATGACGAAGTTGTTCGCCAGGACGATCCCGAGCATGGAGAACATGAAAAGCGAGAGCGCGGCGAAGTAGCGCGCCTTGCCAGCGTCGTCGGCCATGTAGCCTAACGAGTAAATGTGAATGAGCGCGCCCACGCTGGTGACGAGCACGAGCATGGTCTTGCTCAACCCATCGAGGGTTAGACCGAGCGGGACGAAGAGCAGCGGCCGAAGATCAATCCAGTTGAGCTGATTCGCGGAAATACGGGGCGACGCAAAGACCACGCAGGCGATGACGAAACCGATAACCGCCGCGCCCACGGAAACGGTCGCGCTGATTCCGCCGGAACGCCGGGCGAGCAGGACGATCGCGGCTGCGGAAATCAGCGGCAGCAACAAGAGATACCAAGGGAGCGCGCTAGTCATCGCGAATCAAAATTTCAAACTGCTGATATCTTCGACGTTGGTCGTCTGCCGGGCTCGATAAAGCGCGACGATGATGGCCAAGCCGACGGCGACTTCCGCGGCGGCGACGGTGATGATAAAAAAGACGAAGACCTGCGCGTGATAGTTCGGCAGGCCATTGGCGCCGACCCGATAGCGGGAGAACGCGACTAACGAGAGGTTGGCCGCGTTCAACATCAACTCGAGCGACATGAAGATGATGATGATGTTGCGCCGCAAAAGTACGCCCGCGAAGCCGAGGGTGAAAAGCATTCCGCTCACCACCAGATAATCGCCCAGGGTCGCCATGGCCTAACGAAGCTCGCGTTTGCTGAGCACGATCACCCCGATGGTCGCGACCAGGACGAGGACGGCGATGATCTGAAAGGGCAGGTTGTAGTTACTGAAAAGGAGCAGGCCGACCTGGCGGACGTCGTCCGTGGATGGTTGCGGCAGCGGCGGGAAAGTCTGGCCGGCGGCCCGCAGTTGCCCGACGACGAAACAGATTTGCACAAAGAGAGCGAAGGCGACCGCGCCGCCGCCGAGGAACGGGAGGTAGCGAGTGGGCCGGCGTTTTTCCGCGCGCAGATCGAGGAGCATGATGATGAACAGAAAGAGCACCATGACCGCGCCCGCATAGACCAGCACCTGGATAATCCCGATGAAGAAAGCGTCGAGCGAGACGAAGAGGGCCGACAAACCGAGGAAGCAAACGACCAGGCTGAGCGCGCTCGCCACCGGATTGCGATTGATGATCACGGCGGCGCCGAAGACGAGCATGAGCGCAGCGAAAATCCAGAAAAGCGGAGCGGGCATGCGGGCTATTTCTTCTCGTTCCACTTCAGGACGACGCCGTGCATGACGCCGCCGAGCTCGAGCAGTTTCTCTTTGTCGTGCACCATTTCGGCACGGGTGAAACCGGTGATCGCGTAATCTTTACGCAGGAAGATCGCCTGTTCGGGGCACACCTCTTCGCACATTCCGCAGTAGATGCAGCGGACCATATCGATGTCGAATTCGTTCGGATATTTTTCGACCTTGGAGAACTTGTCGTTAGGCGAAAGCTCGCCCGGAACGATGGTGATCGCGCGCGGTGGACAGATGCATTCGCAAAGCTGGCAGGCGACGCAACGGATGCGACCGGAGACATCGCGCACGAGCGCGGGCGCGCCGCGGTAATGTTCCGGCAGGTGGCTGTCCCACTTTTGCTCGGGGTATTGCATGGTCACGTGCGTGCGACCGAGGAGCATGTTTTTGAGATGGCGAAAGGTGATCGCCATGCCGCCGAGAATCGCCGGCAGATAGATCCGCTCTTTCCAATTCAGTTTCGGACGCGAAATCGTGATGGCCATTTAAGCGGGGAAATAGGCGAGGATGAGCGCGGCGACGAAGATGTTTACGAGCGCAATTTCGAAAAAGAAAATCCAGCCGAGCCGCATCAGTTGGTCGTAGCGGAAACGCGGCAAGGTCCAGCGCACCCAGATGAAGACGACCAAGAGCGCGGCCACTTTGCCGAAGAAGGTCGCGATGTTAAAGAGACCGCCGACGATCCCGCGCCAGCCTTCCGCCGAACCGGTCACGACCACCCAATGAAATTGTCCGTGCCATGAAGGAATCGGCAGATGCCAGCCACCGAGGAATAGGGTGACGATGATCGCCGAGCCGGTGATCATGGCGGCGTATTCGCCGAGGAAGAAGAGGGCAAATTTCATCGAGCTGTATTCGGTGTGATAACCGCCGACCAGCTCGGTTTCGGCTTCCGGAAGATCGAAGGGTAACCGATTCGTCTCCGCGAAAATGGCGACGGTGAAAACGCAAAAGGAGATGAACATCGGAATGGCCAGGAGCCATTTTTGCGGATTCAACCAATCGCCAATGAACGGCGCGATCATCCAGCCGTGCCCGATTTGATATTGCACGATGTCGGTTAAGCGCAGCCGGCCGACGAGCAGGAAAATCGGGATGACCGCCAGGCCTAACGAGAGCTCGTAGGAGATCATTTGCGAGGTCGAACGGACTCCGCCGAGAAACGGATATTTGGAATTCGACGACCAGCCGGCGATGACGATGCCGTAAACGCCTAACGAGGCGATGGCGAAGACGTAGAGCACGCCGACGTTGATATCAGCGATGACCATCGGGACGCCGAGGAGCGTGCTGCCGAAGGGGACGACCGCGATGGTGGCGATCGCCGGGACCATCGCGAGACACGGTGCGAGCCAGTAGTAGAACTTGTTTACGTGCGCCGGAGTGAAGTCTTCTTTGAGGAGAAATTTCATCGCGTCGGCGATCGGCTGGAAGAGGCCGGCCGGCCCGACGCGATTGGGACCGAGGCGATCCTGGATCAACGCGCTCACCCGCCGCTCCGCATACACGGTGTAGGAAACCATCGGCAGAATGATGATGAAGATGACGCCGATGGTCTTCGCCAGCGAAGTGAGGATGAGGAACCAGTTCATGATCAGAAGTCGTCCCTTCCCATCGTGTCATCCTGAGCCGCGCAGACGGCGAAGGATCTCGCACAGGGTGCTGTGCGAACGATTGTCGAAGCGCGTGACCGATGACCCTGTGCGGGATGTTTCGCTTCGCTCAACATGACGGAGGTGGACGCGCGCGATCGGATGTTCATTTCGCGGCTTGCTCCGATTGCGCTTTGTTGCCTTCGTTTTTTGCCGGCTCGTCAGGCGACGGACTTTGCGCGACTTCCATCACCTGCGTTCCCAGATCGCCGATTTTGCTCAAGCTCAATCCGGCAAGCGCTGTCACGGACCCGCTCATTTGCGCGAAGACTTCTTCAATCGTGTAGATGCCATTTTTGCCGGAACATTCCTGGATCAAATCTCGCAGGATTTCCCAATCATCGCGCGCGTTCCCCGGAGGAAGAACGGCGCGATTCAAACGCTGCAGCCGTCCGTTGCGGTTGATCATCGAGCCGCGCTTCTCCGCGAAACCGGCCGCGGGCAAAAGTGCGGTGGCGTTTTTCGTCGCCGCATTTTCCAGGATGTCCATGAGGACAAAGGCGGGAAGATTCGCCAGCTGCTCGGTCGCGATGCCGGCTTCGAGCGGATTTTCTTTCAAACAGATCAAAGCTTTAATTTGGCCGCCGCTGATTCCCTGGGAAATCGCAGGCAATTGCGTGCCCGGCTCATTCGTTAGGCCAAGAAGTTTCGCGCCGTTGGTGTTCGGGTTGCGATCCGCGCTCAGGAGAATGTCGTCGCCGGGGCCGTGGTGCGGCACGATATCGATCAACTGCACGCCGAGTGCGCGCTGGAGACGACTCGTTAGCCAGAGTTCTTCGTTGGTCATCCGGCCGGAGGCGATGATCGCGATTTCCCAGCCGTTGAAGTGTTTCAATTGCGCGGCCGCATGCATGATTGCGGACTTCCAGTCGGACGCCACCAGTTTGTCGCCACTGAAGATTTTCGGCTCGAGCAACCGCTCGTTAGACCGGAGGTAATCGAAATTCAATCGCCCGTAATCGCACATCCAGGTGGAATTGACGGCGTCGTTTTCGCGCGGTGTTTGCCGGTAGATGACGCCTTCCCGCGTCCCGATGATGGTGTTGCAGCCGGTCGCGCAACTGGTGCAAAAGCTTTTCGTTTCCTTCAGAAACCAGACCCGCATCTTGAATCGGAAATCCGACGAAGTGAGCGCACCGACTGGACAGATATCGACCGTGTTTAACGAGTAGTTATTTTCCAGTCGTTTACCGGGATGCGCGGTGAGGACGCAGTGGCTGCCGCGATCGACAAACCCGAGAACGTCGTCTTTGGCAATCTCCTGACAGAAGCGAATGCAGCGCGAACAAAGAATGCAGCGCTCGTCATCAAGGGTGACTCGCGGACCGAGCTCGACGTTCTTCGGCTTCTTGACCTTGTTCTCGAGAAAACGCGAAGCGGCGTTGCCGTATTCGACGCTGAATTCCTGCAACCGACATTCGCCCGCCTGATCGCAAATCGGGCAATCGAGCGGATGATTGATCAGAAGAAATTCCATCACCCCCTTGCGGCATTCCTCGACCAGCGGCGAAGTCGTGCGCACGCCCATGCCTTCGGCCACATCCTGCGCGCAGGAGATCTGCGGGCGCGGCATCCAATTGATCACCGGTTTGCCGTCTTCGCCGAGCTCGGGTTTTCGATCCGGACCCATCTTCGGCATGCCCATTTCGATCAAACACATCCGGCAATTGCCCGGCGAGCTGAGCTTCTTGTGATAGCAGTAGCGCGGGATGTAACTGCCGGCCTGCTCGCACGCTTCAATCAGGCGGGTGCCTTTGGGGAATTGTTTCCAAACGCCATCCACCTGGACGTTGATCATCGGGATTGGAGCGGCGTCGGACATTGATGAATTAGGAAAGCAGGAAAGCAGGAAAAAGAAAAACTTAGGCGCGGAAGTCGGGCTCGGCGTCGTCAGCGATGCGCTCGCGGCAGAAGCGTTTTATTGTTAGGGGAACCGTCGCGAAATTGAGGAGCAGGCCGTCCTCCAGATGTGTGGCCTTCAGATAGCTGCGGCCGACGGCGAAGTGAATGTCCTGCAGCGAATTGATCGCCTTTAGCTCCACGACGATCCGGTCTTCGACTAGGAAATCGAGGCGATGCTCGCCGATTTGATGATCCTTATAGAAAAGTGGAACCGGATGCTGCCGGACGAATTGCACCCCGCTTAGAGCAAACTCAACCGCCAGCGCCTCTTCATAAACTGATTCAAGAAACCCGGGACCGAGTTCGCGATGAACGCGAATTGCGGCGGCGATGATCCGCTCCGTGACTTCGCGGTTCCGCAATTCTTTTCCTGCTTTCCTGCTTTCCTGATTCATCACTAAATCGTCCCGGCGGCGCCGGCGCGTTCCCAGCCGGGGTCGTGGGCGAGAGGGACGGTGGCGATTTCGCCTAACGAGTCGTTGATCAGTTCGCCCGGCGTCAGCTCAGGTGGCAATGGCGGCGGCGCGGGTTTCTCGGCTTTGGCGGCGAATTCTTCCGGGAATTTTTCGACGAAACTTTGGGTCGGCCAGGCGCAGGCTTCACCGAAGGCGCAGATGGTGCGGCCAGCGATGTTGTCACCGATAGTCTTGAGCGTTTTTGGATCGTCGACTACGCCGCCGCCTAACAACATCCGGTCGGTGATTTTTTTCATCCAAAGCGAACCTTCGCGGCAGGGCGTGCATTGGCCGCAGGATTCGTGGGCGTAGAATTCGTTGATGTTGTTCAAGGCCCAGACCATGTCGCGCGAATCGTCGAGGACGATGACGCCGCCGGAGCCGGCCATCGAGCCGGCTGCGGCTAACGAATCGAAATCCATCGGGATGTCGTTGATCGAAATTTCCTGTTCAGCCATCGAACCATCGGCTTGTTGTTTCTTCAGCTTGAAGGTCTCGTCAGCGCGCAAGACTTTCGCCGAACTGCCGCCAGGAATAACCGCTTTGAGGTTGCGACCGAATTGCAAGCCGCCCGCCATTTCGTAGATCAGCTGACCCATGGTGATCGCGCCGACTTCGACTTCAAAATAACCCGGCCGCAAGACGTCACCGCTGACGCACAGAATGCGCGTGCCGGTGTTGTTAGGCCGGCCGATGCGGGCGTATTCCGCGCCGCCCATCTCGATGATGTGCTTCACGTGGCAGAGTGTTTCGACGTTGTTCACGATCGTCGGCGCCATGTAGAGACCGAGGACCGCTGGGAAGTAGGGCGGCTTGATCCGCGGATAGGCGCGCTTGCCTTCGAGCGATTCGATCAGGCCGGTTTCTTCGCCGCAAATGTAAGCGCCCGCGCCGCGATGGACGTAGATTTCGCAATCGAAGCCGTCGATCCCGAGAATGTTTTTGCCTAACAAGTTCTGCGCGCGTGCCTCTTCGATCGCGCGTTCGAGAATCTTCGCGCCCTCGGGGAATTCGCCGCGAATGTAGATGTAGGCAGTCTTCGCGTTAAGCGCGAAAGACGAAATCAGCATCCCTTCGATGAGCTGATGCGGGTCTTGATGGATAATGTAGCGATCTTTGAACGTCCCCGGCTCAGATTCGTCGGCGTTGCAGATCAAATAGACCGGCTTTTTTTCGTCCGGTTTGATAAAGCCCCACTTCACGCCGCAGGGAAATCCGGCGCCGCCGCGGCCGCGCAATCCCGAAGTCTTGACCGCGTTGACGATGTCGCTCCGCGACATGGTGACAGCTTTGCGCAGCTGCTCGTAACCGCCGTTTTCCAGATAACAATTGATGTCGTTAGACCAATCGCTCTGGCCGAGATTCTTAAAGATCAGCCGATGCTCGTAAGGATGCGGCTGCGGATAAACGGCCGCGTGCTTTTGCGATAAAATCTCCGCCGCGTTTTCCGGCCGCACATTTTCGTGGAGCTCGTCATCGACCATACAAACCGGCGCCGTCCCGCAGCTGGCGAGACATTCGACAAACTCGATGCTGTATTCCCCATCCGCGCTGACTGCGACCGGATTATGCATGCCGTGATCGCCGCTCGGTTCGATCCCGGTGACTAACGAGAGCTGTTCCTTCAGTTGATACGCCCCGGCCATCGCGCAACTAAGCGTGCGACAGACGCGCAAATGCTTCTTCCCCGCGGGCGCGGTCCGATACATCGGATAGAAGGTGACCAGCTCGAGAATGTTGATCGGCTGGAGCTCGAGCTTTTGCGCGATCCAAGTCACGCCTTCGTCGCTGATGTAACCAAAATGTTCCTGCCATAAATGTAGCAACGGCATCGAAGCGCTGCGCTTGCGATCGGCCGGATAATGGCTGATCGCCTCATCTATTTGTCGTTCGAGTTCGGCGGGAACGCCTTCGATAGTCGAAGCCACAGGACGATCCGTTAGTCGGTCAGGGTGCTATCCTTCGATTGCACCTTGTCTTCCTTGAAGACGATCGTGACCGTGTCGTGGCCCTGCTTGTAGACGTAGGTCGTTTTTTTCATGACCACGAAATCCTTCGTGTCCACGCTGCTCGGCATTCCGAGAATCGATTCCACCTGCTTCTTGGCCATACCTTCCGTGACTTCGTCGACGTTAGCCTTCGTTAGGTGCGAACCCGGATGACAAGCGGCCAGCGAGGCCGCGGCGCAGAGAGAACAGAAGCGGAGCGTGAACGAGCGAAATGGCATCACGACGCTGAGCAAATTCCTACGGCTCGCGACCGAGGTTGCCGTCCTTGCTGTCAACTTCGTCGTTCTTGAAAGTGATCATCGCGAACTTCGCACCATCTTCGTAGCGATAGGTTGTCTTCTTGAAAATAACCATGTCCTTCGTCTCCATCTTGGTGGCTGGTCCGAGGATGGTTTCGACCTGCGCTTTCGACATTCCCATCGTGATCTGGTCGTAATTCGCGGGCGTTAACTTCGAACCCGAGAGCGTGGTGGTCTTATTGCAGCCAGCGAGGGCGAGCAAAAAAGTGGCGAGAAAAAGAAGCGCGAAGCTGTTCCGGAATGTTTTCATATTGGTTGTGCTCACCTGTCGCATTCGCCCATGACGAAGTCCAGACTGCCGAGCACGGCGACCACGTCGCTGATCGTGCAACCGGGGAGAATTTCCGGGAGAATGCTCAGGTTGCAGAATGAGGGTGAGCGAATTTTCAGCCGATGCGGCACGCCGCCGCCCTTGCTGTTAATGTAAAAACCGAGCTCGCCCTTCGGGTTCTCGGCGCCGAAATAAATTTCCCCGGGCGGCGCATCGAGTCCCTCGGTCACGACGATGAAATGGTGAATCAGCTCCTCCATTTTCGTCATCACGTTGGACTTCGGCGGGAGGGTGTTTTTCCAGTCGACCACGTTGATCGGGCCGCGCGGCATCTTGTCGATCACCTGCCGAAGGATGCGCACGCTCTGCCGCATTTCCTCCAGCCTAACGAGATATCGATCGTAGCCATCACCGGCCGTGCCGACGACGACCTCGAAGTCATACTGCTCGTAATCGAGATACGGATGTTTCCGTCGCAGATCGTGCTCCACGCCGCTGCCGCGCAGATTTGGACCGGAAAGTCCGTAGGCAATCGCGCGATCTTTCGCGATCACGCCGACGCCGCGCGTGCGATCGACGAAGATGCGGTTGCGGGTCAGGAGCTGATCGATCTCGTCGAGTTGCGGAATGAAATCGTCGAGGAATTTCGAGAGTTGCGGAAAGAAACTATCCGGCAAATCGCGCGTCTGTCCGCCGATGCGCGTGTAGGACGTGGTGAAGCGCGCGCCGCAAATGATCTCGCAAAGATTGTAGATTTTTTCGCGCTCGGTGAAGGTGTAGAGGAACACGGTCATCGCGCCGAGATCGAGCGCCATCGCGCCGATGCCTAACAAGTGTGCCTGAATGCGTGCCAGTTCGCAGCAAAGGACGCGAATCGCTTTTCCGCGCGGCGGCAATTCCCAGCCCATCAATTTTTCGACCGCGAGCGCGTAGGCCACGTTATTCGCCAGCGGTGCCAGATAATCCAGCCGGTCGGTGTAGGGAACGAACTGGTTATACTGCATGTTCTCCGCGATCTTTTCGTCGCCGCGATGCAAGTAACCGATATCCGGAGTCGCTTTCACGATCGTCTCGCCATCGAGTTCGAGGACTAAACGCAAGACGCCATGGGTCGCCGGATGCGACGGTCCCATGTTCAAAATCATCCGCTCGCCGATGTCGTCGGAGCGTTCCGCGAGCTCCGCTTCGGCCGCGGCGGTGCGCGTCAGCGGGTCCGGATTTTCGATTTCGCGCGTGGTGAAAGCCATGAAAATGGGGGTGCGCCTATGCTCGCGGCCGCGTGGGAGCGCGCAAGGATTTTCTGAATTTTTCCAAGGCGCGAGGGCGGTTTGCGGAGCGAAGAAAATGAGCCCGGGCGCGCTTGCGTGTGGCAGTTTTCCTGAGTGTGACAACTGGCGTTGTCATCCTGAGACGGCGGAGCGCGCCGAGGGACCTCGCACAGGGATCTTGGTTCGCACTTCCTAAGTTGTCGGTCCGGCACCCTGTGCGAGGTCCCTCGCCGTCTTCGCGGCTCGGGATGACATATTATCGTCTTGGGTGGCTTTGGGGTTCGCTGCGCGCAGGGTCTTGTCCGCTTTCGCCTGCTGGTGATACCTTCGCGGCTAACGATGAAAAAAATCGCGCTCCTCTTTGCTGGCCAGGGTGCACAAAGCGCCGGGATGGGGCGCGAACTCGCCGCAGCTTTTCCGGTGGCCGCGCATCTCTTTCGACAAGCCGACGAAATTCTCGGCCGCTCGCTCAGTGAACTGACCTGGAACGGACCGATCGAGGAGCTGACCAAGACCTCGAATTGTCAGCCTGCGCTTTACGTTCACGGACTCGCTTGCCTCGCGGCCTTGCGCGCGGCGGCCGGCGATTTCGCGATCGCCGGGGCCGCTGGCCTCTCGTTAGGCGAAATGACTGCGCACGCAGCCGCGGGCACGTTTGGTTTCGAGGAAGGTTTGCGGTTGGTGGAGAAACGCGGGCAGTTAATGGATGAAGCGTGCGCGCTCACCTCCGGCGCGATGGCGGCGATGATCGGCGCAGAGGAAAGTGCGGTCCGCGCGCTCGCGGCGGACACGGACGTCGATGTGGCGAACATTAATTCGCCGGGCCAGATCGTCATTTCCGGCGAGCTCGCAAAAGTCGAATTGGCGGTCGGTCTGGCGAAAGACCACGGCATCCGCCGCGCGACGATGTTGAACGTGGCGGGCGCTTATCACTCGCGCTTGATGGAGAGCGCGTATCAAAAGCTCGGTCCCGCGCTCCTCGAAACGGCGATGCAGTTGCCGACGTTTCCGGTGATCAGCAACGTCACCGGCGCGTCCGTCACCACCCTCCCGCAAATCCGTCAGACTTTGCAGGAACAGGTCACGAGCACGGTGCGCTGGACCGATTGCCTGGAAACACTCCTGAATGATGGTTGCGATTTTTTTATCGAACTCGGACCCGGCGGAGTGCTCGCAGGATTGCTAAGGCGAACGCGCAAAGGGACCGACGTGATCAGCGTGAGCGATCCGGCGACGGTGGCAGCGTGTGCCGCTAAAATCCGCGCAGAGCGATTTTTGCCTAACGAGTAATGGCGACTTTCTTCCTGAGAAGGAAAGCACTGATCAAACCGATGATGAAGAAGCCGACCACCTGGATGAAGATGTAGGCCGCGGTGTAGCGCTTCGGAAAGCCATACCAATTCCAGTAGGAAATGTTGGTCGCGATCGCGGCGATGACGCCGGCCACGGTGACGAAGGTTAACCGGGAAACGAAACTCGAGAGCACGGTTTGGCTGAGCAGCCAGACGACGAGAATGGCCTCGACCAGTTCGGTCGCGAACTCTACTCCGAGCGCGCGGCCGATGGGAAATTTCCGGCCCGGCGGGAAGTACATGATGATGCCGGACGGATTGTTCGCCAGTTTTTCGTCCATGTGTTTCATGGCTTCGCTCTTCTGTTCCTGACTCGGAGTGGGACCGAGGCCGGGACCGGGAAAAACGAAGAGGCCGCGATTCTCGCCCATGCTGGTGTTAAGCGCGCCGAGGACGGCGGTCTCGTTAGGAATTTCGCGCAGACCGGCTTCGCCCAGCGGCAAAACCATGTGTGCGAGTGAGGTCCAGATAAACATCCCGATTCCTCCCAGGATGCCGGCTAAAAGAATGCGCGTATTCATAATTTTCCTCGGCCAGGATTAGAACGGAATGCGCGCAAATTATGAAGAACGAAATTCGCCGGGGTCGACGACGGAAGTGTCACGAAATGTCGGGAAAATGTCATCGCCAAGCGCGCGCAGAATCCTCAAGTATCCGGGTTCGAGATGAAAAAAATTATACTGTGGTTGGTAGGTTGCGGGCTGGCACTTTCGGGCGCGCGCGGACAGCAGGCCGCGGAATTATCGCAGCCGCCGAACGGCGACAACCAGCGCGCGGAAGTCTCGCAATGGATTGGGCCGGTGAAAATTTCGATCGCGTATCACAGCCCGCGGGTGCACTTCCAGGGCGCGGAACGGACCGGGCACATTTGGGGCGAGCTGATCCCGTTTGGTTTTTTCGATGACGGGTTTGGTCCGTCGAAAGCGCAGCCGTGGCGAACCGGGGCTAACGAGACCACGACGATCAGTTTTTCCGATGATGTGAAGATCGAAGGGAAAGACCTGGCCGCCGGGACCTACGGTTTGTTTCTGGAGCTGGACAAGAGCGGGCCATCGACTTGGATCTTTTCGAAGAACGCGATCGGCTGGGGCGCCTATCAGTATGATCCGAAAGCCGACGCGTTGCGCGTGCCGGCGCCGCCGATCGAGGCGCCGTTCACGGAGTTCATGACCTTTGGGTTCGATGATCGTCTGCCATCTTCGGCGGTCGCGTTTCTGCAATGGGAGAAAAAGCGGATTCCGTTCAAGGTCGAGGTCCCGAACGTGAACGAACTTTACGCGGCCAAGATGGGCGAGCAGCTGCGCGCGTGGCCCGGTTTCAATTATCGGAATTGGCAGGCAGCAGCGCAGTTTTGCGCGGATCACAAGGTGAACCTGGAAGAGGCGCTGGTCTGGGCGGAGAAGGCGATCAAGGAACCGTTCCGCGGCGCGGTCACGGGAAAGGAAGATTTTTCCACCTTGCAGACGAAAGCGGCGGTCTTAACCGCGATGAATCGAGACGGCGAGGCCGACGCGGCCATGGCGAAAGCGGTGCAGTTGCCCTCGGCGGAAGCGAGCGCGCTCCACCAATATGGAATGCGTTTGCTGGCGGCCTCGCGCAAAGAAAAGGCGATGGAGATTTTCCAGCTCAATGCGAAAGCACATCCCGACGAAAAATTTTACGCTCATGCCGGACTGGCGCGCGGTTACACCGCGATGGGGGACAAGGAGAACGCGATCAGGAATTGGGAAGCCGCGCTGCAGAATCTGCCGGAAGCGCAGAAGCCGAACCTGCCGACCTACGAGAAAGCGCTGGAAGGTTTGAAGAAGAAGTAGGTCTGCGAAACGACTCGTTAGCTAGATATCGATTTCGAGACCTAGCTCGACCACCTGCCGCGGGGGGATGTGGAAGAACTCGATCGCGTGGGTCGCGTTCTGCAGGAGAAAAGCGAAGAGCGCTTCGCGCCAGCGCATCATCCCGGGATTTCGTTCGCGTTGCAGGACGATCCCGCGCGCGACGTAGTAGGTCACTTCGTCCGGCTTTATTTCGACGCCTTCGATGGTCAGTTGCTTCAAGGCCTCGGGCACGTCGGGCAGATCGATAAAACCAAAGGTCAGGCGCACCCGGTAAATTCCGTGACGCAATTTCTCGAAGTCGATCCGTTCTGTCAGGGGCACGTGCGGGACATCGATGGTGGCGATATGCAGAACAATCACGTGCTCGGTGAGCGAATGACTATGCTCCATATGGCGGACGAGGACCGGCGGCATGCCGCGCGGACGATTCGTTAGAAAGATGGAAGTGCCGGGGACGCGCTGGATTGCCTTATCACCGGCGGAGTCGAGCACTTCGTCGACTGATTCGGTCGTGGTCAGCAAACGTTTCCGCAGGAGAACGCGTCCGCGTTTCCAAGTCGTCATGAGCACGAAAAGGAGCGCGCCGACGAGCAACGGGAACCAGCCGCCTTCGATGAATTTCAAAATGTTGGCGCCGAAAAACGCCAGGTCGATGAGCAGGAAAACGACCGTGACTAGCAGGACGGAGAGGCGATTCCATTTCCAAATTTCGCGTGCGATGATGGCCGCAAGAATGGTGGTGATGACCATGGTCGTGCTAACCGCGACTCCGTAGGCACCGGCCAGTTTTTCGGAACTGCGGAAGCCTACGACCAAGCCGACGCAGGCGATCATGAGCAGGTAATTAATGACCGGGATGTAGACCTGACCGATTTCTTCCGAGGACGTTTGCAGGATGCGGACACGCGGAAATTGATCGAGCAAGACAGCTTGGCGAGTAAGTGAAAAGACACCCGAGATAACCGCCTGCGATGCGATGATCGCGGCCATGGTGGAGAGAGCGACCAGCGGATAGAGCGCCCATTTTGGTGCGAGATTAAAAAACGGATGCTGCACCTGGCCGGCGCCGGCGAGGACAAGCGCGCCCTGGCCGTAGTAGTTCAAGAGCAACGCTGGCAGCACGACCAGAAACCAGGCTAGCCGGATCGGCGTTCGCCCGAAATGCCCGAGGTCGGCATAGAGCGCTTCGCCACCGGTGACGGCGAGGAAAACCGCCCCGAGAATAACGAAACCGCTCCAGCCATTGCGTCCGAAAAAAGTGACCGCCTGCCAGGGGTTGAGCGCGGCCAGGACTTCCGGATGCCTAACGAGTGCATTCAAGCCGAGCGCGGCCAGGACCAAGAACCAGACGAGCATGATTGGACCGAAAACCAGCCCGACCTTGGCGGTGCCGTGTCGTTGAAAAAGGAAAAGCAGGACGAGAAGAACGACTGCCAGCGGCACGATGTAAGGGTCGAAGATCGGGGTGGCGATTTTCAAACCTTCGACCGCGCTGACGACGGAAATCGCGGGCGTGATCATGCCGTCGCCGTAAAGCAGGGCCGCGCCGAAAACGCTCAGCATGCTGAACCAAAAACGCTGGCCGGCGCGGCGATTGAGGAGGGCGAGCAGGGCGAGGATGCCGCCTTCGCCTTTGTTGTCCGCGGCCATCACGTAGAGCAGATATTTGATCGAGATAATGATGACCAACGACCAGGTGATGAGCGAAAGGACGCCGAGGACATTGGCCGGATCGGGCGCGAGCGCTGGTGCAGAATCGCCCGGACGGAAACACTCGCGCACGGTGTAAAGCGGGCTGGTGCCGATGTCGCCGAAGACGATGCCAAGTGTCGTTAGGCAAAAGAGCGCGAACTTTGTCGGCGGTTTCTCTTCGCGACGCGCGGCCGAGTCGGCGCGGCGTTTCGCGGGCAACGACGAAACCGACTCTTCCTGACCGGAAGTTTTCGACGACGGTTGATTTGCTTTCTTCTTTCGTCTCATTGCCGGCTTCTCATTCGAGCAATCGTTTGCCGGGTGAAACTTGAGCGCGCGAAAAGCGCGGCGCCCGCAGATTTGCGCGCAGAGTTAGGGAAGACGAAACGTGCAGATGCGCGTGCCGCTCGGGGGGAAATTGCTCGCGATTTTTTTCGGCTTCGGCGCCACCATGTGCACGCTCACGATTGTGCTCCTGCTCTTTCCGGGCAGCGCGCTTGATGTCGTCTGGCGCGTCAACCCCGGGGCGCGCGCGGGTTTTCAAGCCATCGGCCAGTGGTCGATCGTGCTCATGGCGATTGTCGGAATGTCCTGCGCGCTCGCGGCCATCGGGCTGGCGCGCGGGAAACGCTGGGGCGCGTTCCTCGCGATCGTCATCCTGTGCGTGAATTTGCTGGGCGACAGCGCGAACGCGCTCCTCCGTCAGGATGCGCGCACGCTCATCGGCCTGCCGATTGCGGGTGCGATGATTTTTTATCTTTGGAAACTGCGCGCGCGCAGCACTCGTTAGTCTGCGCGCAGGGCCTGCACCGGATTGAGGAGTGAAGCGCGCCGCGCAGGGACGAGACAGGCGAGGAGCGCGGCGAACGCAAGCAAGATAGCCGTCCCGCCGAGGAGTGCGGGATTGTGCGCGGAGATTTGGTAAAGCTGGGCCGCGATCAAGCGCCCGAGCGCGAGGGCGGCGGCCAGGCCGGCGAGCAATCCGAGCAGGACCGGTTTCATTCCCTGACTAACGACCAGTCGCAGGACATCGGCGGTTTGCGCGCCGAGGGCCATGCGCACACCGATTTCTCCGGTGCGTTGCTCGACGGTGTAGGCGACCGCGCCGTAGATGCCGATGGTCGCGAGGAGAAAAGCGACGCCGGCGAAAATTCCGAGCAGCCACATCATCAGGCGCGCTTGCCCGAGTGCTTTCGCGACAATTTCGTCCATCGGTCCGGGTTGAATCAGCGCCAGCCCGGGATCGAGGCTGGATAACTGCGTGCGCACGGATTGCGTGATCGCGTCCATTTGCAGGTGGCTGCGGATAGCGACGGACACGTTTGGAAAATTTTCCTGCGCCCACGGCCGATACATTTCGATCTCGTTAGGCACCGCGACCTTCAAGGTGCGGACGTCGCCGACGACGCCGACGATTTCCACCGGCACGCTCCCGCTGGTGATCAGGAGCGTGCGACCGATCGGGTTTTCGTCGCCGAAAAGTTTGCGCGCGCCGGATTGGCTAAGGATGACCACGTTCGGCCGCTCGGCCAGGTCGTGCTCATCGAAGTCGCGGCCGGCGCGAAGAGGAATGCCCCACGTCCGAAAATATCCGGCGGAAACATCATGCTCGGGCGCGCCCGGTCGCTGGCTCACCGGCAGGACGTTGCCGTCCGGACGAGTGTAAAGCATGGCGTTGTTTCCGTTCGTCAACGGGATGTCGCCGCTGATCGCGACCTTCTCGAAACCCGGGAGATTCTGCAGCGTTTTCTGGATTTGCTCGACGAAGCGCGTCCGCGCCGAGACATCCGGATATCGCGCGGGCGGGAGGACGATGGCGCCCGTCCAAAGATGTCCCGATTCGAACCCGGTGTCCTGATGACTCAGGCGCAGGAAGCTGCTGATCAACAAGGCCGCGCCTGCCAGGAGCGTGACCGAAAGCGCGACTTGCGCGCCGACGAGGATTTTGCGGAAACGTTGCTGGCGCAAACTTCCGCTGCTCCCGCCCGCCTTCCTTCAATCCATCCACGAGATCAGCGCGCGAACTTTGCCACGCGGGATAAAGGCCCATGATCAGTCCGGTCAAAAGCGAAAGCACGATTGTGAAAGCGAGCACCGGGAGCGAGAGCTGCGCGCCCTGGCCGGGTTCGAGCGGGAGAAAATTCGCCGCCATCTTCGGGACCAGCGGGACCAATCGCCACGCGAGAAGTGCGCCGAACAAACCGGCGAAGATGCTCACGAGCATGCTCTCGAAAACGAAAAGCCGGAGCACACTCGCGCGCGACGCGCCCAGGGCCATGCGCAACGCGATCTCGCGGCGCCGTCCGCTGAAACGCACCAGCAAAAGATTGGCGACATTGCTGCAAGCGATCAGGAGCACGAAGCTGACCGCCGCGAGCAAAGTGGCAAACGCCGGCCGCAGATCGCCGCTGACATCTTCCGGCAAAGTCTTCAGCGTGGTGGTGAAGTTGGCGTCGATCTTCTCCGGAAATTGGGTCTGATAACTTTGCGCGAGCGACGGGAGCGACGCGCGCGTTTGCTCGAGAGTCGCGCCTGCTTTTAGCCGCCCGATGACGCGCAAAAATCCGGTTCCGCGCATCATTCGTTCATGCGAGAAACCGGCGATGACAAACGGCTTCGTCGTCCAGATCTCGGCGTTCGGTCCGAACCAGGTCGCGGGCATGTTTGGCAAGACTCCGACGATGGTGTGCGTCACTCCGTCGAGGGTGACGCCGCGCCCGATGACATTCGGATCGCCGCCGAGCCGTTTCTGCCAAAAGCTTTCCGAGATCAGTGCGACGTCCGCACCTTCTTCTTCCGGCGGCGTGAAGTTGCGCCCGCGAAGCGGATGCACGCCGAGAACGTCGAAGTAATTTGAAGTCACGCGCGAACCGAAAAGCAGCACCGGATTGCCTAGGCCAGTCAGGGTGACGGCAGCGCCGGCTTCCGCCGCAAGGCCGTCGAATATCGTCTGGCCGGCGCGGTAATGAAAGTAACGCGGCGCCGACAACGGGAAGTCTTCGAACTCTTTGTCCTTCGAACCGGAGAAAACGTGAACGATGCGGTCCGGTTGCGAAAACGGCAGCCCGCGCAGGAAGAGATCGTTAACCAGACTGAAGATCGCGGTGTTGAGACCGATGCCGAGCGCGAGGGTGAGGAGCGCGAGAAAAGTGAACCCGGGAGACTTCAGCAGTTGGCGGAAAGCGAAGCGAAGATCGGTCATCATGTGATCAAGGTGTGGGATGCAGTTCGCGGAGCATTTGGATTCAATCAGTAGACGCTGTGCGCCGAAAGTTTTGTCTACAGGCGTCTGGCTCCTACGCGCTCTGCGATGAATAGGCACGTGAAGACGACGCCCTATTGGTTCGATACCGCTAAACATCCGAAGTTTCGCCCACTATCTCGCTCGCTCTCAGTCGATGTCCTGGTTGTCGGCGCCGGCAGCACCGGGGTTATGACCGCGTATCTTTTGAAACAGGCCGGCCGCAGTGTCGCCTTGCTCGAGCGTGAAGAAATCGGCGCGCGTGATAGCGGCCATACGACCGCGCATCTCACTTACGTGACTGACGCGCGCTTCCATCAACTGGTGCGCGACTTCGGGCGCGAACATGCGCAAGCCACTTGGGACGCCGGCGCGGCGGCGATCGATGAGATCGAGCGCATCGTTCAGGCGGAAAATATTTCCTGCGAATTTTCCCGCGTGCCTGGTTACCTGCACGCGCCGGTGAGCGGCGGAAAATCGGACGAGCGTTCGAGTTTAAAAAAAGACGCCAAGCTGGCGGGCGAGCTCGGCTTCGATGCCTCTTATCTCGATCGCGTGCCTTTCATGAATCGACCGGGCGTGCGCTTCGCGAATCAGGCGAAATTTCATCCGCTGCAATTCCTCTATGAACTCGCAAAACTGGTTCGCGGCGGCGGCTCGCATGTTTTTGAAAACTCCGAGGTCAAGCAATTCGACGCCGAGAAAAAGCGCGCGCGGGTCAACGGTTATTGGATCAGCTACGACCGCGTGGTGCTGGCGACGAACAACCCCTTGTTAGGCGAATCGGGGTTGATCAAGGGCCTCCTTTTCCAGACCAAGCTGGCGCCGTATTCCTCGTATGCGCTCGGCGCGCGGGTTCCGCGCGACAGCATTCCGATCGCTTCCTTCTGGGACACGAACGATCCTTACCAATATTTGCGGATCGATCGCGGGCGCGATTTTGATTTCGCGATTTTCGGCGGAGAAGATCACAAGACTGGACAAGCCCGAAACACCGACACCTGTTTCCGAAAACTGGACGCGGCTTTCCGGAAAATCGCGCCCGAGGCGAAGATCGATCACCACTGGTCTGGCCAGGTGATCGTGACTAACGACGGCCTGCCCTACATCGGGCCTAACGAGTCCGAACAATTCATTTCTACCGGTTACGCTGGCAACGGCTACACCTTCGGCGCGATCGCCGCGGTCATGGCGCGCGACTGGATTACCGGAGTGAAAAATCCGTGGGCCGATTTGTTTAGTCCTGATCGCAAAAAAATCCGCGGCGGCACCTGGGATTATCTGCGGGAGAACAAGGATTATCCGTACTACCTGCTCAAGGATTGGCTCGGCTCGGCCGAGGGAAAATCCGTTCGTGCGGTCGCGCGCGGCGAAGGCAAAATCCTGAAACTCGGTGGCAAGAAAGTGGCGGTCTACCGCGACGAAAACGGCCGGGTAAAAAAGCTCTCGCCGGTCTGCCCCCACATGGGTTGCGTGGTCCGCTGGAACCAGGCGGAAACGACCTGGGATTGTCCCTGCCACGGCTCGCGCTTTGGCCCGAAGGGCAAAGTGCTTGCCGGTCCGGCGGAGACGCCGCTGGCTTCGGCCTAACGAGTCCTGCGGCGGTCAGATGACGGCGTGGAGCGCCTTCAGGTCAGGGTCATTTTTTGCGAGATCGCGAAAGCGCGCGTCCATCCGAAAGCTGATCCGTAGATGCTCGCGCGCATCGCTCAGGTTTCCGAGGAGCGCATCGTAGCAACCGAGGTTGTAATAATAGATCGGTTCCTTGAGGAGAGTTAGCGGACCGGAAACTAGAAGCTTCCGGGCTTCTTCAGTTTTGCCTAACTGGTGCAGGCAATAGCCCGCATGCAGAAAACCGGTGCCAGAATCCGGCGCCGCCCGGCAAAGCATTCGGCTGACGCGCAAAGCCGGCGCCCAACGTTCCTGCTTGATCAAATGGTGCAGCCGGAGTTGGAGGACTTCCGGGCGATTTTGCAATCGGGGCGCGATCTCATCCAACTCCGCGATCGATTCGCGGCGCATGCCCAGCTCGGCATAACCGCACGCGGCCGAAAGTTGACGATCGAAATCCACGCTTCCTGTTTAGCAGGGAGCGGGCCACGACGGTTTCGGTTTGCTGGTTAGGCGAGGAGGAGCGTTTCCAGTTCCGCGAGCCGGCGTTCGAAGAGCGCGAGGGTGCTTTCCACCGGTGCGGACGTGGTCATATCCACGCCCGCGGCTTGCAAGGTTTCGAGCGGAAATTTTGCGCCACCCGAGCGCAGGAAATGCAAGTAAGCCTCGATCGCGCCCGGCTTCCCCGCGAGCACTTGCTCCGAAAGCGCGACCGCCGCGGAAATGCCGGTGGCGTATTTGTAAACGTAAAACGCATTATAAAAATGCGGGATGCGCAGGCATTCCAGGTCGAGCTCCGGATCGAGGACGACGCCTTCGCCGAAGTAGGTTTGCAAGAGCGCGCGATATTCGTTCTTGAAAACTTCCAGGGTCAGCGCGTCGCCGCGCTCTTCGATCGCGTGAATGATTTTCTCGAACTCGGCGAACATCGTCTGCCGGAAAAGCGTCCCGCGGATGTCGTCGATCTGACGATTGATAATGTAGGCGCGCATCTTCGGATCGGTCGTCTGTTCGAGCAGATGATGCGTCAGCAATTCTTCGTTAAAGGTGCTCGCCACTTCCGCGAGAAAGATCGGGTAATGATGATCCTGAAACGTCTGCGTCTTCTGCGCGAACCAGGTGTGCATCGAATGCCCGGCTTCGTGCGCGAGAGTGTAAACATCCGAGAAAACGTCGCTCTTGTAGTTCATCAGGATGAAGGGCGGCGCGCCGTAACTGCCGGAGGAAAACGCGCCGCTGCGTTTGCCTTTGCTCTCGTAACGATCGCACCAGCGTCCGCGCAGACCTTTGCCTAACGAGTCCACGTATTCCGGGCCGAGCGGCGCGAGCGAGTCGACCACGTGTTCGATCGCCTGGTCGAAACTGACCTGCGTTTCAATCTGCGGAACGAGCGGCACATAAGTGTCGTAGTGATGCAATTCATCCAACCCAAGGACGCGCCGGCGCAGTTCGTAATAACGAAAAAGCGGCTCGAGATGCGCCCGCACCGAGGAAATCAAACCGTCGTAAACCGCCGGCGGGACATCATCGTGAAAGAGCGACGCTTCGAGCGCGGATGGATAATTGCGCGCCCGCGCGCGGAAGACATCAGCCTTCACCGAATAGGAGAGCGCGGCGGCGAGGGTGAACTGATGATCGGCAAACTCCGCGTAGAATTGATGGAACGCATTCTTGCGCAGCGCGTGATCGCGTTTAACCAGGAAGGCGCTGAACGAGCTTTGCGTTAGCGGCCGCTCGACGCCATCGGCATCGATGAGCGCGCCGAACTTCATGTCGACATCGGTCAGTTGCGAAAAAGTCTCGTCGTAGCCATCGAGCGCCGCGCGCCCGAGCGCGAGCAACCGCTCTTCCGGCTCGGAAAGAATGTGCGGCTTGTCCCGGCGGATTTTGCGCAGCGCCGTTCTCCATTCCGCGAGCGCGGGATCGTCGAGGAACTGCGCGAATTTTTCGTCGCTGATCGCCATGATCTCTGGCCCGAGAAACGCCGAGGCCTCGCTGATTTTCGTGAGCAAATTCTGCAACTGCCCGATGCGAGTGAGGTATTCCGGATTCGAGCTGTCTTCGGCTAATTGCAGCGACGCGAAGTGGTAGACGCGCTCGATTTTTTGATCGAGCGCCTTCTCAAATTCCAGGCACTCGGCGAGCGTGGCCGCCGACGCGCCGAGCCGCGCCTTCCATTCCGTGATTCGCGGAAAGGTCTGCTGGATCCAGGCGAAATCTTCCGACCACTTATCGACATCCGCGAAGAGCAGCGTCAGATCCCACTTGTCGGCTTCGGGAATTTCCGCGCGGGTCAAAGTTTTGATTTCGTCCATCCTGATTTTCTCGCCGCAAAACGGCCCGCTGTCATCCGCGCACCGCGGCGATGTTTGCCGAGAACGCGCTGACACCGCAATTTTTGTCCGATGAATGAAGACACCTGGAGCGCAGTCGATCACTACTACGAGGAACTTCTGCTGCCGGAAAATCCCGCACTCAGCGCCGCTCTCGCCGCCAGCGCGGCCGCCGGCTTACCCGCGATCAGCGTCTCGCCCTTGCAGGGACGCTTCCTCACTTTCCTCGCGCAAGCGATCGGCGCGCGCCGGATTCTCGAGCTCGGCACGCTCGGTGGCTACAGCACCATCTGTCTCGCGAGCGCGCTCCCGCTCGATGGACGACTCGTTAGTCTGGAAGCCGAACCCGCCTGCGTCGAGGTCGCGCAACGAAACCTCGAACGCGCTGGCCTAACGAGTCGAGTCGAGATTCGTCTGGGCCGCGCGCTCGACACGCTTCCGCTGCTCGCGCACGAAAACGCCCGCCCCTTCGATCTCGTTTTCATTGACGCCGACAAGGAGAACTACGCCGGCTACTTCGGTTGGGCCGTGCAGTTAGCGCGCCCCGGTGCGCTCATTCTGGCGGATAACGTCGTGCGCAAAGGCGAAGTTACTGATCCCACCGGCACTGACGCACGCGTCCAGGGCATTCGCCGCTTCAACGAAATCGTTGCTAGCGATTCCCGGGTGCGCGCGACCGTCCTGCAAACCGTCGGCAGCAAAGGTTACGACGGCTTCCTGGTCGCGGTGGTGAACTAGCACACCCGCGCTGCGGTGTTCATTTTTTCGACGGCAACGCGCGGAAGTTGCCGACTTGCGCCAGCTCGCCCGCCGCGACCGCGGGCGCGGCGTGGTAGCGATGGCAGAGGATGCAGCCGTCGCCGGCGACCTGCGGCCGATGGCATTCGACGCAAAGCATTTTTGAAATGGGCGCGAAGTTGCTTTGGAATTTGCTGGTGTCGTTAGGCAGATCGGCGCCGGCTGGGCCGCGGAAGAAACTGGCGTATTGCGATTTTGGATTGAGCGCGTGGCAGCTTTGGCAACCACGATCGCCCGCGATGCTGAAGTGGGTGGAATGATTGAAGGTGGTGAATGGCCGATTGCTCATCTGCGGCTGCGCCGGCGACCAATTGACCAGGGTGGCGCCACTGCGCTCGTCGACAGTGTGGCACTTGGTGCAAAGGCCGGGGCTTTGCGGGTCGGCAAGTTTTTGTAAAGCGCCGCGCACTTCCGCGGGGGCCGCGTTCGTTTGCTCTTGGGCGGCGGCGGTTAGCCAGGCTACGAGGAAGGGATCGGCGTGTCCGACCGGACGGTAGTATAGAGTGAAGCTATCCTGCGGCCGGTACCAGCCGCCGGCGGCGACCCATTCTTCCGCCGGCATCGCTTCGGGAACGGGGGCGGTCGTGGGCGCGGCGGCCGGCGCTGGCGAAGCGGCGGCGGTGGCGTCAACGAGATCGCCACCACTCGTTAGGTCATCAGTCGCGGCGGGCGCGGGCGTTGGCGTCGGAGTGCTGGCGGCGGTCAGGTCGTCACCGCCCACGAGGGAATCATCACCGCCGGCGGACTTCTCGTTAGGCGCAGCGGGAGTTGGAGACGGTGGCGCGGGCTTGGTGGTTTGCGCGAGCGGCGGCTTGATTCCTTTCTCGTAATTCGCCATCTCGGCCAGCAGGTTCGGCATCCATTCTTTTTGCGCGGCGAGGAGGGCGGCGCGCGGGACTTCCACGCCCGCCTCGGCCACGCCGCCGTTCATTTGCTTGAGGAGATAACTTTGCCCCTCGACCACGAGATGGAAGAGGAGCCGCTTCACTTCCCACGCGAACTGCTCCGCCGCCGCGAGCTGCTCCGAGTTTGCTTTCGTTAGGTCAAGCAGGTCGACGCCGCGCAATTTTTCCAAAGCCGCGCGCGCGGCCGGTTGTCGATCGAGCAGCAAGGCCATGAACGGAGTGATTTTCGCATCCGCAAATTTCGGCCATTCGCCAATGCTGATTCCCTTCGCCGCGAGGCTGTCGGCATCGATCCCGGGGACACTGAAAAAGGCCACGCCTTTGACGGTCATGCCTTCGCCTTTGATCTGCGCCGAATGACAGGCCGCGCAGGTGGCGTTGAAATTTTTCACCTGCATGAAACGCCCGGCCGGCCCAGGCAGATGGCAATCCTGGCAACCCTGCGGCGCCTGCGCTTTTCGTTCCGCGAAGTGCTGTTGCAGATGGCTGGCGTGATCGAAAAAGATGCGGGTGCGGCGCTGGGAAGGATAGGCGGCGAACTCCGGATGGCCGTGTTGCAGGCTGGCGAACTGGACCGTGTGACAGACCTGGCATTGCGCATTCGTTAGGCGGGCGAGATCGAAATTAGCGCCATGATGTTCCTGGTGACAGGTGGCGCAGGCGAGCTCGCCGGATTTCAAATTGTGCGGAGCAAGCGCCTGGCTGACGCGGAGAATCGCCGGTCGCCGCTGCGGTTCCGGAGAGCGCTGAAGCTGGCTCGTCATTTGCGTCATCGCGGCGGGCGCGAGGCCATGAGTCCGCAGCGGTTGTTCGCCGAGCTGGTGGCATTTCAGGCAGAGCGCGCTGTCTTCGCGAGCGTGTCCGCCTAACGAGTGCAAGGAAACCAGGCGCGGCGCGGTCGCGCTGGTTTCGAGCGTGTGGCAATCGCTGCATTTCGCCGCGGAAGTGGCGTGGGCGTTGATCAGCTCGCCCGGATTCATCCAGGGCCGCCGGAATTGCGTCCCGAAAAGAATCAGCAGCGCACCAGTCGTTAGGCCAAGAATTAACCAGACGAACATTCCGCGCGCGCGGCGCAACGAACGCACCGGCTGGCAGGGCGGGATGAGATGCGGGCAGGAGCCATCCGGAAGCGGGCCTTGCGCGCATTTTCCGCCGCGCGCTTCGTTGCGGGTGCAGAGCCAGCGATCGTCCCTTTTCGCCGGACTGCATTCACCAGTGGCGCGGCAATTCCCGCGCGCATCCGGCCCAAGCGGGCAGGCGTGCCCTTCGGCGGCGTGGCCGCAGATCCAATCCTGGTTCGGTCGATCGTAAACGTTTTTCTTAAAGCTGAGGGGATCGAGCGGTTTCTGCATTTACCACCTCCCGGCGTAGAGCGTGGCGATGATCCCGTGGGCGAACCCGAGAACGAGCAGGCTGTAGGTGAAAGGGATGTGCACGAAAAGCCAGAGCTTGAGCAGGCGTTGCGCGGCGTATTGGAAATCGAGGTTCTGCTTGGTCTCCATCCAATCGCGGATTTCGTTCGCGATCGTTTTCTCGCGCTCGTTCAGGTAACGGTCGAGGGCGTTGAACTCCGCGAGCGGTTCGTGCAAAGAACGATCAGCGGCGGCGAGGGCCGTGAGCGGACTGGGAATGCGCACGAAAAAATTGCGCAGATAACGCACGTAGAAATCGCCGAGGGTGGAGGAGTCGGTTTCCTTCTCCGCGAGCCGGACCAGAGCTTCCACTTCATGCTGAATGTGCAGGCGGAGCGCGGGAATGCGTTCGTAGACCAAAGCTTCGCCGGAGCGCGCCATCCGCGGCGGAATTTCGCGGCTGATATAAAGACCGAGAATCCCGCTCAGCATGACAATCGAAAAGACGAGCGCGAGCGTGAGCTCGAGCGGGCCGCGCGGAAAACGAAACTGGATGTGGAGCAGGAAAACCAGGAGCGCGAACCAGCCCGCATAGATGTGCACCTGCAGCCAGACGGCCGCGCGGATCAGGGGCAGGAACGGGAGCTTTTTGCGCGCATTGAAAAAAGTGAGCGCGAGCACGATCGCGAACAGCAGCAGGCCGCTGTAGATCGCCGCCGGCCGGAGCGCGGCGAGTAAAAGCCACCAGCCGAAAATTGTGATTACGGAGAGGACGAGCAAGCCGCCGGTGAAACAAATTCGCCTAACGAGTAGTGGACTCACCGATTGAGCCACCTCTCCAGTTGCCCGACCTCGCGCATGTCCGCGCGAATAAGGGCATCATGCGGACAGGCGCGTACACAAGCGGGGCCGCCGAGTTGATCGATGCAAAGATCGCACTTGGTCGCCTTCAGGATCGGCGTGCGCGTGGCTTCATCGACGATGAAAGTGCCGGCTTCATCGCGCACCTGGACCATCTGGATGTTGTCGTAGGGGCAAATGTTGGCGCAGGTCGCGCAGCCGATGCAGGTGAGATCGTTGATCACCACCTGGCCCTGGAGCGACTCGCGATGAATCGCGCCCGTGGGGCAGCCGATCATGCAAACCGGATCGACGCAATGCATGCAGGCGTGCGCGACCATGATCCCGTTCTGCTGCTGACCGTGCCGAATGAATTTCGGACTGTTGTCGTGCGTGGCCGCGCAGGCGCGCACGCAATCATCGCAGCGCGTGCACCGATCGAGATCGATCAACATCGTGGCGGTGCCGTTGATATAACGTTCCTCGACCAGGAACTCGAGCATCTCCGGACCGAAGGTAGCTTCGGCGTCGCGCTCGACATCGATCAGCCGAGCGTGCTCGGCGCGTTCGCGCAGCGCGGCGACTTCCTCGGCGCTGAAATGTGGACCGATGAACCGCTCCACGATCGGCGTCGGGATGACCAGGATATCGACGTAGCCAATGGCGCGAAGAGAGAAGGGGAGGCCGGGCGGTTTGTTTTCCTGCGCGCTCTCGAGCAGTGACGAGAGGCCGAAGACGTCACCTTTCCCGAGATAACTCACGGTGCGTTCGCCGTGATTATATTTGAAACTGAGCCGCGCGAAGCCGCTGCGGATCAGGATCAAACCATTCGGGTAATCGCCTTCGCGCGCGATCACCGGTTCTTTCGCCAGGCGCTCCTGCGCGGTCCCGTCGCGCGTCGTGCGATAGGATGAGTTCCATTCCAATTCGCCGAAGCTTTCGAAGCGGGTGTGATCGGCCACGGTGGCCAGATCCTGGTCGGAAAGATTTTTCAGGAGCGGGGTCTCGCGCAGATGCCTAACGAGACTTCGTTCGCGATAACGGCGATCAATGTGTTCCTTCCAGACGGGCGCGTATTTGCGAATCTCGCGCAAACCCTGCCAGCGGATTTCGAATAACTCGACCGTTTCCTCCGCGATCACCGTGGCTGTGCGGGGCGCGCGCGAGATGGCGGCGATTTCGCCGAACAGCTCCCCTTTGCCGAGGAGGGCGGTGTGGTTTTGATCGAGCACTTGCGGAATATCCTGCAGAAAAATGCGCACCTCCTCGCCAGCGCGGGCGCGCACCTGGAGCGGGGCGTCGACTGCGGCGCGCGCGGAATCTTCTGGTGAATAATGCCGGACCTCCGGATACTTCGGGCGCGTCCAAAGTTGCGCGAGGGAGCGAAAGAAACCTTTCTTCTGCGGAGTGCGCCGGCCGAGCAATTTCGCGGGCAGCGAATCAAGCATCACTCGCACCGAACCCTGGAGGATGTAGAACGCGCTGCTGCCGTAATCGCCTTCGCGCACGATGATGTCGCCGCGCTCGAATTTGCGCAGACGCGCGTCGTTCAGGAGAATGCCGCGGAACGGAATCGTCGGCGGAAAACGCTCCTGATCGACTTCGGAAAACGGTGGGATCTCGAGCAGCGCGTCGACGATCTCGGGCGACATCTGGTCGCCGAAAGGAACATCCCAGCGTTTCGGCCGGGAAATGCGCGTCGCTAATTCAGCCATGGCCAGACCCGCTAAACTGGCGGGCGAAACATCAGACGGCGAGCGTTAAACTGCCGGCGCCGATTTACGGTTGATACGGTTTGCCACGGTACTGCTCGGTTTTCGGCAGCATCGCATCGAGCCCCGCGAGTTTGTCGCCGGTTTCGGTTTGTCCAAATTTCTTGCCCAACTCGGCGACCTTGTCGGCTGCTTCGTCCAGCGGCGCTTTGTTGTTCAACTTCAAGGCCGCGCCTTGGGCCGCGGCTAGAATTTGCGCCACCTCATCGGTCGGCGCGGCTTTTTGGATGGCTTCGAGCTTCTTCTTCGCCGCCGCTGCGCGCTGCGCCATCGTGATGCCGTAAACTGCTTTCTCGGTCGCGCTGGCGACGCCGCGCAGGCTGTATTCCAAATCGAGAATGGCGCCGGCCGCGAACATCATCCGCTTGCGATTGGCGTCATCCTCCTTGTTCACCTTTCCTTCGTCGCCGCTGGGGGTGAGGAAATTGTGCCGCACCATTCCCTGCGACCAGGCGACCAACTCAAAGCCCGGGGTGCCCGCGGAATGTCCGCCCTTGTTGACCAACTGCTCGTTAGGCACGAGGTGGCACTGGAAACAGTTGGCCGCGACCGCGTAGATGTCTTCCGGCCGGATCATTCCCGCGGCGGCTGATTTGGTCCGCCGTTCTTCCTTCGAGAGTTTTTTGTCATTGTGAATATTCACCCAATCCGCGGCCGCGCCGTGGCAGGATTCGCAGGAAACCCCGGAGATCGGTTCCGCTTCCGCGCCGCTTTTTTTCTGCATGGTGTAATGGCAGGTCAGGCAAAGGCTTTCGGATTTGATCCGCTTAACCCCGAGCGCGCCCGCGATCTTCTGGCCTTCAGGGCTGCGATGCATCGAATCGAAAGTCGCGAAGTGCGGCGTCGTCTTCCACGCTTCCGCCTCCAGCTTGTGGCACTCGCCGCACTTCTGCGAGCCGACCACTTTTGCCGGATCGATCTCGTGCACTTGCGCGGCGAAGGCACCCGAACTTCCGAGAACAAAAAGCAAAATAACCGCGGACCAGGGGCGACGATTTTCCATGATGAGTTTTCTTTGCGCGGTTTCGCTGGGGTGCGCTGAATTTGTGTACCAATCGCCAACTCATCGGACAAGCTTTTTTCCGGGAGGGCTCGCGGATTTTTTTGGGATTGACGTGCATCACCCATTCCGATCAGCCTGATTGAGTTATGCCGCGCCATTTTCTTCCTGGCGTTGCGATCAGTTCCCTCTGTTTCGCCGCGCTGACTTTGCCGCTTCAGGCACAAACGCCGGAGGCCAGTCCGCTCGCTTCCGCCGCGCCCGCGGCCAGCGTTGCCCCGGCCGCCACTGCGCCGCCTAACGACGCCGACGACCTTCTGGTGCCGGCGCCATCCTCCTCCGCGCCGGCCGCTTCGTCGGATGATGATTTGCTTCTGCCTTCCGGCGGCGCCGGGAATAACGAGCCGATGCCGGATGATCTTTTGCTGGTGCCGAATGCGCCGCCGAATCTTCCGGCCGCGACGGCGCGCGCTGCGGGCGCGCCCTTGAATGCCGCTGGCGCGCACGCGCAGTTGTTAGTCGAAAATAAATTTCCCTCGGCCTCGACCTGCGCCACCTGCCATCCGACGCAGTTCCGGCAATGGTCGGTTTCGCAACACGCCTACGCGCAGTTGAGCCCGGTCTTCAACACCATGCAGGCGACGATCGACCGACGCCTTTCCGGCACCAACGGCGACTTCTGCATTCGCTGCCACACCCAGGTCGGGATGCAGTTGAAGGAGCCAATCTTCGCCAGCAACATGGATCGCAACCCGACTTCGCGTGAAGGCATCAGCTGCGTCGTCTGCCATCGCGTGAAGAGTAACTACGGCAAGGTCAGCGGGCGCACCGCGATCCAGGAAGGCGATCTGCTGGAGCCAGTCTTTGGACCGAAGGGCCCGCGCATTTTGAAACAGGTCCTCGCGCAACCCGATAAATTCCAGGTCGTGACGAAGCGCGGGGAAGTGGGTCGCGCGATTCATACCAACGTGATCAAGTTCGATCCGCTGGAGAAATCCGGTTTCTGCGGCAGCTGCCACGACGTCAATCTGCTGAACGGCTTCCGTCTCGAAGAAGCGTTTTCGCAATTCAAAAACTCGCCCGCGAACAAGGCCGGCACGACCTGCCAGGATTGCCACATGGGCCGAATTCCGGGGCTGAAATCCGGCTACGCTTTTGGTCCCGCCGCGATGGTGGGCGACAAGCCGACGCCGCCGCGCAAGCTGACTGATCATCGCTTTGCTGGACCGGATTACTCGGTGATTCATCCGGGGTTATTCCCGTTCAACGTCAAGGCGCAGCAGCTTGCGACCATGCGCGAATGGTTGCTCTTCGATTATCGCGCGGGCTGGGGGACGGACGCGTTCGAGAAAAGTCCGACCGCGTCGAACATAACCTTTCCGCCGCGCTGGCAATCGATCGACGATCGCTACGACGCGCACCTCATTCTCGCCGATCAATACGCGAAACTCGAAGACGCGAGCGCGCAACGTTACCAAATCCTGCGACGCGGATTTCAACTGCACGATTTTGTCGTCGAGCAGAACGACGCCCGCGGAATTAAGTTCAAAATCGAAGTCGCCAATGGCACCGATGGCCATGGCGCGCCGACCGGTTTCGATGCTGAGCGCGCGAATTTTCTCCAGGTGACGGTGAGCGATCGGCGTGGCCGAGTGCTGTTCGTCTCCGGCGATCGCGATCCGAACGGCGATGTCCGCGATGAAGAATCCGCCTTCGTCCGCGATCGCAAAATGCCGCTGGATAAATACCTCTTCAGCCTGCAATCGAAGTTCCTCGTGCAACTGATTCGCGGCGGCGAGCGGGTGCAGATTTTGCCGACGAACAAGAGCATCGATCCGCTGCCGTATGTGCGCCCGGCGACGAACGCGGACGCGCTTCTCGCCCGCCCGAACGGCGCCCGCAAACAGAGCATCGTCCTGCTCCCCGGCAAATCGCGCTGGGCGCCCTACAAGGTGGATGGCGCGCGCCTCACCGGCGAGCTGCCTTATAAAGTGAATGTAAAATTCATCGCCCAAATGGTCCCGGTGAATTTGATCGGTGACATCACGGAGGTCGGGTTCGATTACAACATGTCGCCGAAAGGGATCGCCAACAGCGTGGTCGAGCGTTCGCAAACACTCTGGAATAAAACCATCATTCTCCCGTCCGGACCGGCGCTCTTGAATCTCCGCCCGAACGAGCGCGAGATCATGGCCCTGCCCTCGAAGCCCTTCCTGCCGGAATCGCGCGAGCAACATCAAAAGCAAACGCAGACGCTGGCCGATGCCGCGCACTGATTCGGCCGCACGTTCATGAGAATTTTTCGGCTCAGCCTCTTCCTCGGTTTCCTTTGCCTAACGAGTGCTGGCTTTGGCGCTATGGGCGCAGAGACGAAAGTCTGCCCCACCTGCGGGCACACCATGCCGGCGGATTATCATTTTTGCGGTAACTGCGGGACGAACATCGAAAACGTCGGCGCCGTCGGAATGCCGGCCGCGAGCGCGTCCATCACCACGATCCCGGCCGGAACCGTCTCCGCCACCAGTACGACAACGACCACCACCATCACCACCAACGCCAACGGCATGCCCATCGGTTCGCCCGCGGCGCATGGCAGCAGCGCTTTGAGCGACAAGCCCACTCCGCTCAAGCTCGCAGGGTTTCCCGATCGGCCGAAACCGATCATCGAGATCGGGCAGAATCCGTTTCTCGGCGTGGGCCCGATCGCGCCTGGTTTCAAGATTCCCACCGGCGCGGTTTGGCAGCCGGTCTTCATCGCGTTCGGGACCGCGCGGACCGCTTTGCAGACTTTCGATAATGGCCGCGGCCAGATCACCGAGTGGGCCAATCGCCTCGATCTCTACGGTAATCTTTATCTCACCCCGACCGAACGTTTGCTCATCGGTTTCCGGCCGCTCGATCGCGATGGGCTGGATTACAGCGGTTATCGTTTCGATCCGCGGCAGGGGTTGAAGAACGATCTCAACGCCTATGTAACCACGCTTTTTTTTCAGGGCGACTTCGGCGAAATCTTCCCGAACCTCGATCCTAACGACACCAAGAGCCTGGATTATTATTTCTCGATCGGCCGCCAGCCGCTCAGTTTCCAGGATGGGATCATGATCAATGAAGACGTCATCGATGCCTTTGGCCTAACGAGAACTTCGCTCTTCTTCCTCGGCGCGTCCGCCCTGCGCACGACCTTTATTTTTGCCTGGAACGAATTGAACCGGAATAACAACCTGCGCGACAACAGCGCCAAGCTTTTCGGTCTCTTCAACACCGCCGACTACGCAGCCGACACAGTCGATTTCGATTTGGCGTACGTGAACGCCGACGACTTTACCGGCGGCGACGGTTTCTACGTTGGCCTTGGCGACACCCGCCGCTTCGGCTTGATTAACTCGACCACGCGCGTCAATGCCTCGGTCGCGCTCGACCGCGAAACGCCCGCTGTCAGTACCGGCGTGCTTTTGTTCCAGCAACTTTCGACCACCATGCCGCACAGCAAGGATGTCCTCTACTTCGACGCCTTCTGGGGGATCGAAGATTATTCTTCCGCCGCGCGCGGAGGCGATCGCGGCGGCCCGCTGGGGCAAACCGGAATCCTCTTTGCCGCGCAGGGTCTGGGCGCGTATGGCGCGCCCTTAGGCAATCGCGCGAACGACGCCGTCGGCATGGCTCTGGGTTACCAGAAATTTCTCGGCAGTACCGATCGTCAACTCACCGTGGAAATCGGCGGCCGCGTCGCCACCGACGACCCGCGTTTCTTCGCCGCCAGCCAGCCCGATTCCGTCGCCGCCGCGGCCCGTTACCAAATGAAACTGAACCAGCATTCGGTTTTGATTCTCGACGCCTTTGTCGGTTTTCCCGAGGATCGCTCCACCGCTTACGGTTTTCGCTCGGAACTGTTGCTAAAGTTTTGAGCGCGGGTTTGTTTTTCCCGCGCTCATGATTCCGGAAACTCTCGGCGGCCTTCTCGTTGGTGGCGGGTTGCTGCAACTCGGCCTCGTGACGGTGGCAAATTTCCGCCGGCTCGCCGGTCAAAATCGCCAGGCCGCACTCCATCTCGAGCTCCTCCGGAC
>JBPCJC010000055.1:0-47099 GCA_051005695.1 Chthoniobacterales bacterium | reverse complement strand
TTCAAGAATCATGATGATTTACCTGGGTTGCCGTCGACGATGAAGCCGTCGCGGAGTTGAATGACGCGGTTGCCGTAACTGGCGTTTTTATCGGAGTGTGTGACTTGGATGATGGTCGTCCCTTCGCTGTTCAACTTCTTGAACAGCTCCATGATTTCCTCGCCTTGCGACGAGTGCAGATTGCCGGTCGGTTCGTCGGCAAGGATGAGTTTGGGACTGGAAATGATCGCGCGCGCCACGCCCACCAGTTGCTGCTGACCGCCGGAAAGTTGGCGCGGATAGAGATCCTTTTTCCCGACGATGTGAAAGCGATCGAGCGTGTCGGCGACGGCGGCGGCGCGTTCGCTTTTGCCTATGTGACGATAGGAAAGCGGGATGTCGAGATTCTCGTAAACGGTCAGATCGTCTAACAAGTGATATTGCTGGAAGACGAAGCCGATCTGCTCGTTCCGCAGCGTCCCGCGCGCGTTCGGCTTGAGCGCGTGGATGGCATTTTCCTCGAAAAAATATTCACCCGTCCAAGCGTGATCGTGCATCCCGAGGACGTGAAGGAGCGATGATTTTCCGGCGCCGGACGGTCCCATGATGGAAACGAAATCGCCTTCCTCGATTTTCAAATTCACATCGCGCAGGACGTAAAAGAACTGGCCTTTCGCCAGCGGGTAAAAGCGTTCGACGTGTTTGAGTTCGATCAGTGGATTGGGCATAAAATTAACGACTCATGGCGCGTTCCCGAGCGCGATCATCGGGTCGGCTCGCGAAGCGCGTTGCGCGGGAATGAAACTGGCGACGAGCGCGACCAGGGCGAGAACGAAAGTGACCGCGACAAAGGTTGGGAGATCGAAGGCGCCCACATTATAGAGAAGGCTGCCGAGCGCGCGGCTGCTGAAGATGGCGAGCAACAATCCGATCGCTGTGCCTAACGAGACCAAACGCGCGGCCCGGCCGACGACGAGGAGAAGGACGTCGCGGCGTTGCGCGCCGAGGGCCATGCGCACGCCGATTTCGTGCGTCCGCTGGACGACGAGGAACGACATCACGCCGTAGATACCGACGGAAGCGAGAACCAGAGCGACCGCGGCGAAGACGGTCAGGAGCACGACTGAGAGCCGGCGGGGCGCGATCGAGTCGGCGGTGACCTCGGCGAGCGTGCGCACATTCGCCGCCGGCAATTCCGGATCCAGTTGGCGAATTTCTTTGCGGATCGAGCTGGTGAGCGCGCGCGCATCCTGTTGGCTGCGCACGGCGAGGATCATTGCGGGATACGCATTCTGTGGATGCGGCAGGTAGTACTCGGGATTGGCCGGCAGATCGAGTGCGCGATGGCGCATGTCGCCGACCAGGCCGACGATGGTGATCCATTCGACGTTCGGTTTGCGGGTATCGCTGAAGGTGATCCGCTGGCCCACGACATCCTGGTTCGGAAACCATTTCTTCGCGAAGGTTTGGTTAACGATGGCGGTCTTGGGAGCCTCGATCGCGTCGCGTTGATCAAAGAATCGGCCACGGACGAGCGGCACTTTCAAAACCTTGAAATAATCCGCGCTGACGAGGCGCAATTCTTCATCCGGATAGACCGGCGATTGCATCGGATCGAAACCCTCGATCGCGAAGGAGCTATCGCTGTTGGTGCCGCTGAGCGGCAGGATGGAGGTGATCGCCGCCGCTTCGACGCCGGGCAATGTTTTCACGCGCCGGGATAATTCCGCGTAGAAGTCGGCGACCGGTTTGCCGGCAGCATATTTCGCAGACGGCAACGACAACTCCATCGTGAGCACGTTGTGCGAATCAAAACCGGGATCGACGTTTTCCAGCCTAACGAAACTCTTCAGGAGCAAACTCGCGCCGACGAGAAGGACGAGCGCGAGCGCCACTTCGGCGACGACGAGGGCGTTGCGGATGCGATTGCGGCGGACGCCGGTGGTCGAGCCGCGACCGCCTTCCTTGAGCGCTTCGGTTAGCTCTGGTTTGGCGCTGGCGAGCGCGGGGATGAGGCCGAATAAAATACCCGTGCCTAACGAGACCAGAAGCGTAACCAAAAGCACCCGCGGATCGAGATTGGCCTCCGCCAGGCGCGGGATGGTTTGCGAGCCGATCGCGCGCAAGAGTTCCAAGCCCCAGACGGCGAGAAGAGTGCCGGCGGTGCCGCCGACGAGCGCGAGAAGCACGCTCTCCGTCAACATCTGACGCAGCAAACGTCCCGCCCCCGCGCCGAGGGCGACACGAATGGCAAACTCGCGTTCGCGCGCGCCGGCGCGGGCAAGCAACATGGTGGTGAGATTGGCGCAGGCGATCAGGAGCACGACCGCGACCGCGCCCGACAAGATCATCAGCGCGGTCCGCATTCCGCCGACGACCTGATCGTGAAACGGATAAAGCGCGGCACCGAAAGGCGACGAGCTGCCGTAGTTATCCGGGAAACGTTGCCGCCAATTTGCGACCACGGTCTCGAGCTCGCTTTGCGCGCGCGCTCCAGTCACGCCCGGATGCAAACGCCCGACGATTCCGTAACTGCGCGAGCCGCGCGATTCGAGTTCGTCCTTGGTGAAGGCGATCGGCTTCCAGAGATCGACGCGTTGCCCGAAGGTGCCGCCCTGGACGCCGAAAAGCGGTAGCGGAAATTCAAATTTTACGGGCATAATCCCGACGACGGTGAAGGTGCGGCCGTTGAGCGAAAGTTGTTTGCCGACGAGTTGCGGATCGCGATTAAAGCGACGCGTCCAGAGCCGTTCGCTGATCACGACGACGCCGTCATTGCCTTCGCCAAACTCGTTAGGCAAAAAGACCCGGCCGCGAATTGGCTCGATCCCGAGGACGGAAAACAAACTCGGAGTGACGACCGCGCCGGAGATCCGTTCCGGGAGATCGCCGGTGGTGAGGTTGAGGTCGGCGTGATCGAAAGCGGCCACGTCGAAGCTTTTAATTTCGCGGGTGTAATCCAGATACTCGGGCGCGGAAGCCGGGATGCGATCGAGCCCCTGGGTGGGGAATTTTTCCCAAAGCAAAACCAACTCGTTAGCCGCACGATATGGCAGCGGCCGAATAAGAAGTGCGTTGACCAGGCTGAAGACGGCGGTGCTGGCGGCGATCGCGAGCGCGACGGTGATCACGGCCACGACAGTGAACCCCGGCGATTTCACGAGGCTGCGGAGGGCAAGGCGAAGATCCGTGATCATAGAATCAATGACCAATGACCAATGACGAAGATTGCCGCGCGCGGGTTTTGGATTTTGGTTTCGTCATTTCCTTCATTCATGTCGGAGCGCTTCGATGGGATTTAACCGGGTGGCGGCACGCGCCGGAATGAAGCTGGCAATGAGGCCGACGAAGAGAAGAAGAGAGCCGACGACCAGGAAGCTTGCCGGATCATGCGCTGAGACGCCGTGCAGGCTGCTTGCGAAAAGTTTCATCAGGAAATAAGCGCTGACGAATCCGATGGCCAGGCCGAGCCCGATGAGGCGCAAACCGTGGCTGGTCACGAGCCGCAGGACATCACCGGCTTGTGCTCCGAGAGCCATGCGGATGCCGATTTCCTGCGTCCGCTGGCGTACGGAATAGGAGATCACGCCATACAGACCGAGGGAGGCGAGGAAGAGCGCGAGCGCGCCGAAGACGGTGAAGAGCGTGCTAAAGAATTTTCGTTCCCAAAAAGTTTCCGCGACCGCGGCTTCCAAAGTCATGACCCGATAGATCGGGAGACCTTTGTTCAGCGAGAGGACGGTCTCGCGGGCGAGATTGCCGAAGGTGCGCGGATCGGATTTGGTCCGCAGGGCCACGGACATGAAACGCTCGTCGGTCTTCTGCGCGTGCGGGAAATAGACCGCGGGAAATGCCTGCGCGCCGGTCAACCGGTTATAGATCACCGGCTGGACGATGCCGACGATGGTGGCCCACTCCGGCGCTTTCTCGGGTGCTTCGAGAACGCGCAATTGACGGCCGATCGGATCCTTCCCCGCAAACCAAAGGCGCGCGCCCTCGGCATCGATCAAGACCACGTGCGGCGCACCCTGCTTATCGGCCAGGGTGAAATCACGGCCCCGAAGCAGAGGGATGCGAGCAGTCGCGAGGAAACCGGGCGTGATCGTGACCTGGCTCATCCCGCGCGCATCCTGCAGATGCTCAGGCACCGGTTCGCCTTCGAGGACGAACGGGCTGATTCCCATCCCGCTGGCCGGCAGCGAAGTGCTCGCGCCCGCAGCTTCCACTCCGGGCAGTGCGGCCAGCTTGGGAATGAGCTGCTGGAAAAAACGGGTCGGCTCCTGCTCGTCGGGGAACTGGGTTTCCGGCAGGCCGACGCGGAAAGTGAGCGTGTTCGAGGGATCGGCGCCGATATTCGTCCGAGCCAGATTAATGAAGCTGCGCATCATCAGGCCGGCCCCGATGAGGAGGACGAGCGCGAGCGCGACTTCGGCGACGATGAGCCCGTGGCGAATCCGCTGGCTGCGACCTCCGCCACTCCCGCCGCGGCCGCCTTCTTTCAAGATTTCGAGCAGTTGCGGACGCGAGGCCTGCAAGGCTGGGATCAAGCCGACGAGAACGCTCGAAAGCGCCCCGAGCCCGAGCGCGAAAACGAAAATGCGCCAGTCGAAATCGAAACGAATCCAGGAAGGAATTTCGGTCGGAATGCCGGTCAACATCAGATCCACGCCCCAGACCGCGAGGAGCAGACCGACGAGGCACCCGGCCAGACTCAAGACCGCGCTTTCGGCCAAAAGCTGGCGCAAAATCTGGCGGCGGCTGGCGCCGAGCGCGATGCGGACGCCGATTTCTTTGGCCCGGGTGGCGCCGCGGGCGAGCAGCAGATTGGCCACATTCGCGCAGGCGATCAGATGAACGAAAAGGACCGCGCCCAAAACGAGAAGGACGAGCGTCTTAAAATTGCGCACCTGTTCTTCGCGCCAGGGCCGGAGCTGCACGCTCGCGCCCTGGTTGGTTTTCGGATAAGTCGCCGCCAAACGCGCGCTGATCGCTTCGAGTTCCGCGCGAGCCTGGGATATCGAGACGCCTTTTTTGACCCGGCCGATCGCATCGAGAAAAAATTCACCGCGCGGGCTAGTTTTTTCATCGAGCTGGAGAGGCAACCAAACATCCGAGACTTCGGGGAAGCGCCAGCCATCGGGCATCACGCCGACCACGCTCGTCGGCCGACCATTGATCAGGATGGTCCGGCCGAGAACCGTCCGGTCGCCGGCAAATTGTTGTTGCCACAGGCTGTAGCCGAGCAGGGCGACCGGGGCCGCGTTTAGCCGATCTTCCTCGGGACGAAATGTCCGCCCGAGAATTGGCTGCACCCCGAGAAACGAAAACGCCTCGGCGGAAATTCTCGCGCCCAGATAACGCACCGGCTTTTCATCATCCGAAACGATGACCGTCAATTCCTGCCAGGCCGCCAGCGCCTCGAGCGTGGCCGCTTTTTTGAATTCGAGATAATCCGGGAACGCCATCGCGTTGTTATCCGGCTGCCGGAGGAAAAACTGGGAAACGTAAACCAACCGTTCCTGCTCCTGGAGGAACGGCATCGGACGCAAAAGGAGCGCGTTAACCGACGAGAACATCGTCGTCGAAATCCCGATCCCGAGTGCGAGCGCGAGGATGGCGATGACAGTGAAGCCTGGTGCCTTGAGCAGCACCCGCACGGCGTAACCGAAATCGCGGATCATAAGCTATCGCGCGGCTCCGGGTAGGGAAGGCGCGCTGCGCTGTCCGCGACGCGTGGCGTAGCCGGAGATAACGCGGAACCGTTCGACGTGGTGGCGCTGGCCGGACATTGCAGCGCGATGTCCCTACTGGCGATCACATTCGCGATCAGCAAGAGTAGAACAACCACCGCGCGCTTCATCGGGGTTCCGTTTTTTCCGGGAACTACGTCGACTCGTTAGGCCGCCATGCTGTGATCTTCGACCACCCGGCCATCGAAGAGATGGATTGTGCGATCGGCGTGCTGTGCGAAACGGACGTCGTGGGTGACCATGCAGATGGTCGCGCCGGCGGCGTGCAGTTCTTTCAGCAGATCCATGACCGCTTCGCCGTTCCGCGAATCGAGGTTACCGGTCGGTTCGTCGGCCAGGAGGATGGCGGGTTTACCGGCGAGTGCGCGCGCGACCGCGACGCGTTGCTGTTGACCGCCGGAGAGCTGACTCGGCAGATGTTTCGCGCGATGGCCCATGCCAACGCGCTCGAGCGCTTCAACCACAAAGCCTTTGCGATCGCTCGCGCCCATGCCGCGATAAGTCAGCGGCAGCTCGACGTTCTCGAAAACCGTGAGATCGCCGATCAAGTTAAAGCTTTGGAAGATGAAGCCGATCTCGCGATTACGGATGCGCGCGCGCTCCGGGAACGAGAGGTTCGCGACTTCTGTTCCCTTCAGCGAATAGCTGCCGCCGCTCGGCGTATCCAGTAATCCGAGGATGGAGAGCAAGGTCGATTTACCGCAACCCGACGGGCCGGCGATGGAGACGTATTCGCCCTGCCGGATATCGAGATGGATGCCGGAGAGCGCGTGCGTTTCCACTTCATCGGTTAGGAAGACCTTGGTGACACCATCGAGTTTGAGGAGGGTGGTGGAACCGTTCGTCCCGGAGCGGGGCGGCGGCGTCGGATTGGTGACGGTAGTTTCTTCGGTGGTAGGCATAGGTGGATGGGTTTTCGGACAGGGTTTTTGAGGGGCGTTTAATTCAAGCGGATGCGATCGTGCGCTTCCATCGCACTGGTATCGGAGAGGATGACTTGATCGCCGGGAGCGAGGCCGCCGAGGATCTCGATGGTATTAACGGAGCTGCGGCCCAGTTTCACTTGCGTGCGCACCGCTTCGGAAGTTCCCGGGACGAGCTTGAAGATGCCGACAGTATTATTCTCCTGACCAAAGGCCGGGCGGCCGACATAGACGACCTCGTTCAAACGCTCGAGCTCGATCGTGCCGTCGACGCTCAAGTCGGGGCGCGCGCCTTTCGGCAGGGTGCCGTCGATCGCGACGTCCACACTAACAGTACCTTGCTCGACCGCGGGATCGACGCGCGTGACGTGGCCTTCGACGACACCGTTACGAGTATCGATCGAGGCCTTTTGATTGATCTGAATGTCCTTCGCCTGGGTCTCGGCGATTTTGATTTGCGCCTTCAACTTCGTCGGGTCGGCGACGCGGGCGAGATTCGTTCCGGCCGTGACGCGCTGCCCGATTTCGACCGGCAACTGCTGCAGGACGCCGGCAAAGCCCGCGCGCACTTTCAACTGTTCTTCCTGGTTCTTGCGCATCTCCGCGAGCGCGCGGACCTGATCGACCGCAGCTTGCTTGGAAGCGATCTGCGGTTCGATGGAAGTCTTGGCGAACTCGTAACGCTTCTGCTCAATGGCGTCGCGCGCGGCCAGGTCTTCCGCTTTGATCTTCGAGGTCTTGTGCGTGAGATCGGCGACGAGCCCGTTCTTGGCTAAGGTGTCGTTAGTCTCGTTCTCCATTTTGGCCTGCTGATATTCGGAATGCACGCGGGCCGCGCTCGATTCCTGATCGAGCAATTCGCGCTGCAGGGTCGCGCGGAGCGTGGTCAGCTCCGCTTCTGCGGCTTTGTATTGCAGCTCCGCGTCGCGCGCCGCTTGCTCCACTTCGGGACTGGTTAATTCGAGCAGGACTGTGTCCGGTTCCACGTGCGCGCCGGGACGAACGATGATTTTGTCGACCCGGCCTTCGGTGATGGCGGCGATCCAGCGAATTTCTTCCGGCACTAAAGTACCGAGACCGCGCACCTGCCGGACCATCGGGCCACGCTTTACGGTATCGATCCAAACCGTCGAGCGATCGACGCTGGGCACCGCCGGCTTCAAGCGCGAGAGCCCCCAGGTGGCGAGGATTAATCCCAGGACCACCAGCGAGATGATGATGATGCGCTTCTTCCGCTTTTGTTTAGCGACGCCCGCGCGCGGAATGTCCATCGTAGAAGTGCCCTGAGTGAATCCGCTCGGTCGCACGATATTTTCTTTCTTAACTTCGGAGGACTGGCTCATCGCGTGATTTCCGATTACAGACCTGAGTAAACCAAACGGAAGAGAGCGTAGATGCTCTGGACCACCGGGATCGCGACCGTGGCGGCGATCAAACCGAAGACCGCCGCTTCGTGGCGGAAATTCCTGCGCGCTTCCGAGCGGAAATAATCCGCGCTGATTCCGCGGAAGGAACGATTGGATTCCCCCCCGCAGCGGCCGGCGAAGTCGATCGTGCCCGCTTGATAATGGAAGTCGGTTTGCAATGAACGGCTACCGTGTCGGCCGGCAAAAAAAGAGCTTCGATCGCGTGGGCGATCGGAAAATTGGTAGGTGGATTTCATGGATTCTCTTTCCTGTGAGATGCGCGCGGCATCCGCATTGGATTCAAAAATTTTGGTTGCGGCCTGAGCCTATTGCAAAGGCCGTGCCATCGCGTGGCGCGAAATTCTAAGCTTTAAGTGATCAAGTATTTACATCGGAACTCTCATTCGCCCGGCGCATGCGAACACTTCGCTACTGGGATTCCAACGTTCCAGTTGTGGGACGATGTTTCGCTGCGATTTACCGCGGCAAACGCAGGAGCGCTTCCGAGCCGCGGCCGCCGCGACGATTGGCTAACGACAACGAGCCGCCGTGCGCTTCCGCGATCTGCCGGCTTAGCGTCAGGCCGATGCCGGAACCGCCCGGCTTCGTCGTGAAAAAGGGCACGAACAGGTTCGTCGGGTTCATAATTCCTTGCCCTTCATCCTGCACATAAACTTCGATGCAATCGGCCAGCTCGCGCCAGCCGATGACCACGCTGCCGCCGGTTTCGAGCGAAGCGTCGGCCGCGTTGTGCAGGATATTAATCAGCAACTGCTCGAGCTGCGCGGCGTCACCGCGCATCGGAACGTCCGGCCCTTTTTTCACCACCACCGGCAAACGAGTTTCCAGCGCCGCCGTGCGCCTAACGAGTTCTTCGAGGTTGAGCGGCTCCTTTTGCGGCGGCGGTAATTTAGCGAGCCGCGCATAGGCTTGCATGAAACGGCTCAGCGATTCCGCGCGCGTCGCGATCACATTCAAACCACTGCGCGCGTCATCCTGCCAATCGGGTGGCGGCGGATCGCGCCGGAGCAAAGTTTCCAAACTGCCGGCGATCGATTTGATCGGCGCGAGCGAATTATTCATCTCGTGACCAAGCACGCGCACCAGCCGCTGCCAGGCGTTCCGTTCTTCCTCGCGCAGGGTGCGGCTGAGATCGGTCAGGACCATGAGCTCATGCGGCAAACCATGTTCGCGAAAAGAACTTCGACGTACCCCCCAGCGACCCGAACCTCCCGGAAAAGCCAGGGTCAGCGGCGCGTCTTGATTCGCGTCCAGGCAAACCTCCAGTCCGAGATCGCTGGCGCGTCGCCCGAGTAATTTATCGATCGGTTGCCCGAGCAAGTTTTCGCCGGCGCGGTTAACGAGTCGCAGCCGGCGATCGGGATCGAAGGTGAAAACCGAGACGTCGATCTCGGCCATAATCGTGCGCAGAAGTGCGGTCGCCTCGAAAGCGCCGAGACGCTGGGTGCGCAGAGTTTCGCCGAGGGCGTTAATTTCCAGCAAGACTTCGCCAAGGGCGTCGTCGGCCCGCGCCCCGCGCGCTCGAATCGAATAATCACCCTCGCGTAAAGCCGCCAGCAAGTTGGTCATGGTTTGCAGCGGCCTAACGAGATGTTCGCGCGCGCTCATGATGAAACCGAGCCCGCAACCGCCGATGAACAGAGTAAGAGTCCACTGGACCTTGGGAGTAAAATCTTCGAACCAGATGATCGACAAAGCGACCACGGTCGCAGGTGCAGCTGCCCCGATGATCAGCCAGGTAATCCGCCCTTCGTGGCTGAAGCGATGGCGCGGCTTCTTGCGCGTCGGGTTCATCCGCCGTTCGAAAATCGATCCGTCGTCGGCGGAGCGAAAAGATCAGAGCCCATAGTGCTGCAGCCGCCGATAGAATGCGCTCCGGCTCAAGCCGAGCGCCTCCGCCGCGCGCCGCGCATTGCCATCGAAACGGCCGAGGGCTTTCTTGATCAAATAGGCTTCCACTTCCTCGAGACTCATGTCCTCGATGCTGGCGGCGTCTTCCCGACCACTCGTTAGGCCAAGATCGTTCGCCTTAATCTGCGGCCCGTGCGTCATGAGGACGGCGCGCTCGATCACATGATCCAGCTCGCGGACGTTACCCGGGAACGGATGCTTCATCAGCAGATCGCGCGCGGATTCTTCGAACCCGGATAATTCTTTGCGATAACGCGCGCCGTGCTGGCGGAGAAAATTATTCGCCAGGGGCATGATGTCCTCGCGCCGGTCACGCAGCGGCGGCAGCGAAATCTCGATTGTGTTCAAACGAAAAAGCAGATCCTGACGGAAGCGGCCGGCGACGACTTCTTCGTGCGGATTAGCGTTGGTCGCGGAAACGATCCGCACGTTGGCATGCAACGTTTTCGATGAGCCGACACGTTCGAATTCGCCAGTCTCGATCACGCGCAGTAATTTCGTTTGCTGATTCATCGGGACGTTCGCGATCTCGTCCATGAAGAGCGTGCTTTCGTCCGCTAGTTCAAAACGTCCCGCGCGATCCGTCTTCGCATCGGTAAAGGCACCCTTCACGTGACCGAATAACTCGCTCTCGAAAATTCCTTCCGAAAGCCCGCCCATGTTGACCGTGATCATGCTGTGCGACGAGCGCGCGGAGAGCGCGTGAATCGCGCGGGCCACCAACCCTTTGCCGGTGCCGTTTTCGCCGGTGATGAGGACGTTGGCGTCGGATGGGGCGACGCGCGAAATCATTTCCAAGACCGGCCGCATCCGCGGCGACTCGGCGATAATTGCGGGCGCATTTCCGCGCAACAATTGGTTAGCCGCCTCGAGCCGGCGGCCTTTACGCAGTGCGCCTGCGAGTTCAATTTGCGTCCGTACAACCGCGAGCAAGCGTTCGTTATCCCATGGCTTCGGAATGAAATCGCGCGCGCCGCGTTTCATCGCTTCGACCGCGAGATCGATCGTGGCCCACGCCGTCATGACCACGATCGGCAAAGTATTATCGAGCGCCTGAATCCGCGGGATTACCTCCAGCCCTTCCTGCCCGGACGTGGTGTCGCGGGTATAATTCAGATCCATGATCAGGAGCGCGTAATCGCGTTTTTCCAGCGCTTGAAAAACGCCCGCGAGCGATGTGACCGCATCGGTTTGGTGCCCCTCGCCCTTCAACAAAATACGCAACGCCTCCAGGACATCGCTCTGGTCGTCGGCGATCAAAATTTTCGGCATCGAATTACGAAGAACTCCCTTTCCGCCTCGGTGTCAATGATGCGCCGACGCAGTAAGAACGTCCCGTTTGCCTAACGAGATGTTTTCTTTCGCTGCGGGGCGGGCGATTTCCTGGCGACCTTCCCATTCCGATGACGCACTATCGCCAGGCTGGCTCGATCGCGGGCGATTCTGCCCTTGGCGACGGCCGAATTACTCTGTGCACCGTGCGCCATCTGTTTGCTGATCCGCGCCAATCATGTGCTTATCGCGCCGGCGTTGTCCGGTTTTTTTCGGGTGACCGCAAACCAGGTACTGAAGAGGCCGCGCGGTGTAATTCGCTTCGCCAAAAGGCTGCCGTTTAAAGATATGATTCGCCGCCGACCAGCGCGGCAACACCGTGATACCCAAGCCCGCTTTAACCATCTCGACGACGGCTTCCGTGAGCATCACGCCGGTGAAGCGTTCCGGACGAATACCGGCCGGGAGAAGATGGTCGCGCACGCGAAATAGGAGTCCTCGATTTCTTCGGAATGCATTATTAGATGTTCCTGCTGAAATTCCTTTAATGCGGACGTGGCCACATCGCTCTGCTCATCGGCTAACTCCGAACCGCGTTTAGGCCGCAGTGTCAATCGCGGCAGCGAGGAATCGAACCCGCGAAACGCGACGATTCTTGTTCGTTAGGCAAAGCACAAAATCGCCACGCAGATGCCATAGAAATGTTGCAAACAAAACGCTTGAGGCCAAAGACGCGACCGGTCAATCTAGCGCCGTCAGTATGGTGCGCGCGGTGGTAGAAGCGATTCTTCGCGGCCTGAAAACAGAAAAACTTATCTCCCCATGAACAACTCCTCCTTATTAGGTCGGTGGTGCCGGACGCAACGGTCCGGGACATCCGCGACCCTTCTCGGCGTCACAGTTTTGACTACGGTATTCTGGTTTGTGACCGCGCCATTTGCTTTCGCGCAGGCGGGGCAATGCACTTTCTGCCATAAGCGGACCACTACGCTTACGCTCGGATGCGACACCCTGGATTATCGGCGACATCTTGATCACGGGGATACCCTCGGTCCCTGCAATGTCACCCCCGCGGTCAATCCCTAAGGCCGCTTCGGCTCGGTAGAATTCCGCGCGGTCTGCCGCCGAGGAGTCCATGGAGAAGACGCTCCATCCTCGTTATCGCGAATTCAGCATCGCGGTCTTGCTCGCCTTCGGCCTGATCGTTCTGCAAATTTTGATCGGCGGGCGCCGACCGCTTTTCGCTTACTCCGGCTACCTCGTCATCGGCGCCGTGGGCATCTTCGCCGTGCTCGCCTGGTGGCCGACGCGCAGCCACGCCAATCCGCTTTGCCTGCTCGCGAGTGTGTTCCTTTTTGGCTACATGCTCGCGCGAAGCCTGATTTCAGACGTTCCTTATTTTGCGCGGCCAGATTTTTTCTGCGTTCTCGCCGCGCTCGTCGCCTACGGCCTTTGCGTGACCGTCCTCTCAGGACCAACGCCGCGCATGATCGTGCTCGGTTTGTTGATCGTCTTCGCACTCGGCCAGGTGTTCATCGGACTGATTCAGTTCAGCCGTGCGGACAATTTCATGTTGATCGGCGCGCTGCAGCGAACGGACTACGGCCAGCGCGCGAGCGGCTTTTACGTTTGTCCCAATCACCTTGCGGGTTTGCTGGAGGTGATCGGCGTCTTCGGGTTGAGCTTTGCTCTTTGGAGCCGCTGGCCTCTCTGGGCAAAACTGCTCGCCGGTTACGCGACCGCTGCCTGCTTCGCCGGGGTAGCGCTGACCGCGAGCCGCGGAGGTTACGTCAGTACGATGGCCGGCATTCTCGCCTTTCTTCTTCTTAGTGTGCTCGCTTCACGCTTCGCCGATCGGCAAACGTTTTTCCGCTATGGTATTGGCGGCCTGGTGATCGCGGCGCTGGCGGTGGCTCTCGCGGGGACTCTGTTGTTTAAGAGCAGCTACCTACACGATCGCGCGGGCAACATTGTCGACACGAAAAACGTTCGCCTGCGACTTTGGGAAGCGGCGGTTCAGCAATGGAAACTGCAACCCATCGTCGGCACCGGAGGCGGTACTTATCTTTTTTACGGCCGACAGTTCCGGGCAGCCGATATGCAAAACGATCCGGTGGACGTGCATAATGATTACCTGCATCTGCTCGCCGAATATGGCGTCGTTGGGTTTGCTGGCTTTCTCCTTTTCTTCGGCGCGCATGTCCGACGGGGCGTGAAATCTTTTCGCCATTTCAGTCGGCAAAAACACGCGCGCTCGAGCCGGCCAGCCAGCAACCGGCTGGCCTTGAACATTGGCGCGCTTTGCGCGCTCGCGACCTACACCGCGCACTCAGTTGTCGATTTCAATCTTCACATTCCGGCGAACGCACTCTTGATGGCCTTCGTCCTCGGAATGCTCGCGAATCCCGGTTTGCATTCGATGGCGGAAAAAAAAACGACACGGTTCCTTTCGATCCTCCCGCGGCTCGCGGTCGGCGGGGCCGCGCTGGCGCTTCTCGTCCAATGCGCGCGTTTCTATCCGGGTGAGTACTTTGCCGAAAAAGCGCGCACCGCGCTCCGCGACGAACTTCCCCCCGCGACGACGATTGCTTTCGCGCAGAAGGCGCTCACCTACGATCGCCGCAATCCCGAGGTCTATTTTTATCTCGGCCGCGCTGAGCTCGCTTTCGGCGACTGGGAAACCGATGCGGAAGCTCGCCCAGCCCATCTCGCCCGGGCCGCGGAAAATTTCCTACACGCGCACGCGGTCGCGCCCTTGGACGGGACGTATCCGTTAAATGCCGCTTACGTACTCGATCGTTTAGGCCGATTCAGCGAAGCCGAAAATCTCTACGGTATCGCTCGTGGTCAAGATCCCCGGGCAATCGCTCTTGCAGAACTTTACAATTTTCATCTTTACCAGTGGCGACAAAAACTCTAACAATGAAACCCAGTTAAAGAAAAAGAGGCAAATCACCTCGTTAGAATCACCCTACAACCACATATATAAATAACAGTATGAAACGCACCCCCTCCAAAATTCTCACCATCGCGCTGCTCGCCCTCGCTGTCGCAGCCACCAACCTGCGAGCTGACGAACGCCTTCAGAACGGCGGCTTTGAAACCGGCAGCTTCCCTCCGTGGACGTTCACCGATAACAATCCGCCGCCTCCATTCATCAACGTCGGCGGCGACTCCGCCTTTGCGCACAGTGGAACTTACCACGCCAATCTCGGCTCCTCTCCCATGACCGGAACGCTGAGCCAAACCTTCCAGACCGTAGCCGGGGCGATGTACACCATTTCCTTCTACCTGGCGAACGACGGCACCCCGAACCCTGCGATGGGGAGCTTCAACTCGTTTATGACGACCTTCAACGGACTTGCGATCGCGGGCATCTCTGCACTGACTAATAGCGCCCCTTTCGGTTACACCTTGTTTACCGGAACGGCGACTGCTACCGGCGCCAGCAGCACCCTTCAGTTCACCTTCCAAAACGATGCCGACTTCTTCCGACTGGACGACGTTTCGGTCAACGGTCCCGCGCCCGCTGGTGTCCCGGATCAAGGTTCCACCTTCTGGCTGGCTCTGCCGGCAGTCGGCGCCTTGGTTTTGTCCCAACGCCTGGGGCGCAAAACCCGCAGCGTCACGGCCTGAGCCGCCGCCGCGCAAACGAGTGATTGCCTAACAAGTGATAGTGCGGCGGAGGGTTCGCCTTCCGCCGCACATCAATGATAGCACTCAAGATACTTAATCCCGGACCCGGTATTGAAAATCACGATGCGCTCCGCATGCGTGATTTTTTTTTCGGCCAGCAGCGACTCCAGCGCGGCGAAGCAGGCCGCACCTTCCGGGGCCGTGAACAAGCCCTCCTTCGCGCCGACCACGCGCGTCACCTGAATCATCGCTTCATCGCTCACGGTGACCGCGCCGCCACCTGAGGCGCGCAGAATTTCCAGCATCAGAAAATCGCCGACCGCCTTCGGCACGCGCAAACCCGAGGCGCAGGTCTGCGCATCCGGAAACTCTGCCGCGGTCGTCGCCCCGGCGGCAAAGGCGCGCGCAATCGGCGCGCATCCGCTCGCCTGAATTGAAAACATCCGCGGCCGCTTCGATCCGATCCAGCCGAGCGTTTCCATTTCGTCAAACGCCTTCCACATTCCAATCAACCCAGTTCCGCCCCCGGTCGGATAAAGGATGACATCGGGCAGGTGCCAATCGAGTTGTTCGGCCAACTCGTAGCCGAGCGTTTTCTTCCCTTCCACTCGATACGGCTCCTTCAAGGTCGACATATCGAACCAGCCTTCCGCGGTCTTGCGTTTCGCGATCTCCGCGCCGCAATCGGTGATCAGCCCGTCGATCAAAACGACTTTCGCGCCGAGCTCGCGGCATTCGACCACGTTTGCTTCCGGAGTGTCGCGCGGCATAAAAATGTGCGCCTTCAGGCCCGCCCGCGCCGCGTAGGCTGCAAGCGCGCCTCCCGCGTTGCCCGCAGTAGGGACGGCCAGCTTGGTCGCGCCGAGAAATTTTGCCATCGAAACCGCCACCGCCATTCCGCGCGCCTTAAAACTTTGCGTCGGATTTTGCGCCTCGTCCTTCACCCAAAGATTCGTTAGGCCGAGGTCGCGACCAAATCTCGCCGCCGAGAGCAGGGGCGTGCCGCCTTCCCCGAGCGTCACCGGTTCCACTTCCGCCGGCAGCGGCAAGACCTCCCGATAACGCCAGAGAGACTTCTCGCGCGTCCTCAGGCTTGCTCTCGTTAGGCTCCGGCCCGCGGCCGCCAGGTCGTAGCGCGGAAAGAGCGGCTTTCCGTCGCGCGGACAAAGATTTTGCAGGCTCGTCCAATCAGAGCGTTCACCGCAGGCCGTGCATTCCAGGTGGGTCAGGAACGTCCTCACACTTTTAGCCTAACGACTAGTGCGCCTGCGGCGGTGGCGCTGCTTCACCCACCGGTGCTTTCTCGAGTCCGCGCCGTTGTAGCAATGGTGCGATATACGGATCGCGCCCGACGAAATTCCGGAACAAACTCATCGCTTCCGCGCTCCCGCCGCGCGAGAGCAAAGTCTCGCGAAAACGATCGCCATTTTCTCTCGTTAGGCCGCCGTGCGCCTTGAACCACTCGACCGTATCCGCATCCAGAACCTCGCTCCAGATGTAGGAATAATAACCGGCCGAATAGCCGCCCGCGAAAGTATGCGAAAAATAGCAGCTCCGGTAACGCGGCGGCACCACCGGCAGATCGACGCCGGCCTTCTTCAGCGCCGACGCTTCGAACGCCAGCGTGTCCGTTGGCACCTCCGCTGGTTTCAATTGATGCCAAGCCTGATCGAGCAGCGTCGCTTCGAGATATTCGGTCGTCTTGAAGCCCTGGTTGAACTTTTCCGCCGCGAACACCTTGTCGAGCAGCTCGGTCGGCATCGCTTCACCGGTCTGGTAATGCTTCGCGTAATTCTTCAGCACCTCTGGCCAGTTCCGCCACATCTCGTTCACCTGCGAGGGATACTCGACAAAATCTCGCGGGACGCTGGCCCCGCTGAAGCGCGGATATTTCACCTTGGAAAACATCCCATGAAGCGCGTGGCCAAATTCATGAAAAGCCGTGCGCACCTCATCGAGCGTAAGCAAAGTCGGCTCGCCTTCCGGCGGCTTGGGAATGTTCAGGTGATTCGCAATCACCGGTTTGGTGCCGAACAATTCCGATTGCCCCACGTAAGCGCTCGCCCAGGCGCCGCCGCGTTTCGAAGGCCGCGCATAATAATCCGCGATGAAGAGCGCGAGCGGGGAACCGTCGGCGTTGAAAACTTCAAAGACGCGCACATCCGGCAGATAAACCGGCAGATCTTTCCGTTCCTTGAAGGTGATGCCATACTCTCTGGTCGCCGCAAAAAAGACGCCGTCGAGCAGCACGTGGTTCAACTCGAAATACGGGCGCAGTTGCGACTCGTCGAAATCGTAACGGGCCTTTCTCACCTGCTCGGAATAAAAATCCCAATCCCACGCGGCCAGTTTGAAGCCGCTTTTTTGTTCATCGATCACTTTCTGCATGTCCGCGATTTCTTGGCGCGCGTTCGCCACCGCCGGTGGCGTGATTTCGCCCAGCATTTTGTTGACCGTGGCCACGTTGCCCGCGGTCTGGTCCTCGAGTTGATAGGCAGCGTGATTCGGATAACCGAGGAGAGTCGCCCGCTCCGCGCGCAAACGCGCGATCCGCGAGACCACCTTGCGATTGTCGTATTCACCGCCGTGACTATTCCGGCCTAACGAGACCTGCATGATCCGTTCGCGCAATGCCCGGTTCTTCAAGGAGGCGAGCGCGGGCTGGCTCGTGGTGTTCATCAAACGAATGACAAATTTGCCTTCCTTCTTCTCTTCCGTGGCGGCTTTGGCGGCGGCGGCGATCGCGTTTTCCGAAAGGCCATCCAGTTCCGCGCGCTGATCGACCACGATCGACGAAGCGTTTTTTTCCTTGAGCACATTCTGCTCGAAGGTCGTCTGCAGCGTCGCCAACTCCGCATTCATCGCCTTCAGTTTCGTCTTTTCCGCGTCCGATAACTTCGCCCCTGCGCGGACGAAATCCTTGTAGTAACGCTCGAGCAAAAACCTTGATTCCGGATCCAACCCGAGCTTCTCACGCTCGTCGAAAAGACCCTGGACGCGCGCGAAGAGCGGGCCGTTCAGGTGGATCGCATCCTGGTGCGCGGCCAGTTTTGGCGAAAGTTCCTGGTCGATTTTTTGCATCGCCGGATCGGTGTTACAGCCGTTGAGATTCGAAAAAATCCGGTTGGCACGTTGGAGCAAGCGCCCGCTGCGCTCCAGCGCCACGATGGTGTTTTCGAAGGTCGGCTTCTCTGGGTTGCTCGCGATCGTTTCGACTTCCTTCAACTGCTCCTGCATCCCCTGCTCGATCGCCGGGAGAAAATGCTCGTCTTTGATTTTGTCGAACGGCGGGAACCGGTACGGCAGCGAACTTTCCGCCAGCAGTGGATTGTCCGTCGCCGTCGGCGAGGGCGTCGCCGTCGGTGCGGGTTGCAGGGCAAAAATCGCCGCAGCATTCATGCTGAAAAACGCGAGCGCACTGAGTTGCAAGAAAGGTCGAAACCAACGAAAACGCCGATCATGCTTCATAAGACTCCTAGTCAAACTCTTCGTCGCCCGCGAACGACCTGGCTGCTGTACGGGAACGCCAGCGGCTCCGCAAGTCCGGCCAACGCGTGCTGAAATTTTCGAAAAAATGTTTCGCGCGCCGGTATTGCCCGCACAAGGCGTTTCCGTAACGAACGCAACTCGAATGTCACTAGAGCGCTCTTGACGCGCTTCGCGTCTTTCTCTCTGATTTCGGCTCGTTGCTCATTCTTCGAGCAAAAAGTTCATGTTCCCCCGCCCTCTGTTGGTTTGGTTGATGAGTGCTGTCTTCGCCTTTGCCGGCGAGGCTGCAGCCGCGCTCTATGACAACGGTCCGCCTAACCAACGGAACGGTTTCGAAATGACCCACTGGCAACAGGCGGACGATTTCAAACTCAACGCCGCCGCCAGAATCGAGAGCGTAAAAATCTGGACCTTCGAAGGCGCCGGAAGTTTTCAGGGTTCGATTCTTTGGCAGCTTTACGCGAACGCGCCTAACGACACTCCGGGCGCACTGCTGGCGAGTGGTTTCTCGAGCAATCTGACGCGCACACTCACCGGCGCGTCTCTCGCCGGTTACCTGGAATATGTCATGACCTTCCAGATCACGCCGGTCACGCTCCCGGCGGGGATGTATTGGCTTTCGCTTCACAATGGACCGCTGAGCAACAACAGCGAAAGTGGCCGCGTTTATTGGGAGACCACCGAGAACCTCGGCGCGACGCCCAGCCGCGGATTGGTTGCGCCGTTCGATGGCACCTGGTTCAGCCATGCGATCCCGGTCGGATCGAACGCGGAGATCGCGTTCCAATTGAACGGTGTCACTGCGCCCAGCCTGCCCGCGCTGGTGATGAACGCGACCGGGCCGAGTGTGAGTTTTACCACCCTCGCCGGCCAAACTTATCGGCTCGATTATAAAGATCGCCTCACCGATGCGACTTGGGGGTCAGTGATCGGCGCCGCCGAAATTCCCGGCAACGGCAACGCGGTCACGATCAATGACACCGATCCCATCACCCACGAGGGCCATCGCTTTTATCGCGCGCGCCTCTGTCCCTGCCAGACGTTGATCGGGCCGGCGCTGACTGCTTTCAGCATCGGGAGAACGCCGCAGATCAAGTTCACCACCGCCTTTGGCCAGCTCTATCGCGTGGAATATAAAAATGAAGTCTTCGAAGCCAATTGGACGCCGCTGCCCGGCGCGGAAAATATTCCAGGCACCGGTCAGGTCATTCAAATCAAGGACAACGATCCGGGCGCGCGCGGAAGGTCGCGACGCTTTTATCGTGCGGTTGTTTTGGACAGCGACAGCTGATTCCGCGTTGGCTCGGCGTTGAAACCGCTGAGGCGGAATCGAAATACTTTTCGGGAGAGACATCGATTTCCCGGCACGATAACTTGACCGGGAAAGATGTCGTTTCCGCATCCCATTCGCTCGCTCGCGCAGTTGCCAGATTTTGCCGGCCTGACCGACGTCTGCCGCGAATTCGACATCGAGATTACCTTTTTTGGTTCAATCGTTAGGCGATTGGCTCGCGCACTGGTCGATCTCACTCCGGAATCGACTGCGCCTCTGCCCGACCTTTTTTCAGTTGGCGCCCTTCCTGCGCGACATCGACCTCCGAAACACCGCCAAGACTGAGCAAACGCCGCGATCCGCGACGCCATTCTGAGCGTCGTTCCGTTCTCGGAATGTTTTCGCTGGGAAATTTTCAATGAGGAGGAGCTAGCTCCAACCGTTCACGGAAGACGAGATCCATCTTGCCTTAATCCCCGCGAACAAGCTGCGACTCAGCACGCGTAGTGGCCGCGGTATCGAGGAATCCTTTCGGCGCTTACCGGGACCTGCATTCTCGCCAATATCGATTGCTCCGGAGCCCGTTTGGACATCGCTCGCGGCTTTATCGCGAGCTTCGCGATCGCGAATTTCTGCGTGTGCTTCATTACCTGCCCGTTCTTTTTGAGGAGCCGAATCTGGCTCAGGACCAACCGGGCCGGTGACTCACACCAACTACGAAACGGTCGATCACGTGAGCGTGCGCGAGACGGAGCGCACGATCAAACTTCTCGCCGACTTACTACAGACATCTCTGGACACTTGGCGATCGAAGCTCGCCAGCACGGGAGAATTCAATCTCTACCCGTGATGTTTGCCTCCAGGCGCGGCTCAGACCCACATCGTGCGATCGAACGTCCGGTATTGGATCGCTTCGCTCACGTGCTCCGGAGAGATCTCGTTAGACTCACCCAGGTCTGCGACCGTCCGCGACACCTTCAGGATACGATCGTAAGCTCGCGCGCTCAGGTTTAGCTCGGTCATCGCGATCCGGATTAACTCGTGCGATTCTTCGCCTAACGAGCAGTATTTCTTGATCTGCCGCGGGCCCATGCGCGCGTTGCAGTTGATCTTCGCATCCTCGGCAAAACGCGCTTGCTGGCGTTCGCGTGCTTTCACCACCCGGCCGCGAATTGCATCCGAACTTTCTTCCGCGCGCGTGCTCGAGATATCGCGATATTCCACCGCTGGCACTTCAATGTGCAGATCGATGCGATCGAGCAACGGCCCGGAAATGCGCTGACGATAACGCTGCACCATCACCGGGCTGCAACGGCACTCGCGTTTCAGGTCGCCAAAATATCCGCACGGACACGGATTCATCGCGGCCACGAGCATGAACTCCGAGGGAAAAGTAAGACTGCCGGCCGCGCGCGAGATTGTGACTTTGCCGTCTTCCAACGGCTGCCGCATGACCTCGAGGGTCGAGCGTTTGAACTCCGGCAATTCATCGAGAAACAAAACGCCATGATGCGCCATGCTCACTTCGCCCGGCGTCGGAATGGCCGAGCCGCCTAACAAGCCAATATCTGAGATCGTGTGATGCGGCGAACGGAACGGCCGCGTGGCCACGAACGCCTGATCCCCATTCAACATCCCGGTGATGCTATGGATCTTCGTGCTCTCGATCGCTTCCTCCAGCGACATCGGCGGGATGATCGTCGCAATCCGTTTTGAGAGCATCGATTTACCGGACCCCGGCGGTCCGATCATCAATAAATTATGGCCGCCCGCTACCGCCACTTCAATCGCACGCTTCACGTGTCCCTGGCCTTTGACGTCACTGAAATCGACTTCGAACTTTTGATGGTTGGCGAAGAAATCCGTCAGGTCGCCGCGCGTCGGTTGCAAGGTCACTTCGCCGCGAATGAAACCAAAAGTCTCGCGCAGATTACGTACGCCATAGATGTCGATGCCGGCAACCATCGAAGCTTCCTGCGCATTCGCTTCCGGCACGAAGAGCGCCTGCTTGCCGCGGCGCCGAGCTTCGATCGCCGCCGGCAAAACGCCGCGCACTGAACGGACCGCGCCGCTCAACGCCAGCTCGCCAAGAAAACAATACTTCTCCAGGTCAGCGCTCTCGAATTCTTCCGCCGCCACGATCATTCCGAGCGCGATCGGCAGATCGAAGCTCGGGCCTTCTTTCTTAATGTCCGCTGGCGCGAGATTGATCGTCGTCCGTCCGCGCGGCCAATGATATCCGCTGTTCGCGATCGCCGTGGTCACCCGATCCTGGCTCTCCTTCACCGCCGTGTCCGGCAAGCCCACGATGATGATCTTGGGATCGCCGCGGCCAGCGTTGACTTCAATCTCAACTTCGTAGGCGTCGATTCCGTAAACCGCCGCGGAGTAAATCTTCGCCAGCATCGAGCGAGAAAGTTGTCAGAGATGTGCGCGCAGGAAAAGGTGCAATTCCCGCCGCACACGCGGTCAACTCGCACCCAGGTGCGCCCCGCAGATTTTCATGCGTGAGTCTGCTATGCCCCGGCCGCTCTTCCTCTTCGCTCCAGGCGCCGGCGCACCCAGCAGCCATCCATGGATGCAACGCTGGGTCGAGCTCCTCCGCGAGCTCGGTCAAGTCGAGACGTTTGATTATGCCTATATCCTCGCGCGCTCCCGCCGCCCCGATCCTTTGCCGAAATTGATCGCGACCCATCGGGCCGCTCTGGACGAAGCGCGCGCCGGCCACGCCGGCCCGGTAGTGCTAATCGGCAAAAGCATGGGCGGCCGCATCGGCTGTCACGTTTCCCTGGAGGATAAAATCGATGCGCTCATTTGTTTCGGTTACCCGCTCTGTGGCGGCGGTGATCCGGCCAAATTGCGCGACAAAGTTCTGCGCGAACTGGCGACGCCGATTCTTTTCATTCAAGGAACGCGCGATCCGCTTTGCCCGTTGGAATTACTCGCGTCCATCCGTGCGGAGATGTGCGCGCCTAACGAACTCTACGTTGTTGCCGGCGGCGACCACTCGTTAGGCGTAAGCAAAACCCAACTGAAAGCCGCGCGCGAAACTCAGGCGGAGGTTGATCAGCGAATCCTGCGAGCGATCGAAACATTTCTCGGCGCATGAAAAAGCAACAAGTCGCCGCAATCGATGGTCATGAGGTGACCATTTCGAATCCGGACAAGATTTACTTCCCGGCCACCGGTTTTACCAAGGGCGAGGTAGTCGCGTTTTATTTTAAAATCGCCGACACGATCGTGCCGCACCTGCGCGATCGCCCGCTGACCATGAAGCGTTTTCCAGAAGGCGTGGAAGGCGAGCATTTCTACGAGAAGAACGCGCCCAAGCACACGCCGAAATGGGTCGAACGTTTCGCCGTTCCGCGGAGCGAAGGCGGCCCGGACATCAATTACATTCTCTGCAACGATCGCGCGACACTCGTCTGGGCAACGAATCTCGGCGACATCGAGAAACATGTCCTGCTCGCGCGCGCGCCGGTGTTGAACCATCCGACCTCGATGGTCTTCGATCTCGATCCGGGCGAACCCGCGAACATCATCGACTGCGGACGCGTCGCGCTGCATTTGCAGAAACTTTTCGCGACCTGGGGACTGCAGGCGTTCGTCAAAGTTTCGGGCTCAAAAGGATTGCACTTGAGCGTGCCGCTGAACGGCAACGCGCCTTATGAAGTGACGCAACCGTTCGCGAAAACCGTCGCCGAATTAGTCGCGCATCAAATACCGGACCAGGTGGTTTCGGAAATGGCCAAGAGCATTCGCGGCGGAAAAGTGCTGATCGATTGGAGCCAGAACTCCGATTTCAAAACCACCGTCGGCGTTTACTCGATGCGCGCGAAAACCGGAGCGCCGTTTATTTCCATGCCGATCACCTGGGAGGAACTGGCGCGCGCGGTCAAGAGCCAAAAACCAGACAAGCTTTTCTTCAGTCCGGAGGCGGCGGTGAAACGAATCGCAAAGCTCGGTGATCTCTTCGCGCCGGTCTTGAAGTTAAAGCAAAACTTACCGGTCGAATTTACCAAGGCGCTCGCCGCCGGACCGCCGCCGAAGTTGAGCCGCTGGCCGCGAAATACCAAGAAGAGTGTGGCGGGAACACGCGACAAAAGTCTGCGCGAGTACACCGCCAAGCGCGATCTAACTCGCACACCCGAGCCGGCAGCGAGCGTCGCGCCTAACGAGAAGAAGCGGACGACGCCGCATCGTTACGTGATTCAGAAACATGCGGCCAGCCATCTGCATTACGATTGGCGCCTGGAGATGCAGGGCGTGCTTCGATCGTGGGCCGTGCCGAAAGGCCCGCCAACGGAATTGCGCGAAGCCCGACTGGCGATGCACGTCGAGGACCACCCGCTCGAATACGAAAAATTTGAGGGCACAATCCCGCCGGGAAATTACGGCGCGGGCACGGTCATGGTCTGGGATTACGGCGTCTACGAAGACCTCACCGAAAACGCCGCGGCCGCCTTTCACAGCGGCAAAATGCACCTCGTCATGCAGGGCCAGAAGCTGCAAGGCGAATGGATTTTGGTGAAAGACAAACGCGAGCCGGAGAGCAATCGCTGGCTCCTGATCAAGGCCGGCGAATCGATGAAACCGATCTCGGCCAAAGCTGACGACACCTCGGCGATTTCGAAACGCTCGATGGCGGCGATCGCCAAGGCGAATGACGCGCAGTGGCAAAGCCATCGTCCGGCGAGTTCCTCGAAAACGAAGAGACCTCGTGCGCCTAACGAGACCAATGCGCCAAAATTCCTCGAACCGATGCAGTGCAAAGCGGTCACGAAATTACCAGCAGAAAACGACTGGACTTACGAAATCAAGTTCGACGGTTACCGCTGCCTCGCCCTGAAACAGGGTGAGGCAGTGAAATTATTTTCGCGGAACGAAAACATGCTTAACCAACGTTTCCCGAACGTCGTCGAGGCGCTGGGCGAGTTGCCGGGAGATTTTGCGATCGATGGCGAGATCGTTGCCCTCGATGAACAAGGCCGGCCGTCATTTCAACTCCTGCAAAACAATCTCAACCGGCCGCTGGCGGTTTTCTTTTACGCCTTCGATTTGTTGAATCATAACGGCGAAGAATTGCTGCGCCTGACGATCGAGCAACGGCGCGCGCGTTTGCACGAGGTGATCGGCGAACCACAGGATCCGTTGCGGCTTTCGCCGCTGCTTCAAGGTTCACCGGCGCAGGTTCTCGAAGCAGTGCAGAAGCTCGATCTGGAAGGCGTCGTCGGAAAACGCGCGGGCTCGGTGTACGAACCGGGCGAACGTTCCGGCGCCTGGATCAAACGCCGGACCGATCGCGCGCAGGAATTTGTCATCGGCGGTTACGTGCCCGGCTCGCGCGGTTTCGATTCCCTGCTCATCGGAGTTTACGAAAAGAAGCGGCTCCTCTTCGTCGCCAAACTGAAGGATGGTTTTGTCCCGCGCATGCGCGACGAGATTTTTGCGCACTTCAAAAAATTGCCAACTCCCGAATGCCCGTTCGTTAATCTGCCGGAGAAAAAAGGCGCGCGCCGCGGCGACGCCCTGACTGCGGAGAAGATGAAAGAATGTCGCTGGCTGAAACCGAAACTCGTCTGTCAGGTTTCGTTCGTGGAATGGACCGCGGCCGGAAATTTGCGCCACGCAACTTTCGTCGCGATGCGCGAGGACAAGCGCGCGGCAGCTGTCGTTAGGGAAACCTGAAGATGCGCACGCTCGAGCTGCAAATCGCTGACGTTGCCTTCGGCGGCAAAGGCGTCGGGCGCGCGGATGGCAAAGTCGTTTTCGTTCCTTTCACGATTGATGGCGAACGCGCCGCCGTCCGCTTGGTGCGCGAGAAAAAGCAATTCGCCGAGGGCGAGCTGGCCACCGTTCTCGAAGCTTCCGCGAAACGCACCACGCCTGAATGTCCGTATTTCGGGCGTTGCGGCGGCTGCAGTTACCAACACATCGAGTACGCACACCAGCTCGAGTTGAAGCAAAAACAGGTCGAGCAAAGTCTGCGGCGCATCGGCCGTTTTGCCGATCCGCCGATCCTTCCGATCGTGCCTTCGCCGAAATTCTACGGTTATCGCAACCGGATCACGGTGCACGCGGAAGACGGGGTCGTCGGATATTTTCGACGCGACGTGCACCGCTTGATCGATGTCGAGCATTGTCCGATCGCGGCGCCGGAAGTGAATGCGGCCCTCGCGGAATTGCGCGCGCGCCATCCGCGCGATGGACATTTCACTTTGCGGGCGCACGCCGGTCCGCGCGTCTTCGCACAAACGAACGACGCCGTGGCCGACACGCTCGCGGAGTTGGTCGAAAAATTGTTACCGATCGGGTGCGAACTGTTGATTGACGCCTATTGCGGCGCGGGATTTTTTGCGCAACGTCTGCGGACAAGATTCCCGCGTGTCGTTGGGATTGAATGGGACCGCTTCGCGATCGCGGCCGCAGAGGAAACGGCCGCGCCTAACGAGACCTACATTGCCGGCGATGTCGAGTTGGAACTAGCCCGCGGTCTGCGGGAAGCGAACCTCGAGCAGACCGCGGTGATCATCGATCCCCCGGCGACGGGGCTCGCGGAAGGAACGAGGCGCGCACTTATTGAGCACGCGCCGAATACAGTGATATATGTCTCCTGCAACCCGCCGACCCTGGCGCGTGACCTGCGCGAATTGCAGGCGCAGTTTCTGATTAAATCGATAACCCCGCTGGATATGTTCCCACAAACGGCAGAGATCGAGTGCGTCGCGCATCTCGAAAAAGCGGACCGGGCCGCTCGCGAAATTCAAGCGCCACACGGCGCTTAATCTTGAAACTCCTCCTCCAGCGCGGCCACGCCGCCGACTCGACTCGCGTCGAAAAATTCTCATGGCTGTCCTGATCGCGAGCAGCGGTTCCCGGCCGCGGAATGTCGATTGGAAACGCGCGGCCGCGTTGCTCTACGGCGACTGGGGCACGAGCAAAGCCTACGTCCTCGGGTTGGCCTTTCTGGCCGCGGGCTTCGCGTCGTTTTCGATCATTCTCGCGGTCTGCGCAGTCACTGGTTTGGTCGCGATCAATTACGCGATCATCTGCCGATATTTTCCGGACGGCGGCGGCGTTTACTCGGCGGCGAAATCGCAGGGGCGCTTGCTCGCGGTCATTGGCGCACTCCTCCTCGTGGCCGATCTCACCGTGACGGCGGCCCTCAGTGGCTGGTCGGCGTTGAGCTATTTCCCGATCGGGATTTTCTCGCGCCACATCGTGCTCTCGACCGCCGTGGTGATCTTCTTGTTAGGCGGAGTAAATTATTTCGGGCCGAAACACAGCGGCACGCTCGCGGTCGTGCTCGCGTTGCCGACGATGATCGTGGTCGTCCTGCTCATCGCCTTGAGCGCGCCGCACCTGACCTTCGCGCACCTCGAGCCGCCGCATGAAAGTTTTCGCGCACTCTGGGTGCAATTCGTCGGGGTCATCCTCGCGCTCAGCGGCGTGGAAGCGATCGCCAATCTCACCGGCGTGATGAAGCTCGATCGCGGGTCGACCGCTGCTCAACCGAAGGTCGGCCGGGAAGCCGCGAAAGCGATCTGGCCGGTGGCGGTGGAAGTGGTTTTCGGGACCGCGCTTCTCGGCTGGGCGATGTTGTCGTTGCCGAGCGTGCTCCAAAAAAATCTCGGCGCGCTGGACAAGGGGCAGATGGTCGCGCTGCTCGATCGCCACAAGGAGGACATGCTCCGGTTTATGGCGGATCAATTCGCCACCGCCACCTTCGGCCCGGTCGCTGGACACGTCTTCGGCGCGATCGTCGGGATGGTCTTTTTCCTTCTCCTCCTGAGCGCGGCCAACACCGCGATCATCGCGCTCATCGGACTCATGTACATGATGGCGCAGGACGGTGAGATGCCGAACGCCTTCAACGCGCTCTCCGACTACGGCGTGCCGAAATTGCCGCTCGCGATCGCGGTCGCGTTGCCGATTCTCGTGCTCATTTCCGCGGCGGATTTCGAATCGCTGGCCGGGCTTTACGCCATCGGCGTGGTCGGCGCGATCGTCCTCAATCTGGGGTCGTGCAGTTTCAACAAAGCGCTCCCCTTGAAATGGTATGAGCGCAGTCTTTTTGGCTTCACCTTTTTCATCCTCCTGGCGGTGGAGCTCACCCTCGCGCATGAAAAACACGACGCGCTTTTCTTTGTCATGTGCGTCCTGATCATCGGACTCGGGTTACGCGCCTACACGCAAAAGCGTTCCGGCCTAACGACTGTGACCGTGACCAAACAGGTCGCGAAAATGGTCACGCCGAATCTTCTCGAAACCATGCAACCGCGCCTGGAGGAAGGCCGCAAGATCATGGTCGCGGCGCGCGGGGTCACGCCGGTCCTGCGCTTCGCCCTCGAGGAAGCGCAACTGCGCCAGGCCGTGCTCTGCGTTTTGTTCGTGAAGGAAATTTCCGTGTACTACACCGGCGCCAGTACCAGCGTGGAGAGCTCGAAGTGGCAGGACGATCCGGACGCGAACGCGATCATGTCGCTCATGCTCAAACTCGGCGCGGAGCGCAACGTCAACGTCCTCCCGGTCTTCGCGGTCAGTGACGACGCCGCGACCACCATCCTCGATCTGAGCGCGACCATGGGCGTCGATTACCTGATGATCGGCGCCTCCCAGCGCAACGTCCTTGCGCATTTATTAAACGGCAGCGTAGTCACAACCGTCGCCGAGCACTTGCCCGAAGACATCGAGCTGATCATCCACGGCTAACGAGTCCAAGCCTAACGAGCGGTTGCTCCAAACCCGAACCGCCCGCAACCCTCCCGCGCGCACGCCTGTCATCCCGAGGCGGCGAAGCGCGCCGAGGGACCTCCCACTCGCTGCTGATCACACAAATTCAAAGGGTACACCAACACCCAGTGCGAGATCCTTCGTCGTCTGAGCGACTCAGGATGACACCGTTCGGGAAAGGGCCAATTCCCTTGCGTATTCTTCAAATTCGATCGCATCCCCGCGATTGCATCGCTTTCCGGCAAACACGACCAGTATTTGCCGTGACCCGCGCGCACTCGAAGATTCGCCGCTCCCCGCTCCATGGCTGATCTCCCTGTCGCTCCCGGCGTTCACCGTCCTCGTAACGTCGATTGGAAACGCGCCGCCGCCTTGCTCTACGGCGACTGGGGCACGAGCAAAGCCTACGTCATTGGGCTCGCCTTCATTGCCGCGGGTTTCGCTTCGCTCTCGATCATTCTCGCGGTCTGCATCCTGACCGCCGTCGTCGCTTACAACTACATCATCGTCTGCGCACATTTCCCGGATGGCGGCGGAGTTTATTCCGCGGCGCGACAACAGAGTCGCTTTCTCGCCTCGACCGGCGCGCTCCTCCTAGTCGCGAATTTCATGGTCACGGCCGCGCTCAGCGGTTGGGCCGCGGTCAGCTACTTCGGTATTCCCGGGCATTACGCGCAGGTCTCGACCATGATTCTCATCGTCCTTGTCGGAGTGATTAATTTCTTCGGCCCGAAACACAGCGGCAGCGTTTCGCTTTGGCTAGCCATTCCCGCGGTCCTCGTCGTTTTGTTAATCATCGGCCTGAGCGCGCCGCATTTGACCACCATTCATCTCGAGCCGCGGCATGCGAATCTCGAACACACCTGGGTCGCTTTCGTCGGCGTGATTCTCGCGCTCAGCGGCGTGGAAGCGGTCGCCAACATTACCGGCGTGATGAAGACCGACGCCGACTCCACGCCGGAGCATCCGAAAGTCACGCGCACCACGACCAAGGCGATCGTGCCGGTCGCAGTCGAAGTAGTCGTCGGCACCGCGCTCCTCGGTTGGGCGATGCTCTCGCTCCCGAAATCTTTCGCGCCCGTACTCGCGCGCCACAAAGAAGACATGCTCCGTTTTCTCGCGGAGCACTACGGCTCGTTAGTCATCGGCCCGGCCGCCGGCGAAATTTTTGGGATCATTGTCGGCGCCGTTTTCGGTTTGCTCCTTTTCAGCGCAGTCAACACCGCGGTCGTCGCCCTCATCGGCGTGATCTCCATGATGGCGCAGGACGGCGCGCTGCCGCGCCAGCTCGCACGTCTAAACCGCCACGGCGTGCCCTTCATTCCGCTACTCATCGCCACCGGAATTCCGATCGTGATCCTGGCGGTGACCAAACAATTCGAAGGCCTCGCCGGTCTTTACGCCATCGGCGTCGTCGGTGCGATCTCGGTCAATCTGGGGGCGTGCACTTTCAACAAACGTCTCGATCTCCATTGGCACGAACGCATCGTCATGGGGATCACGTTTTTCGTCCTCGCCGCGGTCGAGTTGACGATCGCAAAACCAAACCCGACGCGCTTTTCTTCGCCGCTTGCGTGCTCGGCGCGGGGTACGCGCTGCGAGCTTACTCGCACAAACTCTCCGGGCTGAAGACGGTCACGGTCAGCCGCGGCGTCGCCGCGATGGTCACGCCCGATATAGGCGCCGCGTTGCAGCCGCGTCTCGAAGAAGGCCAGAAAATCATGGTCGCGGCCCGCGGAATTACGCCGGTCCTCGGGTTCGCGCTCGACGAAGCGCAACTGCGCAAAGCCGTCCTCTGCGTTCTCTTTGTTAAAGAAGTTTCCGTTTACTTTTCGGCCGCGCCAAGCGCCATCGGCAAAGTGAAATGGCAGGATGATCCGGAAGCGAACGCCACATGTCGCTCATGCTCCAGCTTGGAAAAGAGCGCGGCGTTTGTGTCTTACCGGTCTACGCGGTCAGTGAAAACGCCGTCGGCACCATCCTCGATTTGTCGGCCACGATGGGCGTCGATTTCCTGATGATCGGCACCTCGCAGCGGACCACGCTCGCGCATCTCCTGCGCGGCAGCGTCGTCACCAGCGTCGCAACCCAGTTGCCGGAAAATATTCGGCTGCTGATTTTCGGTTAACCCGGACGCGCGCGATTTCCGCCGCGCCTTTCGCGCTCCCGGCGCTTAAGCTGGCCCCGCATGCCCGCCGCCGAAGCCGCGCATAATCTCACCTTCCTGCACGATCTCGCGATCGTGATGATCGTCGCCGGACTGGTGACGGTTTTGTTCCATCGGCTGAAACAGCCGGTCGTCCTCGGTTACATCCTCGCTGGGGTCATCATCGGCCCGCACACTCCGCCGTTTCCGTTAGTCGATAACGAGGAAACGATCCACACTCTTTCGCAGCTCGGGATCATTTTCCTGATGTTCTCGTTAGGCCTGGAGTTCAGCCTGCGCAAACTCCGGCAAGTGGGCGCGACCGCTTTCATCGCCGCGCTCCTTGCCATCGTCGTGATGTCGTTAGGCGGTTACTCGTTAGGCCAGGCATTCGGCTGGCGAGTGATGGATTCGGTTTTTCTCGGCGCGATTCTTTCCGTTTCTTCGACCACGATCGTGATCAAGGCTTTAACCGAACTCGGCTTGAGAAAGGAAAGTTTCGCCGAGCTCATCTTCGGCATTCTCATCGTCGAGGACATTCTCGCGATCGTCATGATCGCGCTCCTCTCCGGGTTCGCCACCACCGGCTCGTTTTCGCCGCGCGACCTCGCGGTTACCGTCGCCAAGCTTGTTTCCTTTCTCGGAATTCTGCTCGTCGCCGGGCTGATCATCGTTCCGCGTCTGCTCAACTACGTCGCCCGTTTCAAGAGTAACGAAATGCTCCTCGTGACTGTGCTCGGGCTTTGTTTCGGGGTTTCGTTGCTCGCGGTCCGTTTGGAATACAGCGTCGCGCTGGGCGCGTTTTTGATCGGCGCGATCGTCGCCGAAGCGCGCCAGATCGTGCGCATCGAAAACCTGACCGAGCCGATTCGCGACATGTTTAGCGCGGTCTTTTTTGTGTCCATCGGACTGCTGATCGATCCGCGCCTGCTCGCGAAATACGCGCTGCCGATCTTTGCGATCACCCTCGCGGTGATCGTCGGCCAGATTCTTTCCTGCGCGCTCGGCTCCTTCATCGCCGGACACGATCGCCGCGTTTCGTTGCGCGTCGGGATGAGCCTGGCACAGATCGGCGAGTTCTCTTTCATCATCGCCTCACTCGGTTTAACTCTGCGGGTCACCAGTGATTTTCTCTATCCGATCGCGGTCGCGGTTTCCGCCCTAACGACACTGACCGCGCCCTACTTGATTAGGAACTCCGACCGCGTGGCCGAATTTTTCGATCGCGCGATCCCGAACAGTCTCCGGAATTGGCTCGACCTTTATCCCGAATGGATCGCGCGCATCGGCCAGCGGCAGGGCGGAAACTTCGCCGCCAACCTGGTGCGCAAATGGAGTTGGCAGATTGCGCTCAATCTCATCCTGGTCATGGGCATCTTCATCGCCGCGGCCTCGCTTCGCTGGCGCGTGCTTGCGTGGTGGCCGGAAATTCCGCGTGGCGAAGACGGCGTGAAAGCGGCGCTTTGGCTCGGCGCGATGTTGCTCAGTTTGCCGTTGGTGATTGCGGTTTTCCGAAAATTGCGCGCGCTCGCGATGTTGCTTTCGGAAATGAGCGTCACCAAAACTGCGGGCGGCGAGAACACCGCCGCCTTGCGCGCGGTCGTCGCGAACACCATTCTCGCCGCCGGTTCGCTCGCGCTCGTCCTCCTCGTGCTTCTGCTGAGCTCGGCGATTTTGCCTTCCTGGAAACTGCTCGCCGCGCAGGCGCTCATCGTCATCGTCAGCGCGATTCTTTTGCGCCGAACTTTCACGCGCTGGTATTCGAAAGCGCAGTTCGCCTTGCAACAAACACTCACCGCGCCGCCCGTCGTCCGGCATCCGCCAGTGCCGCGCGCGATGCCGTCCATCTTGCGCGAAGCCGAGCTGGCCACCGTCCTCCTCTCCGAGCAAGCCGCCTCCGCGGGGAAATTGATCGGGGAGTTGCGACTGCGCACCCTCACCGGCGCGAGCATCGTCGGCATTCAGCGCGACGGTACGAGCATGGTGAATCCGGGGCCGGAGGAAGAATTGCGCGTCGGCGATGAAGTGCTCCTGCTCGGCAGCGAAGAGCATTTGCAAGCCGCGCGCGATCTGCTCGCGAAATCACAAGCCTTGTCATCCTGAGTTCCGAAGACGGCGAAGGACCGCGCACAGGGCCCGCAATTTCATCATTCGTTAGGCAAAATCAGCATTCCGTGCGACATCCCTCGGCGCGCTTCGCCGCCTCGGGATGACAAGCGCGGATGCGCTCGCTACTTTCCCGCTCCCCTTATGATTCCGCCAAAAGTCCTCGTGGCCGATCCGATTTCGCAGAGCGGGTTGGATGAACTCGCGCGCGACGGCGCGCTCGAAGTCTCGCGCCAAATCGGCCTGAGCGAGTCGCAACTGCTCGAGGTCATTCCGGAATTCAGCGGCGTCGTCGTTCGCAGCGAAACCAAAATCACCGCGGCCGTCTTGCAGGCCGGCGCGAAACTCAAGGTCGTCGGCCGCGCGGGCGTCGGCGTCGATAATGTCGATGTCGAGACCGCGACCCGGCGCGGCGTGATCGTGATGAACGCGCCCGGTGGCAACACTGTTTCCACCGCCGAGCACGCCTTTTCCCTGCTCCTTTGCGCGGCGCGCAAACTCCCGCAAGCCGATGCCATGGTCCGCAGCGGGAAGTGGAGCCGGAAAGAATTTCAGGGAGTCGAGCTTTACAACAAGTCGTTAGGCATCATCGGCATGGGCCGCATCGGGAGCGAGCTGAGCCGGCGCGCGATCGCTTTCGGGATGCGCGTGCTCGCCTTCGATCCCTATCTGGCCGCCACCCGCGCGCGCGCCTTGCAGGTCGAATTAGTGGATGAACTCGACGATCTCTTGGCCGCGGCAGACTTCATCAGTCTGCACACGCCACTCACCCCGGAGACGCATCATCTCTTGAATGCCGAACGTCTGGCGGGAACGAAACGCGGCGTTCGAATCATCAACTGCGCACGCGGCGGTCTGATCGATGAAGTCGCCCTGGCCGCCGCCCTAACGAGTGGTCAGGTGGCCGCGGCCGCGCTCGACGTTTTCGAAACCGAGCCCTTGCCTAACGAATCGCCGTTGCGCAATTTGCCGAACCTCGTCCTCACGCCGCACCTCGGCGCTTCGACTGCGGAAGCACAGGAAAGTGTCGGGATCGAGATCGCGCAATCGATCCGCGCCGCACTGCTCGACGGCACCATTCGCAACGCCGTCAACATGCCGAACCTCGATGCAAAAACGCTCGCGATCATCGGCCCGCATTTACGCTTCGGCGAAAAACTCGGGCGTTTCCTTTCGCAGCTCGCGCCCAGCCACGTCGATCATCTCAACATCAACTACAGCGGCAAGGTCAACGAAGTGGACACGACCGCGATCACCCGTTCGGTCCTAAAAGGTTTCCTGCAAAAAGCCGGCGGCATCGACGTCAACGAAGTGAACGCGCCCGCTTACGCGGAAAGCCTCGGGTTGCAGATCAACGAAACCCGGCTGAGTGCGGTCGGCGATTACACCGATCTGCTCGAGCTTTCCGTGGCTGCGGAAGGCAAAAGCGTTTCCGTCGCGGGCGCGTTTTTCGGCGCCACGCCGCGGATCGTGAGCGTCAACAGCCGCCCCGTGGAAGCGCGTCCGCACGGCGTCGTTTTGGTTCTCGAGAACACCGATCGTCCCGGCATCGTCGGCCGCGTCGGCACGCTTCTCGGCGATCACGGGGTCAACATCGCCACCATGTCGCTCAGTCGAAACGAAGCCGGCGGGACCGCGCTGACCGTTTTGAATCTCGACACCGCGCCCGATGAAAAATTGCTGGCCACGATTCGCGCGAGCGAGGACATCCGCTCCGCGCAGGTCATCCAAATCTAGCGGGTTACTCACATCAGCGCGGTGCCTTGATTCAGCAAGTCCCGCAGGACAAAACCGCCCGCGGGCAATAAACCAGCGGCCGGTGATACGGAGATCGTCCGGTCCGATCATTTTCGGCGGTAAACTGTGGCGGATTACGCGTGACAAAGGACGCAGCTTTCGCTTCTATCAGGCGCTCAGCAAAACCCCATCAAACATGGAGAATCTTCTTCTCCGGTCAGTCGTTTCCCCCCATGAAAACAAAAACTATTCTTGCCCCCGCCCTAGCACGCAGGGCGCTCGGCAGTATCTGCTGTCTTCTTGCGCTCGGCGCTCTCCCATTCACTCCGGCCCAGGCTCAGGATGCGCTCGGCGCGCGCGTCCGCGTCATTCAGGGCTGGGAATTCGCCGGAGGGCACTTCCTCGTTCGGTGGATGTTGCCTCCGCCAGCACTCCAACCGCCGCAGCTTGATGTCGCTGACAACGAAACCGGCGCCGACGGCACGCCGGGCGCGACCGGCGTCGACGGCGATCCTCCGACCAATGGCGGCGATGGCGGCAACGGCGGCGCAGCCAACGCAGATGCCGGCTTCTCCATGTTGAACAGCGATCTTGATAACAAGGCCAGCGCCACCGGCGGCAATGGCGGCCAGGGTGGTAATGGTGGCAACTCCACCGGCACCGACCAGAACGGCGCTAACGGCGGCAACGGCGGCGCGGGCGGCGACGCCACCGCGAAGGCTGCCACGGACATTTCCACCGGGAACGCCAGCGCGACAGCCACGGCCATCGGCGGCAACGGCGGTTTCGGCGGCACGGGTGGCGCGGGCAGCGGCAGCGGGAGCACTGGCACCGATGGCAGCGGCGGCAACGGCGGCAACGCGGTTGCCGGCGGGCAGGCGAACAACAGCGGCGCCGGGCGCGTGGACGTGGGCGCTTCCGCCATCGGCGGGAACGGCGGCAATGGTTTCAACGGCGGCAATGGCGGCGGCGCGGGCTTGTCGCAGACCGCCCAGGGCAGTTCGAGCGGCGGCGGCGCGGTCAGCGTCATCGCCACACTGACCGGCGGCAACGGCGGCAACGCGACTGGCGGGACCGGCGGCGCGGGCGCGGACGCGAACATCTTCCAGGCAGTCGCCGCCTTCACCACCGGGCGCGCCACGCTCTTCCAGTCTGCCGCGGGCGGTGCCGGCGGAATCGGCTTCACGGCCGGCCTCGCGGGCAACGCGACCTCTACGCTCACAATCAGCGCGGCCAACTTCAACCAGAGCGGCGCGAGCGATCTCAGCGCCGACGTGCGCGCCGACGGCGGCATCGGCGGCAGCGGCACGAGCGGCGTCAGCGCCGACGGCGGCATCGGCACGGCGGGCGCGAGCATCACCGACGCTGGCAACATCACGCTCAACGTCACCGTCTTTGGCGGCACTGGCGGGATCGGCGGCTTTCCGGGTGGCAGCGGCGCCACGGGTGGCGCGGCTGTTATTCAAGGCGCAACGGCAACGTCGGCTAGCGGCAACGTGAGCGTCACCGCCTCGGCTAACGGCGGCGACGGCGGCCCCGCCGGCTTCCTCAGCGGCAATGGCGGCAACGGCGCGGACGTGAACCTGGAGAGCCAGGTGAACGGGGACACCGGCACGAGTGGCAATATTAGGCTCTCACAATTTGCCAATGGCGGCTCCGGCGGGAGCGCGAACAACGGCTCCGGCGGCGTCGCCGGCGTGGCCGATAGCACGCTCGATGACGGCAACGGGGGCCAGTTGACGAAAAACGTCGCCAGCTTCTTTGTCCAACTCAACGCCAACGGCGGCGCGGGCGGCGGCGGCGGCGGCGCGGGCAACACCGCTCCTGATGGCGGCCAGGCGACATCCTTCGCTAGCGTGGGCAACAACGGCGGCAGCATGACCGGTTTTATCAGCGCCAATGGCGGCATCGGCGGCTTCGGCGTCGGCATCAACGGCGGCAACGGGGGCTTCGCCAGCGCGGTCGGCATCCTCGGCGCCAGCGCCGGGATCAACGGCCCGATCTTTCTCAGCGTGACCGCGACGAGCGGCCGGGGCGGCGACGCCAGCGGCGCCGGAGTCAGCGCGGGCAACGGTGGCAGCGGCAGCAACTCACCGAACGTCGGCGCCTTCGGCTTCTCGGATAGCGGGAATGTCACGATCAACGCCACCGCCGTCGGCGGCAACGGAGGGGACGGCAACGGCGGTGCCAACGGCGGCAGCGGAGGCAGCGTGAACATTGGCAACTCCGTCGGCGGCGGGACGTCCAATCGCTTGATGCTCACGCAGACCGCCATCGGCGGCGGCGGCGGCAGCAGCACTCTGGGCACGCCCGGCGCGGGAGGCACCGCCAGTTCCGCATTCGCCATCGACGACACCGTGAACGCCGCGCCGAGCTTCAATTTTATCGGCACCGCCGCGGCCCCCGGTGGCCAAGGCGGCGGCGCGCCGGGCGCAATGGGCAATGGCGCGGTCGGCGGCGGGGCTACCGCCAGCATCAACCTCGCCGGTGCCAACACGGTCAACGCCACCGCCTCGGCCACCGGCGGCGCGGGCGGCTTCAGCGCGGGCGGCAACGGCGGCGCGGGTTTCTCCATCACCGGCGGGGTTACCGCGGCCGCGACTTCCAGCAACGGGGGAGCCTTCGCGAACGCACAGGCCATCGGCGGCGCTGGCGGGACCGGCTTCACTGCGGGCGGCGCGGGCGGCGCGGCTTCGCTGACCGACGCAGTCGGCGGCTCGAGCAGTCCCAGCGGGATAGGCCTTCTTCAAAATACCTTTGGCGGCGTCGGCGGCATCTCTGTGCAGAATGGCGGCACACCCGGCGCAGGGGGCGCGGCGAGTTCGATTTTGACCAATGCGACCAACCCTGCCGGCGGGAACCTCGGGGCGGTGATCGAGGCTCACGGCGGTGCGGGCGGCGCGGGTCACAACGCCAACGGCACCATCAACGGCGCCAACGGAGCGAACGCCACCGCCATGCTCACGGGCACCAATGCGGGGGCCTTCTCCGGGAGCGCCTCCTCCTTCGGGGGCGACGGCGGCGGCAACCAATTCCTGGCGCAGCCCGGCACTCCCTCCGTTGGCGGCGATGCCACTTCGGTGGTCACAGGCACGATCAGCGGCAATGGCACCGGGGCGCTCAATCTGATCTCCAACGCCTTCTTCGGCACGGGTAAGTTTGGCGGCCTTGATGGTGCATCCCGCGCAGATGCCACTGGCACCGCGCGCAATGGCAGCCTCACGGTCGATACCGGCAGCATCAACAATCTTGGCGGTCTGGGCGGCCTTATCTCCAACCTCAGTAACAACGCCACGGCTTCCCTCTCCGGGAGCGCGGGCAGCACCGCGGTCACGGCCACGGCCGAAGGGCGCGCCTCAGTCGGGCGTCCGGTGCCGGCGATGTCACTGGCCAACGGTTTCCAGGCCGCCGCCTTCGCCACCGGTTTGCCGAGCGCCGCGGATGTGAACGCGCTCGAAGCCGGCCATCCGAACGTGAGCGCGAACTTGAGCCCGTCTAATAATACCATCTTCGGCGCCGTCACCCTAGCGCTGCAATCGCGCGCCGATAGCGGCGGGACGAGCCAGGTCTACAACGCCAAAGCCGGCTTCAACCTCCGCGCCAACCAAGTGCCAAACCCGCAAGACCTCAAGGTTGGCTTCCTTAACAGCAGCATCACGGGCGGTAACGGCGGCTTCCAGACCCTGGTGCTCAAGATTACCCTCGGCCCGAGCGTGATCGAAACCGAGACCTTCACCACCTTGCAGATGGCGCAGGGATTTTTCGCCGATCACGTCATCGATCTCGGCGCGCTCGGGAGCAGTCCCAACCAGTTTATCGGCTTCGATCTCACGCTCAACAGCACCGGCGGCGGGGATGGATTCAATGGCCAGTTCGTCTTCGGCAACGGCCTGGCAGTGGTGCCCGAGCCGGGGACGTGGGCGCTGTTGGTAATCGGCGCGGGCACGTTGGTCGGCTTCGGAAAGAGGCACTCGTTAGGCAAAACAAAATCTTAACTCTGAAAGTGTCCCCTTCGCAGCTTGCCGCCTGGCTTCGAATCGGCGCGCATCTCTTTGTCCCAGGCGTCGTCGGGCCAGTCGTGCAGCAGGGCATTGAGCTCACAACGTTCCTGCGGCGACAGCGCTTCGATGGCCGCTTTTAGTCTTCCACTTTGCTCATGGGTCTTCGGAGTTTACTCATCCCCGCGGGTTTTTCTCAAAGCCGCCGCGCTTTGCGCGCGCGGAGATCGTAAACAGCGACCCACCCGCTGAAGACCTAATACCCTCACAGACAAATGAAAATAAATACCAGCATCCTTGCCAAGGGCAGCGCGCTCCTGCTCGACTGGCTCTCCGCGCCTGCCCGCGCCGATATTCTCTACGTCTCAAACGCCGGCAACAACACGATTGACTGGTTAACCAGGGCGACGTCCGCTCGCTCTTTGCCATCGGGATAAACTGGCGGATTTTTCGCCTTACCGACCACCACGGCTATCCCCTTCCGCTGCCACCACAGGCCGTCCCGGAACCCGCCGGCGCAGTATCCCGATCTGCCCACCAGCCTGGCCGATCTTCAGACCTTGATCACAAATTGCGACAAGGCTTTGACAAAAAAAGCCAGCAAAGCCTCCGCCGATACCATCGCTTTAACGTCGCGCGGGCTGCTTGGAAGAAGCCCTCGGCCTCATCGGCAACTACGTGAACATCGTAGCCTAAGGCGACGAGGCAAAGTCGTGGCGACCGGTTTTCTTCCTACGAGACGGAGCCGCGTCCAATTTTTCCGCCCCGAAAGCGCCTGCCAACGTGGTTCTGCGCCAGGGGGATATGAGCGGCGAGACCTTGCTAAGTCGCCGGCCCAAGCGCAGCCCGAGCAGGAACGAAGTGCAATAGTGCGAAGGTGATCCCAACACCGAAACGAATCGGAAAATGGTGGGCATGTTCAGCGGCGGCAAAGCCACCATCCCCGGCATCATCCCCGGCACCGCCATCTGGGTGCGCGCGCGCATCGCGGGGCTCAAGGGGGTCATGGGCGTGTGGCGCGATCCGGCTAAAATCATCGTCATCTAAGGCGTTTCAGGCACTTCTGGTGAGCGTGGGAAAAGGGATGCGGGTGGCCCTTGACGTGGTAGCCACGTGACCTGCGGGCCGTGCGACGCGGGCGTGCCATTTCTTTCTGTGTAACAGACTCACCTTGGCTTCCCGCCCCGTCTTGGGAAATACGGCCCACAGGGCACGTGGCTACAGGCGCAGGTGCCCCCGCAGAGTGTCGCTCGCGCCCGGTCCCGGCAGCTGGCGAAGTGCACGACACTCTCTAGAAGCTGTCCGAAAAGTCGTACACAGCCATCCTGGCTGTTCGGTCGTGCGGGTATCCTGCCTGCAAACTAGGTCATCCCAGGCTGGAAGCGCGCGCGACCTGACAGGCGGGAAGCCTGTTAACGGCTGCGCTTTCCGGACACCCTCTAGAGTTTTCTTGTCCAGCACCGCCAGGGGGAGCGCCGGAGGAGAAATCTTCCGGCGCTTTTTCTTGGGCGGAAATCGCTTTTGGGCGTGACGGGTGGCGTTTTTTGCGTTGCCATCGGGCGTCGTCCGTTACCGGCCTCGAATATGAAAACTCCTCCAGTCCTCTCCTCCCGCCTCGGGCGTTTTGCCCTCCACACTGGGTGTTGCCTGCTTGGCCTCTGGGCGCTGAGTTTGGTCGCGCAAACGCCGCCGCAAGATTGGGTGCGCCGAATCCAGGCGAACAGCGCGCCGTTACTGAAATTGGTGGCCCCGCAGAGGAACAATCAGCCGGCAAACCCTGCGCCGCATTCGAGTTGGGTCGCGGCAGTGGCGCCGTCTGGGTCGGTCCGCCAGATGAGCACGAGCGCGGAGCTCGGCGACTCGCGCATTTCCCCGGGCCGTCCATCAGGCCAACATCGCCGGAGCGCGGGACGGGAAGGCTTGAGGTTGCACGGTTTGCCGGCGCCTCCGTTGATCGCGCCTTTTCCCGGGCCTTGGCTGGCGGCCGGTCCGCTGCGCCCGCGGCGGGTCAGTTATTTGGTTGGGGGCCGCCGTCCGGCAATTGGAGCGACCCGATGAATTGGAACACGGTCAACGGCCCGCAGGGGGTGCCGACCGCCGGCGACGACGCGTCCTTTCGAGCCAACAACACCTTTGTGGTGACGGTGAACGGCGACGCGATCAACAACATCTTCTCGCAGGCGGACCTGACCTTGAACCTGGCTGGGAATTTGACGATCTCGGGCGCCTTTATGCAAACCGCAGCCGGCTTCTTGCGGGTCACGGGCGGCGGCACGTTGAGCGCCAACACCATCACGGCGGACCAGTTCACGCTTGGCAGCGGCGCCACCGTGACCGGCGCCAGCCTCAGCGCGCAGGCCGCAGTCGTGACGGGCGCGAACTTGCAAAGCGCCAACGTGGTGCTGGGGAGCGTGCAGATCGGCCAAGGCAGCGCGGTCCAGAGCACGACGGCCAGACTCGGCGGCTTTGGCGATTCCACGCTCGATAACTCGACCTGGGACGTGAGCGGCCAGCTCACCGCCGACAACGCCAACAGTCTGATTATCCAGAACGGCGGACAATTGACCACCGGCAGTGCGCTGACTGCCCGGAGCGGCGGCATTGTCGTGGATGGCAGCGGCGCGGCCTGGAATAATACGGGCGATGCGACCATCCGTGGGAGTTCCGGGCAGCACTTCGGCTCGGGGGTCCAGCACGGGGGCGCCGCGACGGTGGGCGGCAATCTTTTTGTGGATAGTGGCGGTTTCCTCTTCCTTAACTTCGCCGACAGCGGCGGCGCATCTCGCCTGGATGTGTCGGGCAGGGTCGAGCTGGCGGCAGGCGGTCTTGGGGCTGGCGGCACGGTGTTCATCGGCCAAAACGCGACGCTGACGAGCGCGGGCCTCGTCTCGACCAACGGCTTCCTCAGTGTTTTTGGCGCCTGGACCAATACGGGCGTTTTCACGACCGACAACACTGGGTTGGAGGCCAAAAACGGCGGCATCTTGACGACGAGCGGCGACCTGATCGTGGGCCAGCAGACGACGACGAATTCTTTCCAGGTGGGCGACAATGGGACCGTGTCAAACACCAACGGCGTGCTCGCACAAGGCGCGGGCAGCGTGACGAGCGCCTCCGTCGGCACCTCCGGCACCCCGACCGCGAAGTGGACCAACTCGGGAACCCTGACCATCGCCGATGCCGGCCAGGCGAACCTGCAGATCGGCATGGGCGGCATGGTCGCGAGCACCGCCGCGACCGTCGGCAACCAAGGAGGCTCGCGCGGTTCCGTCACTGTCCGCGACGGCGGCGATTGGAAGGTCAACGGCAACCTGACCATCGGCGCGGCCGCCATGAGCACCGGCAATGTGTTCACCGATACCGGCGGCAAGCTCACCGTCACCGGTGCCACGCTCACGCTGGGCCGCGACGTCGGCAGCGATGGCACGCTTACCCTCTCGAACTTGCTCGACCACGGCACGCAGCTCAATTTCATCGGCGACCTGCAAGTGGGCCTCGCAGGCAAAGGCACGCTCAATATCACCGACGGTTTCCAGCTCGACCGGGGCGCGCAAGCGCTCGTCCTCGGCGGGCAGGCGACGGCCGATGGCACCCTCCATGTGAGCGATCCCGACGCGCAATTCCAACCCACCATCTCGACTTTTAAATCCACCAATCTGACCATCGGCTCGCTCGGCAAAGGCACCTTGCTCATCGACACCACCGGCTTCGTGCAGACGACCGGCGACGCGATTCTTGGCGAAATGAACGGCGGCAATGGCGCGGCGACCGTCACCGGCCCTGGCTCGAAATGGCAAGTCGATCGCAACCTCATCGTCGGCGAGCGCGGGACCGATCCGTTCAGCCCCAATGGCGCCGGCACGGTCACGGTCGCCGACGGCGCCACGCTCACGGTCAACGGCGCGCGTCTCGTGCTCGGGCAGGAGCGCGGCAGCAACGGCACGCTGGTGGTGGATGGCGAGAACTCGACCGTGACTGGCGCGGGCGTGACCAATTTGGAAATCGGCCGCCACGGCATCGGCACCTTGCAGTTGCAAAATCACGCGCAGTTCACCATCGCCTCGACCGAGCTGGGTTCGCAGAACGATGGCGCGGGCCGGATCGTTATCGCCGGGGTGGCCGGCGGCAGGCAGACGATGCTGACCGTCAACGGCACACTCACCGTGGGCGGCTCGTCCGGCGGCGTGGGGGGAAGCCCACCAAATCCCAGCTCGAAGGGTGGCGAGCTCGTGATCACCAATGGCGGCAGGGTATCGCTGCAAGGCGCCGGCAATCTGATTGTGGCGCGGGACGTGAACTCTACGGGCTTGGTCGATATCGCCGGGATGGGTTCGACCCTGCTCTTGACGGGACCGAGCGCTATTGTCGGCCAGAGCGGCGCCGGCACTCTGACCGTTTCGGATCACGCAAATTTTTTCAGCAACTCTTTGGTCCTCGGACAGGAAGCCGATAGCAGCGGAATCCTGCAGGTCACGGGCAGCGGCGGCGCGAATGATTCGACGCTCCGCGTCACGAGCTTGACCGTGGGAGAAAACGGGTTCGGCAGGATATTTTTGACCAACGGAGCGAAGATCGATCAGCCGTCGCTGGTTGTCACTGTAGGCCAACACAACGGCTCCGTCGGGCAAGTGAGCGCGGACGGCGCTGGCTCGCTCATTCATGCCACTCGGCTTTCCCTCGGCATCCTCGGCGGCGACGGACTTCTGGGCGTTTTCAACGGCGGCCAAGTGCAGGTGGATGGGACTCTCGCCGCCGGCCTCTTCGCCAGTACTCACGGCGGCACCATCGTGGTCACCGGCGTTTCGAGTAACCTGACGGCGGGTGAGCTGCGACTAGACTCGGCCGGTGCCGGGGAGCCTGTGTTGTCGGTGATGGCAGGAGGCGCAGTGATTTCCGGCCCAGTGACTCTCACTAATGAAACCGGCGGCAATTCGATCGTCATCGGCGGCGATGCCGCCCAAGCCGCGACTCTTCGCGCGACGAGCTTGAACATTGGCGGCTCCAGCACGGGACAGGCGACGGTGGATGTCAACGCCGGCGGCAAGATCGATGTCTCAGGCTCGGCCCAAACGATTTTTGTAAACGAAGGCGGGGAACTCAACGTGCAGGGCAGCGGAGCGAGCGTGCTGGCGCACGATATAGCGATCGACCGCGGGAAGTTCACCGTCTCCGCGGCCGGCAGCGTTAACGTCTCGGAAACTTTTTCCGTCAGCGGTGGCACTGGCCGCGGCGGTCCCGCCATCGCTACGATCCAGGACATGAGTTCGCTTACCGTTTCCAATTCGGCCACCGTGGACGACTCCACCTTGAACGTGAACTCCGGCGCTCAGGTCTCGATCACTGACAGCCTGCAAATCCGTAACCAGGGCGCCGTCTCCGTATTTGCCACCGGCTCCCTCGCCGCCCGCGACGTGCAAGTCGGCAGCGCTGCTTCCGGCTCTGGCAGCCTGACGGTGTCTGACGGCGGGAACGTCGGCGCACAACTGCTTTCGGTCACCAGCGGCAGCACCGTGAACACGGCCACCGGCGGCAGCATTACCCTCGGCGCGCCGAACGGCCAGGCGGCAGCGGGCACGATCGCCGTCGGGTTTAACGGAGTGCTCAAGGACAACGGACGCGTATTCGGCGACGTCGTCATCCAGCTCGGCGGCACCGTAGGCGGTTCGGGCACGATCAACGGCAAGCTCATCAACGCGGGGACCGCCGCGCCGGGTGATCCGCAAACCCTGACCGTGAATGGAGACTACGAACAGCAAAACGGCGGCCTTTTGCAAATCGCGATCGCGGGGACTGGCCTACCCGAGTTTGATCACCTCAACGTCACCGGCCACATCACGCTGAACTCCGGAGCGAAGTTGGAGCTCGATTTCATCAACGGTTTCGCGCCAAGCATGGGCGATAAGTTCGACTTCCTGCAATCGGGCGACCCACTCATCACCGATAACTTTAGCGAGGTCACGATCACCGGCCTTGAGCCCGGCTTCCAGTTTACCCTCGCACCCGACGGCGTCGGGAGTTTCGGATTAGTCGCGCTCAATAATGGAGTCTCAACCACCGTGCCGGAGCCCGCCACGATCACTTTCTTTCTGGCGGCAGGGGTTGTCGCGGTCATCCATCATCGCAGGAGGAAGTCACCCATCGCCTGACGGTTCTTTGCGACCGGTACCGGCGTCTCCGAACTCGCGCTCGGCTCGTCGGGGGCCAACGCTCGGGTCGTCGCGCACCGTGCTAAGACAGTCTCGGACTGCGCTCGGATGGTTCGGAACTGCGCGCGTCCGGTCTTTGTAAGACTCGGAAACGAGAGATCGACGCCCAGCTAAGCCTGGCCGTCGCCAGCTCCCGGCGAAAAGTCGCGCGCAGGGAGCGACGTCTCGTGGTTAACACTCTAGCATCGTGCTGGCCCAAGTTAACCCGCCGCCGAAGACTACGAGCAAGACATGGTCGTCCTGCTTAATCCGGCCGGTGCGGTTAGCTTCTTCGAGGGCGATCGCGACCGCCGCGGCGGAAGTGTGGCCGTAGCGGTCGGGATTCACGAAGACGCCCGCACGCGCGCGGTGGCGTCAGACCAGCTCGCCCGATTGCTGCGACATGCTGCGGCGCAGGTAGGAGAGAAGGTCGCTCCGCGTAACCAGGCCGAGAAACTTGGCGCCTTCCATAACAATAGCGACACGGCCGCGATCGAATACGCCTAACAAGTCAGAAATTTTCGCACTTGGCGAAAGCGTTTCCAGCTTGTCGGTCATGGCTGCGGAGACGGTGTCGTTAAACTGCGCCGGATCGCGGTGAATCTTCACCAGAAGGTCGGATTCGTCGAGGATCCCGACCGCTCGTCCGGCTTCGTCAAGCACCGGAACCTGCGAGACATCCGCCTGGCGCATCCGACTGAAGGCGGTCAGCAACTTGTCGTTAGGCCCGACGGCTATGACTTCGCCGGCCTCGGCGCGATGGGAGATCAAATCGCTTAGGTCGCCCTGCGCTGGCCGCTTAGTGAAGCCCTGCTCGGCCATCCAGAAGTCGTTATACATCTTCGAGAGATACTTGTTGCCGGTGTCGCAGATGAAGGTGACGACGCGCTTCTTTTTCGTTTGCTGTCGGCAGTAACGGAGCGCGCCCGCGAGCAAGGTTCCGGTGGAGGAACCGCCGAGAATTCCTTCCTTGCGCAACAGTTCCCGCGCGACCGCGAAGCTTTCCGCGTCGGGAATTTCGAAAGCATCGGTGACGTAAGAAAGGTCGGCGATGTCGGGAATGAAATCCTCGCCGATGCCTTCGACCGCCCAACTGCCGGCTTCGGCGATTTTCTTGGTCTTAATGTATTCGTAGAGGATCGAGCCTTCGGGATCGGCCAGGATCATCTCGACGCCGCGGCGCGGACGGACGCGATTAAAAAAACGGCTCAAGCCCGTGATCGTGCCGCCGGAACCGACCCCGACGACGCAGGCGTCGACGTCGTGTCGCATCTGTTCCCAAATCTCCGGGCCGGTAGTGCGCTCGTGCGCTTCCGGGTTCGCGGGATTACCGAATTGATTGACGTAATATGCCCCGGGAATTTCCTCGGCCAACCGCGCGGCGACATCCTGATAATATTCCGGATGTCCGCGGGTGACATCCGAGCGAACGATCCGCACTTCCGCGCCGAGCGCGCGCACGTGCGAAATTTTCTCCTGCGACATCTTGTCGGGGATGACAAGGATGATGCGGTAACCCTTCGCGCCTGCGATCAAGGCGAGGCCGAGGCCGGTGTTGCCCGCCGTCGCTTCGATGATTGTCCCGCCGGGTTCCAAATGTCCGTCTCGTTCCGCCGCTTCGATCATCGCAAGCGCGACGCGATCTTTAATCGAGCCGGTTGGATTTTGATTTTCCAACTTCACGAAAAGCTGGCACGGGCCGGTATCCATCCGCGTGATTTCGAGCAGCGGCGTGTCGCCGATGAGCGAGAGAATCTGCGGCGGTTTTCCGCGCGCGGCTTCGGCGGCAAGAATTTCGGTGGGCGCGAGGGTCATCTTAATTCTCCGCCGTCTCGCCTTTGTGCGACCACTCGTTAGTGCTGTCTTCCAGAAATTGCTGCAAGACCGGGAAGCGGATCTCGCCGTAGTTCAGGGCATAGCGCAGCTCGCCGCCTTTATAGACCCAGGTTGTTGGGATCCATGAGACTGGCAGATCGAGAAAGCGCTTCATCTTCGCGTCACCGGTGCGCGGACCGGGATCGGCGACGATGGTGACGTTCGGCTGATCGCCGATCTGATTTTTCTTCAACATCGCTTTCCCATCATCGCCCGCGTCCCAGACCGAGACGAAGACGAACTGCGTCTTCGGGTTTTCCTTGATCATTTTTACCCAGCCGCCGCTTTTTAATTCCGCCTGGCAATTCGAACACCACGGCGCCCAAAGATGGATCACGGTGAGCCCTTCGCCCTTCGCGATCTCCGCGACTTTTTGCTCCACCGGCGAAGCCGCGCAAGCAACGGAGGTAAGAGCCACGGCGATTAATGCATTCAGGAGCAGCTTCATGGGATCCCTTCAAGCGACACGAACTCGGCGAAACCGTCAAGGTGCCGCGACGGTTGAGTAGGTGCGGCTGACAAGGTTTCGACGGCGGCGCCGCCAGTTGACCGCTCCCCGGAACATGCCTAATTTGCGGCCCCCTTTTCCGGGGAAAGCGCGGCCTAAGGAACCGCTCGCTCCAACCTGGAACGCGGTCGGCGTTGTTTCGTCCGATCAC
>JBPCJC010000054.1:0-108894 GCA_051005695.1 Chthoniobacterales bacterium | reverse complement strand
CCGAGCGTTGCCGGTCCGAAGCGTCCGCAGGACCGGATTAATCTGCCGGAACTCGGGAGCGCGTTTCGTTCATTGCTCGCGAAACCGCTGACCGATGGCGGTTACGGCAAGAGCAACGGCGACCTCGGCAAGCAGCACTTGGTGCAACTCAACGGAACGCCGCCGAAAGAAGACGCGATGGTCTCGACCGACAAGCGCGAACAGGGCATCGAGCCCGGTGATGAGCAAAACAAAGTCGAGATGGTTTCGAACCGTCCGACGCCCGATCCGGTGGATGAAATGCCGGAAGGCGGCGAGCAAATGTTCCATCGCGGCGAAAGCCGGATCGGCCACGGCAGCGTTCTCATCGCGGCGATCACCAGTTGCACGAACACCAGTAACCCGAGTGTGATGCTCGCCGCGGGATTGCTCGCGAAGAAAGCGGTCGAGCGCGGCCTAACGATCGATCCGTCAGTCAAGACTTCGCTCGCGCCCGGTTCGCGCGTGGTTTCCGATTACCTGAACAAAACCGGCCTGCAAACTTATCTCGACCAGCTCGGCTTCAACATCGTCGGCTACGGTTGCACCACCTGCATCGGCAACTCCGGGCCGCTCCATCCGAAGATCGAGAAAGCGATCAGCGAATTCGATCTCGTGGCCGCGTCGGTCCTTTCCGGCAATCGCAATTTCGAGGCGCGCGTCCACCAAAACATCAAGGCCAACTTCCTCATGTCACCGCCGCTGGTGGTCGCCTTCGCACTCGCCGGCCGGGTCGATCTCGATCTTTCGAGAGACGCAATCGCGAAAGACAAAGACGGCAAGGACGTCTTCTTGCGCGAGCTCTGGCCGACTTTGAAGGAAATCCGCGACGCCATGCAATCGGCGCTCAAGCCGGAAATCTTCCGTAAACTTTACCGCGACTTCGCCGATCAAAATCCGAAGTGGAACGAAATCTCATCGAGCACCGGTGAAGTTTATCAATGGGACGAAGCGAGCGATTACATCCACGATCCCCCGTTCTTCGCCGACTTCGGAATGGAGCCGGGCCACATCACCGATATCCGCGACGCCCGCCCGCTCGGCATCTTTGGCGACTCCGTCACGACCGATCACATTTCCCCGGCCGGCGCGATCAAGGCCAGCTCACCAGCCGGCAAGTATCTCCAGTCGCGCGGAATCAAACCGGAGGATTTCAACAGCTACGGCAGCCGTCGCGGGAACGACCTCGTGATGACGCGCGGCACCTTCGCCAATGTGCGAATCAAAAACCTGATGGTCCCCGGGATCGAAGGCGGCGTAACCAAACATCAGCCGACCGGCGAACAAATGGCGATCTTCGAAGCCGCCGAGAAATACGCCGAAGCGAAAACCTCGCTGATCATCCTCGCCGGCCACGAATACGGCACCGGCTCCTCGCGCGATTGGGCGGCCAAAGGCACCCGCTTGTTAGGCGTGAAAGCCGTCGTCGCCGCCAGCTTCGAGCGCATCCATCGTTCAAACCTCGTCGGCATGGGCGTGCTCCCGTTACAATTCGCCGATGGGACCAACGCGCAGTCGTTAGGCCTGGATGGCTCCGAAACCTACAGACTCACGGGATTGTCGGACGCCATTCAACCAGGCGCGACCGTTACCCTGGAGATCATCCGCAAAGACGGCGCCAAACAATCGGTCCCGGTAAAACTGCGCATCGATACCCCGATCGAGATCGATTACTACCGCCACGGCGGGATTCTGCCCTTTGTCCTGCGGGAGCTTATGGCTCGGGGAGAGTGATCGTAAGAAAACGAAGAAGAAGACCGCGCACCCTACGGCTCGCCCGCTACCCTCGTCGTGCCTTGAGTTTCCCGCTCCCAGATTGACCTACCCGACGCCGCCGTCGGGGGAGTTCAGCCAATACGTGGATTAGTCCGAATAATTCCGCCTAAACCTCGTTAGGTCTTATGCCGCCGTCCCATATAATCGCCAGTAGTGATCGTCAGAAGATCGTGGAGATCGCACAAGGTCTCCTTGATGGAAGCATCAGCATCATTACTGGCGCGCGCCAGCTTCGCACGTTTTGTGGTGGTCACGGTCTCATCGACGACTGATCCTGATTTCCGCACCTTCGTCGCCATAGACAGCGAGACAGATGACTTACCTGTTGGCGAGACTCGCCGCCATTGGGCCGCTGACGCGCTCGCGAAGAAGGATCTTGAGATTGCGCGGTGTGAAGACGTGTATCGTCACGCGGCACACGAGGCCGCCTCACATCTTGTCGCACGTTTCGCCCAATGAGACCTAACCATGCGATGCAGCCAACCGCTGGCCGGTGTACGCCCAAGTTTCCCATGACTCGAACCTCACATCCCGCCGCCGCGCGCGCCCTCGCCAGCGGTCGCTGATCTTGTTCTCGTTAGGCCGCAATAACACCGTATGAGCCCGCTTTCACAGATGAATCATTGCGCGAGGTCAGTGCACCGAGGAGCCATCTTGGTTTGTCTCGGATTGATCCTGGTCTATCCGCTGGTTTCCGTACCCGTGCAGGCATCCGTTCACAATCTTGTCCCGAGGATCGGGGAAATCGCTGCGCGCGTTGTCACTGAAGGAGCGATCTGGCTCTACGCCGCGATCGTTCTCGCAGTCGCCTTCTTCGGGGAGCGGAGGACGCTTGCAAGCATCGGTTTGCGCAGATTTCGCTTTGCCAGCTTGGGGTTCGCGGTTGCTGGTGCGGTGGCGATGGCCGGGGCCGGTGCGCTTGCGGCTTACCTTGTCTACGGACTGTTGCACCGCGCAGAGCACGCGGAGGCGCAGGCCGCTGCACTCGTGCACGGCTCTGTCGCTTATGCCTTGTGCCTCGCCGTGCGTGCGGGCGTGGTCGAGGAAATTCTGTTTCGCGGTCTGGCCATCGAGCAACTCACCGTCCTCACCGGCTCGCGCTGGGTTTCAGCATTCCTCGCGACGACCGTCTTCATAGTGATTCACGCGCTTCATTTTGACTGGATACAGCTCGTTCCGATCGCTGCGGTGTCGGTGGTTCTCGTTGGTCTATATCTGTGGCGACGCGATCTTTGGGCCAACATTCTCGCACATATCCTGGTTGACGGTGTCGGTCTCGTTGCCCTTGCGCTCCAGGCACACAAAGCGGCGCACTAGGGCCATGGATTCGGAAGATACTACCCAAAGGCCTAACCAGGCGATGCAGCCAACCGCTGGCCGGCGTACGCTCTGGTTTTCCGTGACTCCACACTCACAACCCGCCGCTACGGGCGTTCTCGCCAGCAAAGGCTGATCTCTTTTCTCGTTAGATTCATGAGACTTCTCACATCACGATTCGCGCTGACGTTGATCCTATTCGGCTCATTCAATTTTTCATTGGCGGCTGGTTCTGGGCCAAAGCAGTTCTGGGCCCCGACGGTCGCTACCAAAATCGTTCAGCCAGAATATCCGTTAGCGGCTCGTCTTCGTCATGAGGAGGGCGATGGCATGATTGAGGCGAAGGTAGATTTCCAAACTGGCCGTGTGACGTCGGTGTGGATGTTCAAGAGCACGGGACACAAACTCCTCGATGATGCCGCTCTCGCGGCCTTTAGGCAGTGGCGGTTTAGGCCGGGTGTTCTGCGAGCATTCCGTTCGCCGATCCATTACAGGATGGGGTCGTGAATAACGGAATCTAACCAGCCGAACCGCGGACCGTCGTAATGCCTAGATTTGAGAGCATGCGAACATCGCTTGTAGCTCACGCGACCCTTATCTTGTTCTCGTTAGACTTAGTCCGCTATCATGCGTCAAGATTACTTTCTGCGGCTCATCGACCAGATTACGGTCCTGCTTGCAGAGATTGCTCGTCTGGAAGCTGCCGGCGACAGCACAATACATGGATTAGGCCGAATAAATACGCCTGAACGTTGGAGGTTCAGCCCGTTGACTTGTATTGGCGAAGGCTTGGCATTCTCATCAGGTGATGTTCGCATTGTCCGGCGCCGTCGCTGGTGCAAACGCAGCAAGCGATGCGATGCTGATAGCCGTGAAGCCGTTCCTTGTTATTGCGATCGTGATTTCCTCTTCGTTCACTACTACTGCAGACGCGGCCGGTGCGGACCTTACTGCTTTACCGCCTGACGCCGAGTTGACGAAATGGATCGTTGGAACTTGGAAGGTCGATCTCCCACCGGCCAATTCCGCGGCGCGATTCGCCTACGAGACCTATGCTGGCGACGGCACCTTCAAGCATTTCGCGGCCGTGCAGGAAGGCAGCGCGCCCGCGAAGTTGCTGGTCAAGGCGTCCGGCACTTGGAATGTCCAAGGTGGATTTCTGGTCTCGAAGATCGCGGCTTCGAACTTGTCAGCGGTGACTGGTCGCGTCTACCGCGACAGAATCGAGTCCGCGAACCGTGATTCGTTCGTCGTCCGAGAGGCAGGCAGTGCACGCACCCGACGACGGGCACAGCTTCCGGCAGACCTTGTCTCGGGCGGGGGCGAGGTGCCGAAGCTGTTCACGGTGGAAGAGGCGGCGCAGGTGCTGCGCTATGCCGTAAGGCCGGAGTACTCATACGATGCGCGGCGGACCAAAGCCAGCGGCACCGGCCTGTTCGAACTGCGCTTCGACTACGAAACCGGTCGGCTCAAAGCGATCGACATTGTGCAAAGTAGCGGCAGCCGCATCCTCGATCACGATGCGATCAATGGGCTGAAAGAATGGAAGGCGAAGCCCCATTCCATTCGTGTGATGCGAATCCCGATTACGTTTAAATTACATTGAAGCGCCGTCGTAATCGGAGCGATCGCACAGATTGAGTAGCCCGACCGCGCGACAGCGAACCGCCGGCCGCTCCGCGTTTTCTAATGACGAGTGTGTGGCTGCACTTCTACGAGCGAGCCTTCGGCGATGAAAGCGGAGGCTGCGGGTGCGGATAGCGTCTCGACGAAGTGCGGACCGTAGAGCGTGGCTACGTCGGCGGTGAATTCCCAAGCGGTGGCTGAGCGGAAGCGCGAGCGCGGATGCTCGACCTGGTATTCGCTCGTCCTAGCACGGTGGCGCGTGTAGCCCCAGTAATGTTCCGTGATGAATTCTTCGTGCGAGCCGGGCGCAGAGTGGCGCGGGGCTTCGGTCGCAGTCATGGCTAGTGTTTCCCATGTTCCAGCGCGGCGCCATTGATAGGAGACGGATAACGCGGCCGCGCTTTCGGTAACGGCGTGGCGCATGGGCAAAGCGGTATAGGGTTCGCCGTAAAAGGTCCGCGCAATCAGGGCGATGGCGCGCCGCGGCACCAACTCGCGGATGAAGACGACGCCGCGCCGCCAGCCTGCCGGCGAGCGACGGCGGACATAGAAGCGCAGGTTCACTTCTTCGAAATTCCGATGCAACGGAACCGGGAAACCGAGCACGCGGGTGTTAAGGAACATGAAGCCGACGACGCTGACGAAGGTTTCGCCTTCGAAGGAATCGAGCTCAGTCCCGGCGGGCACGAGCGGCGCGAGCAGCGACGGATCGACGACATAATTCAACATCGCCAGATGCCGCCACTCCGCGATCAGGAAGGGTCTCGGCACGTGCTGAAAATTAGCCGCGAACAATCGGCTAGTGAATCAGCTTCTCTAGCGATGGATTCGCTTCCGCGCCTAGCTCCATCGCTTTCGTGTAATGCCGCTTCGCCAGTTCTTTCGCGGGCGGTTTATTGGTCGCGTAGATGACCGCGAGATTGTAGTGCGCGTCGACGTAGTTGGGATTGGCCGCGATCGCTTCCAGCATTTCCTTCTCGGCGGCTTCCTGCCAGCCTTTCTCGCTCGCGGTAATGCCGAGATAGTTATGCGCGATGTAGCTCTTCGGATTAATCGCGAGCGCTTTGGTTAACTCTGTGACCGCGTCGTCGTACTTCGCCTGCCGATAGTAAACGATCCCGAGAGTACGCCGGGAGAATTCATCTTTCGGCGCGAGGGTGACCGCTTTTTTCAAGGTCAGCTCGGCGGCTTTCAGCCGACCGGTGCGGAAGTATACCGCGCCAAGATTGGAAATTGCGTAGAGGTTGTTCGGGCTCTTGGTCAGGATCTCGTCGTACTGTTTCTCCGAGGCGCGAAACTTCCCGGCATCGAAATTTTCCTTGGCCTCGCGGGCCAGCGGAATCAACTCCTCGGGCACGGCCGGTTTGAAGGTGGTCTCAACATTCGGCCCCGCGCCGTTGGCGTTCGCGCCTTGGTTCGGGAGGGCGAAACTCGCGGTCACGCCGCCGGGATTCGTGTCCGAAGTGGAAACGACCGGTTCGCGCAAAAGTGACAGCTCTTCCGCGGTCAGCTTCGTGACCGGTTGCGCGAGCAGCTCGATCTGTTGGTTCAGTGTTTCCGATTTGATCTGGAGCTTGTCGAACTCGGCGAGCATCAATTTCTTCGCGCCTTCCCGGCGCGCTTCTTCCTGGCGTTCGCGCATCACGATCGCGCGCAGCATTTCGTTTTCTTTGGTCAGGCGCGCGGTCTCCTCGGGATTGGCGCCGGTGGTTTTGGCCTTCGCCAGTTCGGCGTTGGTCTGCTCGAGCTGCGAACGCAAATCGCTCACCGTGACCTCAAAATCGTGATTCTGTTTTTGGCTGGCCGCGAGCTGCTGGTGCAACTGCTCGACCTGCCGTTTCACGTCCGCGATTTCCTGTTCCTTCTGCGGTTTGTCGTCAGTGATTTCGCGGACCGTCTTTTCGGCGTCGGCCAGCTTCTTTTGCAAATCGGAATTTTCCGCGACTAACGACTGCACGCGTTCCTGCGCTTCTTTGCTCTGGGACGCTTCCGCGATTAACTGGTCGCGCTCTTTCGTCAGAGCCGCCATCTGTTCGCCGGATTCGTTCAACTTCGCGGTCGCGGCGTCCTTCTCTTTCTCGGCCGCTGCCCGACCCTGCTCGGCGTCGGCGACCGCTTTTTGCAATTGCGCGATCTGCGCGCGGAGCGCTTCCGCGCCCTTAGCGTTCGAGCCGCTGGTCGATTGAATTTTCTTCAACGAATCCTGCGCCTGCGCGAGTTGATCGTGAACGGCTTTCTCCGCGCCTTTGCTTTTCTGCAATTCGGTCTGCGCCTTCTCGAGCTTGGAATTTGTCTCCTGCAATTTTCCGGTGAGCGATTCTTTCTCCTTCTGCACGGAGCTGTATTGCGAACGGGTTTTCTGCAGATCGGCCTGAAGCTGATCGACTTTATCCTGCAACTCTTTGGTGGCTTTTTTTATGGCCGCATCGCTGGGCGCGGAGGCCGCGGGCGCGACGGCTGACGGCGGAGCGGCGGCTACCGGCGCGGTGGTGGGTGGCGCGGGAACAGGGATGCGCGCAGTGCCGCGCGTGCCCGCACCTACTTCTACGCTCGGTTCCGCGGGGCCGGCGTTTCGTGGAAGGAGTGGAGTGGTTTCCGGTTCGGCGGTTGCGGCCAGATCCGCCTGCGTGCCGATCTTTGTCTGCAACCGCAGAATGCTTTCGCCGATTTTGCGCGCGCGATAATCGACGATCGCGGGCTGCCAGTCGGCGTGCGTTTTGCGCAATTCTTCCAGTAAACTGCCGGCGAAACGGAACTTCGCGAGTGCAGCTTTAAGTTGATTGTCGTGCTCCAGCTTATCGCCCTGCTGCGACGTCATGTAGGCCTTCAAAAAGACCTCGCTCGGATCATCGGCCTGGGCCGCGAGCTGAATCGGCGCCGCGAGAAGCGAAAAAACGGCGAGCAGAATCAGACCGATTTTCTTCATTCGTGGGAGAGCGGACGATAAGCGACAGCCGCGGAGTTGCAACGGCTGCCTCTGCTCAAAGAGATAGCGGACGGCGTGCCAAACGCGCGTTTGCCTTTGCAAATGCGCACCCCAAAACTACAGTCGCACCTGTCGGTGGCCATAGCTCAATGGTAGAGCTCCAGATTGTGATTCTGGCTGTTGCGGGTTCGAGTCCCGTTGGCCACCCATCATTATTTTCGCCGGATCAGAGCACTGGCGAGACTATGCTCGCGCCTTGCCGGAGCGGATCGAGAAAGCCCAGGTGGCCTTCTTTGTCCGCGGTGAATTCGCGCGAATGCTGCCGGTCGCGGAAGAAGAGCCGCGCCTGCTCGGTGGCAAATTTTTCACTGAGAACGTTCAGGTTTGCCTCATCATTCAGGCGCAGGGAGCGCAAATCGAAATTGCCCGAACCGACGGACACGAACGCGCCGTCGACAATCATCAGCTTCACATGATCCATCGCCGGTTTGTATTCAAAAATTCGAATCCCCGCTTGGAGCATCTCCGCCCAATGTTTGTGCGACGCAATCCGGACGATTTGCTGGTCGATGTGTTTACCGGGAACGATGATCTCGACTTTGGCGCCGCGTTTGGCCGCGTTAATTAATTCCCGGCGCATCAATTCGTCGGGCAGGAAATACGCGTTCTCGATCAGCAACGATTTTTGCGCGGAAGCGATCGCGAGCAAATACATTAAGTGGATATCCATGTTGCCCTGGCGCGGCGAACTCCGGAAAGCTTGCGCGGTGTAGGGGCCGGTGGGCGCGAGCGGCGGAAAATAATCCGGGCCGTGCAGGACGGTGCCTTCCGTCTTCAGCCAATTATCCATGAAGGCTGCCTGAATCTGCGCCACCACCGGGCCAGTCACTTGGTAATGATTATCCCGCCAATGCTCCGGCGTGTCGCCGTTGCCTTCCCATTCGCTAGCGATTCCGACTCCGCCGATGAAGCCGATTTTCCCGTCGACGATCATGAGCTTGCGATGGCTGCGGTTGTTGTAGCGACGCGGATCCCACCACGACAACGGATGATATTTCACGACCTGCACGCCCGCGGCGCGAAGCTTCTCCAGATTTTCGCGGCCCATCTTGCCGGTGCCCTGGGCATCGAGGATCGCATTCACCCGAACCCCGGCGCGGGCGCGTTCCGCGAGCGCATCGGCCATCGTTTTGGCGATCTCGCCGTCCCAATAAATATAGGTTTCGAAGTCGATCGTTTGCCGCGCGGAACGAATCGCGCGCAACATTGCCGGAAAAATTTCGCGCCCATTAACCAGGGTGACGATCTGGTTTCCGCTCGCGTAACCGGATCCGAGCAATGAGCCGGTCGCTTGTTTGAAAGAAGGTGACGCGGCCGAATACAGCGGCTTCACCTCGTGCTGCGGGTCTCTCGTTTCCTGAGTGGCGCATCCGCTGAGGAGCGAGAGAGCGATGATTCCAGAAGTGCCGAAAATCTGGCAGGTGAGCCTGGGGTGGTGTTGTCGCATCACAGGCTTCCCAGCGAGTGCCGGACCACTACGGCTTTTTTTCGTCAAACTTCCGCAGCTGATCGGTGAAATAACCGGCTGCATCCTGCACTCGTCCGTCTGGCAGGCGGACCTTGTATTTCTGATGCGTGAGGGAAGATTCCGAGGCGCAATATTTCACAAAATCTTCCGCGGTCTTCAAACGTTCGCCGACGTAATTGAGCTTCATTCGCAAATGCTTGGCCGCGGCGGGGCCGTCGAATTCGGACCCGTTGCGGATGAATTTAATGCCGGCGGCGTTCTCCACCCCGTGGAGCAGGAAATCGATCCGCGCCTGTTCGCGGGCATCACGGGCGAAGAGAATCGTGGGCAAGGAGAGCAGCAAGCTCAGAATGATGAAGGCGACGTGGCGATGCATGCGGAACGATAGACGGGTAAAGCGCGCCGGCATTCACGATTCTCGTTTTTCACCGGGAGGATGGCACGCGCGTTGAACCCGGCTTTCCTGCTCGTCGCGAAGCCACTGTGCCTGTAGCTCAACCGGATAGAGCTTCTGACTTCGGATCAGATGGTTGGGGGTTCGAATCCCTCCAGGCACAGCATTCAGTCTAACGAGAGCAAGCTTTTCTTTTATCATCCCGCGCAGATCGCGCATAGTCTTCCGCACTTCCGCTCGAGCCTCATGAACGTCCGCCGCGATCCAATCATCGTCCTGCTCGGTCTCATGACCATGATGCCGGTCGGCGGCGTGATCTGGCAAACGATCCATTACCTCATCGGTCTGCAACGACTGGGCTTCCAGGTTTATTACGCCGAGGACCACGGCATCGCGCCATCGATGTTTACCGACGCGGTCGACCACGACGGCGCGGAAAAGGCAGCCGCCTTTATCGCGAGAACTCTCCAGCCTTTCGACTTAGGCCAGCGCTGGTCCTATCACGCCTGGCATGGCAGCGATCGCTATTTCGGCATCGGTGAATCCGCGATCAAGCGCGCACTGGTTAACGCGTCGGCGGTCATCAACCTGCACGGCGGCACCATCCCGCGACCGGAACATCTGGCGGGCGGCGCGTTCATATATCTGGAAACCGATCCGGTCGCGCCCGAGATCGAACTTCATAATAATCTCGAAGCGACCGCGAATTTCCTCGCGCAGCACACCGCACATTTCACTTTCGGCGAAAATTTGGGCGCGCCGGATTGCCGGGTGCCGATCCCGCCGGCACCGCTCCAGTTTTACCCAACTCGGCAGCCGGTGGTGCTGGATCTTTGGCAATCAGCCAGGCCACCGGGTAAGCTTTTCACGACGATCGCCAATTGGCGCCAACCCGAAAGGCAACTGGAATTCGAGGGTGAGATTTATCACTGGAGTAAGCACCACGAATTTCTGAAATTCGTCGATCTGCCGCGCCGGACGTCGCAGGGATTCGAACTCGCGCTTAGCAGTTATGAAGAAGCTGATCGCGAGATGCTGGTTGAGCGCGGCTGGAAAGTACGCCGCGCGCTCGAGTTCTCGGGCGACGCCGATGCTTACCGGAAATTTATCATCGGCTCGCGCGGCGAATGGACCGTGGCCAAAGACCAGAATGTTCGTTTGAAGAGCGGGTGGTTTAGTGATCGCGCGGCGAGCTATTTGGCCGCTGGGCGGCCGGTGATCACGCAGGAGACTGGTTTCAGTAACTTCCTCCCGACGGGCGATGGCTTGTTCGCTTTCACCACGATGGACGAAATCCTGGCAGCTCTCGAGCAAGTCAACGCGGACTTTAGTCGCCATTCTCAGGCTGCTTGCGAAATCGCGCGGGAATTTTTCGATGCCGGGAAGGTGCTAGCTAAATTGTTACAGGAAGCCGGCGTCTCGTTGCGAGCGTCCGTGACCCCGAAGCGTTTCGCCGATTAATTCGTGAAGGAAGAAAACGGCGCGCGCTTCTTGATTGTTAACGCCGACGATTTTGGCCTAACGAGTGGGGTAAACCGTGGCATTATCGAGGCCCACGAGAAGGGCATCGTCACCAGCGCCAGCCTGATGGTTCGCCATCCAGCGGCGCAGGAGGCCGCAGACTACGCTCGAGCTCATCCCGAGCTCAGCGTTGGCCTGCATTTCGATCTTGCGGAGTGGCGTTTTCGCGATCGCCAATGGGACCTTGCCTATCGGGTAATCGAATCCTCCGATGCCAGCGCGATCCGCGAAGAATTCCAGCGGCAACTGCAACAATTTCAAAACCTGTTGGCGCGCTGGCCGAGTCATCTCGATTCGCATCAGCATGTCCATCTGCTCGACCCAGTCCGCTCGATCCTTGGCGAATCCGCCGCGCACTTAGGCGTTCCTTTGCGGAGTTGCTCTGCCGCGATTTCCTACTGCGGCAGCTTCTACGGCCAAACGGACAGGGGCGGATTTTATCCGGAGGGTATTTCGCTCGCCGCGTTTATTCGAACAGTGCAATCACTACCGCCAGGCTGGACCGAACTCGGTTGCCATCCAGGTTACCGAATCGGCCTCGACTCGGTTTACGCCGCGGAACGCGAAGAGGAGATGCGTGTCCTGCGCTGCGCAGAACTTCGCCCCGTCCTGTCAGCCGCGGGCGTATCGCTGCGAACTTTCCACGATTTGAAAATCGAAACGTTGACCTAACAAGTCCGCGAAACAGTACCACACGGGTCTCGTTAGCTACCCGCTCTCGTCGCAGTCGTTGCCGCGCCCTCCGATTCGAACGCGGAGAGGCGCAACAACGTGCGAATTTATCGCGGCACGGATTTCGCCCGAGGTCCTTATGCCTGATAAGTCGGGATCGTCCCAAACCTGCTATTCCGCCTCGGTCCGCCGGAGGCATGTGCGCCACGGCCGCCTTTGGCGTCTTTCGCAGGCTTCATGTCTGCGACTTTGACTTGCTTCTTTCCGCTGCCCGCCTTCGAGCTTTTCTTAGATGTTGCCATAATGGTTTGTTGGTTGGCTTCGACCAGCAGTGCGGGGTTGGACCGCAGCGCCGGGTCTCGGCGCTTCCTTACTGAGCGCTGTTGGGGCGGCTGTCCTGGTTAACGCGGCTTTCCTGGTTCGGACGGCCCAGATTTTGACTGCCTTGGAGTTGGCTACCCGAGAGTTGCGCACCGGCTTCCGCGGCTCCACGGCCGCCTTTGGCATCTTTCTTCGGGCTGAGATCTTTCACTTCTGGCTTCTTATCTTTTTTGTCTGACATAACTATTTCTCTTTCTGTTTTTGGGTTTGTTGTTGTCTAGGATCAGTTGCGCCGAAAAACACTTTGCCTCCGCCTTGAACGCTCTGTTTTGGTATCAAGTCATCCAGGCGGATCATTTTGTCTTTCATGCGCGCCGGCTTTCGATTCATGGAATCTCCAGCTTGAGCATCTTTTTTTTCTTTCGATGCACTCACCTGCCACTCCTATTAACATGTGGCGTACCAGTTTCGGCTCTGTGAGTGATTTTGGTCTTGTGGAAGCTCATTCACGGATTGCTTCACCATCGGAATGAAGCGTTTGTAAGTCCTGGAAAATTTCAATGGAGCTGTCCGTTTGGTCCCAGCCTGGTGGCAGGACTGGTATCGTTTAGCGCATCCGCTGGCCTCGAATCCAGACGCTTAGCATCATCGCGAGCCAATCCACGAAGATGTCGCGCTAAAGTAGAGCGCGAAATACCCAGAAGCCGCGCGGTGTGCCGCTGATTACGGTTCGCTTGTTCATAGACAAACTCCACGTGCCGGGCGGTGGCTTTAGCTAACGAGAAGTCGTCGCCAAGTAAATGACTCGCATGAGTGGGCGAGTTCTTCGTTGTCTTCTTCGCGCCGGAAAAAGCAAGGTCCGGCGAAAAAATAACGTGCTCGGGCAGGATCACCTTGCCGCTGCAGAAAAGCGTCATGGTTCGGACGGTGTGGCTGAGTTCGCGGAGATTGCCGCGCCAGTCATGCGCGGTTAGCCGAGCCATCGCGGCTGGGTGAATGGCGGTAATCTTTTTGCCTTCACGATGCGCCGCTGCTTTTAGCTCGGTGGCGATCAGCGCCGGCAATTCTTCAACGCGTTCGCGCAGCGGCGGAATCAACAGGGTGAGCCCGTTTAGTCGATGAAAAAGATCTTCGCGAAATTTGCCATCGACCACTCGTTCGCGCAGCGACACGTTCGCCGCGCTGATGATACGCACATCGCAGGTCAGCATGCGCTCGGAGCCTAGTCGCTCAAACTCACCGTATTCGAGCGCACGCAAAATTTTTACCTGCGCCAGCGAACTCATCTCCGAAATTTCATCGAGAAACAAAGTCCCGCTGTGGGCGAGCTCGAATTTTCCTTTCACGGTTTGCTGCGCCCCAGTAAACGCACCGCGCTCGTGCCCGAAGAGCTGGCTTTCGAGCAAGGTGTCGCTCATCGCGGAGGCGTTAAAGGCTATGAATGGCCGGCCCGCCCGCAGCGAAGAATTATGAATGGCGTGCGCGAGCAAGGTCTTGCCGGTGCCGGTTTCACCGAGTAACACCACCGGCACATCGGACTTGCAGGCAAGCGTCGCCAGTTGCAGGCAACGCGCCATCGCTTCGTTCGTCGTAGTGAAGTGCTCGAGCTTGAGCGTAGAAAGCGTGGGCTGCATCTCGATAAACGTCCTCGCTTACTCGCGCATGTTTTCCCGCAGCTGCCGGACCGGTTCGAAGGCGTATTCGATGAGCGTCCGCCGTCCGGTTACGATCCGTGCTTCGCCGCGCATTCCCACGCGAAGCGCGAGCGGCTTGCGATGCGAAGATTTTTCCGGTTCATCCATCGAGGCTGAACCGAGAAAGCGTGGCCCTTCCGGCGTGACCACTGCCGATGGGCTGACCCATTCCAGCTTCCCGTTAATCACCCCGTAGCGTTGGTAGGGAAAAGCGTCGAAGAAGAAACGAACGCGCTGGCCGACCGCGAGTTTCGGCAAGCCACCTTCGCCTAACGAGAGCTTGGCCCGCGGTTGCGAATCCAGCCGCGCGAGCTGGCAAAGCTCCTGGCCATTCTGGACCACGCTACCCGCATTCCGCTGCGCTAACGAGACCACAACCGCGTCGTAGGGTGCGCGCAAGGTCAACAAATTTTGCGAAGAATTTTCCAGGTCGCTCTTCAGCGCCGAGAGCTTGTACTTGCTGGTCTCTATCTCCATCGCCTCCTGCCCGCGCTGCCGCGAGCGATCCATTTCCATCCGCTGGCGCTCGAGTTTCACCTGCTGCAACGTCCGTTGCGAGACGCTGAAATCCTTTTCCGAGGCCGCTAAATCGAGTCGCATCCGCAGCAATTCCACCTGCGAGATACCGCCGCTTTTCGAAAGCTTCTCCATCCGGTCGACCAGCTCGCGGCTGGTCTTCGCGTGGCGCTCGCGGAATGAAACCTCGCTCTCCGCCTGTAAAATTTCCGCATCCTTGATCTGTTCCTGCGCGCTATAGGCCGAGTCGGATTTCGTCAAATTTTCTGCGCGCACCCGCACGTCTTCCGTGAGCGTTTGCGCCTGCGTGTCCATCCCGCGGATTTCGTCGGAACGCAGGATGAATAACTCCGCGCCCGCCTTCACCGCATCGCCTTCCCTCACCGCCACGCGACTCACGACCGCGACGTGCGGCGATTGAATCGGATCAGCGCCGTCCTTCGGCACGAGCACGAACGGCGCGGTCACGGTTTCCGGAAGATGGACAAGAATCGCCGCGATCAGCGCGAGCACGAAGAACGCGATCAAAAGCCACGCACCAGACCGGATAATCCAGGCCGGCGGATTCTGCGGCAACATCTCCGACTCGGTGTCGATCGATCCGCGGCTGGCTAGTTGTCCGTTCATGCGCGTGTCTTGTTAAATACCGAGCTGCTGGCTGGAGAGATAAAAATAAAGGCCGCGCTGGGCCATGAGTTGATCGTGATTGCCGACTTCCGCGACCGCGCCTTTTTCCAGGACGACAATCGCGTCCGCCTCGCGAATCGTGCTCAAGCGGTGCGCGATTACGATCGTCGTGCGGCCGGCCATCAGGCGTCCGAGATTATCCTGGATCGCGCGCTCCGATTCCGTGTCGAGTGCGCTCGTCGCTTCATCAAAAATGAGGACGGGCGGGTTGTTGTAAACGGCGCGCGCGATCGCGATCCGCTGTTTCTGTCCGCCGGACAACGAGAGTCCCGATTCGCCGATCTTGGTCTCGTAGCCCATCGGCAAACGCATGATGAAATCGTGCGACGCCGCGGTCTGCGCCGCGGTCAGGACGCGATCGAGATCAGGCTCGGCATCACCGAACGCGATATTGCGCGCGATCGTTTCGTTAAACATGTGGTTTTCCTGCAGGACCATTCCGATGTGCCGCCGGACGTCGCGATAATTGAGGGTTTTCAAATCGACGTGATCGAAAAGAATCGTCCCTTCCGTTGGCTCAAGCAGGCCCGCAATCAGCTTGATCAAGGTCGTTTTCCCACAGCCGCTCCGACCCACAAACGCCACCATCCGGCCAGGTGCGAGATCGAGCGTGATGTTCGAGAGAATATTCGGCGACTCGGGGCCGCCGTATTTGAAACTGACCCCGCGCAATTCGATTCGACCTTCGAGACTATGCACCGGCGTGAGATGGGAACGGTCGCGCCCCTGCTCGGGTTCTTGTTCGAAAATATCGTTCAATCGATTCAGCAAAACCGAAGCGAACTGCATGTTGTCCCAAACGCCGAGCGTCCGCAGAATTCCGCCGTAAGCCATCGCGGTCAGCGAGCTGAAGGCGACGAATCCGCCCACGCTGAGCGCACCGCTTATCACTTGGTTTGCGCCGACCCAAAGGAAGATCGCGGTCGAAAGCATGCCGATGGTTTGCAGCAGGCTGTCGTAAGACATGACGATAAAACTGCTGCGGAAAATCTTCTTCGAAACGGATAGAAATTCGTTCAGCATGGTGTCGCGGAAAACGGTTTCCGCGGAGGCGGCCTTGACCGCTTCGATGCCCTTGATCGCGTCGATCTGGTGCGAGCTGTATTTGCCCTGGCTCTCCTCCACGCTGGCAAACAGCGGGCGCAGGACTTTGAAGGAAAAATACATTAAGCCCACGTAGAGCGGCGTGGTTGCGAGGAAGGCAAACATCAGCGACGGGCTGTAAATCGTCATCAAGGCGAGCGCTCCGGCTAACGAGACCAGCGCCAGGATCGCGCCAATTCCCTGCCCGACCGCGAACTGCCGCACCTGCCGTGCGCCATCGAGCCGGCGCTGGATATCGCCCGTGCGGCGGCTGGTGAAGTAAGTCATCGGCAACGAGAGCAATTGCCGGCTGAGAAAATCGAGAATCGCGGTGTCGAGCCGCACCGCCGCAAAGGCGAGCAAGTATTCCTGAATCAACGTCGACGCCTGGACGAAAAAGAGGGCCACGCCCATGCCCAGCAGGATCACTTTGAGCAGGCTGATGTCGTGCTCGACGATCACCTTGTCGACCACCATTTGAGTGAAGACCGGGAAGAGCATTTGCAAAAATGTGACCGCGACCGCGAGTAGCAAAACCTGCAACAAGGTCGTCCTGAATTTCGCGAGAAACGGCAGCACCCACGCGATCGTCGGTTTGCTTTCCGGCGCGAGTTCGAAGGCGGTGGTGTAATCGAAGAGCGCGGCGTAACCGGACCAATTGGTTTCGAATTCCTTCCGCGGGATCTTGCGAATCCCGATCGCCGGATCAGCTACGCGCACGTATTTTTCGTGCACGTCGTAAAGGACCATCCAGTGGTTCCCTTCCCAATGAATGATCGCCGGCAACGGCATCTGCGGGAGATTGCGCAGCGAAACTTTAAGCGCGCGCGCCGCGAGACCAAGCTCTGTGGCCGCGCGGCAAATCGCCTTTAAACTTGTGCCGTCGGTGGAGGTGTGACAGAGCTGGCGAATTCTCGTTAGGCTAACTTTGCGGCCGTAGTGCCGACAGACCATCCCGAGGCTGGCGGCGCCGCAATCCATCTCGTCGATCTGCAGGACGTGATCGACCTTGCGGATGTGGCCCTTGCGTTTGCGGAATAATCCCGCGCCGTCGGCGAACGGCTGGGATTTGTCGGCCGCGTGATCCGCCGGTCGCTCGCCATCAAGCGCGACCTTGTTATGCACGCTCGCTTCGGCGGGCAGGCTTTCGCTGGTGAAATCGAGCGGGATGCGCGCCTCCGTTTTCGCCTGATACTGCGCGAGGCGTTCCTCCATCAGTTTGCCGAACTCCGGAAAATCGCGCTTCAACTCTGCGACTTCGTCGGGCTCAAGCGCGAGCAAACGGCAATCGCTGAACGCTTCCACCGAAGCCGCCCGCGGCGAGCCGTTGAGAATCGAAAGTTCGCCGAAGAAATCGCCGTCGCGATAAAAGGCCAGGTTTTGCGTCTTGCCGTTGTTGCCGGCGAAAGCGCGCGCGCGGCCTTTCTCCAAAATATACATCGGCCCGGCCGGTTCCCCCTGGCGAATGATCAGCTCACCCTTTTTCACCTCCACCGGATCGAGTTTCTCGATAAGACTGCGCAGCGCTGGCGACGGCAGTCGGCCGAAGTTGCTAAACTCGTAGAGAAAACCCTGGAGCGCGCGATGCCGCTTCGTCATCTCCATTTGGTGCTCGAGCTCCGGCTGCTCTTTGCAGAGCTGGAGGAAATCCGCGCGGTTCAAGCGCAACACGTCGACCGCCGTGCTGCACCGCACCATCGCCGTGCGCACTCCGCCTTCGCCTAACGCCGCCTCGCCGAAAACATCGCCCGGCCGCAACGTGGCCAGCGCAATCTCGTTTCCATTTTGGTCAACCTTGATCGCGCGCGCCCGACCCGAAAGAAGGACGTAAAACGAATCCGCCGGATCGCCTTGGCGCACGATCACTTCACCGAAATCAAAACTCTCTTCGCGCAATAACGGTCGCAGATGCTCGAAGCTTTCCTTCGGCAGAAAACGAAAGAGCGATGAGCGCTCCAAGACTTCTTCGTCTTGCGCTCTCATTCGGTGACCACCGGGATAATTTCCCAACGAATATGTTTCGAAGTCAGCTCCGCAAAATGACGCTGAAGAATCCGCTGCGTAATCCGTTCGCGCACCCGCGGGTCGGCCGGATCGGGTTCAGTTTTGCCGAGCAAGCGTGAAAGCTGAAAACTATCCTCGTGCGGGATCGGCTCCAACAAACTGCCCGGCGTCAGGCTGAGAAATTTTTGCTGATAATCTTCGGCGATCTCTTCGAGCACCATCTCCGTCCGGCGATAAGGATAACGACCTTCGGTGGCCACTTCCGCCATCGACATGCCATCGTCCCGCACGCACAGGACCGCTTCGCTCGCGGCATCGCGCGATTCGAATTCGATCGTCTCCACCTCGAAGCGCGTCAGCGGCAAACGCAACGCCCCAATCTCGCGCTCGGCCGCCTGCGCCGTCAGAAGTTTTTCACACTCGCTCCGATAGCGCGCTTCCGACGCGAGTGCTTCTTCGAGCCAGTCGTCGTCACGCCCCAAGCTCGCCAGCCATGCGCCGACCTCGCCTGGCGCGAGGCCGTTGCGTTCCCGGAAACGCGCGCGTTCCGCTTCCAGTTCCTCGCTGGCGACATCGGATTCAGCCGCAGCATGCGCCGCGAGCCGCCACGCGAGCCGGTTCGCCATCGCCTCGAGCTGGCCATTAAAAATCAGCTCCGCGGCGAACAGTTCGCGCATTTCCGGCGATGCGTCCTGAAAAGGTGGCAACGTCAGCTCCGTTTTCGCGCGGAACAATTTCACCCAGTGCTCGCGCGCAAAATACTCGCTGAAATCACCGAGGGTAACTCCGCGTGCTTCCAGCCAATGCTCGGTCTCTTCGGCCGTAATCAGGTCGTATTGATAACGGAAAGCGACCGACGCGGCGTCCACTACTTCGTCGTCCAGCTCGGTTTCGGTTTCGTCGGCCCGCTTGGCAGCCCCGACGCGGGCGAGGAATTCCTTCCAAGGCGCCTGCACTTCACCGCGGAAATGCGCCGCATCGATCACGGCGCGAACCGAAATGGGAATAGTTCCAGCAGTAAAGATCACGCGATCTTCCTTCTGGGCGGGCGCAAGGCTGGCCATGGAATGTCAGGCTCTACCGAGAATTTCTGGCGATGTCGAGAAAACCCGCACCTTCGCTTTCTCTCGTGTAAGCTCCTTTTCCATGGATTCCGTCTTTAGAGAGATGCGTGAATATGGCTGGAAAACGGCCACAAATTTTCCGCCCGTGAGTATTTTCTCCGATGCGCCCGGCTTGGAATCGACAGGAGCCTCGCGGGCAAAGCTTTGACTTGCTATCGCCCGGCGATGAGCGAAGATGGGCGCCTATTGGACGAAGTTCTGTTCTGTTCGTTGCGTGGTAGGTCGTCAGTTGAGTTTCTCATTGGTGATTCTGAAACCCGATTCTCGGGAACGGCTCTGTAGCTGGCGGTTTTTTTGCTCCAAAACTTAATAAGATGAAATTGTACGTAGGTAATCTCTCCTTTGAGACCACTGAAAACGACCTGCAGGATATGTTCGAACAACACGGCAAAGTCTCCGACGTTGCCCTGATGATGGATCGCACCACCGGCCGCTCCCGCGGCTTTGCGTTCGTCACCATGAACGACGCCACCGAAGGTGCCGCTGCGATGAACGCCTTCAACGGCAAAGAAGTGCAGGGACGCACCCTCACGGTGAATGAAGCTCGTCCGCGCGAAGAGCGGCCGCGGCAAGCTGCAGGTGGGCGCTACTAACTAGGCGCATTTGATTCTGCGAACCGGCGCTTCGACAAACGGAGCGCCGGTTTTGCAAAAAATATGGATTCCAAAAAAGCTATCGAACTTGAGGGGAAGATTACTTCCGTCCTCGCCGGCACCATGTTCCGGGTGCAACTGGCTAACGACCACACCGTTCTCGCCCACATCTCGGGCAAAATGCGCAAACGCTTCATCCGCTTAACCACGGGCGATCGGGTGAAGCTCCAGATGTCGCCTTACGACATCGACAAAGCCCGTATCGTTTACCGGCTCGGTTAACTGCGCTCTGCCCGCTCCGCCAACTTTCTCACCGCAAACCACACCTAACCATCCCATGATCAAACGTGTCCTCGTCCGCTGCCCGGCAACTTCCAAACTGACGCCGACCGGGCAAACGGTGGACGAAGAAGCCTGGGATGCGACCAAATTGAAAACGCAAAAAGCGCCTTGCCCGCATTGCCAGGGCAAGCATGCCTGGACGAAGAAGGACGTCGTCCTCGCTCGTTAGGCGCGCGCGTTTAGTCAGCATCGTCGGGGCCGATTTCCAGGTAACCGGCACCCATGTAATGGCATTGGCCGCCTACTCGCACAGCGGTGATTTCTTCACCTTCGTGCGCGATTCGGAGATGCAGGAAACTGGGCCGGCCCATCTCGATCCCCTGCTCACTCACGCATCGTAGTTCGCTACCGGAAGCAAGCACGCTGTAGCGCACCAGATAACAACCGAGCGGACCAGCCGCGCTGCCGGTGGCCGCGTCTTCACTGATGCCGTGAGCCGGCGCAAACATCCGGCTGTGCACGTCCGAGCCGGGCGTTTCGGCTTTCGCGACAAAGGCAAATACGTCTGGCGCGCCGCAATTTCGCAGCGCGCGTTCCCAGACATCAGTCCGAAAACGGATTCGGCGAATCGCTTCCAATCCATTCAGCGGCACATACAAAAACGGCACCCCGCACGAGACCACCTGCACCGGCAAGTTGGTCGCGCGGATCGTCTCCGGTTCGAGCGAAAGCATTGCCGCGATCTCCTCGATCTCCGTGAGGACCACGCCAAACTCCGGCAACGGCTGCTGCATTTCGATAAACGCGGGCGCACCCGATTCCCAATCGATTGTTACCGGAATCGGCCCGACTCCCTCTTCGAGCGTGATCATTGAGCGTTTCCCATCCGGCCTAACGAGTCCTTCCTTCGCGAGGATGAAGGTCGTTCCGATCGTCGGATGGCCCGCCATCGGCAGCTCTGCCGTCGGCGTGAAAATGCGCACTTGAAAATCGTGTCCCGGTTTCGTCGGCGGCAGGACGAAGGTCGTTTCCGAAAGATTAAATTCCTTCGAGATCGCATGCATCATCTCGTCTGAAATTCCGCGCCCATCGGGCACGACCGCGAGCGGATTTCCGCCGAAAGCGCGATCCGTGAAAACATCCACCCGGTGATATCCCAGCCGTTTCATCGTTTTTTCATTCATAGGAGAAGTTGGAAAATGGTGGCGTCGAGCCAGCGATCGAATTTGCGACCGACGCTGCGCAACTCGCCGACGCGCGTGAAGCCGAGGGTTTCATGCAAGGCCACGCTGGCAGTCGATTCACTGCAGCATTTAGCGATCAAAGTGTGATGCCCGGCGGCACGAGCGCGTACGATCAATTCGTGGACGAGCGCGCGGCCAATCCCATGCTGATGCAGATCCGGCCGCACATAGACCGACAGCTCCGCGGTGTGTCGATAACCGCCGCGCGGACTGAACAGCGAAAGCGAGCCCCACCCCGCGAAAGTGCGATTCCATTCAGCCACAATCGCCGGATAGGTCTCCGAGCGTTCTCCCAGCCAGGCCGACTGCTCCTCCACGGTTTGTCGTTCGAGCAAAAAAGTCGCGGTCGAAGTTGCGATATAAAGATTAAGGATCTCCGCGATCACAGAAGCATCTTCCTTGGTCGCTGGTCGCAAACGGAGCGCGCTCATTTCACGTCGCAGTTCCCAAGGGTCATGTTTTGACGCGCGTCAGGGAGTTGCTGCGGAAGATGACGATGAGGGCGATGCCGACGACGACCAGCGCGCTGCCCGCGAGGAGTTCCGGCGCCAATCGTTCGCCTGCGAAAACGCTCCCGAGAAAAACCGCCACCACCGGATTGACGAAAGCGTAAGTCGCGACCCGCGTCGACTCGACGTTGCGCAGCAACCAAAGATACGCGGAGAACCCAATGATCGAGCCGACCGTGGCCAGGTAACCGATCGCGTAAAGCGAACGCGCGCTCACGGCGGTGAGATGAAATTGCGCAAACTCGCCGCGAGCGAAAGCGATCGCGAGCATGAGCGCGCCACCGCAAAGCATCTGCATCGCGGCGATCAAAAAACCGGAAGTCTGCGAGCCCGCGCGCACCGCAAAAAGCGACGCCGCCGACCAGAGCAATTCACCGACAAGCAGCACGCCGATGACCCAGATTTGCCCGCCGGAAAAACCAACGCCGGCCGGCCGAACGATGACAGCGACGCCCGCGGTCGCGATTCCAATTCCGAGCCAAACCGCCAGCCGCGGCCGGCGCGTGGATCCGCTTAGCCAGCCCAGAAGTGCCATCATCGCGGGCACCAGCGCGACGATGATCGCGACCGTGCCGGACGGAATGAATTGCTCGGCGTAAGTCACGCTGCCGTTGCCGCCGAGAATAATTCCGCCGCCGATGATCGCGGCAATTCCCCACTCGCGGAGCGCGGGCCGCGGCGCACCGCGCCAACGCAGAACAGCATAAAAGAGCGAGCCCGCCACGATCCATCGAACTCCGGCCATGAGCAGCGGCGGGATGGTTTCGATCGCGACCCGAATGCCAAGAAAGGTCGAACCCCAGATTAAATAGACGGCGGCAAAAGCGATGACGACGTGGAGGAAACGCGGGTTCACGCTTCGTCCGGCTGCCTTGCGCCGCGGCCAATCACGCACCGGCTCACGCGGCGCGGGATGCAAATCAGCCGCAACTTCGTCCGTTTCGTTTACGATCACGCGGTCATGCTAGCCGCGAACCCGAGCAGGCACAGATGCAGAGCATCATATTTTGGTCCGGTACAGTTTGGCTTGAATATCTTCTGTTCGTCACGCTACTCTAGTCGCGTGCCGCGCTCCGTTTCCCTGCCTCATCCGCCTCCACTTTACGCCCGGGTCGCGAAGAGCGTCGGCGAATTGATCGAAGGCGGCGTCCTCCGCACCGGCGACCGCATTCCTTCCGTCCGTCGGGCGAGTCGGCAACACAAAGTGAGCACGGCGACAGCGGTGCAGGCGTATCTCGCGCTGGAAAATCGCGGGTTGATCGAGGCCCGTCCGAAGTCTGGATTTTTCGTGCGTTATCGACCGCATCATCACCTCGCCGAGCCGCACACTTCGAGCCCGGGGCGCACCCCTTCGGCTAACGAGCCTCCCACCCCGATCTCCCGTCTCTTTGACGCCACCATGATGCCGGACGTGGTCCAGCTCGGTGCGGGATTGCCGAATGTAAAATTGCTGCCGGTGCAAAAATTGGGCCGCATCCTTTCGGCGGTAAATCGCCGCGCGGGCGCGGCCGCCTTGGAAATGGAGATGCCGCCGGGTTGCCTCGCGCTGCGGCGCGCGCTCGCGCGGCGGGCGCTGGATTGGGGAGTGAAAATTTCGCCGGAGGAAATCATCACCACCAGCGGTTGCATGGAAGCGCTGGTGCTCGCTTTGCGCGCCGTCACCCGGCCGGGCGAGACGGTCGCGATTGAATCGCCGACCTACTTCGGGATCGTGCAACTGCTCGGCCAGCTCGGATTGAAGGCGCTGGAAATCCCGACCCATCCACGCTCCGGGCTCGACCTCGATGCGCTCGAGCGCGCGCTGCGTTCGCGCCGGATCGCCGCGGTTTTGGTGGTGCCCAATTTCAATAACCCGCTGGGCAGCCTGATGCCGCCGACCGCGAAAGAGCGTCTGGTGGCGATGCTCGCGCGGAAAGAAATTCCCTTGATCGAAGATGACCTCTACGGCGATCTGCATTTCGACGCCGCGCGTCCGCACGTGGCCAAGTCTAACGACAGCAAAGGACTCGTCATGCTCTGCGGATCTTTTTCCAAATCGGTCGCGCCGGGCTATCGCGTGGGCTGGTTGATCCCGGGAAGATTTTTTCAGCGCACCCGCGATTTGAAATCAACCAGCACCGTCGCCACCGCGACCCTGCCGCAGCTCGCGCTCGCGGAATACATGACCAACGGCGGCTACGATCATCACCTGCGCGCGCTCCGCCAGTCTTTGCAACGCCAGCAGGAACAGATCAGCCACGCGGTCGCGGAAAGTTTTCCGCCGGAAATAAAAATGACCCGGCCGCGCGGCGGCCTGGTCCTGTGGGTGGAACTGCCGGCGCGCGTGGACGCCTTGCGCTTGCACGCGAAAGCGCTCGCCGAAAAAATCAGCATCGCGCCCGGGCCGATGTTTTCGCCCCGGCAAAGTTTCCGGAATTTTATCCGGCTCAGTTATGGCGAACCGTGGTCGCCAAAAATCGAACGCGCGCTCGGAGTGCTGGCCTATTTGGTCAGGCAAAAATCCTGAGCGCGCGCGCGGATTTTCACCCTGCCTAACGAGACCAAGCCCAGGCCGAGAAGGACCAGGGGGAGGGTCGACATTTCCGGAACGACATCGACCTGGATATCGTCCAGCCGGAAGAAATCGGCATCATTGCGGTTGCGAAACTCCAGCGTGGTCGAGGAGCCGGAGGCCACGAGATTGGGGATGGAATAGTTCGTGTATGGAAAGACCGCCACATTCGTTAGGCTGAAAACCAGGTTGCCATCCCAGAAGACGTCGAACTCGTTTGGCGGGACGCTGGAATCATTCGCCAGCCAAAAGGAGAGCGAGTAAGTCGAGCCGGCCGCAGTGCTCAAGTCCTGGCTGAGCGAACCGAGCGCCGGCCCGGAGCCGAGGTTCAGGTGATAATTGCCGGAATGCGCGAAAGCCGGATCCGAACCGATCGCAATGTAGCCGTCGGGATCGACCACCGTCCAGCCGGTGAGATCGCCGGTTTCGAAGCCACCGTTGATCACCTGGGAATGCACGGCGGGCGCGGCGGACAGACAGAGCAAGAGCGCGGCGAGAAAGAGGGCGGGGCGGAAAAGGCGGGACGATTTCATGCCCGTTTCACGCTGCAAGATCCGAGCCACTCCGCCGGGATATCCGCGCGGGCCACGATTTTTTCTGCGCTCCCGGCGGCGCTTTGCTATGCTTCCACCTAACGAATGAAAACTCTCGCTCCTGCGACCATTGCCCGCGCCGGCGAAGCTCCCTGGGCGCACAATTTCCCGACGATCGACCAGGTGATGGTGGAAGAGCGCGCGGCCGCTTTCGGCAAACGCAGCATCAAGACCTCTGCGAAACTTTCCGGCCTGAAGCTCGCGATCTCGATGATGGACCTGACCACGCTGGAAGGAAAAGACACCGCCGGCAAAGTGGCCTTCCTCTGTCGCAAGGCGATGCAACCGCTGGATGCGCGCTACGAGGTGCCGCACTGCGGCGCGGTCTGCGTTTATCCAAACCTGGTCCGCGCGGCGAAAAAATTTCTCGGCGATTCCGGAGTTAAAGTGGCCTCTGTCGCGACCGCTTTCCCCACCGGGCTGATGCCTTTGCGTTTGAAATTGGAAGAAGTGAAAAGCGCGGCGCGCGATGGCGCGGACGAGATCGACATGGTGATCAATCGCGGCGTTTTCCTCGCCGGAGATCACGCGCAGATCGCGGACGAGATCGCCGCGACCAAGGCAGCCTGCAGCGGGGCGCACCTGAAAGTCATCCTCGAAACCGGCGAACTCCAGACTTACGACAACGTCCGCATCGCCAGCGACATCGCGATGCGCGCCGGGGCCGATTTCATCAAAACCTCCACCGGCAAAATTTCGCCCGCCGCGACCATGCCGGTGACGCTGGTGATGCTGGAAGCCATCCGCGATTACTTTTACGAAACCGGCATCCGCATCGGGATGAAACCCGCCGGCGGCATCCGCACCGCGAAACAGGCGCTGGCCTATCTGGTGATGGTGAAAGAAACGCTGGGCGACGATTGGCTCACGCCGGATTTGTTCCGCTTCGGCGCGAGCACCCTGGTCAACGACGTCCTCATGCAAATCGTCAAGACGATCGACGGCAATTACCAGAGCGCAGATTACTTCTCGTTGCCATAGCTCTCAGAATCGCGTGGCGTCTCCGCAAAAGGCAAAGACGCGCGGGCGTCGCCTCGGATCGTGGAAACACGACGAACTGCGCGACATGAAAAAGCGTTGCTCGAGAAGGGCGTGCCCGAATCCGTGCTCACGGTGGACGACGCCGGCTTTCGCACGCTCGACCCAATAGCGCGCGCCAAAAAGATTTTCAACTTATCCCGCGTCACTGTGATCACCGACGATTTCCACGCGCCGCGCAATCGTTCTCGGCCTGCATTTTCAAATCGACACCATCGGCTATTTCCCGCCGCCGGTGCCATTGAAATGGTGGCTGAAAACCCGCGCGGTGAACTCATGGCGCGAGTGCAAACGGTCCTTGACCTCTTCGTCTTGCACACCCGCCGCATTTTTTCGGCGCGCCGAACCGACCAATTGATGCGCTTCAACGAACTCTGCGATAATTCGCCTAACGACTAAAAAATATCCAGCAGGCGTTGCGCAACCGCGAGCAGGCCGATGCCGCCGGAAGGGTAAATGATCGCGCGGATGAAGGGTTGCTCGGAAAGGGGCGCAAAGGCCCCCGCGCGGATGCCGCGCACCTCGGCGATGAGTTCGTCCAGGATCGGCCGTTTCACCGGGTTCGCGAAATCCTTCAGCCGCTGGACCTGCAGACTGTGGACGGCGGCCGAACGCAGTTGCTCCGCGGAGCGGCGCAAGAAGATCGCGCTGCCGAAAGCCCAGCCCGCGTTCAACGTAAAGATCAGGATAAGGCTGATCGGCCAGGTCCAATGATCGAAGAGTGAATTGCGTGCGATGAGCGCGACCGCGAGCACGATCAGCGGATACCAGATGAGGGGCGCGACCGCTTCAGTGCGACGAGCGACGAAGGAGATGTCGTAGTAGCGCGCAATTTCTGCCGGATCCAGTGGTGGAGCGCGACCGGCGGCGATTGAAAGCGGCGCGCCCCATTGGGTGGCACTGCGGGTAAGGATACGGATGAAGTTGCTGTTTAAACGGATGGCATCGACGACGTAGAACGTGAGCACCATCATCGCCAGGACGGTGGCAATGAGCACCCAAAAATCGGCGGTGAAAGCGCGCTCGCCGCGCGCGGGCACAAAGATTTGCGGAAAGAGCAAAGAGAAGGCGATGGCGAAGACGACATACAAAAGGGTGAGCACGCCGATACGGATGAAACGTGGCCCAAAGCGATTGCGCTGGAGATAAGCGGCCCACGCGATCTCAGCCGGAACTGTCGCGCCGTCGCTGAGCCAGGCGGCATGTTCCTTTTCCCACCGCCGCAGCCCAAGATCGAGCCGCCACCTCTGCGCGAGCTGCGTTTTCGGAAAAAATTGTGCGGTGATTTCGCGCTCGTTCGCGCGCAGGTCGAGCCATGCCTTGAGCATGAAGTGCACGGCCAGGAACAGGCCGACCAGGCGCAACATTTCCGTGGGCCAAATGCTGATGCCGGAGAAGAAGGCCAGCGGCTCCTCGATAGCCGCGCCCGTTTGCGCGAAGAGTCCGACCGCGAGCACGATTAACGGCACGCCGCAGATCAAAAGGAACGCGGTGCTTGAGCCGACGCGCTTGAGCCGTTCGCGAAAATTTCCGCCGCCGACGGCGCGGCGATCGACGATGCTCAAGCTAATCCACGTCGCCAAAAGAAAGAGCGCGAGCGCAGACAAGGCGAGCGGCCATTTCGTGTGGCCATCGGCGAGCCACGCGCGAAACCAGGCGGCCCGTTTCTGCGCGGCGGAGTTCTGCAAATCAGCCGGCCGGTAGAGCTGTTGCGATCCGTGTCGGCCTAACTCGAAGAGGCGCGGTTGCCGGGCGAGTTCATGCTCGAGGTCAGTTTCAGAAAGGCGCCCGGTCGCGACCAGTGTGCCGAAAAACATCGAGGTCTGATTGTTATCTCGAAACGGCGCGACCTTCTGCTGAAACGACGCCGCGTCCGCGGCTTCCCCCAGCCGGCCGCCGAAGGGCGAAGCAATCACCAGGTTGCGCACGTCGCTCCAATCTTCTTCGCGCTCGAAGTGCGCGTCGTAGTTGTTGGTGAAAAAAATCGCGTCCGGAAATTCCGGACGAAGCGCGCGCAGGATCATCAGCTTATCGAAAACATCTGAACCGAGGAGACCAATGGCGCGGACGCCGGGCTGGTGTTGTTGCCACGCGATCCGGTCTTGCTCTTTCAATTGCCGCGCGAGGCGCCGGAGGAAATCCGATTGGTCGAGGCCTTCGGTGGTCTCCGTGATCGCTTCCGCCGTCTGCGCACGCTGCGGCGTGTCGGGCGTCTTCACCACGTCGCCCGGCAACCGACCATCGATGCCGTGCATGTAACGGAAGGAACGAATCTGCGGGGTCGCGCTGGTTCCAGCCACGTCTTGGAACGTCCTCTCAAGCGAGCGTCCATACTCGCCGTCCCATTCGGTCAGGAGCGCCACAGGGTCGCCCGCCGCAACATCCACATGGCGCAAGCGGAGCTCCCCGATCAAGGCCTTGAGGACGACGTCGTCGGTCTTTATCGTACGTTGAAAATGCAGCCCGCCGCGCTTTCGGCTAACGACTGATTCTTCGATGGTTTTGCGCAGATCCTCTTCGCTCGCATTTGCCTTCGGGTCATCCGAGCGGAGCAATACCTTCGCCGGCGCGGTCGCGCGCGCGGAAACAATCGCGAGGCCATCGAGCACGTCAGCGCGCTCTGGGCTAAACGGCGAGTTGGTTTTCGAATCTTCGACTTCCCGAGCAATCGCGCGCAAACCATCGGACGTGGCCGGCCCGATCAGACGCACGTCCACATCCGCACGCATGCCTTCGACGAAAGGCCGCACCAGTTCCGCAAAGGTCGCCAGTGGACGGGTGGAAAAACTGGCCGCGGGCAACCAGAGAACAAACGCGCTCTTCGTCTCCGCGGGATAAATCGTCGTGGGCGCATCGACCTTGCAGCGTTCCCAGGGAAGCAGAAACGCGCTCGGCGCCGCCACGTGATCGGCGGGCAGGGACACGTCCACCGTCGCACTCACGTAGCCGATGTGTTCGCTGTCCGCCGGGACAAAGCCGCTCTCATTCAATCCTTCGAGCACACCCTGGCGCGCGCGCAGCCGCGATTCCGCCTGTTCGATGTACGGGCCGGAATCGATCATCACCGCGAGAAGCAGAATTCGGCCGCCCTCGTGTACGTGCGTTTTCTGAAACAAATCCACCAGCGCGGGCAACTCATGCCGTTGGATTCGATCCGCGGGGACGTTTCTCGTCGTGAGGTCGAGGTCGAGTTGCGACTTCGCTTTCTGCGCAACGACCAGCGGATCCTGCCACAACCGCGCATCCACATCCTGCGCCGCGGAGATGTCGATCGACTTGCCGCTCGGCGTGCTCGGCCGTGCACTAACGAGTGGTCGATATTGCGCGATGACGCCGGCGAGCGCGGCGACTAACGGGAGAAGCGTCGCCCAGGGGATGTCGAACCGCGGTTTGCCTTCGTCGGCCATAGCGACGCCTTTCGGCGGGAGAAACGGCCGAATATTGCGGCGATCAGAAACACGCTGACAACCAAAATCCGCGCGCCCTCGTCAACCGAGTGCGCGCTCGATCATTGCCAGAGAGCGACATCGATGTCAGAACTGAAGTCGCTTATGGCGCGAAAAAAATCCGCTCGCTCCGAACTCGTTATCCTCTCCGATCAGGCGCCGGCCCACAGCCGCGCGGTCGTTCCGATGCGGGAACGATCCTTGAATTTTGGCGATCGCTGGAGTTACGCGCCGGCGCCGGAAGCGAACAATTACATCGAGCTAAAGCAGCGCTACTCGCTCTTCATCGACGGAAAATTTGTCGCCCCGCATTCCGGGAAATATTTCGCCTCGATCAATCCCGCGACCGAAGAAAAGCTCGCCGAAATCGCGGAGGCCGATGCGCACGATGTCGACCTCGCAGTCAAGGCCGCGCGGCGCGCCTATAAGAATGTCTGGAGCAGAATGCCCGGGCGCGAGCGCGGGAAATATCTCTACCGCATCGCGCGTTTGATTCAGGAAAAATCGCGCGAGCTGGCGGTCCTCGAAACGATGGATGGCGGGAAGACGATTAAGGAATCGCGCGACGTCGATCTGCCGCTGGTGGCGGCGCACTTTTTCTACTACGCCGGCTGGGCGGATAAATTGCACTACGCCTTTCCGGGCCGCACGCCGCGTTCGTTAGGCGTGGCCGGGCAGATTATTCCCTGGAATTTTCCGCTCCTGATGGCCGCGTGGAAACTCGCGCCCGCCCTCGCCTGCGGAAACACCTGCGTCCTGAAACCCGCTGAGACCACCAGCATCACCGCGATGCATCTTGCGGAGATTTTCCAGCAGGCGGAATTGCCGGACGGCGTGGTCAACATCGTGACCGGCGCGCGCGTTACCGGTCAGGCGTTGGTCGATCACGACGACATCAACAAGATCGCGTTTACCGGTTCGACGGCCGTCGGCAAAATGCTCACGCAAGCGGTCGCGGGGACGAAGAAGAGGCTCACCCTCGAACTCGGCGGCAAGGCGGCCAACATCATCTTCGAAGATGCGCCGATCGATCAGGCGGTTGAGGGAATCATCGCCGGAATTTATTTTAACCAGGGTCACGTTTGCTGCGCCGGTTCGCGCTTGCTGGTGCAGGAAGGAATTTTCCCGCAGGTCATTCGGAAGTTGCGCGATCGCATCGCGGTTTTGCGCGTCGGCAATCCGCTCGACAAGAACACCGACATCGGCGCGATCAATTCGCGGATGCAGCTGAACAAGATTCACGAACTGGTCGACAGCGGTTTGAAACAAGGCGCGGAATTGGTGCAATCGCGTTGCCGTTTGCCGGAGAAAGGTTATTGGTATCCGCCGAGTTTTTTCACCGGCGTGACCGCGTCGCACCGGATTGCACAAGAGGAAATTTTCGGACCAGTCCTGAGCGTAATGACGTTCCGCACGCCGGACGAAGCGATCGAACGCGCGAACAATACTGCCTACGGATTGAGCGCGGGTGTTTGGACCGACAAGGGCAGCAAGATTTTCAAGATCGTGAGCAAACTGCGCGCAGGCGTGGTTTGGGCCAACACCTTCAACAAGTTCGATCCCACGAGTCCGTTTGGCGGCTACAAGGAAAGTGGTTTCGGTCGGGAAGGCGGACAGCATGGATTGCTGCCGTATCTGGAACTCACTTAGCCTAACGAGTGGCTTTCGCGTCGAAGTAGAGGACGACAAAAGCGATCCCGAGGAGCGGTCGCAGCGCCGCATGTAGCAGACTGCTGAGGACGTCGGTGGCGATGGTCATCGCATCCGGCGCCGGCGCGTTCACGATCGATTGGATCAAGGCGTAGCCCTGCTCAAAAGTGGTCACTCCTTCCAGCCTAACGAGTAGAAACGGGAGCTCGATCGCAAAGCTGAAGACGAGCAAAATCACCAGCCAGAGCGAAGCGATCAGCGCCCCGCGATAAAGCGGCCGCTGCATCCGCGGCGCCTCCGGTTGGCTGCGCGCGAGCGCGCGACTTTCCTGCAAGGCCTCGACGCCTTCGCGTTGGCCGAGGGTCGCGGTTTGTTGCCAGAAAAGGAAATTAATGAACAGCCGCCCGACCATGTAGACTTGGAAGGCGAGCGCGACCAACGCGAGCAAAACCGAGAGCACCGACAGGTTCCCCGCGAGCGCGAGAATCGCCAACACCGGCAGGATCGTCCAAAAAATATAGCTCCCGTAAACGAAGAGGCAGAGCTTGGTGATCCGCGGCCAAAAATTTATCGCGCGGCGCAGGATGGGCCCAATCCGGATCGTGCGATCGCTGGCCAGGTCGCTGGCGGCAAATTGCAAACCAGCGACGAAAATCGGCCACGCCACCAGCACGAGCACGAGCATGACAATCGCGATCGCCGCGGCCACGCGGGTGGTCATGGTGATGACTTCGCCTTCGTGATAATTCACAAACTCGCGGCTGATGCTCATCACCAGCGAGGGCAGCGCGACCAGCAGCGAGAGCGCGAAGAATTGCCAAAAACCACGCCGATAAATCCGGAAACTTTCGCTCAGGATTTCGCCGAAAGTGCGGCGATGGATCGGATCATCCAGCTGCGTGGGCTCGAGGACTTGCACGAACAAATCCGGGATCGAAGCGGCCGTCGACCAGGTCGTCTCGTCATCTTTTCGGACCGGATTCTCCGCCAGCAAACGGCCCTCAGTTTTCCATTCCCGCAGGGTCTCGAGATCGACGGGTCCATATTCTTTTTCGCCCACACGCACGAACCACTCTTCGGTCATCCCGTCTTCTAAGCGTGATTTGCCGCAAACTCTAGTTACGGTAACGCGGTGAAGCTGCTTTTGATCGACGGCCACTACTACGTTTACCGCTCGTTTTTTGCGCTCCCGCCGCTTTCCAATTCCCGCGGCGAACCGACCAACGCGATTCTCGGTTTCACAAAAACGGTCCGGCGAATGTTGAAAGATTTGCAGCCGGAAATGGGCGCGGTCTTTTGGGACGAAGGCCTGCCGCAGAAACGCGTGGAGCTCCAGCCAGCCTACAAGGAAACGCGCAAGGAAATGCCGCTGCCGATGATTCCGCAGCTCGGTTTCATCCGCAATCTGACGCCCCTGATGGGCTTCAAGAACATCGCCCTGCCGAACACAGAGGCGGACGATCTCATGGGTTGCTATGCGATCGCGGCCGCGCGCCGCGGTTACGAAGTAATCCTGGCGACGAACGACAAAGATTTGTTCCAACTGGTGAACGAGAAGGTGAAAGTTTACAGCACCGCGAAAGCTGATCTCGCATCCCCGAAAGACATGTACGCGCTTCTGGGCGAGACCGAGGTGATCGCGAAATGGGATGTCCCGCCGACGATGATCGGCGATGTCCTCGCAATCGCGGGCGACTCGGTCGACAACATCCCGGGTGCGGGAATCGGCCGCAAAGCCGCCGCGGCCTTGATCAAGGAACACGGCGGGCTCGATTCACTCTTGAAAAATGTCGAGCAGGTAAAGAGTGCGCGTAGTCGCGAAAAATTGATCGCCGCGCGCGAGCAAATTCTCCAGAACCGCAAGATGGTCGAGCTCGATTGCGACACCGAATTGCCGGTGCCGTTGGATGATTTGCGGATCACGCCCGATTACCCGGCGCTGATCGACGTCCTCGAAAAATCCGAAATCAAATCCGTCCTGCAAGAAGTCCGGGACGAGCAGGCCAGGGCCGCGAAAGACCACCAAACCGAGCTCCTGCTTTAGCAACCGCGATCGACAAGACCGAAAATACCGGGTCGCAAGTAATATTTTCAAAATAGTTGAACGGCGCGCGACCGACGCTGTCAAAACACACAGGTTAAGGCGATTCGGGCGGTAGCACGTTTTTCGTATTTGTTGTTTCTCCTGCGTGCGCTGCCCGAATCTTTTTGTACTCGAAGGCATTTTTCGCCTAACCTTCTCGGCCAAACGCTGCGCCGCCCGATGGGCAACGCGGAATTGAAATGGAGAATTTTTCCGGAGATCCGATCGCGGCCGCACTCGCCGAAGACATCGGGAAGGGCGATGTCACCAGCGAGTTTTTTGTTCCCGCCAGCTTGCAAGCTTTCGGGAGAATCATCGCCCGCGAACGCGCGATCGTCGCAGGAGCGGAGACCGCGGCGGAAGTTTTTCGGCGAGTGGATGCGAAGTTGCACCTCGAGATTTTACAACCGGACGGATCCAGTCTCAGCGGCGGCGAAACCATTCTCGAAATCCGCGGGGCGGCGCGCTCGATTCTCACCGCCGAACGCGTCGCGCTAAATTTTCTCCAGCGCCTGAGCGGCATCGCCACCCTCACCCGGCAGTTCGTCGACGGCGCGGGCAAATCGAAGGCGAAAATTCTCGATACGCGCAAGACGACTCCGGGTTTGCGCGCACTCGAGAAAGCGGCCGTGGTCGCGGGCGGCGGCGCCAATCATCGCTTCGGGCTCTACGACATGGTCCTGGTGAAAGATAATCACCTCATGGCCGGCTCGGGTTTTAACGCCATGGCCGCAGCGGTCGCGCTCGTGCGGAGGGAACGCCCGGGTGTCCGCATCGAAGTCGAAGCGGATCGTCTCGAGCAAGTGCGGACGTTTCTCGAGATCGATGGCATCGACGTCATCCTGCTCGACAACATGAATCCCGCGGAGATGCGTGAAGCGGTCGCGCTCGGGAAAAAAACGAAGGTGAAATTTGAAGCCAGCGGTGGCGTGAACTTGAAAAACATCCGGCAGATCGCCGGGACCGGGGTGGACTTTGTCTCCGTCGGGGCGCTGACCCATTCGGCGCGCGCGATCGATCTTTCCCTGGAACTGACGCATGTCGGATGCTGATCCGCGCGACCGCCTCGACGCCGAAAAAATCCAGGCTGCGCTCGCCAATCAGCGGATCGGCGCACGTGTTTTGGTTTTGGCAGAAACGACTTCGACGAATGACATCCTCGCGCAGGAGGCGAGCCGCAGTTCCGCGGGCCTGGTGGTTTTCGCGGAGACGCAAACGGCCGCGCGCGGTCAATATGGGCGCCGTTGGGAATCTGCGGCGCACTGCGGCTTATGGCTTTCGGTTTTGCTGCGGCCGAAAATTTCCGTTAACCAATCGGCGCGCCTGACGGAACTGCTCGCGCACGTCATTGCCACGACGATCGAGCAGCAAAGCGGAATCGCCTGCGCGATCAAACCGCCTAACGACATCTACGCTTCGAACCGTAAGCTCGCCGGCGTCCTGGTCGAGATGCGGGTGGAAGCCAGCGGCGATTACGCCGCGATCGCCGGGCTGGGAATTAATCTCAATCACGCTTCGGAAGATTTTCCCGCGGAGCTGCGCGCCACCGCCGGCTCGGTAGCCATGATCGCCGGCCGTCGATTTGATCGCACTGATTTTGCGATCGCGCTCTTGCGTGAGTTGGAAGCGCGTTACTTCGAAAAATTCTGAAGCGCGCGCAATTTTTCGAGCGCCCGGCCGCTGGCGATCTGCTCTTTCGCGAGCGCAATTCCATCGCCTAAATCTCTCGCCAAACCCGCGACGACAAATCCGCCGGCCGCGTTCACCACCGCAAGGTCGCGCTTCGCCCCGCTGACCGTGCCGGCTAAAATTCCCTCCAGCGTCCGCGCGTTTTCAGCCACATCACCGCCGCGCAGCTCCGCCACTTTCGCCTCCGGAATTCCGAGCCAGCGACAATCGATCACCGCGGAAGTGGCCTTGCCGCTGACCAATTCCGCGAGCGAAGTCGCACCGCAATTCGAGATATCGTCCATCCCGCCATGGTCGTCAGTCGAACCGTGCACTACCCAGGCCCGCTCGTGTCCGAGTTGCCGCAGGACATCCGCGAAAACAGTCGTTAGGCGAGGCGCGAAGACACCGATCAGCTGCCGCGGCGGCCGTGCCGGATTCAGCAGCGGGCCGAGTAAATTAAAAATCGTCCGCTGATTTTGTCGGGCCAGTTGCGCGCGCATTTCCGCGAGCGCGCGAAAGGCCGGGTGATAAGTGCGCGCGTAAAGAAAACCGAGCCCGAGCCGCCGGACGCAATCGTTTAACTCGTTAGGCGACCAGTCGATTCGCGCGCCTAAAGCCTCGAGCACATCCGCGCTCCCGCAGCAGGAAGTAACACTGCGGTTGCCGTGTTTCAAAACCACCGCGCCACCGGCGGCGAGGATAAACATGATCGTGGTCGAAACATTGAAAACCTCGAGCCCGGAACCGCCAGTGCCGCAAACATCGATCACGGGCCCGCTCAGCTTTTCCGGCTCGATCATCGGATCGATCGCGCGATCGATCAGGTGTTCGACGAACCACGCGATCTCTTCCGCGCTTTCACCTTTGTTGTGCAGGAGGGTGAGAAATTCCGCTTTCTGCGCCGCCGGCGTTTGTTCGGAAAGCAGCCGCGTGACCGCGTAGCCGACGTCGCCGCGATTCAGATCGGCTCCGACCTGGAGCTTTTCGATCAACGTTTTCATCGCGGAAAAATGGAGACCGCGGGCCGTTTAAACTGTCTGTGCGCTCATCTCCGCGAGCCACTCGCGATAGACGAGTGGCGATATTTCCGAAGGCTTGATCTCGCTCCGACCACCCCAGAAAACATTGGTGTAGGAAACCGGAATGTCGCACGCCGCGAGATGCTCATCGATCGCGCGCTTGTGCTCGAGCAGGAACGCTTTGTCGGTGCCATGCGCGACCGCCATGATGTTGACGTTCTTAAATTCCGGGCCCGCTTCGCGCCAGTAACAATGAGTTAAAATCAAATGGCGCCCGACTTCGCCGCCGGCTTCTAGCTCGCGACCCGCGGGCACGGCCCAATGAAAAAGCGCGTTGAAGCGCGTCACTCGAACGCCGCCCGCCGACGGCTTCACGTGCTCGAGAAAAGTGGAGAAACGCCCAATGATCTTGCGAGCGTTCAGCGCCTCGGCGGTTCGGCAAAATTCTTCCAACGAAACGCCCGCTTCTTCCGCGCGCGCGCTCCAGGGCGACGCGCGAATTTCCTCGGGCGCGAACTCGCGTTTGAGTGCGAGCAGAATTTCCCATTCGCGCTCGCTCACTTCCGCGACGTGCACCGGCGCCATCTTCGCCGGTTCTTCCGCGCGGCTTCCGGGCTCGATCGTTTTCCGGCGAACATGGCCAACGCCAAGAGTGAAAATTCCTTTCGCGGGCATCAAACGAAAATGTTCCGCGCCCACTTTTTCAGCGAGCAACTCGCCGTGATGTTGCAGGGAAAATCCGTGCGGAACCTTCAGCGTCGTCCAGAGTTTGTAATCCGAGCCCGCACTTGCCGTATCGGTCGAACGCAAAACCACGTGACCGGAAAACGGATCCTCCTGCGACATGTAATCGAAAGCCGCGTCGATTTTTTCCTCGGGCACTTTCCAGGCGACGAGCGCGCCATCGGCCAGGTTAGTCGCGAGCAAAGTCTGCCGCACTCGACGGATCGTCCCCGCGCGCAACATGGCCGCGATCCGCGCGATCACGATTTCGAGATCAACGCCCGAGCGCGTCGCAATTTCTTCGAAAGGTTCGCGCACGAAGCCCACGATTTTGTCCTCCGAAATGGCGAGGATCTTTTCGTTGATCGGATCGTTATGTTCGACTGGCAGCATTCGTTCTAATAAGCCCCTCGCCTTCCGCTTGTCCAACGAAGCTCGTGGGTTGCGCGTGATCGCGCGCACCGTTATTCGGCGGAAATGGAAACAGCGCGGCCAGCTTACAAGGCGATATTCTTCGATGCGGTCGGAACGCTTTTGCACCTGCGGCGCGGTGTCGGTTACCATTACGCCCTCGCCGGAAAACGCGTTGGCCTAACAATGGATGCGGCCGCGCTGGAACGCGCGTTTGCGCAGGTTTGGAAATCAATGCCCGCGCGGCCGCGGACGAAAAACGCGCGCGAGGATGATGACAGAAATTGGTGGCGCGACTTGGTCGAGCGTGTGCTCCAGCAAGTCGAGCCTGGTTTGCCGGAACTGGATGGCGACGCCTTTTTCGAAGTCGCCTACGCACACTTCGCGGAAGCCGGCGTCTGGGAACTTTTCCCGGAAGTGCTCGAGGTCCTGGAAAAATTGCGACCGTCATTTCACCTCGGAGTGATCTCGAACTTCGATGGCCGCCTGCGGATGATCCTCGAACTACTCGGAGTTTCGAAATTTTTCTCAACCATCGCCATCTCCAGCGAAATCGGCGCGGACAAGCCCGACCCTTTCATCTTCCAGCGCGCCACCGGACTGGCGGGAGTTTTGCCTAACGAGTCGTTGCACGTGGGCGACGATCCGGTGCACGACTGGCAGGGAGCCGCCGGAGCGGGGCTGCATTTTTTCAAACTGGAACGCCCGCGGAACTCGCTCCGCGAGGTCGTGGCCGCTTGCGCCCTCCGGTGAAGTAGACTAGAAACGGAAGCCCACGACGGGTTGGTAGCTCAATGGTAGAGCAGCGCCCTTTTAAGGCGTTGGTTGTGGGTTCGAGTCCCACCCAACCCACGCTCCTATGCGCGCCGCAACGCGATTCCAGCAACATCATCATCGAAACCTTGCGCACCTAATAGTTGCACCAGTCTCGCAAGGAAGTCCGGACTCCCGCCGAGGCGAGCGAACGTCTCCTTGAGGGTGGCGCCGGTGAGGCGCTCACCGCTGTCTGATTTGCCGCTGTGGAGCCCGTCGGTGTAGAGCAACGCGATCTCACCGGGCGCAAGCGTCGCAATCGTTTCGCCGATCTCCACCACCGGGTAAACGCCGATCATCGTGACGCGCGACTCCAGCGCCTCGACGACGCCGTCCCGCCGCCGAATGAGAAGCGGCGGATGGCCCGCGCCGGCGAAGGATAACCGGCCGTGGCCATCAACGACGGCACAACACGCGGTCATGAAAGAACGTCCGCGCAGGACGCCATAAAACTCCGCGTTCACCCGCGTCAATATCCCGTGGGCTGTCGTGGACTCCGTGCTGGCGTGGTTAAAAAGCAAAGCGACCAGGGTTGTAAAAAGAGCGGCGGCCACGCCGTGACCGGTGGCGTCGGCGAGCCAAAAGAGACAGGCGCCACCTTCTAATTGCCGCCAACCGTAAACGTCGCCACCCACTTGGATCAGCGGCTCGTAAACCGTCTCCACCTGCCAGCCCGCGAGCTGCGGTAACGCCGAATTGACGATGGCTTGCTGAGTTGTGCGGGCGACCGCCAGATCGGCTTCCTGCGCTTCGCGCCAAAGGACCATCTCGTTGTTTTGCGCGTGCAAGGCGGCGGCCAGATCCTGCTCGCGATCGCGCGCGCGCTTTTTCTCCAGGCACGCGCCGATCCGCGCCTTGAGCAGAGTCGGCTCGAATGGTTTGGGCAGGTAATCCTCCGCGCCCATTCCGATGCAGCGCACTACGGAATCCAACTCGCTCAAGGCGGAGATCATGATCACGGGAATGTGGCGCAGCGTCTCATCGGCCTTCAAGCGCTGGAGCACTTCGTAGCCATCCATCTCCGGCATCATGATGTCGAGGAGCACGAGGTCGAAGGCTTGCGCGCGCAAATTTTCCAGCGCTTGCCGCCCGTTCTCGGCCGTAGCTACCGCGAAGCCCTGACGCTGCAATCTGCGCGAGAGCACGTCGCGATTGTTTTCCACGTCGTCCACTACGAGCACGTATCCGTGCGCCTCGCCGGCCGCTCGGCTGAGTGGAGATGCCTTGGCAGGTGGTCTCAATTCGATCGGCCGTGGGTGCTCCGCACTGGCTGCGCGCGTGTCGGAATATAAGTTGTCGTCGATCAGCGACAGCATCCGCTTGCCGGCAGCACACGTTTTTTGCAAATCGGAGATAAAATCATCTCGGCCTTGCTCCTGCGCTTCCTCGAGCAACATCTCGGAGTATCCGATGATCTGATTGAGTGGCGTGCGCAGGTCGTGGAGGAGACCTGCAGGCAAGGCATGCCGCGCCTTATCGTCGGGTGGCTCTCGCCCTTCGCTCACGGTGCTGATTTTCCGGCGGAAGCCGTCTCGCCGCTGCGCAAGAGCGCCTCGATCTTACCCAGCAGTCGAGGCATCTCGACCGGTTTGGTGTCGTAGTCATCGCAGCCCGCTTCCAGTGCTTTCTCCCGGTCGCCGGACATGGCGTGCGCGGTCAGGGCGATAACTGGTATATGTTTGGTCGCAGCGTTGGCTTTGAGACGGCGCGTCGCTTCCCAGCCGTCGAGCACGGGCAAACTCATGTCCATCAAAACCAAATCCGGCGCCTCCGTTTGCGCCATCTTCACGCCGCTCTGCCCATCCATGGCGAGCACGACGGCGAAGCCTTTGCGCTGCAGTCGGCGCGAGAGCATGTCGCGGTTCATCTCGTTGTCTTCGACTAATAAGATCTTAGGCATTCTCCTCACTCTTATGGCGGGCGGCGCAATTTGCCACCAGGTCGCGCACCTGTTTCAGCAAGGCTTCCCGCGAATCCCCGGCCTTGTGCAGAATCGTCTCCACCGAGCCCTGAAGGCGCCGTCGTTCTTTCGCGCTCAGGTCTTTCGCGGTCATGACCACGATGGGGATGAAGCGCCATTCCGCGCGCTGGCGCACGCGATCGGCAAACTCGAAACCGTCCATTTCCGGCATCATCAGGTCGAGCAAAATAAGACTGGGGCGCTCCTCCTCCATGCATTCGAGCGCGTCGCGGCCGTTTTCTGCCTCGGTCACTTTCCAGCCTTCCCTCTCCAGGATATTGCGCGTAATCGAACGCGTCGCGGGGTCATCTTCCACCATGAGCACCGGGCAGGGCGGGTTCGCACAGGTGTATTTTTTGAGAATCTGCGACAAGCGCTGACGATCCACCGGCTTGGTCGCGTAATCCGCCGCCCCGAGCGTGAAGCCGCGCTCGGGGTCGTCCAACATCGTCACCATGATCACCGGGATGTCGCGCAGCGCGGCGTCGGCTTTGAGCGCCGAAAGCACGCTCCAGCCATCCATATCCGGCATCATCACATCCAGGGTGATCGCGACCGGCAGTAATTGACGCGCCAGGCGCAACCCGGCATCCCCTCCCGCGGCGGTCTGCACGCGAAAACCTTCTTTGCTCAGGAAACGTTGCATTAAATCACGCTGCACCGGGTCGTCATCGATCACCAGCACGCAACTTTCCTCAGGCGAAAATTGTTCCACGTCATCCCCTCTTCCAGTATCTGCTAAAGCGACCAGGTTTGCGACCGTCTCCAGAGTTGCTTCGGTCTTCACTTCGCTGACGACCGCGGGTAGCTTGATCGTGAAAACGCTGCCCTCGTTAGGCACGCTATGGACCGTGACGTCGCCGCCCATGATCTGGCAGAATCGACGCGTCAGGGCCAAACCCAGGCCAGTGCCGCCGAACTTGCGCGTGGTCGAGGCATCAGCCTGGGTGAAATCCTGGAAGAGCTTGGCGATCTGCTCGGAGCTGAGGCCGATGCCGGTGTCGGCCACCCGAAAGACGATCCACTCGCTGCCTTCCATGAGCTGGCGTTCGACATCCAGTGCGATGCGGCCGTCGTTGGTAAACTTCGCGGCGTTGGAGAGCAGATTGAACAAACCTTGGCGCACCTTGATTTGATCGGCGTGCATCGCGCCCAAATCCGTCGCGCGCTCGATGTGCAACGTGTTGGCGTTCTTTTCCACCATCGGCCGGACGGTGGCCGCGACCTCGTCGATCAACTTTCCCAGATCGAAGCTCTCCAAAAACAGCTCCATCTTGCCCGCCTCGATTTTCGATAAATCGAGGATGTCATTGATCAGCGCGAGCAGGTGTCTGCCCGCGCCGTTGATCTTCTCGAGGTCGGCGCCGAACCCATCCAGTTTTCGCTCAACCGCCTCCTCCTGGAGCATCTCGGAGTAGCCCATGATGGCGTTGAGCGGCGTGCGCAGCTCATGACTCATGTTCGCCAGGAAAACGCTCTTCGCGCGGTTCGCCTGCTGCAATGATTCCTCGTAGCGTTTGCGCTCCGTGACATCGCGCGCCGCGGCGAACACCCCCTGCAGTTTCCGGTCGCGGTCGTGGAAGGTGCTCGCGTTATACGAGACCACCGTTTCCTTGCCGTCCCGGGCGCGCGCCGTCAGTTCGTAGTCCGTCACTTTGCCTTCGCCCAACACCAGTTTGATGCCGGCCTCGGCGCGTTCCGGATCGGTGAAATAGCCCTTGAACGGCGCGCCGATCAACTCATCGCGCGTGCAGCCGGTGAGCGCCTCCATCTGCTTGTTCACGTCCGTGATGATGCCGCGCAGATCGGTCGTGATCAGCGCATCGATGTTCGATTCAATCAGCGAGCGCGTATAGAATTGTTGATCGCGCACGCGCTGATCGAGCAGGAGTCGCTCGGCTTCGACTTGCTTCCGCGCGGTGTTATCGGTCCCGATCAAAAGATAGCCGATGATCTCCCCTTGATCGTCGCGCAACGCCGTGACCGAGACGATGGCCGGAAAGCGGCTCTCATCCTTGCGGATGTAGGTTAATTCGTAAATGTCCTCGATCCCGCGCGAGGCCTTGAAAACCAACGCCTCGAAGCCCGGCGCGATCCGCGTTCCAAGTTCGGCGCTCAAGGCTTTCGCGCGCGCAATGACCTCCTGCGGATCCGAAATGTCGGCCGGCGTGATTTTGTTCATCACCTCGGCGGCCGTGTAACCCAGCATTCGCTCAGCGCCGACGTTGAAGATTTGAATGACGCCTTTCTCGTCGGTCGCGATGCTCGAAAAATTTGCGCTGTTGAAGATCGCGCTCTGCAACGCTCCGGCTTTGAGTAACGCTTCTTCCGCGCGTTTGCGGGCGGTCACATCTTCCATCGCGAGCACGAGCAGCTCGCCGTGACTGCCCGCGCGCAGCTTGCGACCGTTCAACAGCATCACGCGCCGTCCGATAATCGGGAAGGTGTGCTCCAGCTCGAAATCGTTGAAGACGGAGCTGGTGGGAATCACATCCTCGAGCAGCGTGCGCAACGCAGGGATGTCCCACTGCCCGTTTCCCAACTCGTAGATCAGGCGGTTCTCGGTTTCTCCGGAGGTGACTTGGAAGGTCTGGTAGAAAGCGCGATTTGCCGATCGCACCCGCAGGGTGGTGTCCAGCATCAGGAGCGGCTCGCGCACCGTATCGACGATGTCCTGCGCGTAGGTCTCGATGTCTTCGGCCAACGGTTTTTCTGTTCTCATGAGCCCTTGCGGAAGGCACCATACGCCGTGCGGCGGCCGACGCAGTCCCTACTTTGCGCGCTGGGGCTGGTACGGGTGCGTGCCCGCAACTCACGCTCCTTCCGGACGCAAAGATTAGATGGATACAGCGCGCACTCGGTTAAGATGTATCTCACGATGAATACACGGATCTTTCTAATTCGGCACTTGCCACTGTGCTCACGGCCGAAGATCGCTTCGCCGGCGCGACCGATGTGGAACTCTCAGACGACGGACGAGAGCAAGCCCGGCGGCTGGCGGTGCGTCTCGAAGGTGAGAAAGTCGCGGCGATCTATGCGTCGCCGCTCAGCCGTACGGTCGAGACCGCGCAAATCCTTGCAGCGCCGCACGAGTTGGAAGTGCAAACACGCGATGGGTTGCGGGAAATTTCGCACGGCCGCTGGGAGAAAATGACCCGACACGAAGTCGAAAAAGAATTCCCCGAAGAAGCCGACGCGTGGGAGGAGGATCCCTACACCTTCGCGCCAGTTGGCGGCGAAAGCGGCCTGGCGGTGACGGCGCGCGCGCTGCCGGTTTTAATGGATATTGTTCGCGGGCACGCGTCGGGCAACGTGATCGTGGTTTCGCACAAGGCCACCATCCGCCTTCTGCTCAGCTCGATTCTCGGCTTCGATCCGCGGCGTTATCGCGACAATCTCGACCAGAATCCCGCGGCGCTAAATATCGTCGATTTCAAGGACCCGGTGCACGCGCGCCTGACGCTCTTCAACGACACTTCGCATTATTCGGCAGGCGGGCTGGCGATCCCGGCGGTGCCGAGCGCGCGGCTTTCGAAAACCTGGGAGACTAACGAGAAGTAAACTCTCGCTAGATCTTCGCGTAAATGCCGATGAGCGGCCGGCGCGAAGGCGTCTTGTTGCGAAAATCGCTGACAAACCCGGTCTTGGTGCGGATCTCCACGTGACCCGGCGCGCGGCGCGCTCCGTAAACCAGAACCGCACCGATCGGCGCCTTGTAGGGATCGCGGATAGCCAATTTTTTAAATCCGAAACTGCGGACGAGCTCCTCGCCAGCTTGCTTCGCGTAAACGCTCACCGGCCGCGTCTTGACCGCGCCGGAAGCGAAGAGCGCTTCCTTGACGTAATGCCAGCAACGCGATTTCGAATGCGCGTGCGAGCGCTCCTGTGCGATCGAGGCTGCGCGAACCATCCGCTTGTCGAGCCGCGGATCGATTTTCGCCAGCGGATAAACAATCCGGCCACGTGCGTAACCATCGACGACCGACGCAGAAGTCAGCCGGCCGGTTTTTTTGTCTTGATAAAGAAAGCGCGTTTTGGTGTGCGCCGCGGCGGCTTTGCGATGGCCGCGATTTTCCGAATACCGAGTGGCGGTGGCGTGCGCGGACGCGAGGCAGAAAAGGAGAAGCCCAGAGGCGAGGGAAACAGAAGCGAACCTCATCAAGGGCGCGGTTATGGCGGAAAGCCGCTGGAACAGCAAGCAATTTCTAGAAACGAAACTACTCCGCAGCGCCTGGCGAAGAGCCCGAACGCCCGCGACTTATGCCTTCGCGTAAACGCCGATCAACCGACGCTTCGACGGCTTGGCCGCGCGGAAATCGCTGACGAAACCGGTCTTGTTCCGGATCTCGACATGTCCCGCGCCTTTGCCGCCGTAAACCAAAACTGCACCGACGGGAGCGGCGTACGGATCCTGCACCGAGAGTTTTTTGAAACCGTAATCACGCACCAGCTCGTCGCCCGCTTGTTTGGCCAGAGCGGTTTTCGGATACGAGCTGACGGCGCCCGCGGCGACCAAGGCTTCTTTAACATACCGCCAGCAGCGTGATTTGGAATGCGCGTAGGCGCGGTCCTGCGCGATCGATGCCGCGCGGGCGAGGCTCGGATTCAAACGCGGATCGACCTTCGCGATCTTCAGCTTTTCCTGGTTGCCGACCAACGGGATCGCGACCGCTTTCCCGCTCGCATCCTTAATTACGAAAGGTTTGCTCGCGGCATCCTTCGCCGCCGTACCCGGAAGCACGGCCGAGGCGCGGACTGGCGCGAAGGCCGGTGGAGCTGCATTCACTGACGCGGCCAACAGGCAGCCGCAAATGATGGTGAACGGAGTAACTTTTCGCATCAGGAGCGCCCCATATCGGCTTGATCGCGGCCATCCGCAAGTGGTTTTTCCCACAAAAAAGTAAGGCCCGGTTTTGATTGAAAATGCACTGCGCTCTTGGTCTTAATACTCACATGCTTAAGAGCGAGAACCACGCCACGGCCTTGGCGAATTCGACCCTGACGCGCGCGATCATTTTCGGCTTCGCGCTGGTCACCCTCGCGATCCATCTGCTGACCAATCGAGCCTACGGTTACTTCCGTGACGAGCTCTACTTCATCGCCTGCGCCCGACATCTTGACTGGGGTTACGTTGACCTCGCGCCACTTTCCGCGCTCATCCTCCGCATCGAATTAACGATTTTCGGCAATTCGCTTTTCGCGCTCCGTCTGTTCCCGGCGATCGCCAGCGCGGCCACGGTTGCGCTCACCGGCGTCATCACGCGCGTACTTGGTGGGAAAATTTGGGCCGTCATCCTCGCCTGCACTGCAGCCCTGAGCGCGCTGGTTTATCTCGGCATCGGAAATTTCTATTCGCTCAACGTCTTCGAGCCGCTCTTCTGGATGGGCTGCGCTTACTTCCTCATCCGGATCATCAATGGTGCGACGCCGCGGCTTTGGCTCGCCTTCGGTTTGCTCGCCGGGCTCGGCGTGGAAAACAAGCATTCGCTCGTCTTCTTCGGCGCCGGTTTAGCGCTCGCGATTTTGTTAACTCCCGAACGCCGGCAGCTCGCGCGCCCGTGGATTTGGCTCAGCGGATTGCTCGCGGCACTCGTCGCCCTGCCGAACGTGCTTTGGCAGTTTCAGCATCACTGGCCGACTTACGAGCTGCTGAGCAACATCGCGTGCAGCCACAAAAACGTCGTTCTCTCGCCGCCGCAATTTTTCCTCCAGCAAATCCTGATTATGAATCCGGCGACCGCGCCGCTTTGGTTAGGCGGGCTCGCTTGGTTGCTCTGCGCGCGCGACGGGCGGCGCTATCGCGTGCTCGGCTTCGCCTACCTGATCACGCTCACGGAATTCATCGTCATGCACGGGAAACATTATTACCTCGCGCCGATTTACCCGATGCTCTTCGCGGCTGGGGCGGTGGCAATGGAGCGCCTGTGCGCGCTCCGCTGGCGATGGCTTAAGCCCGCGCTCGCCGCCGCCATGCTCGCTTTCGCGGCGCTGCTTGCTCCGACTATTCTTCCGATTCTCCCGCCGGAAAAACTGCTCGCCTATATGAAGGCGATCCATTTCGAACCGCCGCGCACCGAGACCTCTCACACCGCTGCTTTGCCGCAGCTTTTTGCCGATCAATTCGGCTGGGAGGAAATGGTCCGGTCCATAGCGCGCGCTTTCCAGAAGCTTTCGCCTAACGAACAAAAACGCGCCGGCATCTTTTGCCAAAACTACGGCCAGGCCGGCGCCGTCGATTTCTTTGGACCCAAATATGGATTACCGCCGGCGCTCTCCGGCCAGCAAAATTATTATCTTTGGGGACCGCGCGATTACAGCGGCGAGCTGTTGCTGGTGATCGATGCACCGGGCGGCGATGAGCACGAAGAATTCCGTGCGGTCGAAGATCTCGGGCCGATCGCGAGCAGCCAGTGGGCGATGCCGTGGGAACAAAAGCAGCACATTTATTTGTGCCGCGATCTGCACGGAACTCTGCGCGAGCTTTGGCCGAAAGTGAAAGAGTGGCTCTAACCGAAGATCCCGAGATTCGGATGCGCGAAGCGACCGATGTTCGGCAGGACGGTCGGCAGGTCGGCGGCGCTGACGCCAAACCACGTCGCCATGGTAGCGGAAAATTCGTCGACGGAAGTCGTCGGAATCCAGCGCCCTTGGCCGGTATCGTCCGGACCGTTGACCGCGAGCGTTGGAAAAGTGCCGAACATCCGTCCGCCCTGCACCGCGCCACCGAGGACAAATTGATGGCTGCCCCAGCCGTGATCGGAGCCGGAGCCGTTGGTCGGGAAAGTGCGCCCGAAATCGGAGGCGGTGAAGGTGGTCACCTGATTGGCCACGCCGAGTTCGTTGGTCGCAGAATAAAACGCGCTCAGGGCCTGACTGAGTTCGGTCAGCAAGCCAGCCTGCCCGGCGAGCTGATCGCCGTGGGTGTCGTAACCGCCCACGGAGCAGAAGAAAATTTGTCGGCGCATGCTGAGATTGCTGCGCGCGGCGATCAGCTTCGCCACCATGTTGAGTTGCTTGGCCAGCGAAGTGGTCGGGAACGCGGTCTGCAGCGGCGGGATGCCGGAAAGCGCGGAAGTTAACAAGTCGTTAGCCGCGATCGAGCGCGAGACCGTATCGGAATAGGCCTGCTCGAAAAGATTGTTGTGCGGCTGCGCGAGCAAATCCTTGAAGGCTTGCAGACGGACGTTGGCGTTGGCGCTGCCGTCGAAGCCGCTCAAGCCGATGCTGCCGTCGGGCGAGACACTGTAGGGCAGAACGGTGTTGCCGACCTCGAAGGTGTTGATGCCGGCGATGGAAATCGAAAGCGAGATGCGCGAGCCGCTGTTGAGCGACTGCAGCAGGTCGGCCGTGCGGCCGCCCCAGCCGCTGCGTGAGATTTGATCCGGCACCGAGGTCTGCCACTGCACTGATTGATCGGCGTGCGAGAACAACTGCGGCGGTACCGCGGCGCCGCCGGCCAGGTATTGCGCGCGGGTCACGGGTGCGACGAGCGTGCCGACATTCGCCACTACGCCGAGATGGCCCTGGTTAAAGATCGTCTGCAGTTCCACCAAGTTCGGATGAAAGGCGAACTGGCGGCCGTCGCCGTTGAGGAAATTAATCGGCAGGAGCGAGTTCTGTGGTAGTGCGAGAATGCCGCGCGCCGCGGCGTAGGAAGCGTAGCCGCCGGAGTCGTTAGGCACGATGACGTTGTTGGCGTCGTTGCCGCCGTAAAGGAAGAGGCAGATGAGCGCCTTGTAATCGCCGGTGTCGGCGATGGTGGCGGCGCTCAGCTTGCGCAGGTCGAAGATGGTGTTGAGGAGCCCGGAGGTGGTGAGGGCGGCGCAAGCGGCCTGGCGGATAAAAGCGCGTCGGGTGGGTGCGTACATATTATTTTTCGATCGCGTATTCGGGCGAATTGATGACGAGGTAGATGGCGGTGCGCGCGCGCTCGGTCGGATTGTTCGCGGGGATTTGCGCCACGGCGTTAATTAAGGTCGTGCGCATGGCGCTCGACATGTTGCCGGCCAGGAAGAGCGCGCTGAGATGGTCGACCAACTGCGCCGGATCGGCCGCGCGCGTGACCTCATTTGCGAGATCGAGCGTTACCTTATCGGAAGCGGGACCGACGTAGTTGTAGATAGCGTTGCGCAGGTAATTAGCCGACGAGATGGTCGTGCTTTCGTTTGTGATCTCGAATTCCGGACTCAACAGACCCGCGGTGGCAATCGCGCCGGGGGTGGAATAATCGGGCGAGAAGAAATTGAAGACGGTGGGTGAATGCATCGCCTCTTCGTCGAAGGAAGCGTAGGCGTTGCGGATGGAGAATTTACCGTCGGGCGAAGTGGCGTTGAAGGCGCGCAGGAGATTCGTTAGGCGCACAACCGGCTCGCGCAATTTCCCCACGCCCTGCTGGGGACGGGCGGCACCGCGCGCGTCGTAATCCATCAGGACGGCGCGCACCACGGCCTTCATGTCGCCACGCGCGCCGCTGCCGTTGTTATTAAAAACGGAGGCCACGCGGTAGACGTAGCCGGGGCTCGGATTGCTGGTGACGAGACGTTGAATGAGCTGCCGCGCGATGAACGGCCCGACATCCGGATGATTGAAGATGGTGTCGAGCGTGTTCTTCAAATCCTGCGCGGCGCCTTGATTCGCCGGCAGGACGACGCCATTCAGGATCGTCTTCGCCGCGGTCTCGTGATGGCTGGCGATGTTGATCATCGGATTGCGCCAGTCCTGCTTGCCCGGAAAGAAAACGGGCGTGCCGGTCTGCGCGTAAGTCCAGCCGGTGAAGGCGGCGGCGGTCCCGAGGACGGCATCCTGTTCATAGGTGGCAATGGGGAAGCCGTTGGAGGCGAGGGTGAGGCTGCCGTCGAGGTTCAAATTATACAGCCCGATGGAGAAGAGCTGCATGATCTCGCGGGCGTAGTTCTCGTTAGGCAAAGTCCCCTTCTGCGGGTTGGCCTTGTCGTTTTGTAACATGTTGAGGTAAGCGCCCATGGCGGGATTGAGCGTGACGTCCTCGAGAAGGGTGCGGTAATTGGCGAAGGCATCCTTCACCAGGACGTCGTAATAGGCGGGCAACGCGTAGGGCCGGTTGCCGAGACCGGCGCTGTCGATGGAGACGACGAAAATCTGGCTGAGGGCAAAGGCGACGCGCTGGCGCAATTGGTCCGTCGCGGAGACGGCGTAAGTCCACCAGGCGTCGTTGGTTTGCGTCAGCGTGGGCTGGTTGGGCGTGGCGCTCGGCGACGGACTGGGCAGCGCCGCGACCGCCGCATCGACGAAGGCCAGGTGCGAGGAAGGCGCGGTGGCGAATTGTTGGTTGAGGAAAGTATCGAAGCCCTGCGTCTGCACTTGGCTGATAAGCGCATCGGTCGGGCCGAAGGTGGCCTGTGAGAGAAAACGCGCGGCATCAGTGGCCGTGGGCGGACCGGAAGCAAGCGGCGGTGCAGGCGTCGGCGTGGGCGCAACCTGGCCGGCGGTGGAGAGATTGAAGAAGCCCTTGATTTCGCCGGCCGGGAAATTCGAAGTGTGAAGGTTGAGGTAAGTGTTGCCGGATGTAATCAGCGCCACGATGTCAGCTACCGAGCGCGTTCCGACCGGCGTGAAAACCCAAACGTAGGTTCCGTCAGGCCGCGGAGTCGCGGTATCGAGATCGAACAAAATCGTACCGTCGGAGGCGTGCACGTGAATGCCCGTAAGGGGCGAGGAGAGATTGCTGTAGGTGTAGGAAACCACTGCGGAAAGTCCATCGCCCGCGAGGCGCAAGGTGGCGACGCCGGAACCAAGCGAGCTGCTCGTGCCCTGCGCGCGCATTTGCGAAACATAAAGGGTCGAGCCGTCGGCCTGCGGCGGTTGATCGAGGTCATACATCTCGAGCAGGGCAACGCCGGTGGTGCTCAGGGCGCCGCGCACGATGGCGGTGTAATCGCCCGCGGCCAGCGAAGCGATGATCGCCGGTTCGCGATCGTCGGTTGGCGCGAGGGTGCTGGCGTTGATCTCGGCTTCCTGCGTGCTGCGCCAATTGTCGTTCGACGCCATGATCGCGCCGTTGCCATCGTGCAACTCGATCGTCGGATCGGAGAGGCTGCCGGGAATGGGGACGCCGTTAAGAAAGAGCGACGGGCCGCGCACACGCATGATCATTTTTTTCGCGACCGATCCGCGGACGATGAAGCCGCCGATCATGACGCCGTCGCCGGTGAGGACGTTGCCGCGGGTGGAAATGTTGGCCAGGCGCGCGGTCGCGTCCGGGCCATCGATGTCGTAAACCTCGACCAGGCCAACGCCGATGGCGTTGTTCACGCCTTTGACGATGGCCGTGTAGGCGCCGGGCGTGAGGGTGGCGACGATGGCGGACTCGAAATCGTTGGTCGGCGCGAGGCCGCTGGCGATGATCCCGTCCTGCTGCGTGGTGCGCCAGTTGTCGTTCGAGGCGATCAAGGCGCCGGCGGCGTCGTGCAATTCGAGAGTCGGATCAGCCAGCGCACCGGCCAGCGGAAGCGACGGCCCGAGCGCACGCACGACCAGCTTCTTCCGCCCCGTGCCCGTGATGATGAAGCCGCCGATGAGGACATTGTTGCCGGTCTGCACGGTCATGCGTGTGGCGAGGTTGACTGCGCTGGCCACGGCCTGCGCCGAGGCACGCACAGGGAAAAAGGAAATCGCTGCCGCTGCCATGAGCAGGCAGAGCCGTGCCGCTGTTTGCCGAGGATTTCTCATAGGTAAAATGCCGCAGCCGCAGGAGAGCCCAAACCAGGTGAGACGAAAGCCGGCGATGGGAAACAGAGCAGGAACTGCACCGGCCCGCGCAGAGTGATCATGGCCGATGAAACCGCCCGCTTCCGCAGAAGTCGCGCTTTTTAATCGGGAGCCCTATGCTTAGTTATCGGCCAATATTCCTATGTCGACCCCTGCCAAAAAGCTCAGCCCCGAGCTGAACTTCGAAGCGGCGATGGATCGGCTGGAGGCGATCGTCGAGCAGATGGAATCCGGCAAGATGATGCTGGAGGAATTAATCGTCCGCTACGAAGAGGGAATGAAGCTGGTAAAAATTTGCCAGGAACGGCTAACGAGCGCGGAGCAACGAATAGAGATTATCACCCGCAATCATGCGGGGAAACCGGTGGTGAAAGAATTCGAACCCAAAGCGGAAACGCCGCGCGCCCTTAGCCCGCAAGAAAAAGGAGAAACTGCAAATGACGACGTCCGACTCTTCTGAGGCCAGCACCAGGACATTACTGGAAGGCGTGCACTCGCCGAAAGACATCAAGGCTTTGAAAGAGCAGGAACTGCCGCAGCTCGCGCAGGAAGTGCGCGATAAATTAGTCAGTGTCCTTTCGAAAACCGGCGGCCATCTCGGCCCGAACCTCGGCGTCGTCGAATTGACGATCGCGCTGCACCGCGTTTTCGAAACGCCGAAGGATAAGTTCGTCTTCGACGTCAGCCATCAGGGCTACGTCCACAAAATGTTTACCGGCCGACTCGATCGGATCGGCACCATGCGGCAATACGAAGGGCTTAATGGATTTCTCCTGCGCACCGAGTCCGAGCATGATTGCTACGGCGCGGGCCATGCGGGCACGGCGCTTTCAGCCGGGCTCGGGATGGCCGTGGGCCGCGATCTGCGCGGGACGAACGAGAACGTGGTCGTCGTCGCGGGCGATGCCGCGCTTACCTGCGGGATCAGCTACGAGGCGCTCAACAACGCGAAGTCGCAGACGAAAAAATTCATTGTCGTCCTGAACGATAACGAATGGTCGATCGCGAAAAACGTCGGCGCGATCGCTTCCTATTTAAACAACATCGTGGCCAGCCCGACCTATGCCGGACTACACGACAAAGCGCGTCGTTTCATCGAAGCGATCGCCGGCAAGACCGCGGTTCATCTGGCGCATAAGGTCGAGGAAGGGGTAAAAAATTTGCTCGTCCCGAGCGTGATCTTCGAGGAACTCGGGCTGCGTTATTACGGCCCGATCGATGGCCACGACATTCCGACCCTGATCAAGACCTTCGAGTTCCTGAAAACCCAGGAAGAGCCGGTGCTCCTCCACATCCTGACCAAGAAATGCAAAGGCTACGAACCCGCTATCGCCAAGCCGGATAAATTCCACGGCCTCGGAAAATTTGCCGCCGATACCGGCGAGACTGCGCCCGGCGGCACGCCCACGTATTCCGAGTTATTAGGCAAAACGCTCGCGAAATTTGCCGACTCCAACAAAAACATTGTCGCCATCACCGCGGCCATGCCCACTGGCACCGGCCTAGTTCATTTTCAAGCGAAACATCCCGATCGTTACTACGACGTCGGCATCGCCGAGGAACACGCCGCCTTGTTCGCCTGCGGCATGGCCACGCAGGGATTGAAACCCTTCCTCACCATTTATTCCACCTTCATGCAGCGCGCCTACGACATGATCATTCATGACATCGCGCTGCAGAACTTGAACGTCGCGCTTTGCATGGATCGCGCCGGCCTCAGCGGTGACGACGGCCCGACGCATCACGGCCTCTTCGACATCGGCTACCTCCGCCACATCCCGAACATCGTCCACATGCAGCCGAAGGATGAAGACGAATTCTGCGACATGCTCTGGACGATGGCGAACCACACCACCGGCCCTATCGCCATGCGCTACCCGCGCGGCGCCGGCACCGGCGCCATCCCGAAAGCCGCGCCGAAATTATTGGAGATCGGCAAAGCCGAAGTCGTGCAACACGGACGCGACGTCGCCATCTTCGGCCTCGGGAACATGTTCGAAGTCGCGCAGGAAACCGCCAAGAAACTAGAAGAACGCGGCATCTCCGTCGCCCTGATCAATCCCCGTTGGATCAAACCGATGGACCTCGGGACCCTCGAGTTTTTCGCCCGCGGCTGCGAAGTCATCTGCACCCTCGAAGACCACGTCCTGCACAACGGCTTCGGCTGCGCCGTCATGGAGCATCTCTACACCCAGGGCATCCACACCCCGGTCGTCCGCATCGGCTGGCCCGACCAATTCATCGAGCACGGAACCATCCCCATCCTGCGCAAGAAACACGGCCTCACCGCCGACGCCTTGGTGGAAAAAGTGTTGCCCCTCTTGAAAAAGAAACCGCTCTCCGCGCACAGCGCCGCGTAAGGGGTCGGGCTCCAGTCTCGGGCGGCCTAACGAGAAATAGCTAGCGACCGCGCCTCGCAAATCGCCGTCCAGCGCCGCACACGCCCCGCGGTGTCCGTTGGTTTGCGCGGCGGGCGCGGCGGCGTTGATTGAGCGCGGATGAGCGTGATCGAAGCAGCTGGACTGACGAAGGTTTATCGGACCTACAAAAAAGAAGTGGGCCTGCGCGGTTCGCTCAAAGGTCTCGTTAGGCGGAAGTACGATGAGACCCGCGCGGCCGATAATGTTTCCTTCACGATCGAGGAGGGGGAGCTGGTCGGGTTCCTCGGGCCGAATGGCGCGGGGAAAACGACGGTGTTGAAGATTCTTTCGGGGCTGCTCAACCCGACGGCGGGCGCGGCGCGGGTGCTCGGCTTTGTCCCGTGGGAACGGCACAATGAGATGAAGCGGCAGTTCTCCTTGGTGATGGGGCAGAAGAATGCGCTCTGGTGGGATCTGCCGGCGCAGGAATCATTGGAGATGAATCGCGCGATCTACGGGATCGATCGCGAGCGCTTTAAGAAGGTGGTCGGCGGCTTGAGCGAGCTGCTGGAGGTGGGCGATAAGATGAATGTAATGGTGCGCGAGCTCTCGTTAGGCGAGCGGATGAAGATGGAGCTGATCTCGGCGTTGATCCATGAGCCGCGGGTGCTCTTCCTGGATGAGCCGACGATCGGGCTGGATGTGGTTAGCCAGAAACGGGTGCGCGAGTTCCTCCGGGTTTACAACAAGGAGCACCGGATCGTGACCATGCTCACGAGTCATTACATGCAGGACATCGAGGAGCTCTGTCACCGGGTGATCATCATCGATCACGGGAAGATTTTTTTCGATGGGCCGCTCGATGAGATCATCGATCGCTTCTCGATTGCGAAAATCCTCAGCCTGACGTTTGCCGAAAAGGCGGAGCGCGATTTCTCGGCTTTCGGGGAAGTGATCGAGCAGACGCCGCTCTCGGTGCAACTAAAAATCCCGCGCGCTCGTGTGACCGAGACCTGCCGGCAATTGCTGGAGGATTGCAAGGTCACCGACATCAACGTGCAGGAGTTGCCGGTAGAGGAAGTGATCCGGCAATTGTTCGGCGAGCGGACGTCGCTGAACCAGGCGGCGCTGAGCGAAAGCGCGCGCGCCTAACGACGCAGCATCGCGGTCCTTAAATCGTGCGCGTAGGCCGGGTTCAACTCGAAGGCCGTGACCGGCATTTCCGCCATCTGCACTTCTTCGTAGTAAGGAATGCTTTCGGCGAAACCGGCCGAGAGCAGGCTGTTGAGGGTGTCGGTGACATCCTCCGCGTCCATGTGGGTCATCTCCTGGATCTCCGCCCCGAGGACGGCTTCGGCAAAGCCGATCGCGCGCACGACCGAAGCCTCGCGACCGGTGAGCTTGATGTTCCGCATGCGCTTTTTTTAGCAGCTTCCATACCGGTGCACGCGCGCTAAAGCCCGGCGGCTGGTAGGATGCTTTCGGTCATCGCGATTTGGAAAGTGGGATATCGCGGCGCCCAGCCAAGCGCTTGCAGTTTGGTGCTGCTGACTCGCTTGTTGCTGTTTCCGCGTTTGCGCGCGGGCGCCCCGGTCGCCATCGGCGGAACCGGCCGCCGCAAATGCGCTGCGAGCCACTGGTAACATTCGCGCTGCGAGATCGGGTGATTATCGGAGACGTTGTAAATTTGCGCTTCCGCAACGCTCCGGGCCTGCGCGATTAAATGGAAAAGCGCCGCCGCGATATCGTCGCGATGCACTTGATTAATGAAGCGCTCATCGCCCGGATCGATGACCGCTTCGCCGCTCAACAATTTTCGCAGGAGCGCCGATCTTTTCGGACCGTAAATCCCTGCCAGCCGGCCTACGATCCCGCCGCGCGCGAGAATCAATTCCTCCGCTGCGCGCAAGATTCTTCCCGTCTCGCGAGCCGGCTCGGCCGAGCTTTCTTCGGTGACCCATTCGCCGGAATTCTGCGCATAAACGCTGGTGCTGCTGGTGAAAACGAGCAGGCTGCGCGGAAAAGCTGCCGCCAGGTTGCGCGCGCCTTCCAGATAAATGCGTCGGTATTCCTCCGCGCCGCCACCGCCGGAACTCGCGCAATGAATGACCGCGTCCGCCGCCGTTTTTGCTTCCGCCACGGCCGCGGCATCCGCGATGTCGACCGCACAAACGGCGTACGGTTCCGCAGCCAATTGCGCGGCTGATTCGGCGGATGAAGTCCAGCCGATGACTTCCCATCCAGCGGTGTGAAAAAGTGCCGCCGTCGCGCGGCCGACATAGCCGCAACCCGCGACCACGAGCCGTTGGCTCATGGCACGGCCGCGGCGATTTCGATTTCGTCGAAGGGATTCGGCTGGGTCGCGCGCACCTGACGGAGCCGGATCAATTCGAGCAACGCCAGAAACGTGACCACGATTTCGACGCGCGAAGCCACGCTCGCGAACAGTTCCGAAAAACGCAGCGGCACGCCGTCACCGACACGCTGCAGAATCCAATCGATCTTGTCCGAGACGGTGAAGTGTTCGCCAAAAATTTCCTGCAGATCTTCGCGGGCTTCGATTCGCTTGAGCACCATCTGGAAGGCGTTGATCAACTGGAAAATTCCCACTTCGCCGAGCGGCAACGGGGTTGACGTGAGCGCTTCGTAGCCAGCCGGTTCGCGGAAGAAAATCTGTTCCTGCACGAGCTGGCGCACCTGCAATTGCTCGGCTGCTTCCTTGAATTTTTTGTATTCGATCAGCTGCCGAATCAAATCCCAGCGCGGGTCGTCTTCCTCAACGTCTTCTTCCGGCGGCTGCTGATCGACCGGGAGCAAACTGCGGCTTTTGAGGTAAATCAGATTCGCGGCCATGACCACGAACTCGCCGGCGACGTCGATGTTCAGCTCCTTAAAAGCCTGGAGATATTCAAGGTATTGTTTCGTGATTCGCTCGAGGGAAATCTCGTAGATGTCGAGCTCATCGCGCTTGATCAGGTAAAGCAGGAGATCGAGCGGACCCTCGAAGATCTCGAGCTTGACCTTGTATTCGCTCTCCATGTGCGAGCGATCTTAGTGCGCGCGCTTCAGAGGGCAACGGCTTTGCGATGCACCCAGACGCTATTCACGATCCCAAGGCCGAACATGATCATGAGCACAAAGGAACCGCTGTAACTGATCAAGGGCAAAGGCACGCCGGTGATCGGTAACATGGAAATGGTCATGCCGACGTTTTGGAAAATGTGGGTGAAAATGAGCGAGGCGATCCCGATGACCAGGAGCAGGCCAAATTGATCGCCCGCGCAAAAAGCGACGAAGAGACAGGTGGTCAAAAGCAACGCAAAGGCGCCGATGAGAAAGGCGCCGCCGACAAAGCCCCATTGCTCGCCGATCGCGGAGAAGATGTAATCGTTGTGCACCGCGGTCGCCGGGAGAAAGCCGAGTTCGATCTGGGTGTTAGGCGCTTTGAATCCCTTGCCCGCCCAACCGCCGGAGCCGATCGCGATCATGGATTGGTTGATCGCCCAGGCCGATCCCTGGCGATCGATATCGGGATTGATGAACGCGGTGATGCGCTCTTTTTGGTACGGCTTTAATCCGAGATTGATTGCTACCGGCATGAAGGCGACCGCAATCAAAATAATGCAGACAAGGTAGCGCACCGGAATTCCACCGACGAAAAGAAGCGCGAGCATAACCGGTCCCCAAATCAAAACCATCCCGAGATCCGGTTGCAAGAGAATGAGCAAACAGGGCGCGCCCGCGATCGCGCCGCAGAGCGCAAGCCGCAGCATCGGATGCATCTCGCGGAACTGGCTGAGGAACAATGCGAGCACCATGATTCCGGCGATGACCGCGAGCTGCGCCGGCTGAAAATTAATCGGCCCGAGATGGAGCCAGCTCTTCGCGCCATACACTTTCGTCCCGATGAATTTCGTCAGGATCAAAAAGAAAAGCCCGGCGAGATACATCGGGAGCGCGCCCAAACGAATCCAGCGATAGTCGACCAGGCTCGTGACCATGAAAGCCACGAAGCCGACCGCGACCCAGTTCGCCTGCTTGCGCCAGAACTCGGTCGAAATCGGATCCTGCCGCATGTAAGTCGCGCTGTAGACCGCGATCACGCCGAAGATTGCGAGCGCGAGCATGTTGACCAGCAGGAGCCAGTTTAGACCGAGCAGCTTCCGCAAAAATGGTGACATGATTTTTAAATTCGGTGCGCGCACGCGTCGCAACGACCGGCGCAAAGTATAGTCACAATCTGCGCAAAACTCGATGGCGATTTCGCGCTGCGGTCAATGCAAACCGCGGGCGCGCGCAGAAGCGTTCCTTGAGCTTGAACGCTTGGAAAACACACCTTTTCGCACGCCTACAGCTAATTTGGGGCGGATTTTTTCGAGACAGCACGTCCCTTTCACGCGAGTTGCGTGATTTTCAAGCGATTGGTAATACGAGCTTTAGCCATCAGTTGCGAATAAATTGTCCAGTTTCTTGTTACTCGAGCGCGCGCGCCTAGATTATTCCTACCACTTGTTAGACTCATTCATGGCCAAGAAAACCAAACGGAAAGCGGCGCATCCTCGATTACCGATGCAGCAGCAGCTGAATTTCGAGCACGAGGGAAAATATTTTGATCTCCGCGCCATCTTCGATCGTTTGAACGCGCGCTATTTCCGGAATCGTCTCCGCGGTTACAAAGTGGTCTGGGGCCGGCGTCGCAAACGTTTACCGAAAGAATATTTTGTCTTTGGTACCATCCAGGAAGAAGACCGCATCATCCGGATCAATCCGCGCCTCGATCAACCGTTCGTGCCGCCTTGGTTCCTGCAATACGTCCTTTATCACGAGATGCTGCACTCGGTCGTTCCGGACGAAATTGGGAACGACGGGCGCCGCCGGGTGCACACCGAGGAGTTCAATCGGCGCGAACGCGAATACCCGAGCTATCGGCGGGCGCGCCGCTGGGAAGACGAAAACCTCGCCCGCTTCTTTCGTTAGGCCAAACGCGTTTCGTTAGGCCAAAAGAACAACTCGTTAGGCGCGACCGTCGCTAGCGCCGGTCCATCGTCATCACCCCGGGCTTGCTCTCAAACAGCGAGGGTGTCGTTGCGATGTTCTTTTTGATGAGATACCAGAGCGTCGTCGCGAGCAGGAGGGAGACTACCTTCGCGCGCCAATTCCGGAGGATCAGTTTCTTCATAATTGCCGTGGAGCAGGATTTCGCCGAGCCGTTTACGGAAACTTTCGGGGGTAAAGTTGCGCTCGATCCGCCGGCGATGACAGATCGAGATCGCGCCTGTTTCTTCCGAAACCACCACCGCGATCGCGTCGGATTCCTCGGTAATCCCGAGCCCGGCGCGATGGCGCAAACCAAGGCTGCGATCAAGCGTTTCGCGCTGGCTCACCGGAAAAATGCAGGCCGCGGCCGCCAGCCGGCCGTTGCGCAGAATGACCCCGCCATCGTGCAGCGCACTCTTCGGATGAAACAAAGTCAGCATCAGCTCGACCGAAAAACAGGCGTCCAGTTCCACCCCGGTCTCTTCATAAACCCGAATCGAGGTGTCGCGTTCGATCGCGATGAGCGCGCCAAATTGTTTGTTCGCTAATTGGTTGACCGCTTCCGCAATATCGGAAACCGTCTCGCGCTTTTCACTCGTTAGGGAAAAAATCGGATGCCCACCGAGCGCCGCCAAACCGCGACGCAGTTCGGGTTGGAAAATCACCACCAGTGCGACCGCCAGGAAGACCGAAAAGCTGCGCACGATCCAGCCGATCACGGTCAAGTTCAGCAACTGCGAGATCAGCGTGAACGTGAGAAAAACGATCGCCAGCCCGGTCAACACCTTCGCGCCGCGCGTCCCCTTGAAGTAAAGGTAGCCGTAGTAAATCCCCACGCTCAGGAGCAGGATTTCAAAAAGCCCGCGCCATTTGTCGAGCCAGAGCTGGAGGATTTGCTGCATCATGGCGTGTTCGTTTCCAAAGCTTCGGCCACACGCAAGGCGGCCAGATTCGGCGCCACCTCATGCACTCGCACCACATCCGCACCGCTTCTCCGCAACAGCGCCGTCAGCGCGATTGTCGGCGGCAAGCGATCACTCATTTCGGCGCTCACGATTATCTTTCCGAGAAATGCTTTCCGCGAAACCCCGACCGCGAGCGGGCGATCGTAGACCCGCAGCTCCGAGAGATTGCGGAGTAACGCGAGATTGTGTTGCAGCGTTTTTCCAAACCCGATTCCCGGATCGAACGCAATGCCCATGGGATCAATGCCGCATTCTAGGGCGCGCGCATATTGTTGTCGAAAAAATTCCCCCACTTCCACGACCACGTCATCATAATGCGGCTTCACCTGCATCGTCCGCGGCGTGCCCTGCATGTGCATCATGATTACCGCCGCGCCGCGCTCCGCCGCTAACGGCAACATTGCGGCATCACCGCGTCCGCCGGTGATGTCGTTAATAATTACCGCGCCCGCATCGAGCGCCGCGCGCGCCACCGCCGCCTTCGTCGTGTCGATCGAAATCAGCGCCTTCAATCCGGCCGCGCGCAATCCTTTGATCACCGGCAGGACGCGTTTCATCTCCACATCCTCAGCGATTGGTTCCGAACCCGGCCGGGTGGATTCGCCGCCAATATCGATGATCGCCGCGCCTTCCGCCGCCATCGTTAGACCACGCTGAATCGCGGCGGCTTCGTCGAAAAATTCTCCGCCGTCCGAAAACGAATCCGGGGTGACATTGAGCACGCCCATGATTATCCCGCCGCGCGATAAATCGTGCGTCTCGCCGGCGATTTTCCAAAGCACGGCAGCCATCAGGCTTCAGACTAACATACGCGCTCGTTTATTCGATTGAGCGAAAGCGCCCAGCGTCGACACTCCTCGTGAACTTTCCGCGCGTGCAACCTAACGAACTAAAACAACAGATCCTGCGCATCCTCGCCGCGCCCAAATATCGTCCGCTCGACAAGACCGAGCTGGCCAAAGCTCTCGGCCGCAAGAGCGGCGTGCGGATGAATTTAAACGAGACCCTGCGCGAACTCGAACGCGCCGGAGAGATCGCACGCATCCGCAAAAACCGCTACGTCCTCCCATCGGAAGCCGATCTCGTCACCGGCATTCTCAGTGTTCACCAGGCTGGTTACGCCTTTCTTACCCAGGAAAATAAACCGGGCGAACAGGATCTTTTCATCGCCGCGCAAAACACTGGGACCGCGATGCACGGCGATCGCGTAGTCGCGCGGATCACACGCGACGAACAATACTCGCGCGCCAAAGGCGGGAGCGCGCGCCCCGAAGGCCGCATCATTCGGATTTTGGAACGCGCACACGACACCATCGTCGGCACCGTCCAGCAATCGCGAAATTTTGCCTACGTCGTCCCGGACGATCCGCGCATCGTGCACAACGTTTACATCCAGCCGACGAAAGCGCGCGTGGGCGATAAAGTAGTCGTTAGGCTGGAAAACTGGGAATCGCGCCACGTCAATCCTGAAGGCGAAATCATCGAGGTCCTCGGCCGCAGCACCGATCCCGGCGTGGACATGCTTTCGATCATTCGGAAGTACCATTTGCCGACGGAATTTCCGCGCGCCGCCGCGGAAGAAGCGGAGCGCATTCCCGAGACCGTGCCAGCTTCCGCGGCCGAAGGTCGCGAAGATTTGCGCGGCCAATTTATCATCACGATCGATCCCGATGACGCGCGTGATTTCGACGATGCGGTCAACGTCGAACGCGTCCCGGGCGGCGGCTGGAAACTCGGCGTGCACATCGCCGACGTCTCGGCCTACGTCACGCCCGGGAGTGCGCTCGATCGCGAAGCCTACAAGCGCGGCAATAGCGTTTACCTCCCCGATCGTGTGATCCCGATGTTGCCCGAGCGCTTAAGCAACGGCGTTTGCAGTTTGAATCCGGACGTCGATCGCTTAACGCAATCCGCTTTCATCGAATTCGGCAAAGACGGTCAGACAAAAAATGTGCACTTCGGTCGCAGCATCATCCGGAGCGCGCGCCGGCTCACTTACCGTCAGGCTTACGCCATCCTGCAATCGCCGCCGAACGACCAGTTGAGCGAGCGCCTGCATGTCGCCTGGGAATTAGCCTCCTTCCTCCGCCGCAAACGCTTCGAGCAGGGCTCGCTCGATCTCGATTTTCCGGAAGTAAAAGTCCGCCTCGATCCGCAGGGCAAACCGATCCAGCTCGAGCGAATCGAAAACGACGATTCGCACCAGCTGGTCGAAGAATTCATGCTCGCGGCCAACGAAGCGGTCGCGCGCGAATTAAAAAATCGCCTCATCCCCGCGGTCTACCGCGTGCATGAAGATCCCGAGCCGGACAAGCTCGCCGAGTATCGCGAGCTGGTCCTGAGCTACAACTACAAGGTCGGTGATCTTACCCAGCGCAAGGAACTGCAGCGTTTGCTCGTCTCGCTGCGCGGCAAACCCGAGGAACAGGCGCTGAAAATCGGCTTGCTCAAAAGCTTGAAGCGCGCGCGTTACGCGACGCAGTCGTTAGGCCACTACGGTCTCGCGAAAGTGAACTACACCCATTTCACCAGCCCGATCCGACGCTATGCCGATCTCGTGGTTCATCGCGCGCTCGCGGAACGTAACCAGGCCAAGCGCGCGCGCGGCGACCTCGGCCAGTTAGCCGCCGTCGCCGAGCATATCTCGGTCACGGAACGCGTCGCCGCCGAAGCCGAGATCGAAGGCGTGAAACTTAAGAAGCTGGAGTTTTTCCAGCGCCAGCTCGACGCAAAAGATCCGCAAGTGTTTCGCGCCTCTGTTCTCGACGTGAAAAATTTCGGCCTCATCGTGGAGCTGCCCGAGGTCTTGCTCACCGGCATGATTCACATCTCCGCCCTGACCGACGATTTCTACACCTTCAACGGTGCGCGCCGTCAGCTCATCGGCCGGCAATCGCGCCGGAAATTTTCTGTCGGTGACGAGCTCCGGGTTTACGTCGCCCGCGTCGATATTTTCAAACGCCAGGTCGATTTCGCGATTGCCGACGACAAGCCGGCGAAGCGGATTCGCCACCGGCGCTGAGCCCGCGGCGCCTTCACCAGAAATTTATCTTCCAGCGTCGGGGGCGAATCCGTTAGATTCTCGCCTTCCCCCCGCGATGGACAACGTGATTGAAGCCAAACAATTGCAGATCGAACGGAAGCTTTTCCAGGTCGAGCTGCGCGAAAACGATCGCGGTCGTTTCCTCCGCATCACCGAGGAAGCGCACGGGCGCCGGAACACGATCATCATCCCGAGCACCGGGGTGGATCAATTCACTGCGGCCATCGGGCAAGTGCTCGCGCCGCATGGTGGAATGCCGGCGGCGTAGCCGCTGCGACGACGCGCCCTGCGCGCGTTGACAGGTCGGACCTCGGACTTAGCTTGGCGCTTCCGCCGCGCCGGATATCTCCAAATTTTTCTTATGGCCCAGAAAACGAAACTGTCCGCCCGCTCGCAAACAAAACGCTTTTCCAGCGCTCCAAAAGTGAAAGCGCAGAAGAAATCGGGCCGGAAATCTTCCCGGTTGGTCTACTACTTTGGCGACGGGAATGCGGACGGCGCCGGCAACATGAAGCCGCTTCTCGGCGGCAAGGGCGCGAACCTCGCGGAGATGACGCGCATCGGTCTGCCGGTGCCGCCGGGGTTCACCATCACCACGGAAGTCTGCACGTATTTTACCGATCACCACCGCAGCTACCCGCCGGCGCTGGAAGCGGAAGTCGCGCGCGCGCTCGCCAAAGTCGAGCAGTCCGTCGGCAAAAAATTAGGCGCCAAGGAGAAGCCGTTGCTCGTCTCCGTGCGCTCGGGCGCGCGCGATTCCATGCCCGGCATGATGGACACGATTCTCAACCTCGGGATGAACGATGAGGTCGTCGAGATCGTTGCTCGCCTAACGAACAATCCGCGCTTCGCCTGGGATTCGTATCGGCGCTTTTTGCAGATGTACGGCGACGTCGTCATGGGCGTGCAAAAACGGCCGGGCGAAGATCACGAACCGTTCGAAAGCGTGATCGAAAAAGTGAAACACAAAGCCGGTGTCGAGAAGGACACCGAGCTGTCCGTCGCTGATCTCAAAGCGATGGTCGAGCAGTTCAAAGCGCTGATCAAAGAGCGCACCGGCAAATCATTTCCACAGGATGCGCACGCCCAACTCTGGGGCGCGATCGGCGCCGTCTTCGGCTCGTGGATGAACGACCGCGCGATTGTTTACCGTCGCAAATACGGCATCCCGCACGAGTGGGGCACGGCGGTCAATGTGCAGACGATGGTCTTCGGCAACATGGGCGACACCAGCGCCACCGGGGTTGCGTTTACCCGCGATCCCGCGAGCGGCGAGCGCGTTTTCTACGGCGAATATTTGATCAATGCGCAAGGCGAAGATGTCGTCGCCGGGGTGCGCACTCCGCACCCGATCGCGCAGCTCGCGCAGGAAATGCCGGCCGCGCACAGCGCCTTGATGAAAGTGCGCGCGCTTCTCGAAAAACATTTCAAGGACATGCAGGACCTGGAGTTCACCGTGGAAGACAACCGCCTCTTCATCCTGCAAACTCGCAACGGCAAGCGGACTGGTTTGGCCGCCGTCCGGATCGCGGTCGAAATGGTCGCGGAGAAATTAATCAGCAAAGAAGACGCGGTGAAACGCATCCCGGCGGACTCGTTAGCCCACTTGCTCGCGCCCATCTTCGATCGCAAATCCGTCAGCCAGGCGAAAAAGATCGGGAGCGGTTTGCCCGCGGGCCCCGGCGCCGCGTCGGGGCACATCGTCTTCAGCGCCGAAGATGCGGTCACGCGCGCCGGCAAAGGGGAGAAGGTCGTGCTCACGCGCATCGAAACTTCACCGGAAGATTTGCGCGGAATGATTGCCGCCGAAGGCATTCTCACTTCGCGCGGCGGCGTTTCGTCGCACGCCGCCCTGGTCGCGCGGCAGATGGGGAAAGTCTGCGTCTGCGGCGCGTCCGGAATTCAAATCGATTACGACAAGCGCACCCTCAGCGCCAACGGCGTCACCTTGAAACAGGGCGATTATATTTCCATCGACGGCACCACGGGCGAAGTCTTCGCCGGCGAAGTCACGACCGCGCCTTCCGAGATCGTGCAGGTGCTGGTCGATCGCTCGTTAGACCCGAAGAAAAGTGCGACCTACGGACAATACGCGAAGCTCATGAGCTGGGTCGACGGTTTGCGCCGGATGAAAGTGCGGACGAACGCGGACACGCCCGAGCAAGTCGAAAACGCGGTCGCGTTTGGCGCTGAAGGCATCGGGCTTTGCCGCACCGAGCACATGTTTTTCGAGGGCAACCGCATCGACGCGATGCGCGAGATGATTCTCGCCGAGAACACCGAGGCGCGCCGGAAAGCGCTCGCCAAATTGCTCCCGTATCAACGCGAAGATTTCATTGGCATCTTCACTGCGCTCAAAGGCCTGCCCGCCACCATCCGCTTCCTCGATCCGCCATTGCACGAATTTCTCCCGCACGACAAAGAGCAGCAACTCGACCTTTCGAAAAAACTCGGCGTGCCAGTGGAACAAATCTCACGGCGCGTCAGCGAACTCCACGAATTCAACCCGATGCTCGGTCATCGCGGTTGCCGGCTCGGCATCGTTTATCCCGAGATTTCCGAGATGCAGGCTCGCGCAGTTTTCGAAGCCGCCGCCGCCGTGCAAAAAAAAGGCATCAAGGTTCGCGAAGAAATCATGATTCCTCTCGTCGGTTATCCGCGCGAATTGAAACTCCAGCTCGAGATCGTCCATCGCGTCGCCGCCGAAGTGATGAAGGAAACGAAAGTGAAACTGACCTATCTCGTCGGCACCATGATCGAGATCCCGCGCGCCGCCCTGGTCGCCGATGAAATTGCGCGCGACGCCGAGTTCTTCAGCTTCGGGACTAACGACCTCACCCAAACCACCCTCGGGATGAGCCGCGACGATTCCGGCAGCTTCCTCCCCGCCTATTCCGAGCTCGATATCGTCCCGACAAATCCTTTCGCCTCGATCGACCAAAAAGGCGTCGGCCGCCTGATGGAAATGACCTGCGACCTCGGCCGCAAAACCCGGCCCGAGATCAAGCTCGGCATCTGCGGCGAACACGGCGGCGAACCGAGCAGCGTGAAATTCTGCCACCGGCTCGGCTTGGACTACGTCAGTTGCAGCCCCTACCGCGTCCCCATCGCGCGTCTCGCCGCCGCGCAGGCGGTCTTGGAAACTAAATCCTAAAAGAGGCTGTAAATAAACGGCGCCAGCGCCGAGCCCTGCGCGAGCACGAGTAAACCGCCGAGCGCGAAAAGCAAAATTAGAATCGGTGCGAGCCACCATTTCTTGCGCACGCGCAGAAAATCCCAGAGTTCGCGCAGGATGAAAATTTTGCTGCTCACATTCGTCGATGATCTAAAACTGCTTCTCGTAATCGGCGGCGGTGAATTCTCGCTGCGCCCGCGTCTCCCAATAGCTCTCTGCCCCGGTGCGAAATGCAAGATCGAGCGAGGATTTTCCAAACAGCCTTTGCAATAAACCGATCGGCGTCACCACCAAAAAAAAGATCACGGTTAGGATCACTTGTGTCATGACGAAGCCGAGCGTCAACGCCAGCGTCATCCAAATCCGATGGAGCAGCTTGAGCGCGCGCGGGAGCACGAGCGCTGCGAAAATCAGCACCGCGCCGAGAATCAAGATTGTCCAACTGCCGAAACGATGACGCCACGCGAGCAGCGCGCCTAACAAGAGGAAGGCGCTGCCAATCGTTAGGCCGAAACGACGGAGAGCGTGTGGCGAGCGATCCAGCTCGCGATATTCCTCGTTAATCTGCCGCATATTCGAGCGCCTCCTTAGGAATTACCAGGGACGGTGACGCGCCTTTCGCGATGAGAAAATTTCCGAGGACGAGATAATCCATCTCGGTGCGCATGAAACAGCCATAAGCATCCTCCGGGGTGCACACCGGCGGTTCCCCGCGGACGTTAAACGAAGTATTCACGAGCAGCGGACAACCGGTGCGATCGCGAAAGGCGCGGAGCAGTTGGTGAAAGCGCGGATTCTCCTTTTCCGAGACCGTCTGCACTCGCGCGGAGTAATCCACATGCGTGACTGCCGGAATGACAGAGCGCGGGCGATTCAAGCGCCCGAGGAAATTTTCACCATCGTTTCTCAACTCGTTAGGCAAGCGCTTCTCTTCCCGCACCGGCGCGACCAGCAGCATGTAAGGACTGGCTTCGTGCAGCTCAAAATATTCCGAGACCGACCCCGCGAGAATAGAAGGCGCAAACGGCCGGAAACTCTCGCGAAACTTGATCTTCAAATTGAGCGTCTCCTGCATCGTGCGCGAGCGCGCGTCTCCGAGAATGGAACGATTGCCGAGCGCGCGCGGACCGAACTCCATCCGGCCCTGAAACCAGCCGACCACCTGGCCGTCTTCGAGTAACTCCGCGACGCGCGCACAGAGTTCGTCGTCGACAAATTCCGCGTGCGCGATCTTCTCGCGCTGCAGAAATTCCCGCGCATCGAACGCCGGCCCGAGGAATGATCCGCGCTGCGAATCTTCGCCATCCTCCCGCACGGTGCGCGGTTGATCCTGATGATGATGCCAGGCAAGCAAAGCCGCGCCGAGCGCCCCGCCGGCGTCGCCCGCGGCCGGTTGAATCCAGATTTTCTCGAATGGTCCTTCGCGCAGAATTCCGCCGTTGCCGACGCAATTGAGCGCGACACCGCCGGCCAGACAAAGGTTGCGCGAGCCCGTGAGCGCGTGCGCGTGGTGCGCCATCCGCAACATCGCTTCTTCGGTCACGACCTGAATCGAACGCGCCAGGTCCATATGACGCTGCTCGAGTTTACTTTCCGGTGAGCGCGGCAGCGCACCTAACAAGTCGTTAAAGGCGCGGTTGGTCATCCTCAGGCCAGCCATGAAATCGAAATATTTCAGATTCAACCGAAACGAACCGTCCTCCTTCAAGTCGATCAGTTTCTCGAGAATCACGTCGCGAAAACGCGGCTCGCCGTAGGGCGCCAGGCCCATAACCTTGTATTCGCCCGAGTTCACCCGGAAGCCGAGGTAGTAAGTGAAGGCGGAGTAGAGCAAGCCTAACGAGTGCGGAAATCGTTGCTCGGCCAGCAGCTCGACTTTGTTCCCGCGACCGCGACCGAGACTCGTGGTCGTCCACTCCCCCACTCCGTCGATCGTCAGGATGGCGGCGTCGTTAAACGGCGAAGGAAAAAATGCCGAAGCCGCGTGCGCTTCGTGGTGCTCGGGAAAAACGATCAGCCCGTCGAACTTCAGTTTGTCCTGGATGATTTGTTTGATCCAAATTTTCTGTTTGATCCACACCGGCATCGCTTTCAAAAACGAACGCCAGCCGCGCGGCGCGCAGGCGAGATAGGTGGAAAAAAGTCGGTCCGCTTTCAGGAACGGCTTCTCGTAAAACGCGACCAGGTCCGGCGGCCCGCCGGCTTCCCGGAGGCAATAGTCGATCGCATTTTGCGGAAACCCGGCGTCGTGTTTCTTGCGCGTGAAACGTTCTTCCTGCGCCGCGGCCACGATCGCGCCATCGCGCACCAGACAGGCCGCGCTGTCGTGATAGAAAGCAGAGATCCCGAGAATATTCATCGACTGAGCGCCAGGAATTTTGCCAGTGCGCGGGCGGCGATGTCGTGCCCGATTTCGTTCCAATGCGTGTCGTCCGGAAAATAAACTTCGCGCCCCTCCGCCGCAGCACTCGTTAGGGCATCGGTCAGGTCGAGCAGTGGAAGATTTTCCTGCGCGGACAAATCGCGCACCACTTGGTTAAGGGCGAGACGTTGCGCACTGACCGCTTCCGCGCGCAGCGGCATGTTGTTGTAGCGACAATAAAAATCGACCGCCTCCTGAATGGTCGCGCGCGAAAAAGTGCGCTCGAGCAGAGGCCAGTAAACCTGCTCCTTAGCCGGAATGACCATCAGCACCAGCCTGCTTCCGTCGCGCGCGCAATCCGCTTTCAAGCCGGCGATCGTCGCACGCGTCAGTTCCCAGCCGCGGGACGCTTCGATTTCCGCACGCGGCTGGCCGAGCTTTTGCAGATACGGCGGAAAGAACGCGAACTGCAGCAGGTGACCATTCACCGGCACGTCGAACATTCCGCGATCAAAGCGCGCGGAGGTCACATCCGAAACCACCGGCAATTTTCGTGCATCGTTGTGGCGACGCGAACCAACCAGCGATTCCGCCGCCACCCGCACAATCGTCCACAAATAAAATTCCTGGTAACGCCGATAATCCGCCGGCAATTTCGCGCCCGTCAGCTCCTCACCCAGCCGATGCGCGCCGCTCTCCCAATCGGCAAACGCCTCCGCGTCGTGCAAATCGTTCCCAGCAAAAAACGCCAGCACCGTCCAGCGCGGATGATGTTGCGCGGCAAAATCCTGGAAGACATAGCGCTCCTGTTGCGGCCCGAAACCGGAGGTGCCGTAATTCTGCACCGCCCATCCGGTCAGCTTCTCCAGTCGCGCCGGCCACGCCTCTTCCTCCGCGGAGGTAGTCCCGTCGGTGAAGGAATCGCCGAGCGCGGCGACATCGATTTTTTCGCGCGTCGTGGCGTTGCGAAATCCTTCCGCGTCCGTGCGAATCCCGAAACGATGAAGCCCCGGCCGGCTGAGATTTTTCGCGATGAACCCGAGGCGGGTGATATCGCCCTCGCGCCACTCCGCGTAGGTGTCGAGGTGGGAGCGGAGCCGAAGTTTATAACGCGCCGGATCAACCCAGCGACCATCCGGCGGGATCAAACCAAACGGCGAACGCGCGGCCAAAATCATCGGCGGAAGTCCCAGGCGGAAATGGCGCAGCGTGCTTTCTGCGATCAGCAAGCAAAGCGCGACCGTGATAAACAAGGTCAGCAATTCCGCGACGTAGCGCGTGTGCGCGCGCAGTCGCGTCACGATGACAAAAGCGAGCCCGACCGCGGCGACTAGATAAAGCGGCCAGAGAAAAATGCAGCGCAGCGTTCGCAGATCGAGCCACGCGATCGAGCCGTGCTCGATAATTTCCAGCTCGCCCGCACCCGTCGGAAGTGAAACCGCGCGACTTCCGTTCTTCACCGCAGTCTCCGCCGCAAGCTGTTTCCGTGTTCCATCGTGGTTCCAAAAAATTTCAAACGACGACGCCGGTTTGGCCTTGAGCGCGAAGCGCAACTGATGCGGCACCCGAGAGCGCAGCGGAAAAACCATCCGCGCGTCATCGCGCGTGATGATCTGCGGCGTGACCTGATTTTTCTTGAGCGCGAAATGTTCCCAGACGCTGCCGACCTGCAGGTTGCGCACGGAATCGTCGTCGACGTAAAGGCGATGCGTGCTCGCGCCTAACCAATCCGCGATTCCGCCCAGACAAATCAGAAGCAAAAGCGACGGCCCGAAACGCGCGGCCGCGGTCATGGCTGGCGAGCCTTGGCCGCTTCGTAATTTTCGTGCGCATTCCAGGCGCGTTCCCAATTTTCTTTCGCCGCCCAGGCTTCGGCTTCGAGGAATTGGAAATACGCCGGCGCCTTCGCCTGAGTGGTGAAATGGCGCGCCGTCACCAGCGCATCGTCCGCTTGCTGCGCCTGCATTTGCCGCTGGTAAAGCGCGACCCCGTTCTCGTAATCGCTCGGTCGACTAACGAACGCGTTGCGCAACTGCTCGAGCGAAGTCTCGCCGGAAACTGGCGGGAGTTTCGGCTTCTCCTCATAACGTTCGCTCAGCGCGTAGGCCGCGCGAAAATCCTGCTGCTGCGCTTTCACCTTGGCGACGCCGCGCCACGCGTTCGCCAGGTATTCCGGATGCGCCTCAGCATAATTGGTCAGGTCTTCGAGATCGCCTCGCGCCAGCCAGAGCGCGAAAAATTGCTCGCGCTGCGGCCCCCCTAACGAGTGCACCGACGGATCGTTTTGCGCGAAACGAATGATCGCGGAGTTGAAGTTTTCACCGGTGGCGCGCGACAAATAGATGAGCGCGAGATCGGGCTCGGTCGCGCCGAATTCTTCGAGCGCGCGATTGAACGCCGGATTCACCGTACTCGCGGTCGAAAGCATCCGCGCATAAAGCTCAGGGCGTTGCGCACCGGCGCGGCGCAAGGCCTCACGCCATGCGGTCAGCGCAAGTAGACGATCGCGCGTGATCCAGGCGAGACCCTCCTGATACGGAACCTCGAACGATCCAGGTTCGAGAAAACGGGCGCGCCGGAAATCATCGAGCGCCTCGGCGGGCGGATGTTTGGCACCGACTTCGCCGAGCGCGCGAAGGAAATAAAGCGACCAATCAAGCGGGGCCCATTGCAGGCCCTGGTCGGCGCGCGCGATCACTTCCGGAAAATTGCGGCCGACGTTGGCCTGCATCGCGAGGTGTCGCTCGACATCCGCGCCCACGCCGCTGGGCAAAGGAAGATCGCGGTAAACCGTCACCACCCAAACCAAGCCAACACCCAACAGGAGCAGGCCGATGAATCGAAAAGCATTCGTTAGCCAGATGCTCGCCGCTTTTCGCAGTGGTCGTTGCACTGTCATTCCGAAAAGGAAAATTCCGGCGTACGCGCTGCCGACCCGATGGCCCGAAACATCGGCCAGCCCGTGGAGGGCGAAGAGGAGGGCGCCGATAAGCGCGGCGATGCGGAACCATTGGTTCGTCCCCTCGACAAAGGGGAAGGCGCGGCGCAGAAGAACGACAACACCGAGCAGGATCAGGATCACTCCCGGCCAGCCGATTTCCGCGGCCAACCCGAGCCAATCGCTCTCCGGATGCAGGGCGCGGGTTTGGCCTAACGAGACGTCGCGGAAAAGCGCGAAGACCGGCTGGAAATTACCGAGGCCGACTCCGCACCAGGGCGAAGCGCTGATCAGGGAAAGGGCATCGTGGAAAATCAGCCAGCGGAAATCACTCGTTAGGGCAGCGCCCGCGGCGCCGTGGAGTTGAAAGCGCTCGAGCGTTTGCCCGCCGAAGAGCAACAAGCCGGCGAGGAGCGCGAGGAGCGCGGCCGCGCCAACGGCGATGCGCGCGATCGAACCGCTCCGCAGCACGAGGACCGCGAGCCAGGCGACGCTGCCGACGACGAGGAGGACAATCCCGGCGCGCGAAAAATTCAGCACGATCGCGGTGATCACGACCGCGAGGCCGAGGAGCCAAAAGATCCAGCGATTCTTGTGGCGCCGAATTTCATCGTGCGCGCAGGCGACGATCAGGACCGAAGTGATCCCGAACAAATCTGCGGTCTGGTTGCGATTCGGGAACGGGCCGAAGCGTCGCTCGTTATGCCAGAACGAAGGCGCGGTCTGGCGCAGATAAAACAGGATCGCGAAGGCCGCGAGCGCGATCACGCCAATGGTGAAAATGCGTAGCTGCCGCCGACTGGCGCGGACTTCGACATCGCCGCCCGCGACATAATAAAGCCAGCAAAGTCCCGCGAGAAAACTGAGGAAACAACCGACGCTAACCCATGGCTGCGGTGAAAGCGTGGCCGGCAAGCTTAGCCCGAAATCGTTGAGGAGGGACTGTCGCCAGGCCGGATTCAAAAACCAGTGCGCGGGCAGGAACGCGATCGCCGCGCAGGCAATCAGTGCGAGCAGGATTCCATGAAAGATCGGCCCGAGCGAAAAGCGCGGCGGGTTCAGCAAAAGGAGCGCGCCGAGTAGGGCGACGATAATTCCCTCGGCCCACTTTTCGGTCGCGCCGCCGAGGAAACAGGCCAGCACCGGGAGGAGCGCGGTCGCCAAATCCTCCCAGGAGAAATCCGGAGTTGGCCGCCGACGGTTACGCGACGCAGAATGCGGCGACTCTTCCATCAGGGAAACGGACGCTTCATTGGTATGGGAATAGCTAAACTAATCGCGCCGATTCTTTGCCGCTGCCGATGCCATGTTGCCGACCATTTTAGCACGAGTTGAAGCGCAGGTTCCATCGCGTACTCTCAGCCGAGCCGCGGAGGCGTAATCATGGTCACGCAACGCACGGAAGGTCTCTACCGCGTTTTCCTGCTCTGCCAAATCGTGCTGGTGGCGGCGCTTTTCTGGTTCGGCGTCTGGATTCGCGTGGCCTTTTATTCCGTAGGCGGCGGCGATCTGACCTGGCGGCGCTACAGCATTTATTGCGTGGTGCTCGTCCTCGGGATGACGATTGAATCGCTCGTCCGTGATGGTTCGAAGAATTATTTTTTGCAAAACGAACTGCTCCGGCAGCATCGGCTCAGTCTCCGGCAAACCTTCGCCAGCACCGCCGCGCTCGTGCTTTACCTGGTCGCGACCAAGGACGCCTTCATCTCGCGCCTCTTCTTTTTCAATTTTGTCCCGTGGCTCTACGTGGTCCTCCTCTTCTCGCATTACTACCTGCCTTCGCTGCTCGCGCGCGGAATTTTTAAAGGCGACCACGAAGAGAAAACTTTGCTCATCGGATCGTCCGCCAAGGCCCGGCAACTCGGCGGTTGGCTCCGCCGCAAAGCCGACATTGGCTTGCGCACTATCGGCCTTCTTTCCGACGAAGACATTCGCGAAACCGACGAAGGTATTCCGGTGCTCGGCAACTCCGATCACGTCGAACAGGTGATCCGCGAACGCGGCGTGACCCAGGTGATCCTGCTCGAGTTCCCGCTCTTTACCGAGATCAATCGCAGCATCATCAGCGTCTGCGATCAGCTCGGGGTCCGTTTGCTCATCGTCAGCGATCTCGAGGAAAAATTGCGCCATCCGGTGACGCATTTCGAGGACGACGGTTTTCGTTTTATCGGGTTGCGCGAAGAGCCGCTGGAGAATCCGCTTAACCGATTTTTCAAACGCGCGATCGATGTCGTGATCGCCTGGCCGGTGATGTTCATCATCTTTCCGGTGCTGACGGTTTTCGTTTGGCTGGCGCAACGGTTGCAATCTCCCGGCCCGCTTTTCCACGTGCAGACGCGCGCGGGCATGCAGAATCGCCGGTTCCCGATTTACAAATTTCGCACCATGCATCCGGATAACGCGGAGGTCGCACGCCAGGCCAGCGAAGGCGACGAGCGCGTTTATCCGATCGGCCGGTGGCTGCGCAAGTTGAGCATCGATGAAGTCCCGCAATTTTGGAACGTCCTCCGCGGCGAGATGAGCATCGTCGGGCCGCGGCCGCACTTGATCGAGCACAACAACCAGTTCGCGCAGCTGATGGCCAACTATCACGTGCGCACTTTTGTGAAACCCGGGATCACCGGCCTCGCGCAAGTGCGCGGCTACCGTGGCGAAGCGCGCAATCACGCCGACATCGAAAAGCGCGTCGCCTGCGACATCGAGTATCTCGAGAACTGGAACCTCTCGTTAGAATGCGTCATTATCCTGCGCACCTTCGCGCAGGTTCTTTTCCCGCCGCCCAGCGCCTACTAAGGCCTAACGACACCGCTGTCGCAGCCATTCGTCCGAGATCGGCATTGTCATCCTGAGGCGGCGAAGCGCGCCGAAGGACCTCGCTTACTCGCGCAGACCACACCAGCTGCGGACGGAAAGACCACCGCCCAGTGCGAGGTCCCTCGCCGTCTACGCGGCTCGGGATGACATCAAAGACCGCGCAATCTCAAAGCGCCTCCAACTCTTTGAGAAAGTTTTCGAAAACGCGCCCCTTCTCGAACTGCTGCACGTAAATATTGCCAGCCGCACCGTACGCCGCCAAGCGCGCCGGATCTTTGGCTAACAAGTCCAGGACCTTCGCCACGTCCTCTGGACGACCGGGTGGAATATTTAAACCGAACCCGCCTTCGCTCGCCGCTTCCGCCAGTTCGCTTTCCGGATCCGCCACCGTGATCACGGGCTTCGATTGCGCGAGCAACCCGAGAAGCTTGCTCGGAAAAAAGGAATTTCCCGAGCCAGACTGTTGAGTGATGAAACAGACGTCCGCATCCTCGAGCAACGCGGTGTAATCCGCGCCCTGTTGCAGCGGCAGCATGGAAACGTTCGGCAACTGCAGCGTGCGAATTTGTTCCCGCAAAACTTCGCGTTGCGCACCATCGCCGCAGATCAGGATGTGAATTCGTCGGTCCTGGAGTTTTTGCGCCGCCGCCAGCAAAACGTCCAGTCCCTGTTTCACCCCCAGGTTGCCGGCGTAAACCGCGAGGAACTTCTCGTTAGGCAAATTGTGCCGACGCCGAAACTCGCCGCGCTCCGGTGTCACGCCGTTGGCCGCGAGCGAGATCGCGTTCGGAAAATAAATCAGCCTCTCTGCCGGCACGCCTTTGCGGCGGAACTTCACCAGCATCCCACGCGTGATTCCCGAAACCTTCGCCGCGCTCCGATAGGCGAACGCTTCCAGCGCATAAAGGGTCTTGATGAACCAACCCTCGCGCAACATCCCCAGCCCGACGGCCGCGTCCGGCTGCATATCCTGGACATGAAAAACGAACGGCGCGCGCTTGCTCAGCCCGACAAACCAACCGGCCGCGCCCAGCAACAGCGGCGGCGAGACGAGCACATAAACATCCGCGCGCGGCAAGCGGAGCACGCGCAGAGTTGAGGTGCAGATGAAGCTCGCCTCATGCGCCATCCGCTTGAGCGCGGAGACGCGTTCCGGGACAAAATGCCAGCAACGATGCACCGGAACACCGTTGATCACATCCGTCCGATAAAATTGCCCCCGATCCGCGGGAAGTTTTCGCCACGTCGGGTAATACGAAAATGTTGTCACCATCTCCACGTCGTGTCCCCGCGTCTGCAAAAACTCGCAGAGCGCGACGTTATGCGGCGCGATTCCGGTGAACTCGGGCGCGTAATTGATTCCCCAAACTACGACGCGCATCACAGTTTTTTGTTGAGCTCGAAGGTCTTCGCAACCGAGAGGAATTCGTAAACGCCGTGCAAGCGCGCGAAGTAATAACCTTCGCGGCCATCGAGAAACCCGCGCTGCCAAACGTAGACGTAAAGAAAGCGCAGGAGTCCGCGAAATGGCAGCCGATGCGAGAGCAGCTTCATTCTTCGCCGGCGATTGACCCGCTCGTGTCGCAGCTCGCCCGAGCTCGCAGCCAAGTGTTCCTCGGTCGCGACCCGCGCTTCCCAGTTCGAGTAGCGATTGTGTTTCTCGATGAAGACTTCCACCGAAGGAAACGCGTAATGCGCCATCTCCGAATGCAGCCGCCCGGTCGGCCCCGGCACGATGACGTGCTCGTGCACTTCGTTGTCGCCGCTCTTCGTTTCCGCCTCAGTCAGTTTTTCGTAACGGCCTAACGAGTGTTTGAAGAGTCGCAAATTCCAGTTCGGATAATAGGCGTGCCGCATTCGGCGCCCGAGAAAAATGAAATGCCGGTTGATCCAATAGCCGACCAGCTTGCCCGCGTTTACAATCGCGGCCCGGAACTCCTGCTCTGCCTCCGGCGGCAAAACCTCATCAGCATCGAGGATAAAAATCCATTCATGGCGAAACGGGAGATTCTCCAGCGCCCAATTTTTTTTCTTCGGCCAGGTGCCGTTGAATTGAAACTGCACCACCCGCGCGCCTTCGCGCTCCGCGATTTCAATCGAGCCGTCAGTGCTCTGTGAATCGACCACGAAGATTTCATCGGCCCAGCGCACCGAAGCGAGGCAGCGCGGGAGATTCTCCGCCTCGTTCCGAATCGGAACGATGACCGAGACGGGTACGCGTTCGTTAGGCGCGTTCATCTATTCGTTAGCCGCGATTGGTGCACCGCGAGCAGCGAAAACGCCGGCACTTCATCGGTCACACGTGCCAGCGTTCGGCCATCGAACAATGCAAAACCGTGTCCGCGCAACAGCGGCGGAATCGATTCGCCGCGATAACCGTCGAGGTAGATGACCTTGATGCGCTCCGCCGCGAACAGGCCGGCCGCGCCTTCGAGCACCGGCAGTTCATGATCTTCCACGTCGATCTTCATAACGAGGTCGCCGGCCGGAAGTGGCAATGCATCCAGGCGGTCACAATGAATTTTGGTCACGCCCTCACGCTCTCCGGGCGCGGCGACTTTGAACACGCCCGAGGTCACTCCCGGAGCGAACGCGAGCTCAGTCGCGCGATCGGACACGCCGAGATTCATCACCGCCACTCCGCGACCGTCGACCGAACGTTGCAAGCGCGCGGCGGTCGCGGGATTCGCCTCGATCGCGACGAATTCGTTTTGCGCAAAGACATTTCGCAAGCGCGCGAGCGCGGAACTGTAGAGGCCGACGTTGGCGCCGATATCGATGAAGACATCACCCGGTTGCAGGAGGAGCGCGAGGTTCAGAAGCGACGCCGCCTCATCGCGGAAGATCACATTTTCGTCGGCAATTTTGGACGCGCGCCACAAGCCAATCTCCTCGCGCGAATCGATCCGCAGGGGTGCGCCGAAAATTTGCACGTCCATTTCGCGCGCAGGGACGAGCAGACGGGTGAGTCGCAGACGCAGTTTCGGGAAGCGAAACATCACCGCCCAAAACCAATGCCGCAGATGTTTCTGGCCCGGCAGGCTCATGCGGAAAGCGCGCGCGCCCGCAGCACTCGGCAGGGATTGCCGGCGGCGTAGCTATCGGGCGGAACATCTTTCGTCACCACCGAACAAGCGCCGATAACACTGCGCGCGCCGATGGTAATTCCCGGCATGACAAAAGCGCGCGCCCCGACGAAGGCGTCTTCGCCGACGAGGATTTTCGCCGTCACCAACGGGATCCGCGTGGTCAAGAAATCGTGGCTCCCGGTGCTCAAATAAGCTTCCTGCGCAATTGTCGCGCGCGCCCCGATTTCGATTTCGCCTAACGAGTAAACATTGGCGCGATCGCCGAGGCAGGCACGATCGCGCAAGGTCAGGTGCCACGGGATTTCGATGCGCGCGCGCTGATGCACAAAGGGGGTTCCGTCGATCTTCGCCCCGAAGGCGCGCAGCCAAAAAAGTCGCCACTCGTTAGCCGGTTTCGGCGTCCAGACGCAAAAGAGGAACCAGCACAAATCCCAGAGCACGCGGCGGACGCGCTCCTCGCGCGACCACGGCGAGCCGTAGAGTTCCTGGTCCGGTTTGACCGTGGTCAGCGGAGTCGCCATGCGCTCAAGATTTTTCCATGATCGGTTGCGCCGCCGGACGACGGCGCCCGCTCTTCTTCGCGGCGATCAGCTGCCGAAAATCCGAGAGATATTCCTGCGCGATCCGTTCGGCGGAAAATGAATTTGCGGCCTTGGCAAACGAGCGCGCGCCCATCTCTGGAATTGCCCGCACCTTTTCGAGAAAAAAGCGGATCGCTTCGCTCCAGGCGTCCGCATCCCCCGCTTTCGCGATGTAACCGTTGCTCCGATGATCGACCATTTCCCGCATCGGGCCATAGTCGGACACAAGCAACGGTTTCGCGCAAGCCATCGCCTCGAGCGCGGCCATGCTGAAAGTCTCGCCGGTGAGTGAGGGCAAACAAAAAATTGCCGCGCTCCGGATTTGCGCGAAAAGGTTTTCACGATCGTAAATGCTCGGCTCGAGCGAGACTTGCGCGGCATTCTCGCTGGTGGCGATGACAGTTTTCATCCGCTCGAGAAAGCCAACATCCGCGCCCTCTTCACTGGTTTGCGGACCGATGATGCGCAAACGCATTTCGCGATTTTCCGGCGTGACCGCGAGGAAGCCGCGGACTAACGACTCCAGACCTTTGTCGGGAACGAAGCGACCGACGTACAGAAAGGTCAGTGGCGAATCGAAACCCGCATTCGGAGTCTCGTTAGGCAGCTCGATGCAATTGTGGATCGCTTTCAGTTTTGCCGCCAGGCGTGGCGAAATTTGCAGCGCCTGCTCGATGACTGCGTGGCTCCCGCCGTAAATGCGATCGAGGTTTCCGTGCAGATGCACGATCCATTTCGGCGTCCGGTGAATCGTGTGGGTGCAGACGCCCAGGCCCGGCTTGTAGCGGAGCAAAAACGAAAACGGCGTGTGCAAGGAGGTCACGTCCGCCGATTTTAAAAGCGGCCAGAGGCGCCGCGCATAGGGTAACGCGTTCCCGTTATCGCGCCAGACGTTCGGATGACCCGGCGCGCCGGCGACACGAAAATGTTCAATGCCGTGCGGGTCGATTTCATGCTCCGCAAGGCCGGGTGCGCTCGGCGAATATGCGGTTACGATGTGTCCTTTGGCCGCGAATTGTTTCGCCATCATCCAAACGAGATTGTTAACCCCGCCGCCGCGCGTTGGCGGAAACGGCACCTGATGCCCGAGGACGAGATTGATCCGAAGTGAATCTTGCGACATCGCTCAGGCTCCAGTGACGCGGTGGCGACGCAGCACGTCGAGCAAACTTTCGGTCGCGCTGGTGATTTCAAAACGCCGGGCAAAAGATTCCCGTGCAGCGGTGCGCATTTTTTCCGCTGCCGCCTCCGGCAAATCGAGCCAACGCTGGAGCAGCCGCGTCGTTCCCGCGCGATCATCGTTCTCCGCGAAGCCCGCGCCATCCTGCACGATCTCGCGCCAGATATTCACCTTGTCTGAAAGCAGCACCGGCTTGCCGCAAGCCATCGCCTCCACGACCGCAATCCCAAAATTTTCCTGGTGCGACGGCAGGACAAAAACCTCCGCGGCCTGGAAAGCGCCCCATTTCAAATCGCCCGTGAGCATACCAGCGAAGGTCGTAGCCGTTTCCACGCCAAGAGCGCGAGTGAGTTCTTGTAATTGGCGCAAGTAGGTCTCGTTAGCCGGCGGACCGGCCATGACCAGATGGAGGCGGGCGTCGCGGGTTTGCCGAACTGCGGCGAACGCTTCCAGCAGCAGATCACAACCTTTTTTCTCGTGCAGTCGCCCCAGAAATAAAAAGAATCGTTGTCCGCGCAATTGTGGAAAGTGCGCGAGAAACGCTTCCCGCGCGGTCTCGAGATCGAGCGACGGCGCCGCGGTTCCGTAGTTCACCACTTCCTCGCGGCAGCGGTAACGCGAAAAAGATTCGCGCGCCAGACGTCGCTCTTCTTCCGAGGTAAACAGGACGGCGGCGGCATCGCGAAGCACGCGATATTCGCCCCAGGGCCAGTAGAGTAATTTCTTCAAATGCTTCCGCGGATAGGTGCGCTTAAACCAGGGATCGAGCATCCCATGCGGAAAAACAAAATACGGCGTGCCGGTTCGGTGGAGCGCGCGCCAGACCCCGAAGCTGCTGTATTGCCAGAGACCGTGCACGATGACTGCGTCATACTCCGCGCGATGTCTCGTTAGCCAGGGAACGAAGTCGCGCGCGTAACCGTAACTCCCGCGACCCGGACCGAGGGCGTGCACTTTTATCGGACAATCCTCAACCCATTGGTCGTTAGGCGAATCAAGCGAAACAATCTCGACCGTGTGCCCGCGCGCTTGCAGGGCCGCGGAAGATTGCCTGATCGATTCAATCGGGCCGCCGATCGCCGGATTAACTGAGTGCGTGGAGCGGAGAATCCTCATGAAATGCGCGCGTCAACTGTCGTCGCTCCGCGAAATGACCGAGGACGACGATGCTCCAGAGTCGCGTCCAATGCAGCTTTTCCGCGGCGAAAGCATCCTGAAGCTGCCTAACGAATGCAGGCGCGACCAGCTCGCGGGTTCGCGCTTCCGCCAAACCGCGGGCGACAAATTCCGCCAGCGGCCCCAGCATCCAGGCCCGCATCGGCAGGACGAAACCGCGCTTGGGCCGCTGGTAAACCGACGGCGGGAGGAGATCGCGGCAGGCTTCGATGAGCAAGCCTTTCGGGCGCGAGCCGCGTTTCTTCGCCGCAGCCGGCAGATGAAGAACGTACTCCACTAACTGGTGATCGAGGAAGGGCACGCGCAACTCCAGCGAAACCGCCATGCTCATTTGATCCGAATCGCGCAGAAGCATGCGGCGCATATAACCGGAGAGTTCCGCCCAACTGATCTGCGCGAAATCGTCCGGCAAATCGATCATGTTAGCCAGCGGCAACGTCTCGTTAGGCAAACCCGCTCGGGCAATCATCGCATCGGTGAAAAATCGCCGCCGCCAGCGCGCCAGCTCGCCGGCGTCGGTCGTCCTGGGCAAATCCGCGAGGCGCGGACCGAGCGCCCGGCGAAAAGCGCGCGGCGTTTTCGCGAGCAATTGCAGGCGCGGGACATCCCTAAAGCTCGGGTAACCGCCGAAGAGTTCGTCACCGCCGAGTCCGGAAAGCGCCACCTTCACTCCCCGCGCCGCCACCGCCCGCGAGACGATGTAAGTATTGATCGCATCGACCGACGGCAGATCGAGATGCGCGACCGCTTCGGTGACCGAGTGGATCACTTCCTCTTCCGAGAGTTGGATGCGGTGATGATCCGTTCGATAACGTTGCGCCACTTCCTGCGCGATCGCGGTTTCGTCGAACTCCTCGGAATCGAAACCGACCGCGAAGGTTTGCAGTCTCTGCTCCAATTTTTGCGCCGCGATCGCGGTGATCACCGAGGAATCAATCCCGCCACTGAGAAAACTCGCCACCGGCACATCCGCGAGCAGATGTTCTTCGACCGCGCATTCGAGCAAACGCCGGACAGTTTGCCCCGCGTCCGAACTCGACGGGCTGGCGATTTTTTGTGGTGGCCAATATTTCCACGTCTTCACGTTGCCATCCGCAGCGATGACCATCGCGTGGCCCGCGGGCAAAACTTCGATGTCGGAAAAAAGCAGTTCATGCTCCGGACACGCGCCCCATTGCAGATAAGCGGAGATGGCTTCCGCAGAAATTTCGCGCGCCTCCGTTTGCAGAACTTTCACTTCGGAAGCAAAGCGGATGGACTCGACCTCGCGCGCAAAGTAGAGCGGCTTAATGCCGAGCCGATCGCGCGCCACAAAAATTTCTGCGCGGGCGCGGTCGTAAATCGCGAAAGCAAACATGCCCTTGAGGCGATCGAGCATTCCGTGATGCCAGCGCGCATACGCCTGCAAAAGGGTTTCCGTATCGCTCGTGCCTTTCCAGGCGATGCCGGCGCCGAGCTCCTCGCGGAGCGCCCGATGATTATAGATCTCGCCGTTGACGACGATGACGTTGCCGGTCGAATCATCGATCATCGGTTGGGCACCGGTCGGTGAAAGATCGACAATCGCGAGCCGGGTATTCCCGAGCCAAACGCGGCCATCCGCGGAACTCCAGTCACCCGAGGAATCCGGACCGCGATGGTGAATCAGGCGGAGATCGAGCGGGGTCGCGTTGCCTAACGAGTTAAAATGGATGGCGATACCGCACATGGTTCAGCGCCCGTTAAGGTGGAGAAACCGCGCGCGGACGTTTGTCATCCCGAGGCTGGCGCAGCGCGCGGAGGGACCTCGCATACGGTCCTGCGATTCCCGATCGATCGCTCGTCCGATCTGCCTCCAGGCGCGAGGTCCTTCGTCGTCTTCGCGACTCAGGATGACATCTTTGGAAAGCGCGATCACCAGACGAATCCTTCCTGTCTTTGGAAATATCCCAGATCGCGCGGGAGCGGCTTTAACGGCTTCGCCGGCACGCCGCCGTAAAGATGAAAGGGCTCCTCCCATTTTTTGTTTAGGAGCGCCTTCGCGCCGAGGACGGAATGATGCGGCAATCCGCCGCCGCCGAGGACGACCACTTCCGTCCCGAGAAAACAGTATTCGCCGATCTCGATCGGCGCCGCGGCTTGCCGGCCGGCCGCGAGATCGATGCTGTGGGTGATCAGTTGCGAGCGAAATCCCGCGACCGTGCTGAAGGCGCCGATGCGAATGCGGGCGGTGCAATCGATGAAATGGCGGCTGCTGATACCGGCATGTTTTTCGAGAATCAACTCCGGCCGCCGCTCCGGTTGATGCGCGAAATGCCGGCCCGCGCCGGAGGGAAAACCGGTGATCCAATTCAATTGCCCGATGATCGCGTGCGCGCCGAGATGCAGGAGATCGGCGCCTTTGCAGACATTGAGGTGACCGATGCGCGCGTGTTCCTCCAGCACCAGATGCTTCGGAAAAATCCAGGCGAAACCGATCCAGCTGGTGGGGTGTAAAGAATACCCAAACTGCTTTTCGAGAAAACTTCGGCGCCAGCTCCAGGGAAGCAGGAGCGAGAAAAACATCAGCGCTTTTTTCATACCGGCGCGAGCGAGCGATAGAGCTCGCGATATTCTGCGATCATCTGCGCAGTCGTGAAACGTTGCGCGTTCGTCAGCGCGGCCGCACTCCAGCGCGCGTATTCCTCAGGATTCGTTAGGCCAAGAAGGGCGCGGGCAAAACCTTCCTCGTCCTCCGGCGGATAGAGCTGCGCGCCCGCGCCAGCGATCTCGATCATCGGCGGGACGGCGCTGCAAAGCACCGGGCACCCGCAAGCTTGCGCCTCGACGATCGGCCAGCCGAAACCTTCGAAACGCGAGGGAAACAAAAACCCGGTCGCGCCATTATAGAGTGCTTCGAGTTCCTCGTTTTCGCGTGCGCCCAGCTGGACGATCCGCTCGGTGATTCCCAGGCGGGCGGCTTCTTCGACGAGCGCTTCGTTCAAGTGCTCACCGACAAAAACGAGCTGCCCGTTCCATTGACTTTTGCTCCGCGAAAAAATCCGCAGGACGGCGGCGCGATTCTTCCGGCGCAGATTCGAGCCGACGTGGAGGACGAAGGGAAGTGCCGGATTCAATTCCGGAATTCTCGCCAATCGGGCGCGCGCTTCCGCGCGTTCCAGTCGGCGATACGGATAACTCAAGCCCAGGGGGATGACGCGCAATTGCGGGCCGTCCGGTTCTTGCCTAACGAGTCGTTCAGCATCTTCGAAGGTAGTCCTGGAAACACACGCGATCGACGACGCCCGCTGCAAACCGGAGAGAACCCAGCGCTGCAAAAGTTTGCCAGTCTGCGATGCCGGGGTGTCGGTTGCTTCGCCGAGCGCGCCTCGGACCGCGAGCAAATCATGGCAGGTCACGACCACGGGAATTTGGCCGACGTGTTTCGCATACATGGCATTCGAATGATCACAGATATGGACGATCGCGGGATGACTTTTCAGCTGCGCGCGCAGTTGCCGCGGGAAGAGCAAAAACTTGTCGATGTATGCCAGCCACTTCGCCACGAACGCGCCCGCGAAGGTCAGTTTTCCGAAAACCGGCCGAGGCTGAATCAATTCCACCGGCACGCCAGCACTCGTTAGGCCGGAGAGCATCATCGTGCCAAAACGCTGCATGCTCTGCTGCTGGTCGGGCGGGTAATTACCGATCAACAGAACCATTGGTGTGACCCGGGCCGGCGTCCGGGCCGTGCAATCTGCTGGCGTAGGCCGAGCGCCGCATCGGCCGGCGCGTGGTCACCGCTTCGATCGGTTCCGCGGGCGCAGTTTCGTCGTCAGCCAAGCGCGCGGCCAGCGCCAAGCCAGTCGCGAAAACGGCAAAACCGAGAACCGTGGGCTGGCCAAATTGTCCACTGATCAGGGTGAGAAAACTGGAGCTGAAAAGAAGCAGCGGGAGCACGTTGCCCAGCTTCACCGAGCGCAGGCACAAACGCCCGACGTAAATCACGAGCCCGAGCCGGCAAAGGACAAAAGCGAGCCCGAGGATCGGGCCGCTCTCGAGAAAAATTCGCGCCCACTCGCTTTCCGAGAGAAGAAACATTTGTGTGCCGGTGAGAAATTTCGCACCGGCATTCGTCCCAATCCCGAGGCCGTAACCGAAGAACGGCGCTTTCGTTAAAACAAACGCGCCTTCCTCGAAATCGCCCAGAACGCGCTCGATCAGACCTGCACCGATGGAAGTTTCGGTCGCTTCCGCGACTTCATTGAAGCGCGTACTCAAGACATTAAAGCCTTCTTTAAAAATGGGCGTCTTGCTCAGGATCAATCCGCAGACCATGACCACCAGGAGCGTTTGGCCGAGACGATTGACCGCGCTCCGCCGGAGCAGAATCACCACCGCGAGTGAACCCACCACGACCGCACACGCTCCCACGACTGAGCGACTGCCGGAAACGGCGGTGCCGATAACGAGAGCGCTGCCCGCGGCAAAGAGCAGCCAGGGTTTATAAACATCGCGCCGGAGCGCGGCCCAAACCAAATACGAAGTGCTCAGCGCGAAGTAGGCGACCACGCCGATGACAAACGAAAACGTGCCGGCGGTTCGCACTTTTCCGAGCGCCGAAGTCATCATTTCGCCTTCGCCGCCGGCGGTGCGATTGAGAAACGAATCGGGTGCGGAATGAAATTGTCCGACCATGATCAAGGCCATCGGGACCGTCACCACCAGCGTCCAAAACCCGAAGCGCTTCACATCTTCAAATCGGAGGACGCGCGCCATCAGAAACATTAGTGGCAGGTGGAGAAAATCCGCGCGAAATCCGTAACCCGCGACGAGCGCGATTTTGAGCGGCGAAAGGTAGGGCCAGAGTGGAATGAAGCTGAGCGCGATCGAGAGCAGGCCGATGATCCCGAAAGCGTAAACCCAGCGATTCAAAGGAAACACCCCCGCGCGAAAGGCCAGCAAATAAGCGAGCAACAAAACCGGATCGCGCACGATCAGGAGCGGATTGGAAAGCTGCGGCAGAGCCCACTTGCGCAGCGCGCCCTCGAAGATCAGCAGCCAAAAATAGAGCCAGATCAGTTGGCGGATGCGCCGGAGCTTTTTCTCCTCGGGAGGTAGGTCGTTCATTCGCCGGTTAAATCTTCGATCGCGGCGAGGACCTTCTCGCCATATCCGCGCCAGGTCAGTTGCGCCGCGCGTCTCTGCGCTGCAAGCCCCATGCCAGAGATGCTCTCTCGGTGCGCGACGCACCAGTTAATTTTTTCGGCTAACGATTCCGGCGCGCGGATCGGCACGAGAAATCCGGTTTCGCCGTCGACGATCAGGTCGTCCGCGCCGGCATTTTTCGTCGCGATCACGGGCAACCCGGAGGCCATCGCTTCCTGTTGCACGAGGGCTCGGCCCTCCACGATCGACGGCAGCACCAGCAGGTCGCAGCTGCGCATCAGCCGCAACACCTCCGCATGCGGGCGCGGCGCTTCGTAGGTGAAATCGGCGCAACGCCGGCGATACCAGGCCAGGGGTTGGACTAACGAACCCATCAAAACCAGCTCCACCTTTTGCGCATCGAGTAACTTCATCGCCGCGAATAAATCGGCCAGTCCTTTGCGTTGCGTGAGCGCACCGGCGAAGAGCACGCGCAGCCGGGTCGCTGGATTTTTTGTGTTCGATGAAATCTCGTTAGGCGGAGAGCCGAACGGAATCATCACGCATTTTTTCTTCGCGCGCACCGATTCCGGGAGTGAATCGAGCACGAAATTGCTCGGGCAAATTACTAGCTCCGCCAACTCCAACTCGCGTTCTTTCCGCGCCAGCTTCTTCGCCGAATCACGCGTGCCGCCGAGAGTCGATTCCCAATCCGGATAACGCGCCGCCTCCTCCCGCAGGAGTTTCTGCGCGGTCGCGTAGTAGGCGATCGGCAAATCATAAACCCGATGGACGCCGAGAATGCGCGCATTCTCAAAAAGCCGGAGCGCGCAATCTTCATAGGCGTAGACCGCGGTCACATCGGCGCGCATTTTATTGGCGCACAGCCAGCGCGTAGCTGCGGCGTCGAGCCGTTGCCAGACACGATCGATGCTCGCCCAGCCGCGCTCGTGCGCGCTTAGTCCACGCGCCGACATCGCGCCCGCCGCCAGCCGGATAATTTCGCGGCCCGGATGGGTTTCGATCCTCTCGTTAGGCAAACCATAACTGCGGCGAGCGAGCTGCCCCCGCAACAGCCGCGGGAGCACGCGCAGCACCGGCGCATCGCGCGACCAGCCGAGCGTGGTCAGGAATTTCGCCAGCTTGCCGGCCCGCTCGAGCGCGTCGAGGACGGCGCGGACGTTGGCGTTCCCAAACGGATGCGCGAGCAGAATCATCGGCCGGCCAGGCGCCGAAATTCGCGCGCGTAAAATTCCATCGGTTCCAGCTCCGTGGCTAGCTCCGCGCACGTTCGCTGCGCGCGTTCCGCGTATTCGCTTTCGTCCATCCTCGCCGCCTGCTCGAGCAATTTCGCCAGCGCCGCGGGGTCGTTAGGCAAACAGACCAACGCCTGCTTGCCACCGGCTTCGGGCAGGCCGCCATCACGAGTGATGAGGCAAGGCACGCCGAGACTGCGCGCCTCGATCGCAGTCAGCCCGAAATCCTCTTTCGTATTCGGCGGCACCACCATCCAACGCGCGTTCTTGATCTCCGCGGTCTTGGTCGCTTCATCCACGAATCCCAAGACGCGCACGCCGCCGATCGCGCGCTTCTCGATGGCGTATTCGATCAAGCTGCGCAGCGGCCCATCGCCCATCAGGACCAGCGGCCAGGCTTCGCGATCGAGCTGCGCCAGCGCATATGCATCGATCAAGGTGTCGATTCCTTTATTCGCAATCCAGCGGCCGATGAAAGCGAAACCGCGCCGTTCGTTAGGCGCAGTCCAGCCGGTCGGCAACTGCGAAACCGTCGGCACCTTGCGACTGCCGACGCGCTTGCCGCCGGGTTCCCAGGTATCCCAAACGAACTGCGAATTGTACCAACGCTCGTCCGCGATTCGAGCCGCGAACCGCCAGAGCAAACGATGCAGCGTCAGCTCGCGCGTCATGTAGTTGTGAATCGTTAGGACCAGCGGCTTGCCGAAGAGTTTTGCGAGCAGGGCGACATCCGGCGACGCGTTTTGCAAGTGGACGACATCCGCCCAACGAATCGCCTGCACCAGGTCGCGATCCGCGCGGTCGCAAAGAATCACCTCCTCGCCCTTGAGCATCTTTTTCAGGTTCGGCTGCAACTTCGCGCCCTTGGTCCGCTTCAAACAGATGCGCACTTCGAAATCCGGTTCGCGCCGCACGGCCGCCGCGACCGCGAGCACGAAGGCCTCGATCCCACCGTAGCCGCCCTGGCATGGACTAACGATCAGGACCCGATTCGTCTTCACGAAGCGGCGCCCTCCAATTCCAAAGCCTGCGCGAAACGGTGCGCGATCATTGGCCAGGAGGATGTCCGCTCCTGCCAGGCCCGCAAATTCTGCGCGCGTGCCGCCAATGCATCACTCGTTAGACCAGAACGCAATTCCTGCGCCTGCGTCAGCCAGCAGATTGGTTCGGACGCGTTCGCGTGGCCACCGAGTGGAGAAATAATATTCGACCCGTGCGCCGCGTATGCCATGAACGTGCCGGACTTCGTCAGGCTGAGTTCGTCCTGCGCGGAAACTCCAAATTCCGCAGTCGCGAAAATCTTCGACACCTCTTCTTCGGGCAACCGACCGAGTTGCTCGAAAGTTTCGCGCGGCAGCAACGCCGCCAGAAGTGCCCGCTCCTCGTCGCTGGCTTCACCGATCGTGAGCAACTTGGTGATTCTGCCCGAGCCCACGAGCGTTTTCAGATCCGCGCCGAGAGCGCGCAGCGCCTTCACGCGAGAACCCTGCAAACCGAAGAGCACCGCCGTTCCGTGCTCACGCTGCACGGGCGTCGCGACGACGCGAATGTTTGTTCCTACCGGCAGCAATTCGATCGGCGCGCGCGGACGCAACTCGCGCAGATGCTCGGCCTGGCTGGCCGTGCTGGTGAAAATCGCGTCGGCCAGTGCGAGGATTTTCGAGATCTCGCGCCGATGGAATTGTTGCACGAGGTGGTTCCGGTTTCGCCACGGCCAAAAACCCCAGATCTCGTGGAACATGATCACCAGCCGGCCGGCGGAATTTTTTTTCCAATCCGCGAGCGCGCGCAAAAGCCAGCGCGGATATCCGAGCCGATCGAATCCGTAGGCGCTGTATTGCAGGAGCACGCGACCGCCGTGCGCGGGCAGGCTTTCGCGAAGCGCGCCACGATTTCGTTCAATCATTTCCACTCCGCGGTGCGGCGTCGGCGGCGCGCCGTGCGGCAGGAGAAAACGCACCGGCTGGCGATCCTCCCATTGCTCGATCACGCGCAGCGTATAATCCGCCAAACCACCCGCGCCCGGTGTCAACTCGGGGCAGATCATAATCACTTCGTCGCTCATCGCGTGGTTTTCTGCCGCGGCCAAAGCGCCGCGATGCGTTTCGCGGTCACCGGCCAAGCCGCATTTTCTTCATACCAACTTGCCAGCGCGCTTGTTCGCCTAACGAGTTCTGGTTCGGAAATGGCATCGACTTCTTCGATGCCAACAGTCCAGGAAAGCGGGCCGCTTTCTGCGCGCGTTCCGCTGATGATCATCGGACAATGATTGGCCGCGCAGGCCATGAAGGTGGTCGATTTGCTCCAGGTTTCCGCGGAGACATTGGTCAAAGCAAAACCGACGCGGCGCAATAAGTCCGCGACTTCGGACGAGGGCAGAACGCCGTGGTGCACGGTCGCGGAAATTTCCTTGGCCGCGAAGCGCGCATCTTCCGGCCCGATGATGTGCAGGCGGGTGACCGTGCCCGCAGCCTGCCAACGCCGCAGCGGCGCGGCGAAAAGTTGCAAAGTTTGCTCGCGCCCAAACGGCAAACCAAAGATCGCGAACTCCGTGCGCGCGCGCGCGCCGGACGTCATCGGCGCGCGCTCAATATTCGAACCGACGGGGACAAGATGAACTTCCGCGCCCTTGGCCAGCTTGCGCAATTGCGCGCGATGCGGCTCGGTGTTCGTCACCAGCACATCGGCCTTCGCGACCAGGCGGCGAATGATCGTGGTGTTCAATTTTCCCAGCCAATGATGCCGCGACGTCCGGGGAAAAATCGATGGCATCTCGTGAAAGAAAATCATCAGGCGACTGTCAGGAAATTTCCGTTTCCATTTCGCGAGCACACCGGGCAGCCAAGTGGGACAACCAAAACGCTGATAAGCGCGGCCGGCGTAATGCAGGAGAAGATCGGCCGCGCCGATGCGATCCAGTTCGCGCGCCATGCGAGCGGCATCGTTTCCAAACACGGAGATGCGATCAGACGAGCTCGAGCCGACATCTTCCACCACTAAAAATTCAATCGCGCGAGACTCGTTAGGCCAATGCTCGCGCAGGAGCCAGCTGTAGGTGCCGATGCCGCAGGTCGCGGGCGGCAGACGGGTGCTGATGATGACCAGCGGCTTCATGCGCGAACACTCGTTAGGCGCGGAGCGATCGTGCCCCAGAATTTTTCCACCTGGTCGCGGAGCATGAAATCGCGGCCGGCCAGAGCGAGCGCATTCGCGGCCGCGGTCGCCCGTTGCTCAGGGCGAAAATTATTCAATTTTTGCGCGATCTCCGCGGGCTCGAGGCTATCGAGCACGAGTGCGGCGCGCGCTGTCTGCAGGAGCGCGAAGGCCGCCGAAGTGGTCGGGCCGTGATAAAGAATCGGCACGCCACTGCCAGCGTAAGTGACCATTTTTGTGGACAGACTGTAGCGCGCGAAGTTCCCGTGTTCTTCACCGAAAGGGATCGGCATGTAGAGCAGGTCGGCATGCTCGAGATCCTGCGCGACCTGCATTTCATCGGCGAAGGGGAGCACGCGCACCGCGCTCGCGCCGGCGAGCACGGATGGCCGAATATGCTCGCAGCGCAAAGTGAGTTCGAACTTTGGCGAATTCGCGCGCGAGGCCAGAAGGCTGATCGCGTCGAGCAGGACGCGGAGATTGTGTTCATAGGCCATGTGAAAAAGGCCCATGAAATAAATCCGGAGCACGCGCGTTTCGGCAATTGGGCGGGGTGGAGTCAGTTGCTCGACACCATCGGTCACGACCTGGAATTCCTGCTGGCCGTAGCGCCGGCAATATTCGCGCCCGAGCGCTTCCGTGATCACAAAACGGCCGGCGGCTTCCCCCCAGGCGGTGGCCATGGCGGCCTCGCGGCGCTTCGGCCTAACGAGTGCAGTATAAGCAAGGTCATCGTGCAGGCTGATGAAAAATGGCAGCGCGAGCGCGCGCGCGACCAAGTGCGCCTCCGCGAAATCGAGGCCGGCGTGTGGGACCGCATGGATCGCGCGCGCGCCGAGACGGACGCACAGACGCTGCAAGCGCCGACGGAATCCGCGCGCGAAGAACGGGCTGGAAGCGTTCGGCCAGGCGGCGAGACGGCTGTGCTCGACCCGGCCCCACGATGGTCGCGCGCGCAGATGCAACTCGTTAGGCCACGGTTTCGGTTTGACCGGGGAAGAACAAACGCTTTTCCACGCGCAGGGTGCGTGCGCGAGGAGGGCGCGCAAAATTCGCGCGCCGCCGCCCGCCGACCCGATGCTGAATGGTTGCAAGAAAACGATCGGACGTGCGGATTGATCCAACAATTTCCGGTAGGTTTGCAGCGTGCTGCGGGCGATTTCTGGCCAGGAAAATTCCGCGGCTGTGGCGTGACATTTCGCGGAAAGCTGCGTGAAAGCCTCGTCGTCGAGTCGAAGAATTCGGACGAGCGCCTCCGCGAAAGCGTCAACGTCGCCCGTGGGCACGAGCAACTCGGGCAAGTCTTTCGCGAGGATGTCGTGCGGGCCCGGGATGTCGTAGGCAACGGTGGGAATTCCGGCCGCGAGTTGCTCGAGCACGGCGAGACCGAAACCTTCGACGTAACTGGGAAACGCGCCCGCGCGGCAATCGGCTAGAAGAGCCGGAAGTTCGCTTGGTGCAAAACTGGAAATGAAGTCGACTGCGTCGGCCGCGATCGAACCAAGGTCGGCGCGAACGGTTTTTTCTTCGGTCATGGTTCCGAGAAAACAAAAACGCGCCGCCGGAATTTCCGCGCGCACCTGGGCGATGATGCGCGGCCAATCGCGCGCGCCTTTCCGCGGACTCCACATGCCGATGAAACTGATCCGGGGTTCGCGCGAGCGGCGCTCCGGCGGAGCGATCGGCGCGGAGTTGCAGCCGTAAGGCTGGACGATGATGGGCGCGGACGGATTGATCTCGGCGCGGAGACAATCGGCTTCGCGTTCGTTAGGCAGATTGATCAGGTCGGCGTGCTGGATGGCGAGGTCGGCGGCGCGCAGAAGGCGGCGCCGGGCGAAACGGTAGAGCCAGCGGCCGGCCATTTTCCCGCGTCGTGGGCGAGGCCAGCGTTCGCCGACAGTTTGATCGAAGCGATCGTAGAAGCGGTAAAGACCAACCGAGCGCGCGACGATTACGCCTCGGAAACCGAGTTCGTGTTTGCAAAACGGAAGGGTGCCGATGAGCGCGTCGATGAGATCGAAACGCTCGCCGTTTTGGCGAACGAAGGCGGCGGCTTTGCGAATGAAAAGCCACTGGCGCAGGGCGAAGGTGACGCGGGTGGCGCGGACGCCCGGGAATGCGTCCGATAAACTGAATTTCTCGACAGTGTGCCCGAGGAGACGCCATTGCGCGGCCAGTTCCATCCAAACCCGGCAGGCGCCAAGGCGCGCGTCCCAGGGGAGATTAACGATGACGAGAAGGCGGAGCGGCTTCGGATCCATCGGCCTTGCCCTAACGAGACATCGCGGTCCAGAATTTGTGCCGCACCGGGTTGACGTAATGGCGGAGGACGAGCGCGCGGCTGGCGTAACAATCGGGATAAACAAATTGATCGTCGAGTTGGAGAACGAATTTTTCCGGATCGAAAGCCTTGGCGCCGTCCGCATGCAGGGCGAGGTGCGCGATGGTTTGGTTGGTGAAGAAGGTCGGCGGCGCGGAAAGTTGGCGGAAGCGTTCCAGGCCTAACGAGCAGTCGAGCGGGTGCGCGAGAAAGAGGACGCCGGTGTTGACCGGATGAGTTCCTTCTTCGGGAGCGTGCAGGAGACGCTCGTCGGCGGAGAGCCGGCAATCTGTGAGGTAAAGATTTTGCTCCGGAGCAAACGATGATAAAGCCGCAGCGCCGGGAAAGAAGAGCACGTCGGAATCTACATAGAGCGCGGGGCCGGCAATGGGCAACGACATGATCAAGGCGAGTTGCCGGCCGGTAGGATGCGCGGTGAGATACGGGCGCAGATCGGCTGGGATTTCTGCGGAAGGGAGCGCATCCGCAACCTGCACGACGGGATCGAGCGCCTGCAGGAGCGCGCGGCTGCGGGGCGAATAAGTACCATCCGAGACAACGGTAAATTTTTTCGGAGAGCCGGCGTGACGGAGCAAGGAGCGGATGGAGCCGACCTGTTCGGGAAGCGCGGCTTCACCGGAATAGGAGTAAACTTCGAATGGAAGCGCGCGGCGATGCCGGATCGGCCGACGGACAATGGCGGGCAGGCAAGCGGCGTAGACCCGGCGAAAGGCTGCGCCCTGCGCGCGCGCCAGATGGTATCCGAAATTTGGCATTCGCGGCCGCGGCCGGGTGGCGGAATTTTTCACGCGGCTACTCTTTGATAATGCAAAGACGCCGCTTCGGAAACCTGCGCACGGTTTCTGCGCCGGAAGATTACGAGGGCAAGTTGTGATTGCCGTGCTCTTGGAGCGCGGCCGGGAGCCCGTGGCGATCTTCTTCCGGCACCGGCGTGTTGTAGTACTCGGAGTACTGATAGTAATAGTACTCGGGCAAGGAGGTATCGACGTAGTTAAGGATAACGCCGGGGACGTTGACCTGCCGATTGTAGAGGAGCTCGAGCGACTTCTTCGTTAGGCGAGCGGAGGTGTAGGAGAGCCGGACAACGAAAAGGGTGGCGTCGATCTTCGGCGCGAGGCTGGTAGTGTCATCCGCGGCCAAAACCGGCGAGCTATCGATGATGATGTAATCGTAGTGGTGGTAAATTTCCTGGAGCAACCGATCGGTGGTGTCGCGCAGGAGGTGTTCACTCGGTTGCGAAAGAGTCTTGCCGCGCGGAAGCACGAAGAGGTTTGGATAAGCCGTCGGCACGACCACTTCCTGCCAATTGACTTCGCCTTTGAGGACTTCGGAGAAACCGATCCGTGAGGAAAGGTCGAAGGCTTCGCGTTGCGCGCCGCGCCGGAGATCGCCATCAATCAGCAAAGTCTTGGCCCCGGAAAGCGCGAAGGTGATCGCGAGATTGGCGGAGATGGTGGACTTGCCCTCGTTAGGCACGGCGCTCGTAATGAGGAGCGTTTTCGGGCGAGGCCCTTCGCAGGGCATAAAGAAAATCGAGGAGCGAATGTTGCGATACGATTCGGCAAAAATGTGGCGCGCGTCGTCCGCTTGCAGCAGGCTGACTTTGCCCTTGGTTTTTTCGCGCGGAATCTGGCCAAGGACGTTCTCGGAAAAATGATTTTGGAATTCGCCGAAGGAAGCCATCCGGTCGTCGATTCGATCAAGGAGTAGAAGGACGGCGATACCCGCGAGCAGGCCGCAACCAAGACCGATGAGCAAACTCTTGAGTAATCCCGGGCGCACGGAGATCGGCGTGCTTCCCATTTCCATGATCGAGACCTGGTCGCTGCCGTCGACCACTTGCGAGACACCGACGTCTTTGACACTGTTCGAGAGGCGATCGTAAAGGAGCTTGAGGCGATCGACCTTGCCCTTGAGGCGATTGAATTGCGCGAGGCGCTGGCTGAGATCGAGCGCTTTGCTCTCCCATTCCTTGATGTTGACCTGGAGGTTTTCCATTTGTTTGCCGATGGAAAGCCGGCGCGTAGCGAGCTTCTCGACCGCATCCGCGCGGAAGAGTTTAATGAGATTCTCCTGCTTAGTGATCTCGTCGTTCAACTTGAGGATCTTCGGATGCTTCGGGCGCAAATCCTTCGATAAGGTGTCGCGTTCCGCCTTCAGCAATTGGACGGCTTGTTTTGCCTTTAGGTAATCGGCTTCCGGTCCGACATCGGAAAACGGCATGCCGGTTCCTTCGGGCGGCGCGGCGTCTGCGGCAGCCGGCGCGGGCGCGCTCTCCGGGCGATTGGAGGCGGGGCCGCGATCGAGATTCTGGTCGAGATCGAGTTTTTCAAGAAGCTCGTATTCAGTTTTCAGGCTGGCGTATTGCTGATTTAGCCTAACGAGGTATTGCGCGGCGCTGTTACCCTCTTCCTGGATGAAGCCGATGTTATTCTGCTTCTGGAATTCGAGCATTTCGTCCTCGCCGTTGCGCAGGTCTTTCTCGACTTGGATAAGCTGTTCGGTGATCGCGGTGGTGACGTTGTGCCCCTGGTCCTCGCGCATCCCTTTTTTGAAATCGAGGTACTTCTGCATGACCGCGTTCAGGTACGCCTGGGTATACTCGGGCGTGGCGCCGATCGCCTGGAGATCGAAGATGGAGGTGCGCGGTTTTTGGGCGACCGAAAGTTCCACTGGCACCGGTTGCATTTCCGGGTGCATCGAACGCACGAGCGCTTCGGCATCGCGCCGGACTTCGGTGCTTTGCATAAGCTGCGTCTGGGTGCCGTAGAAGTTAACGCTGTCTTCGCTGTAGACGGCGTTCTGGCTGATGTTCAACTTGCCCGCGAGCATCATCTTGCTCATGGACATGAATGAGGGCGGCGTCTGGTAAATCAGCCAGGCTTGGACGAAGAGCCCCAAGCAAACAGTCAGAAGCGGAATCCACCAGCGGCGCAGCAGGAGCGCTTTGTAGCGATGAATGCGAGTGATGAAGGAAGTCGTCCAGGGAGCAGTCGCGGGACGGGCGGCAGCGGGAGCTTGCATACTAGAAATTGACTAACTTCTGCGGGACGTAAATCTGGTCGTCCGGTTGCACCGCGATATCTTCGTCCGTCCGGCCCTGTTCGATCACGCGCTTGAGATCGATGGTCTTAGTTTCGCCGCCTTTGCGGGTCAGTTTGATTTTGCGTTTGTCCGCGAAATCGCCGAAGCCGCCAGCGCGAATAACCGCCTTGCTGACGGTGTAATCTTCATCGGGTGGAATCTCCTGCGGTCCCTGGCCTTTGACGGCGCCATAAACGTAGACCTTCCCGCGCGATTTTTCGCTGACGTGATCGACCGCGATGATCACGGTGGCGTGGTAGTAATATTCTTTCTCGAGCGCGCCTTTGATGGTGTAGGCCAGCTCCTTCGAGGTCTTGCCCGCGGCCTGGACTAAACCGACGTAAGGAACTTCAAGCTGGCCGTTGTCGTTAACCCGGAGACGCTGAGATTCGTTATCGCGATCTTCGACCACGCGGAAGCTAACGAAGTCGTTAGACCCGAGCCGGGTCCGATCGTCGAGCACGTTCATGGAGTTGGTCCGCATGACCGTGCTGGTGGTCGGCGGTTCCGGAGCGATCGTGCGGACGGGTTGCGCTTGCAGGACGGGCGGGTTCGCCTCCTGCGCGCGCAGCGGCGAGCCGAGCAACGACGAAGCGAGGAGGAAGGTGAAGGCCCAAGTTCTCATACAGCTGCAAGTGTTCTCCAAGTTTAGAAGCTGTAGGTGCCGTCGAGCGAGACGCGGTTTTGTTTGTAATCACGCAAGGGAACGTCGGAATCTTTTTGCGTGTATTGGTAGCGCGCGCCGAGGGTCACGTGCTGCGTCAACTGATAACCAAGACTGAGAGCACCGCCGTAACGCTGCAAATGCTCGTTTACAAAACCGCCAGAGTCTTCCGCGTCCTCATAGAAGAACTCGGTCGAGAGCAGGGTGCGATTAATAATATTCCACGTAGCGGTGTGGCGGACGTAGTTCAGCTTAATGTAGTTCGAGTTGATCCCGAGCTGTGATTCATGACCAACCGAAAGGCGCTGGGTGATCGCGGCGTTGATCCGATGCGAAAGGAGCGCGTTGACGTAGAAGTCGTTAAGGCTGCTGCGATCCTGGAAGAAGAGGAAGCTGCCATCGGGGAAAGGCCCGAGGGTTAAGAGCCGCCCATCGAAACTAATGTTCTGGTAGCCGCCGGCGACGCGCAGTTTGAGGTAGTTAGTAATCTGGGTTTCGACGAAGGCACCGCCGCTGTAGCTATCGGAGTCATTCAGCACATTACGGTCATAAGCATTCACGGTGAAGCTTCCTTCCAACCCGATGCCGGTCGTGGACGTCGCGGCAAAACTAACCGAGCCGGTAATCGAATCGGAATTACGATCCAAATAATCGAAGTCGCTATTCGTCGCGATAAAGTTGAAGTGATCATAACCGAGCGTGACCACCGCCTTGTTCAAATCCCACAGGACCGAGACCCCGGCAGTGTTCTGGAAGCGGCCGTAGTCCGCGACGCCGCTGAGTTGCGGTTCACCAATCGGATCCTGCTCGAGGGAGAAGCGATCGTGGACGTTGATCCGGAAATCGCTGACGAAAATATCGAAGGAAAGCGCGGAACCCGGAGAAAGCAGAATGCCGTTGGTATTATATTCGGAATGGCTTGCGTAGAAGGCGTAACCCAAGCCAATGTCGAAGCGCAGAGTATTGAGCTGGGTGATCGGCCAAAGCGCGTTCAGGTTCACCTGCGGCCGGAAGATGAAATCTTCCTGCTCGTTCACTTCCGCGACGTTGACGTTGTCGTTGTATTCCACGCCTGCGGTCGCGCTGAAACGAAAACGCACCGGACCGAGGAGCAAATTATACGGGATGTGATCGAGGGATTGGCGGCGAGCCTCCGCGGCGGCTTCCCCCGCGAGAGAAGGACGAACCGCATCCTGCGCCCGCACCAGCGTAGTGACGAGAAGGAGCGGGAGGAGAAGCGCGAAGGCTAGGCTTCGGGTGGAAACTTTCGAGCCGAGAGATGTTTGATGACTGCTCATATGGGAGATGCAGGTTGAGTTAGCAGAAGTAGTACCACGAACGGCCGCAACGCAAAAAGCGCCAGATTTTCAGCTCCCCGAGAGGTGAAAACGAACGCGATCCTGACGTGAGTTTGTTGAAATTATCTGTGCCTATAACGGTTCCGTTCTACTGACGGTGCCCAGAGCCATCAAGATAATTCGAGGTTGTTCCTGAATGCGAAATCGCTGGCGCGTTGCAAAACATTTGCGCGGAATCGTCTCCGACGTTTTCGGCCTTCGGAAAAATTTCCGCCGTGGCGTAGTCTAAGCTTTTACGAGGGACCGTTATGAAACGCACTCCCAAGACAATCAGGATCGCCGCTCGCGCGCTCGCGAGCCTGGCCTTCGCGGCCATTAGTTCAGTCAGCTTCGCCGTGGCGAAAAGTGATGTCGGCCTCCCGCTGCACACTCTCGTCGCGCCAGCCGTCGCCGGTGCGCAGGTGGAATGCACCATGCCCGACGGCCGCGTCATTCCGGTTTCGAGCACGACCGCGACGAACAACAACGCGATCGCCGTGACGGGCGACGACCAAGTGCGCTGCGCGCTCCAGGAAGGCCAGACAACCTTCGTGATCAAACTCCCGGAGACTCCGGTGCGCGATCGTTACACTTTTGTGAATGAGAACACCGCCGCCGCCGGCGAACTAAAAATTTCGGTTTCAAATTGCCAGCTCCCGGCCGCGAGCCCGAAATGGATGGAGGTGGATGGCAACACCACCTTCAATCACAAGCGTCTCTTCAATGTTTCCCTCGTCGGCGTGGAAGCGCGTTATCTCCGGCTCGCCTTCACGGTCGCGAAATCTGCGCGCCTGGCCTCGTTAGGCACCACAGGCGACGGATTGCCTTCCAACTGGGCTGCACCGCGGGTGCTGGCCAATCATCAACTCGGCTGGATCTCGAGCGCCAAATCCCCGAAACCTTCGCACAAAAAAGAGCGCGGCTTTGATTACGCGGCCATGCGCGCGAAAGCGCGGATCGTTTTCGTCAGCTCGAATTCCAGCGAAGAAACGAGCCGGATGATTGACCACAACGAAGAGACTTCGTTTCGTTTTGCCGCGAGCGATTCGCGCCCGACCGCGATCGTGGAGTTGGCGGGAAACGAGCGGATCAATCGCGTGAGTGCGCGTTATCAGGTACCCAGCGCCGGCCGGCTCGACGTTTTCCTTCTCGACGATCTCGGCAAAGGCTCGACCGACATTAATTACCGGCAACCGATCGCCTCCACCACGGAACAAAACGCAGAGGGCGAAGCCGTGGTCGACTTCGATCCGCAGGGCGCGCGCTACGTCGCCGTCCGTTTCACGCCGCTCGATGCCTCAGCCGGCGATGGCTTTGAGATTGCGGAAATTCACGCTTACGGAGACGTGCCGGTGGCGTTGATCGACGCCCTGGGAGCTCCCGATGTTTACGTGAGCAATCAAGGCGGCATCCATTTTCCCGGAGAAATCACCCAGGACGTAAGCAGCTCGCTCGGGACGATCGCGGTCCCGCCGATTATTCCGCAAGTCAGCCCGTAGAACTGTCAGGCGCAACCATCGCACGCACCGTTTCGTCGAAGGCCGCGCGCGCCGGCTGGAAGTTTTCGAACCCGATCACGGCAATTTCCAGGAGTCGCTGACCGAGGTTGCGTTCCCCGCGCCAGGCGGCGAGCAAACGGCTGCCCGCGTTCCATTCGCCCGCGGAAGCCGCGCCGGCAGCGCGCGCGATCTTGTCTTCCTGCACGCAGACGAAAACGAAAAGTTGGTGTTCCTGTTGCTCGAATTGATAGGCGCGAAAACGCAACGGCAGGGTTTTTGTTTGCACAACCACCGGCGGCAACTCACGGACAAAAGTCCGGCCGGTGGCGGGCAGACAAATTTCCGGAGAATGACTGCGCACCAACTGCAGCGCGGCGCGTTCCGGGGCCCAGCGCGCGAAGAAACTCCACCAAAGTATTCCCGGCGGATTTTGCCAAGTGGCGCTGCTGGCTTCGCTATAATGCAGGATCGAGCGGGTTTCATCGGCGATCGGCGCGGCTAACGACTCGTTAGGCTGCGCCACCTGCCAGCGCGGCAAGGCCAGCAGGTTTTTCTCGTGCGCGCGGTACCAAAGTTCCGTCGCCCCGCAGATAAAAATCAACCAGACGAGCGCGGCGATTGTTCGAGTCCAAATCGGCGGAGGGCTGCTCGCAGTGACACTTCGCGGAGCGGCGGCGGTTTCGGGATTCCTGGTTCGCAGAAGCCAGCCGGCGATCACCAGCCCGGCCATGCCGACGACTAATCCGATCGTGCCGATGGCATCGTGCCAATGCTCCAGTTCCTTCGTTCCGCGAGTCGCGGCGATCAGCACCAGCACGGTCGCGCGAAGGATATTGCAGAAAAAAACCCAGGCGCACCCGAAGAGGAACAAGCCGACGCGCCGCCCCAGCGGCAGAAAAAAAAGCTCGCCCAGAACCAGGGTGACCATGATCGACGCCTGCAAAGTGCGCACGCCGCTGCAGGCTTCATTCACGCCCACAAATCCGTCGCGCAATTCAATCACGTTCCCCAGCTGGTAAGCGCCCACGCCCAGCCAGCCGACGATTTCCACCGCGGCAAAGGCGACCGCGTGGGTCAAATTTTGCACGACGAAATTTTCGATCTGCACCAGCCACGGCACCGCCACCAGCGGGAAGCAAACCGGAAATGCGAAATGTTTAATCCAGCCGCGCCCGCCGATTTCTCCGAGCGCGAGGAGCGAATAGGCGACGACCGCGAATGCGAGGATCCAGTTCAGCAAGCGCCAGTCGGGATTCGCCTGCTCGATCAGGTGGATCGGAAAAATCAACGCGAGCAAACCCGCCCCCAGCCAAGCACTGCCGCGATCTCTCGATGAAGGCCGTGGCTCCGGCCGATCAGGCCAGCGCATCACGAAGAGAAAGGCCGCCAACAAGGGCACGCCCCAGCCGTAATTGTATTGCGCGTTCAGCGTCCACTCGTCGTGCAAGCGCCAGAAGAGCCAGAGCCAAAGCGCTCCGGGAACGAGCGCGCGCGAGATGATCATGCCCATGAGATCGCGTGAGGACTTACGCGCGCCAGCGGGAAAGGCCAAGAGCTAAAGCCAGATTTGCTCGAGAGCGCGACAAGGCGGCACGCGGGCTGCTTAGATAGCAGCGGTTTCCTTTCTCCCATGTTACGCACTCTTTGTTACTCATTCGTCTTGCTTCTTATCGCGCTGAGCGCGGAGAAGGTTTCCGCCGTGACTCTGGATTGGGACACGGTGACGTGGGCTCCGGGCAGCCTCAGTAATTCCTACAACATCGATCCCGCACGCGCGGGCAACGACATCACGCTTACGCTTTCCGGCGACACCGGCCAGTTCACCCCGAAAGGCGGGAGCAACATTCCCGCGGTCTTGAACATCATCGAAGGCGGCCTCACTCCGGTGCAGAACTCGTTAGTCCTGCACGTGGATCTCGCGAACACCTCGCAAGCCGTGCAGATGAGCGTCAACTTTAGCGCGCTCTACAATTACGGAGTCAACAACGTCTCCTTCACTCTCTTCGACGTCGATATCGCGAGCGGCTCCTTCCAGGATCAGATCCGTTCGATCATGGCCCTCTCGATCGATGGCGTCACCTTGATCGCGCCCACCATTACCGTCGGTTCAGCCGCGACCGTCACCGGCAGCGGGATCAACCAGGTCGTCACCGGGATGGTCAACAATCCCGACATGGGCGCCGGTTCCGGCACCGGCAACGTGACCATTAGTTTCGGCGCTGCGGCAATTAAATCTTTCGGCTTCCTCTACGGCAGCGGCGCGACCGCGCCGGCCGATCCGACCGCGCAGGGCATTTCCATGCACGATCTCAGTTACACTCCGGTGCCGGAGATCAATCCCGCGTGGAGTGCGATTCTTTCCTGCATCGCCGCGAGCGGCCTCATCCTTCGCCATCGTGCCAGTGTTCGAAAGTAGCGCCGAGAACAGCAGCGTGCGCGCACTCGAGCGCCGCGATGCGCTCGTGCGCTGGAGTCGCCGGCTGGCCATCCTGCTCGTCCTCGCGGCGATCTCGTTTGCCGCGCATCGCGGTTATGTCAGTTGGCGCAAAAATCATCTTACCGCACAGCTGCAAGCATTCGTTAGGCAAAACGAATATGCGAGCGCCGTTTTGGTTGCGCGTCATCTGCTCGTGCTGGATCCGAATTATTTGCCGGCCTGCCGCGCGATGGCGGAGATGGCGGAAAATTCCGGCCGCGCGGAAGCCGTCGTTTGGCGGAAAAAAATCGTCCAGCTCACTCCGGGCTTGGTCGAGAACCAGCTCGCGCTCGCACGCAGCGCGACCCGTTTCAATCATCTCGAACTCGCGGTCGCGGTCCTGGAACATTTGCCGGCAAGCGCGCGCAGCGGCCTTGCGTATCACCAAATCGCGGCCGCGCTCGCGTTTGCGCAAAAAGATTTGCCGGCGGCCGAGAATCATTTCGCCGCCGCCCTCCAAACCGATCCGCAGAATTCGCAACTGGCGCTGAACCTGGCGTTGATCAGGCTGACTTCATCGAATGCCGAAACCGCGAAACAATCCCGCGCCTCGCTCGAGCGCTTGACCGCGGAACCAGGCACACGCTTGCCAGCGTTGCGCGCGCTCACCGCGCAGGCACTCGCGCGCGGCGATGAAAAAAACGCGCTTCGCTGGAGCGAACAATTGAGCCGCGAAGCGAACGCAAATTTTTCCGACGCCTTGTTGCGCTTCCAGTCCGTGCAAAAAACCGAAGCCGCAGCCGGAGCGCTCGCCGAATTAAAAAATAAGGCCGCGACCAATGCCGCGACCGCCGCGGATTTGATCACCTGGCTCAATCGCCATGAGCTGGCCACGGTCGCAATCGCGTGGCTTCCAGAATTGCCGAAGACAATTCTCCAAACGCAACCAGTGCCGTTAGCAATCGCGGAATCCTTCAGTTTTCTCCAGGACTGGACGACGCTGCGTTCATGGGTCGAGGGAAAAAATTGGGGAGAATTTGAAGCGCTCCGGCTGGCCGTAGAAAGCCATGCGCTCCATCGCCTCGGTCGCTCGAATGAGAATGCGATGGAAACGCAGAACACCTGGCGCGCGGCTTTGCGCAGCGCGCAAAAACATCCCGAGCAACTGGCCGCCGTCGCCCAGCTCGCGGAAGGCTGGGGTTACGCGGCCGATGCCGAAGAAGCCTGGTGGCTGCTCGCAAATGGCAACGGAAATCCGCGCGCCGGCCTCGCCGCCTTGCAGCGCATTTATAAATCATCGCAGGACACGCACGGGCTGTTGCGCGTCGCCCGACGTGCCTTGGAATTGAATCCACTCGATCTGATCGCGGCCAATAATTGCGCGAGCTTCGGGTTGCTGATTTCGAGCGATCGCAGCGCCCGCCGGCTGGCCGCGAAATTGCATTTCGAACATCCGGCGAATCACGCTTTCGCCGCCACCTACGCCTATGCACTGCAGACCGAGGGCAAACTCGCGGAAGGCTTGCAGATCATGGAAACTTTGCCGGAACACGAGCGGCGCTATCCGGCGATCACGGCCTACTACGTGGTCATGCTGGTCGAGAGCGGCCAGCTGGAACGCGCGCGTGCATTTCTTCCGGAAGCGAACCGTGCATCGCTCTTGCCCGAAGAACAAAAACTTCTCGCGGCCGCTGCGCGCAAGCTCATTCCCGAGGTTCCGGGAGTTGCGCAAAACTAATTCCCCGGGCTCGGAAAACCGGCACGCGACTAGCTAAAGAAAGAAGCGTCTCGGGTGCCATGAATCATGCGAATCGCAACGGAATCTGAAAATGAAAACCAGTCGTCGTCCTCACCCCGCGCAGCGGCAGCGACCGTTCGTGGCCCGCACCTTCATGAGTCTGCTTCCTGCCAAAACGGAGCAACTGAAGGCGCTCAATATTCTGCGCTTGCCGCCCGGGCCACGAATGATGCGGTTCGGGATTGGGATGTAACCAGCGGCCGACTGGCCTGGCCCCAAGGGCTGGAAAGTTTGCTCGGTTATCAAGCATCAGAGATTGCGCCGGAGATCGGTTTTTGGCAGCAGCAAATCCATCCGGACGATCGCGCGCGGACTGCGGCGAGTATTCGTGATGCGCTCGAGGCCTCGGATCATTGGAGCGGCGAGTACCGGTTTCATCATGCCGATGGAAACGATCTGCTTCTGCTCGAACGCGCTCACATTGTGCGTGACGAAAATGGCCGCGCTCTTCGCTTCGTCGGTTCGCTCATGGACATCACCGCGCGGCGGCAATTGCAGGATCAACTTTGCCGTTCGCAAAAGATGGACGCCTTCGGCCAGCTCGCTGCCGGGGTCGCACATGACTTCAATAATTTCCTGACCACCATTCTCGGCTATAGCGATTTGCTCCTGCACGATCTCCCGCCGAAAGGTCGCGTCACTTCACACATCACCGAAATCCGCAACGCCGCTGGCCGCGCCTCTGCGTTAACCGGCCAACTGCTCGCTTTCAGCCGACGCCAGGCGCTCGATCCGCGCGTCCTCGAAGTGAACAGCTTGATCAACAATCTCGAACGTGACGTCCTCCGGCTGCTCGGCGCGAACATCGCGGTCGAATGTCATCTCGATAAGTTCGTCAAGGGCGGCGGCCACATCCGCGTCGATCCCGGCCAGCTTACGCAAATCATTCTCAACCTGATCGTGAACGCGCGCGATGCGATGGAGAAAGGCGGCCGGCTCACTCTCACCACCGGCAGCGTAACCGTCGCCAAAGAACAAACTGCGCGACCCAACTGCGAAATCGCGGACGGCGAATATGTTTTCATCACCGTGACTGACAACGGCAGCGGGATGAGCGACGAAATCAAGGCGCACCTTTTCGAGCCTTTCTTTACCACCAAGGACGGCGGCCACGGCGGTCTCGGTCTCGCCACGTCTTACGGAATCGTTCGCCAAAGCGGCGGCCAAATCATCGTCGAAAGCGCACTCGAGGTCGGCACTACCGTGACCATTTTTCTGCCGCGCGTTCCCTCACCGCAACCCGCTTACAAGAAATCTACGCGCGACAAATTACCGACCGGCGCGGAAACCGTTCTCGTCCTCGAAGACGACGTCAGCGTGCGCCATATCTCCGTGCGTTTGCTCCGCAGTCTCGGTTACCAGGTTCTGGAAGCAGCCAACAGCGACGATGCGAAAAATCTCGTCGCCGGCGCTGATCAACGCCAGATCGATCTCCTCCTGACCGACATGGTCATGCCACAAATGAGCGGCCGCCGTTTTGCCGATTGGATGGGACAGACCAGCCCGCAAACCAAAGTCGTTTTCATCTCCGGTTATCTCGAGGAATCACTCCCCGCGCACGATCGTCGCGAGCGCGGAATGTTCTTCCTGCAAAAGCCGTTCGATTCCCGCCAGCTCGCCTGCAAAGTTCGCGAGGCGCTCGATTCCGTGCCGGCTTAACGAATCCTTTTCGCGCCCGGCTCCGCGCGAAAACATTGCCGCTGCCCGCCGCGCGGTATATGCAAAACGCGTGACCACCTTCCAGGACATCGAGGCCGCGCGGGACCGAATCAAAGGCGCGGTCTATTACTCGCCTTGCCCGCAATCAATCCCGCTCAGCGAGATCACCGGGATGGAGATTTACTGCAAGCTCGATAATCTCCAGCGCACCGGAAGTTTTAAAGAACGCGGCGCGCGCAACGCGCTCTCGCAGTTATCCGACGACCAAAAAAAACGCGGCGTCATCGCCGCCTCCGCCGGCAATCACGCGCAGGCGCTGGCCTATCAAGGGAAGTTGTTAGGCGTCCCCGCGACTGTCGTGATGCCGAAATTCGCGCCCCTGATTAAAGTCAGCAATTGCCAGAAACTCGGCGCCACTGTGGTCATGTTCGGGCAGGATTTCGGCGAAGCCAAAGCGCATGCGCACGAGCTCGCGAAAGAACGCGGGCTCGCCTACATCGACGGCTACGATGATCCCGCGATCATCGCCGGCCAGGGCACGATGGGGATCGAGATTGTCGAACAAGTTCCGGATCTTGATGCGGTCGTCATTCCGGTCGGCGGCGGCGGCTTGCTCGCCGGCGTCGCGCTCGCGGTGAAATCATTGCGCCCGAACGCCAGGATCATCGCCGTCGAAGCGAAAGGCGTCGCCAGCTTTTCCGCCGCGATCAAAAACGGCGAACCCACCCGCATCGCCACCAAGCCAACCCTCGCCGATGGCCTCGCCATCCCGCAGGTCGGCGCGAACGCTTTTGAGATCGCGAAGGACCTGATCGATAAGTGCGTCCTCGTCACCGAAGAGCAAATCGCGCTCTCCATTTTGCGCATCGTTGAGTTGGAAAAAGGCGTCGTCGAAGGCGCGGCCGCCACTCCCCTCGCCGCCTGCCTTTCCGGACAACTCGACGACCTCAAAGGCAAGAAAGTGGTCATCCTCCTGTGCGGCGGCAACATCGACCCGAACGTCCTCAGCCGCGTCGTCGAGCGCGGCCTCGTCGCCGACGGTCGCCTCTGCCGTTTCACCGCCGTCATCAGCGATCGCCCCGGCGGCCTCGCCGACCTCACCTCACAAATCGCCAGCGCCGGCGCCAGCATCAAACAAGTCGTGCACGACCGCGCCTTCGCCGGCAGCGACGTCAGCGCCGTCCACGTCCTCTGCACCGTCGAAACCCGTAACCACCAGCACCTCGCCGAAGTCCGCCAGCGTTTGCAGGAACACGGCGTCCAGACCTTCGATTCGTAACGCACTGCCGAGCGATGCCCGCGAAACCATCCGCCGTCATCGACACCCGCGTCATCTACTGCGGCGATAACCTGGAGCAGTTGGGCAAGCTACCCGCCGAATGCGTCGATCTCATCTACATCGACCCGCCATTTAACTCGAACCGCAACTACGAGGTCTTTTGGGGCGAAACAAAAGAGAAGCGGAGCTTCGAGGATCGCCCGGCAGCTTCTACTACCATTGCGACTGGCACGCCTCGCATTACGTGAAGGTGATGCTCGACGGAATTTTCGGGGAGATTAACTTCCAGAACGAGATCGTCTGGAAGCGGAGCAGCGCACACAGCGACTCGAAACGTTACGGCGCAAACCACGATACGATCTTTTTCTACACCGGCGGAAAGAGGTGGACTTGGAACAAGGGGTACACGCCATATGAGCCCGAATACGTCGAACAAAACTATCGCTACAAAGACGACAATGGTGTTTTCCGCGTCTCAGACATGACGGCTAACAAACCGGGCGGCGACGTCTCCTACGAATGGACATCGCCGGATGGGAAAAAAGTGAAGCCTTACGTCGGTCGCTACTGGGCTTACTCCAAAGAAAAGATGAAGCAGATGGAGCAAGCTGGACTCATCTATTATCGAACCACGGGGATGCCGATGTTGAAGCATTATCTCAATGAGATGCCCGGTGTTCCGCTGCAAACATTTTGGGACGACATCAAGCCAGTTATTTCCGGCAGCGGGGAACGTCTTAATTATCCAACTCAAAAGCCACTGGCACTCTTGGAACGCATTCTTCAAGCTAGCTCTAACGAAAACGACATCGTCCTCGACGCTTTCTGCGGTTGCGGGACTGCGATTGTCGCCGCGCAGAAACTAAAGCGCCAATGGATCGGCATCGACATTTCGCCTACCGCCTGCCGCGTGATGGCGAAACGGTTGAAGGACAAGAAAGTCTGCGCGCTGCCGGAGAACGAAGACCTTTGGGCGATCGGACGCGGCTTCATCGTGCGCGATCTGCCCTGGACGGAAAAGAAGCTGCGCGAGTTGCCGCCATTCGAGTTTGAGAACTGGGCCGTGATCGCGCTTGGCGGACGCAAGAACAAGGCGCAGGTCGGCGACAAGGGGATCGACGGCCGCATCTTCCCCGTTTCGGCCCTGGATAACGTAAAGGAAGCCGGCGCGGATGAGCTAAAGCTGGAAGAACGCTTCTACGCCATGCAGGTAAAGCAGAAGGACAAAGCCGGTCGCCCCGACATCGACGCCTTCGAAACCGCCATGCGCCGCGCGAAATGCGAGAAAGGCTTCTTCGTCAGCTTCGATTACAGCAGCGACGCCATGCGCGAGATCGATCGCTTCTTCCGCGAGGAACACCGCATTATCGTTCCGTTGACCGTGCAGGAGATTCTGGACGAAGAGATCGCGCGGAAGCTGGCATAAAGAGTTCCGCTCAAGAAAGCAGAGAAATGAGTAACTAAATGGCCATCCCGAAATACGACGAGATCATGCTGCCGTTACCGAAGGTGCTGAGCGACGGCCGAGAACATAAGAAACAGGACTTGGCCACAATGATGGGCGACCACTTCCACCTGACGCAGGAGGAACGTGTCCAACTGCTGCCGAGCACGCGTTCGACTTACCTGAAGAACCGCACTGGTTGGGCCGGTTTTCATTTGCGAAAAGCCGGCCTGGCTCATAGCCCACGTGAAGCAACCCTTCAGATCACCGACGAGGGGAGAACCTTTCTCGCTTCTAATCCGGCGCGGATCGATCGCTCAGTGCTGATGCAGCTTGCGCCATTCAAGCAATTCATGCTGGAACAGAAGGCGCGCGGCGCAGCGGCGGCACGGACAAAAGCGGGTTTGGCGGCAGCGCCCGTGCCAGCCGAGGAGGACGAGACGCCGGAGGAACGGATCGACGAGGCTTTTACGGAGCTACGCGAGACACTCGTCAGCGATCTGCTCGCTAAACTCTCCACGACCGATCCATTTCGCTTTGAACAAGTCGTCCTCGATCTCCTGGTAGCGATGGGTTACGGCGGATCGCGCAGGGAAGCAGCGGCGGTCACGCAAAAGACCGGGGATGAAGGAATTGACGGCGTGATTAACGAAGACCGCTTGGGATTGGATGTAATCTACGTGCAGGCGAAGAGGTGGAAGGCGACAGTAGGCCGCCCGGAAATTCAGAGCTTCGTCGGCGCGCTCGCGGGCAAGAAAGCCGCCAAAGGGGTCTTCATTACCACCAGCGCATTTCACGAGAACGCTCGCGATTACGCGGAAGGGTTGCACCAGAAGGTGATCCTTGTCGATGGTCGGCGCCTAACCGAGCTGATGATCGAGCATGATATTGGAGTGGCTGCGGAGCACACCTACAGCGTGAAGAAAATCGACAGCGACTATTTCGACGAAAGTTGACAGTGTGAATTATCGTCCCAAGCACAATTTTGCTTCGTGCATATGACAGTAAATCAGGTGTTGAAGCGGCTGGAACAGGCGCAGAAAGTCTTAAAAGCCATTGCTGGTATCGCGACCGTCGCAGTCGGAACAAAGGAAGTTCTTGGCCGGTCTCTTCCGTCGTTGAGGCTCCGTCGGGACCGCGAGAAGTTTCCAGAAAACAACGAACTCAGAAAGCACTACGATCAGGTTGTCGAGGAGCTAAAGGCCGAACACGCAGCACACGAGCAGACCAAGGAATACCTGAGATGGGCGACGAAGGAAATCGAGAACGTCAAGGAAGCGATGCGAGAGTGGCAAAAGAAAGCTTTGCTGGAACAGCCTTCTAGACGCCGCCGACCCCGCGCTAGTAAGTGAGGCTGGCGAATAAGCTGCACCGTCAAATCTTTTGTGAGTGGAAAATCGCGCTCATTAGCGTTCAATGGCACCTAAAAGGCCCTCAGCGGCGGCTAGCGGCGATCACCGCGTTGCTTTAAAAAGGCCTTTCCCGCTTGTCGGGTATAACCCGAACCATGCGCGAGATTATCTTCTACGAAACTGACTCCGGCGAGAAGCCGGTAGAGGAATTCTTAACGGACTTGGAACCCGCCGCGCGCGCGAAAGTCGTCCGGACGCTCGATTTGCTACGCACCTTGCCGATTGTGCCGGCGAAGTTCTGGCAGAAAATGAGCGGGAGTCAAAATCTGTGGGAGTTGCGGGCAGAATTCGCAGGGAATATCTACCGGGTACTCGCGACGACCGCCAAGGGGAATCGCGTGATTCTGTTGCATGGCTTTCAAAAGAAATCGCAAAAGACACCGCGGCAGGATATGGAAATTGCTCAACAACGGCAGAGGCGGTATTTTCAGCGACACGGTCACCTGTGAAAGACGATCTTCAGAAATTCCACGAGCGAAACATGGCGGACGACCCGCAGTATGCGGCGGCGCGTCATCTCTTCGAACTCGGCGAAGCACTCGCGCTTCTGCGCGAGGATGCGCGCCTAACAAGAGCTGAACTGGGAAAACGTCTGCGCGTGAAAGCGCGTGATATTGCAGTGGTGGAAGAGGAAACTCCGCTGGCGCCAGCAGGCTTGCTGGAAGCTGCCCTGAGTTTGCTCGTCCAGATTTCGTCAAAGAAGGCTTCTCGACCCGCCTCGGTCTCGGAGTCGATCCGCACGATCCGCCATTTCCGACCGACGCTTGCGCCGGTCTAGGAGCGGGATCAAGAAGCTTCTTCGATTCGTAAGAGCTTCATCGATGATGGTTTGCGAGCGTGCCGGGGAGGCTTGCGAGGAGCCCCACGGAGACTGCTGACGGGCCGGCGACGGCCGCTGGCGATCCGCCGGGCGCTGCTGGCTAGCCGACAACGGCTGCTGGCGACTCTTCGATCTCTGCTGGCGACCCGGCGGAGGTTGCTGTCGAGCTGACTGGGATTGCTAGCAAGCGGTCGAGGCAGCTGCCATGCCGATCCGCCCTTGCTGTCATCCGTTCGGGAATTGCGGGCGAGGTGAAGACTGTTGCTGGAAAGACATCGGCGGCTGCTCGCGGTTGCGCGAGCCTTGCTGGCGGCGTGGTTTGGGCTTGTCGCGAACGGCCTGACTCGTTAGACGTGCTCCCGTTCAG
>JBPCJC010000053.1:0-30707 GCA_051005695.1 Chthoniobacterales bacterium | reverse complement strand
GAAATTACTCGAATCTAAACTCGGGCAGGCTGCGGTTTCGCGTTTTTTCGTCCCACCGGCGGGCGAGGAAGTGGAAATCACCGGGACGGTGGATGCGGTTTCGACCGTGCCGCGCCCGTGCGCGGTGCCGTATCGTGATCACATCATGACGGTGCAACTCGGCAACGTGACCGTTTCCGGCAAAAGCCAGCAGGCACCGGTGCAGGCAATCGTTTATTTTTTCAGCATGCGCGACAATGTCTGGACGTCGGCGGCGCGTTTGCGCCCAGGCGATCACATCAGCGTGCGAGTGCGCGACTGGTCGGACGTCTCGTCGCATTACGAACAGATCAATCGCAGCGAGCTGGACGATCCGGCATTGCAACTGGAAGAACCGCTTTGGGGAGAACTCCGGCCCTAGCTGGCCGACGAGAGGCGAGTTGCAATTCGGCCGCGCCTGTGTTCAATAACACCCCGCTTCCCGGCTCCGCTCGCTGAGCGCCTCGAGCTTTCGGTCGCTGACCTTATCTCATCATGTTCCTCACTCTATTAGCTCAAGCGAACCCACCCTCCGCGCCCGGCTCCGGCCTGCTCAGTTTGCTGCCGTTCCTTTTTCTCTTCGTCATTTTTTATTACATGATGATCCGGCCGCAGCAGAAGCGAGCGAAGGAACAAACGCGTCTGATTTCGTCGCTCAAAACCGGTGACCACGTGATCACGTCCTCGGGAATTCACGGGATGATCTCGAATGTGAAAGACACCACCGTGATCGTGAAGGTGGCCGACAACGTGAAAATCGAAATGGAAAAATCCGCCGTGACCACGGTCGCGAAGACGGAAGCCTAAGCAAAACCATGAGTCCCGTTTTAACCTTCGCCGTTGGTCTGGCTTTGCTGATTCTCTTCGGCTGGTATTTCGCCACCGAACACGGCACCCGCAAACGTCTGCTCGCGAGCGCGCTGATGGCCCTGCTCGTCATCTTCAGCGTCCTGACGATTTATCCGCCGGAGAAAAAAATCGCCCTCGGTCTCGATATCAAAGGCGGGACCTCGTTCCTCATTCGCCTGATCGGCGGCGACAAGGAAGTGACCCGGAACATGCTTGACCAGGCGGTCGAGGTGATCCGCAAACGGGTCGATTATTTCGGCGGCGGCGAGCCGGTGATCAACCCGGTAGGAACCGATCGCATCCAGGTGCAGATCCCGGGATTGGACACGGCGAAAATCCAGGAAGCGCGCGATCAACTTTCGCGCGTGGCCAAGCTCGAGTTCCGCCTGGTTTATCCTGATAACGGCGAACGTCTGCGCGCGATCGATGCCGGCACGGAAGTGATTCCGCCGGAGTACCGGATCGAAACCTACAAGCTGCACGAACTGCCGGGGAAACCGGCGGGCACCGAGCGCATCCTGGTCAAGAAAAAAGCCGATCTCGGCGGCGATCGGGTGAAAAGCTCGAATGCGTATTACGGAAACGAAGGTTGGACCGTGGCGATGAGGTTCGACAGCGAAGGGGCGAAACAATTCGGGACGATCACGGAAAAGTTCAAGGGTTACCGGTTCGCGATCGTGCTCGACGGCGCGATTCAATCTGCGCCCACGATTCGCGACGCGATTTACGGCGGCGAAGCGGTCATCACCGGCCGCTTTACCGAGCAGGAAGCGCGCAACCTGGCCAGCGTCCTGGAGAATCCGCTGCAAACGCCGGTGAGCATCGAGGAAGAACGCAGCGTCTCGCCGACGCTCGGGGCGGACTCGATTCGCTCGAGCATCTTCGCGGGTCTGATCGGCCTCGCGATCACTTTGGCCGGCGTGCTTTTGTATTATCGACTGCTTGGGTTCGTGGCCTCTCTGGCGCTCACGGTCAACATCGTCCTCCTCCTGGGCGCGCTTTGCATGTTCCGCTTCGTCCTGACTCTGCCGGGAATCGCGGGCGTCATCCTGACCATCGGCATGGCGGTGGATGCGAGCGTCCTGGTCTATGAACGATTGCGCGAAGAGCTCGCGAGCGGGAAATCCCTTCGGGTCGCGGTGCACGCGGCTTACGACAAAGCTTTCAGTTCCATCTTCGACGCCAACGTGACCACCCTGATCACGACCGCGATTCTTTTCTGGAAGGCCAGCGGCCCGGTTCGCGGGTTCGCGATCACCCTGACCTTCGGCATTCTGGCGACTTTGTTTACCGCGCTAATCGTCGGGCGGAACGTCGTCACTTGGTTCGTCGAATCCGGCCGGGTGAAGAGCGTCTCGATGATGCAATTGATCCCATCGCGAAATATCAATTTCCTCGGCAAAGGATTCATCGCGACCATGTGCTCGCTGGCGTTGATCGCGGTCTGCGCCGTCGTTTTTATCAAACGCGGCGAAGCCAACTTTGGCGTCGATTTCCGTGGCGGCGATTTGCTTTCACTGAGCACGGCCAAGGCGGTGACGGTGGCGCAACTGCGCGACACCTTGAAGCCGATCAAGCAGGATGACGCCTTGATTCAGCGCTCGGACGAGGCGGGCAAAACCCTCTTCACCATTCGCACGCCGATGAACACCAGCGAGGCGGTGAAAAACCAAGTGATGAAATCCATCCCGGACGCCGGCTTTAAGGTCGAGCGGGAGGAGCGCGTCGGCGCGCTCGTCGGCCGCGAATTGGCCCGCAGCTCCGGTTGGGCGCTCGCCCTTGGGCTGATCGGGATTTTGATTTATGTGACTTTCCGCTTCGAACTTTCGTTTGCGGTCGGGGCGATCGTTGCTGTGCTCCACGACGTCATCATTACCGTGGGCATTTTCTCGCTCATCGGCCGCGAGTTAACCCTGCCGATGATCGGCGCGGTCCTGACCATCGCCGGTTATTCGATTAACGACACCATCGTCGTCTTCGATCGCATCCGCGAAGGTCTTGCTGCCGGACGCAAAGGGACGATCGAGCAGATCATGAATGCGAGTATCAACCAGACGCTCAGCCGGACTTTGCTGACCAGCGGCTCGACTCTGATTCCGATTCTTTGCCTGGTCTTCTTCGGCGGCGCGGTCCTACAGGACTTCGCGCTCGCGATCGTGATCGGGATCGTGGTCGGAACTTATTCCTCCATTTTCATCGCTTCGCCGATCGTTCTTTGGTGGACGCGTCTGCGCGGCGGCAGCACCAGCAGTCTGCGTCGGGAAGTGACCCAAAAAGCGGCCGCGGCCAGCCCGACGGTGGCGTCCTAGGAAAGTTATTCACAGGAGTTGACGCTCGGCAGACCCCCGCTTAGGATCGGCTCACCCCAGCCGCTGCGGTAATAATTTTCAACTAGGAGAATCTCAAGATGCCCGAAGTAATTGTTCGTAAAGGTGAGCCGGTCGATCGCGCTCTGAAGCGGTTGAAAAACAAGCTCGACGCCGAGGGCATCCTCGAGGAAGTCCGCCGCTTGCGCGCGTTCGAGACGCCCACCCAAAAAACGCGCCGCAAAGCGAAGGCTAACGCGAAGCGCGGCCGGACAAAGTTTCGCTTTAATCCCTCGTAGCCGCAGATCTGCGGCGGGGGTTCAGTCCGTTCGCGATAAGCCGGCCAAGAGCCGGCTTTATCTTTTCCGCATCGCGTAGCTGCCGAGCTTCTTGGTGACAAAGCTGACCACCAGCGGCTTGAGCAACGTCGCGATAAAACGCAGGCCGCCCAGCGCTAGACCGGCGGCCAGCAAACCCTTCTTTTGCTCCTCGCCCTGCTGAGCATGGCCAGATTTCCCGGCCCTCAGTCGCACCGTCGATTTCCGGCCGGGCCGAATGGTGAAGAGTGTTCCTAAAAGCGTCGCCGCGGAAACCCAAATCCCCGAGTGCCGCTGGAACGACTTCTTGAACTTCAGCGGAAAATCCAGCTCGTAACTCAGGCCGGTAAGATCACGCGCCAAGCGATCGCGGGTGTGCGCGATCTCCTGTTTTAGTTCTTCGATTGATTTGCCTTGTTGACGCTCTTTAGCCATTCGCGATCTCTCTTCAATTCCTCCACGCTAACTTGGAACATCGGTTTCTTTATTTGCCCGATGGCAAAAAATCCGCACCCGACGGCCAGGGCGAAATGCACCATCGCCGCCGCGAGCGCGATCCATACCCACGACACCCCGGCCGCGTGCGCGATCGCAAAGATCACACTCACGACCAGGAAAACGTAGCCGGACGCGATCAGGACCAGGGCGCCGGCAACGGCTCCCGCGAGCAGGAGCAAGTGAACCAGCGCGCCTTTGGATTCGCGCGCGAAAAGGCTGAAGCGAGTCTCAAAAAATGCCGCCAGCGAATTCGCCAGTGAGACAAGATTGTTGACCAGGCTCGCGTGCCCCGCAGGATTGCGGAACCGCATGCTTTCGCCAGCCATGCAGCAGCCTGCTAGCGCCGAAAGATGATCCCGAGGACGAAGCCGATCCCGAGCGCGGTGAAGACCGCCTTGGTCGGATTATCGCGCACGTAGGCCTCGCCATCTTCCTGGAAAGTTCGCACGCGATCCTGCGCGTCGCCCCAGACTTGCTCGGCCTTGCCGCGATACTCGCCCGCGAAATCGGTCGCCGCGGTTTTCAAATCTTCCGCCGCGCGCCGCGCGTGGCTTTTGCTACTCTCGATTTTATCGGTCGGCGAAGCGGTCGTGCCGCCGCCGCCGGGATTATTTTGATGTTCTTCCATGGTTATGTCTCCTGTGAATTTCTAATGGGAGCCGCCAGCCTCTCCGCTCAGCGAGCAAAACTGGGGCGAGCGATCTCCTCTTGAGCATAAACGTAAATCACGTCGCTGCTGCGCTTACACACTTCCACTAAATAGCGCTCGTCGCAGAATAATCTCCGCGCACGCGCAAAATTCGCGTCGTGAATTATTTCTCGCGAAAAATAATCCGCGCTTTCGTCAGGTCGTAAGGCGAGAGCTCGACTTCAACTTTATCGCCCGGAACGATGCGGATGAAATGCTTGCGCATCTTCCCGGAAATATGCGCGAGCACGTTCCGGTTTCCCGGCAGCTCCACGCGAAACATCGTTCCCGGCAACACCTGCGTCACCGTCCCTTCGGTCACGATCTGTTCCTCCTTCGGCATGCGCCGTAAATTATGCGGGTCCGCGCCAATCTCAACCGGGGGGCGCTTACTCGTCGAAATCTTTCAGCGAAACAATCGGGAGATATTCGCCGCGAAATTGTCGCTTCCACCAAGCGCCGGTCGCGCGGCGTTCATCGACCGTCGTGAAGTGATAATCGAAAATTTCCGCGCGCACGAATTGCGGTGGCGTCCTAGGAAATGGATTGCGCGCCAGCAAGCCGAGAACCGCCGGCTGGTTTTCCAGAAGACGCTGCGCCAGACGTTCTACGACCGCGCGATCGCGCTGCGAACCGAGCGCCGCGAACCACATCGACCAATCGAGCCGCGGTTGATGCGGCGCATTCCATTGCGGCGGCCGCTGCAGGTCGCCCGGCTTCCACTTGAATTCGTACGGCTGCCAATCGAACGCATCCGCGCTGCCCTCGAAAATGATTTCCGGACGATCGCGCGTCATCACCCGGAAAAGCCCGTAGCCATTCACAATTCGAAACGGAACGATCCGTTCGTAAACCGCGAGCAAACTCCGCGGCCACTCCGCGGCCGGCTTCAGCGCGGTGAAGCAGAGCCAAAGATTCAGCGGCAACGTAACCAGCAGCACCGCCGCCGGCACCCACCTCGCCCAGCGCGACGGTGCGCAAGCTTGTTCGTGTTTACGACGCGGAGCCCACGCGTGATCGTCAAACAAAAGCAAACAAAGCGCGATCGTGACCAGATTGAAAAAGCAGTAATTGCCGGTGAGCGCGATTAGCAGTTGCAGCGCCATCAGCAACCACGCCGCGAGCAAGCGCAACCGTCGCGGCGCCCACAAAAAAAACGGCAGGACGACTTCGATCCCCAGCGTCGTTGCCACGCAAAATTTCTTCAGCCATTCCGGATTCTTGTCCGCGAACCAGGCGAAAATCGTCGGCAACGGCTGCGTCCAATAGTGGTAATCGAGTGCGGTCAGATTCGACCAGGTCGGGTCGCCGCTGGTCAGCTTCACCACCCCCGACATGAACATCAGTTTGAAGAGCAGCGCCTTTGCCAAAAACAAACCGACACCGGAAACCGCCTCGTCACCGCCACGGCGCAAACGCCATTGCCAGGGCGCGAGAAAAAGCGCCACGAATCCCGTTTCCAGCAGCAAAATATCCCATTGATAGCTGAAGAAAATTTCCCCCGGAATAGTCAGCGAAAGATAACAACCGAAACAAACCACGAGCGCGGGAATCGGCAGCAGCCCAAACGCGAGCAGACCCGCCGCCAGCGTCCCGCCGAGACAAAGCGCATGCAGGCAGGCATCGGAAGAATTCCACCAGCAGATCGTCGGCGCGCGCCAAAATCCCGCGCCTCCGCCCTCGCGGAGTGACGACAACATCGTCGTCGCGGGAACAATTCCGTGCGCACCCATCAGCCCGTCGACCTGCGCCCAAATCGAAATAAACGCGCACAAATAAACCACCCCGAGCGTGCGCAAAAATCCGCGGCGCGCTGCGAAGTAAGTTGGCCGCCGGACATCGTCGCCCCAGAACAGCCGGGTGAACCGCGAGGCGCCACCGCGATGGCGTGCAATCACGGCATAAAACATTTCACTGATGGCCGCGAAACCCGGCACGTGTTCGTAGCACCACCTGAGCCAGCGGCGGCCCGCAAGTCCGCGGCCTAACGACTGAAACACCGCCTCGGCACCAGAATAAACCCGGCCGTCAGTCTCGAGAAACTGCACCGCCTCGGAGTATTCCGCCGGCGTGATTTCCGGAAACCTTCCGCCGATTTGTTGCGCCGGAAGATAATCCACTTTTGCGCCAGTTACCTCGCGCCAGCGTTCGATCCAAAGCCGGCAAAAATGGCAGTCGCCATCGAAAAGCACCAGCGGCCGAAACGGCGGCTGAGCCAGACGGCGAGGTGGATTGCGCTTCATCGCCGGCTTTGCTAACGAAACGTCGCCCAGATAGGCGCGTGGTCCGACGGCTCCTTGCCCTTGCGCATTTCGCGATCGATTCCGGATTCGAGGCAACGCGCGCCTAACGACTTGTTGGCCAGGACGGCATCGATCCGCAGCCCGCGATTTTTCGGAAAGGCCAGCATCCGATAATCCCACCAGGTGAACAGCCCGCCCTCAGGATGATGAATGCGCAAAGTGTCGATCAGCCCTACGCTGCATAACTGCTCGAAAGCCACGCGCTCGCCCTCGGAGCACATGATCGCGCCGCGCCAAAGCGCCGGGTCATGCACATCTTCATCACGCGGCGCGACGTTGAAGTCACCGCACACCACCAGATCCATCGCGGCGCTCTTCTCTTCCCGCAGGCAGCGCTCCAAGCGCGCATACCACTTCAGTTTATAATCATAAGCGGGAGAACCGACCGCCTGTCCGTTCGGCGCATAGACGGAAAAAACTCGCACGCCATCGATCGTCGCCGCGATCACGCGCGCCTGCGGATCATCTTCCTCATCGCACAGCGCCGAGCGCACTTCGGTCGCCGCGGTTTTCGAAAGAATGGCCACGCCATTGTAGGATTTTTGTCCGTGAAAAACCGCGTGATAACCGGCCGCACGGAGATCGAGCGCGGGGAATTGTTCGTCGGTGCATTTAGTTTCCTGCAAACAAACCACGTCCGGCTGAGTTTCGCGTAACCAGGTAAGCAAACGCTCCTGGCGTTTGCGCAGCGAGTTGATGTTCCAGGATACGATTTTCACATTCGTTCACTCGCCCGAGCGGGGCGACCAACCTTGCACGTTCCACCGCCCACTGTCATCCCGAGGCGGCGAAGCGCGCCGAGGGATCTCCCCCACTCTGGTTTGCTCCGCGATCACTCGTTAGGCCAGCCACCACCCCAGGGCGTGATCCCTCGCCGTCTTCGCGGGCTCGGGATGACAGCGGGTGGCTAAAGCTCCATCGCCACCCCGGGCGTCGGCACGATCACTTCCGTTCCTGGCAAATCCGCCGCAAGCTGGCAGCGGATCCATTCCACTGCCGGCAAATCTCCGTGCACCAGGACCACTTTTTTCGGCGCCAGCTTCTTCACGTAAGCGACGATCGATTCCCGCGAGGCATGCGCGCTGAACTGAAATTTCTCCACCTGGCAACGCAAAGGCTGCGGCGGCTCGGCCGGGTCTAACGAGACCAAATCGCCGGCCTCGGCTTCGCGCAAAATCCCCGCGGGCGAAGCCGGGTCCGCGTAGCCTACGAAAAAGATCGAATGCTTCGGGTCTTCCAAAAGCCGGCGCGCGAAAATATTCGAAAGCGTCTTCGGCGTCATCATCCCGCTGGAAAGCGCGTAAATCCGGCCGGGCTTGGCCGGGGCGTCGCCGATCGTCTGGCCATTGAGGACAAACGGCTCGAGCGCTTCCCGCAACTGCAGCCGCGGGAAATTGCGACGACTCGTTAGGGCAAAACGGTCGTAAATCTCGGTCATCTTCGTGCTCAAGCCGCCGATGTAGATCGGAAAATCACCGAGCAATTTCTCGCGCCGAAAACGCTGGATCATCGCCAATGCTTCCTGCGTTTTGCCGAGGGCGAAAACCGGCATGAGCACGCAACCTCCGCGGGCAAACGCGCGCTTAATCGCTTCGGCCAGGCGCTCCTCCTCGGCCGCGCGCGTGAAACCTTCCGGCAACGGACTATCCCCGCGGGTAGTCTCGATGATAAGCACGTCGACCCCGCTCTCCGGAAAAACTGCGGCCTTCGCGATCGTCTGGTCATCGAAGTTTACATCGCCGCTGTAAAAAAATGTTCGACCTTCCGCGCGCAATAAAACTCCCGCCGAACCGAGCACATGGCCCGCATCCAAAAACTCAAACGTGATCCCCTTCCCGTCTGCATTTCGCAGTCGTTCACCACGCAAATTCATCGGCTGGCGGAAGCGACAACTGCGCCAATTTTCGATCGCGCGATTGGCCTCCTTGTGAGTGAAAAGCGGATACATCGTCGTCCCGAGTTCCTCGCGCTGCCGGGTCATGACGTTGACCGAATTGTGCAGCAACACGTCGCCAATCGCAGCCGTCGCTTCGGTCATGAAAACACGCGCTTCCGGCTGCCGGCGCATCAAAACCGGAAGGGTTCCAAGATGATCCAGGTGCGCATGCGAAATAATAATCGCATCGAGCTCGCTGGCGCCGAAAGCCGCGAAATTCGGCAAGGCTTCATCGCCTTCCTGCTTCGGGTGCATCCCGCAATCGAGGACCAGCCGCTGACCGCCGCTCTCGAGAAAATAGGAGTTCGCGCCGATCTCGACCCGCCGTGTCAGGTTAATGAACTTCACGGCTTGGTCTCATTAGGCGATGGGCGGCGGGATATCGGGCACGACCGTGTTCCGCGGGCGAAAACAAAGCGATGCGATGATCAAAATCCAAACCGAACCTAGCGGGAGCAATCCCGGGAGCCAGACATTCCAGCGCGAAAGCGCGGCCAGCGCCGCGAGGCAATAAGCTGCGGTGAAGGCGATGCCGCCGAGCAGTAAATCCACCCGTTGAAAACGGCGCACCGTCGGCGCGACGGCCGTGAGCACGAGCAAAATCACGCAATCAAAAATGGGGCTCATCCGCCGCAAATATTGATTCCCCTGGATGGTGGCGATCGCGGCCGCGAAAAGATCCGGCGGCGAAAGCGGATTCGCCGGCGTGCGCGCGAGCACGATGTTGTTTTGCAAATCGAGCGTCTGTGGGCTGGCCGCGCCCCCAACGTTCTCGCGTTGCTGCGCCGCCAGCAGAAGTTCATTTAAACTCAATCGGCGCGCACGACTGAGCGCGGTCGGGTCGACCAGCAAGGTCCCGTCCGCCGCCACGGGAATTTTTCGATCATGCGGGAGCAAAATGTGCGAGCCGATTTTCACTTTCACTTCTGCCGGCGTCACTCGCAGCCAAAGCATGATCGCCTGCAAGGTGAAAGACGGCACCACTTCGCCGCGATACATGAAGAGCAGCGGCACCCGGATTCCGCCCGTGCCAGCTTCCGGCAAATTGCTGAAACCCTGCGCAGAAATCAGCCGCAGATCTTCCGACGGTTGACGGCTGTAACCCGAAAACGCGGGGAGATCATTGCGCTTTCCGGTCACCTGCGTGAACCCGCGCACATCGCCCCAGGGCGCGTCGGGATCCGGGTTCGCGCTCAGCTCGCTCGCGAGCAGCAGCTTCGGCACTCGCATCGCCTGATCGAGGAAAACCTGTTCCTGGTCCTTGTCGCGTTCGCGCCATTTCAAAATATTTTCAAACGCGACCACGCTTGGCTGCAGCTCGAGCGCCGATTGCAGAAAGAGCGCGAATTCCAGCGGCGAAACCGCGGCGCCGGCTCCGCTCGCGGGCGGCGCTTTCGCATCCGCGGATGCCGAAGGATCGAGCAGCGACTCCGCGCCGATTTCGACCACGGTCAGCGGCACCGCGGGCGCGTTCGGACCCTGCGAATGCGCCAGCAACCAGCGCAGAAAATAATCATCCGCCTGTGACAAACGCGGCTCGCGTAGAATCAGAATTCCGAGCAGCAAGACCACGAGCATGAGCCATGATGAAGGTCGCTGCATCGCGGCAGAAAGTAGGAAGTCTCGCGGTAAAGACAATCAATTACCGCGCAAGCTCCCGCGCGTTTTCCCAACCCGGACCCGCTTCGCAAGTTTGTCATCCCGAGCCGCGCAGACGGCGAGGGATCTCGCACAAACGCGCTTACTCACCTAAGTAAGACGCGTTGACCAAAACTCCAAGAGCAAGGTCCCTAACCGTCTCAGCGACTCGTTAGGCGATCACTCGCTCAATTCAAGCATCCGCAAAATCGGCGCCTCCGCGCGCTTCCGGAGCGGCTCCGGCAATGTGATCTCCGGCGACATGTTCAAGAGCGCCGCGTGCGCTTTTTCGAGCGTGTTCATTTTCATAAACCGACACTCCGCGCAGGCGCAACGATCCGTCGGTCCCGGAATAAAATTCTTTCCCGGAATCTCGCGCCGCAAGCGATGGAGCATGCCTTCTTCGGTCACAATGATGATGTCGTTAGCCGGCGACTCCCGGCAGTAGCTGACCATCTTTTCGGTCGAGCAAACTTCATCGGCGAGCAGTCGCACCGCGAACGGGCATTCCGGATGCGCGACCACCGGCGCATCCGGATACTCGTCGCGAATCCGCCCGATACTGCGCGCGGTGAACTCGACGTGCACATAACAATTCCCCTGCCAAAGATCCATCGGCCGCCCGGTTTTCTCGATCACCCACGCGCCGAGATTTTGATCCGGGACGAAAAGAATATTTCTATCGGCTGGCGCGCTCCGGACGATTTTTTCCGCGTTACCACTGGTGCAGATGACATCTGACAACGCTTTCACGCCCGCGCTGCAATTGATGTAAGCGATGACGTAATAATTTTTCGCCGCATGCTCCTGCAAAAACGCCGCCAGCTTTTCCGGCGGGCAAGAATCGGAAAGCGAACACCCCGCGTCGAGATCGGGAATCAGCACCCGCTTCGTCGGGTTGATGATCTTCGCGGTCTCGGCCATGAAATGAACCCCGCAAAACAGGATCACGGCCGCCTCCGTTTTCGCCGCCTGATAACTCAAGCCTAACGAGTCGCCAACGTAATCCGCGATCTCCTGCAACTCCGCGATCTGGTAATTGTGCGCCAGGATGACGGCGTTGCGCTCGCGCTTGAGCTCGGCGATTTCCGCCACGAAATCGAGACCGAAGTTTACACCGCTGCTGACCATCGCTTAAGGTCGCGGCATTCCCCACGATACTCAAACCTCGCCGATGTCCCCGCGCCTCGGTTTCATCGGAGCAGGCAAGCTCGCCGGCTCGGTCATCCGCGGGCTGTTGCTCGCGAAATATTGCGCGCCGCAGGAAATCGTCGCCAGCCAGCCGCTCGATAACTTGCGCCTCGAATTGCAGGAGGAAACCGGCGTCCGCGTGACCGCGCATAACGCCGATGTGGTCGACAACGCGCAGATTATTTTCATCGGCGTGAAACCCGCGGTCGTGACCGGAATTATTTCCGAATCATCGGCCAGCTTGCGCGGAAAACTGGTCATCTCTCTCGCCGCCGGCATTCGCCTCGCGAGCATGGAAGAACGCTCTGAAGCGCGTTTCCTGCGCGTGCTCACGAACACGCCTTCCGCGATTGCGCGCGGCGCGAGCGCGTTCGCCCCCGGCAGTCGCACGACTCCGGAAGACATCGCGATGGTGAAGGAAATTTTCGGCGCCATCGGCGTTGTCGTGCAGGTCGATGAAGAACAAATCGACGCCGTCACCGGACTTTCCGGGAGCGGGCCGGCCTTCGTTTACTCAGTGATCGAAGCGCTCGCGGAAGGCGGAAAAAAATGCGGTCTGCCGGAGGACGTCGCGCTCACCCTGGCCACCCAAACCGTCCTCGGCGCCGCGCAGTTGGCCGCGAGCAGCAATGCTTCGCCGGAAGAATTGCGCCAGATGGTCATCACCCCCGGCGGCACGACCGCCGCTGGTTTGGCGGCGATGGAAAAACTCGGCACGCGCGAAGGTTTGATCGCGGCGGTCGAAGCGGCCACCGCTCGCGGCCGCGAAATGATCGCCGGCTAACGCAAAGCCGCGCGCATGACGTCGATCGGCGCCGCGCGCTCGAACCATTTTTCAAACGCGAGCGCGCCTTGCTGCAGCAACATCTCGAGACCGTTCGCACCGCGCGCGCCGGCTTCCGCGGCCGCAGCCAACAGTGGTGTTCGCTCCGTGCGGTAAACGGTGTCGTAGATCATCAGATGCGGCGCGAGCGACGACGCCGTAAGCGGCGCAGGATCGGAATGTTTCCAGCCTAACGAACTCGCATTCACCACCAGATCGACGTTCGCAATTTGCGCACGGAGCGCCGCTTCCTTCCACTCGACCACTTCCAATCTCGGCACTGGGCCGAGCACGCGCGCTTCCTGAAATTGCGGCCGCAACTTCTCGGCGAGCTCATGCGCTTTCGCCGCGGTGCGATTGACTAACACCAGCCGTTCGCAACCTTCGCGCGCACACTGCGCGGCGATCGCCCGCCCCGCACCGCCGCCCGCGCCTAACAAGAGCACCCGCAGATCGCGCAGATCGACCGCAAACTCCTGTCGGATGGCGCGCGAAAATCCCGGGCCGTCGGTGTTGCTCCCGAAAAGTTTTCCGTCCTCGATCCGCACGATATTGATCGCGCCCGCACTGCGCGCGCCATCGTCCAGTTCGTCCGCCAGCGCGGCGGCAGAGATTTTGTGCGGGATGGTAAAATTTAGGCCGAGAAAATTTTGCCTAACGAATAGTTGCACGGCCGTCGCGAGTTCGTCCGCGGAAATCTGGAAGCGCGCGTATTCCATTTCCAAGCCACAGGCTTGCAGGGCGGCATTGATCATCGCGGGCGAGCGTGATTGCCGCACCGGATCGCCGACCACACCGAGGCGGATCCGCGGTTCGCTCCAATCTTCCAGGTCCGCGAGGGTGTAGAATTCCTTCACAAGCTCACTGTAGCCTTTTCGCGCAGTCTGCTACTTTCCAGCGCGACCATGCCGGAAAACGAAAACGAGAATCCCGCGCCGAGCGATTTCATCCGCGAAATCGTTACTGAAGACGTGCAGGCGGGAAAGCACACGAAGATTCAAACGCGTTTCCCGCCGGAACCGAACGGCTATCTGCACATCGGACACGCCAAGGCGATCTGCCTGAATTTCGGGATCGCGCGCGAGTTCGGCGGCGTTTGCAACATCCGGATGGACGACACCAATCCGACGAAAGAGGAAACCGAATACGTCGATTCGATTTTGGCCGACGTGCATTGGCTGATCGACGGCTGGGCGGAAGAGAATCTCGGCGGCGCGCCTTTCTACACCTCGGATTATTTCGACAAGCACTACGAGTTCGCGCTCGCGCTCATCCGCAAAGGCAAGGCCTACGTCGACGACATGTCGCCGGAAGAAACCGACCAGCACCGCCGACTCGGGAAAGACGGGCCGTTTCGCGACCGCACAATCGAGGAGAATCTCGACCTCTTCGGGCGCATGAAGGCGGGTGAGTTTCCCGACAACAGCCGAACGTTGCGCGCGAAGATCGATATGCAGGCGCCAAATATCTGGCTGCGCGATCCGATCCTTTATCGCATCCGCCACGCGGCCCATCATCACACCGGCGACAAGTGGTGCCTCTATCCGATGTACGATTGGGCGCACACCCTGAGCGATTATCTCGAAGGGATCACGCACTCGCTCTGCACCCTCGAGTTCGAAGTGCATCGCCCATTTTACGAATGGATCTTGCACTCGTTAGACCTGACCCCGCCGCTGCCGCGCCAAATCGAGTTCGCGCGGTTGAATATCGACTACACCGTGATCAGCAAACGCAAGCTGCTCCAATTGGTAAACGACGGCGCGGTCCGCGGCTGGGACGATCCACGCATGCCGACTCTCTCCGGTTTGCGCCGGCGCGGGATCACTCCGCAGGCCGTCCGCGGTTTCGTGACCAGCTTGGGCGTGACCAAGTATCCGAGCGTGACCGAGTTCAGTCTGCTCGAGCACGCGGTCCGCGGTGAGTTCAATAAAACTGCGCAACGCCGCTTCGCCGTTCTGCGTCCGATCAAAATCGTGCTGACCAATTATCCCGCGGATCAGGTCGAGGAATTGAGCGCAAACAATAACCCGGAAAATCCAGAGGACGGCACGCGTCAGCTTCCATTCAGTCGCGAACTCTACATCGAGGAAGCCGATTTTATGGAAACGCCGCCGCCGAAATATTATCGGCTCCGGCCCGGCGGCGAAGTGCGCTTGAAGTACGGCTACATCATCAAGTGCGAGGAAGTGATCAAGGACTCGTTAGGCCAGATCGCGGAACTGCGATGCAACGCCGATCTCGAAAGCAAAGCTGGCGGCGCGACTTCCAATCGCAAGGTCAAAGGCACGATCCATTGGGTGAGCGCGGCGCACTCGATCGACGCCGAAGTCCGGCTCTACGATCGGCTCTTCACCGTGCCGGAACCGGATGCCGACGGCGATTTCAAGGCGCACCTAAATCCGAATTCCCTCGAAGTTGTGCAAGCCAAATGCGAGCCCTCACTAACCGAAGCCACGCCTAACGAGCGCTACCAATTCGAACGTCTGGCCTACTTCGCGCTCGATCCCGATTCTCAACCTGGCAACCCAGTCTTCAATCGCACGATCACGCTCAAGGATACCTGGGCGAAGCAGGCGACGAAGGTGTGACCTCAGTCCACAGGCGCTTCCTGACCCTGCGCAGAGAAATATTCGCGCAGAAAAACCAAGTCACCGGCATCCTTTTCTCGATGCGTGTGCACCTTCATCCGCCAGAGGAGCCTGGGCGAAGCAAAAGGAATCGGAACGCCTTCGACCTCGCGAATGACGACGTCTTTGATGGCCTCCGCGTAGTCGATGCCTGCGGCCGATTGCATGAGATCGACCACCACCTCATCGCCCACCCGCACCACGCCATATTGCCCGACTTCGCCCGGTTTCAATTCCAGGACAGCTTTGTCCGGTAATATCTCCAACGCTCTGTAAACTCGGCCCTCATTTTCCAAATCGGTCGCGACAACAAGATCGATGTCCATCGTGTCGCGCATATATCCGGCGGCCCGAATAGCGAAACCTCCGACGACGATGTATTTCGCCCTTCGCTCGTTGAGTTCTCGACAGAGGTCGAGCAAGTCCTCCACGCCCGGCGGTCGGCACTCTAACTCTTCAATCGGTCGGCCGGAGCCCGAGTAATCATTTTCAGCAGCCATGCGTCCGCCTCTTCGTGGGAATGAAAACGATAAACTCCTTTTGGCGTGAACGGTGTCGGGAAGGCCCGTCGCCACGCGCGTTTGTCCGCTTTCGTTTGACCTTTCAGCGACAGAGGATCACGAGGTCTTCGGCGACCGACCGTTTTGCCGATCGGATCCTGAACGTTGATGACGACGTAGTCGCTCATTGCACCTAGAATGGCATACTGGCCCGAGGTGGGCAATTGGGGTTGCTAGGTGTCGATTTGCGCAAGCGCACGGTCAATCCTCGCGATCACCTTGTTGGGGCCGAGAATCTCGAGGAGATGATAGAGACTCGGGCCGGCGTTGCTGCCGGTGACGGCGAGGCGGGTGGGATGGACGAGAGCGCCGACTTTCACGCCTAACTGGGCGGCGGTGGCTTTGAGCCTGGTCTCGAGATTTGCGGCGTCGAAAGGCGTAGCTGTGGCGAATGCTGCGCGCACCGCTTCGAGCGGCGGTTTGTTTTCGGTGGTGAAATGCTTCGCGACACTCTCTTCGTTGTACGGGAAATCTTCGCGGAAATAGAAACCGCAATACGGCGGCAGTTCGGCGAGGGTTTTGAACTTCCCGATGCACGTATCGAGAGCGGCATGGATGTAATCCGCGGGGAATTTTTGGGTATCAATGCCCGCACGCGCGAGCGCATTTTCGCTGAGTTGGTAGAAGCGCTCGCCGCGCAGTTGGTGCCCGTATTCGCCATTCAGCCAGGTGCATTTTTCGAGATCGAAATGCGCATTCTTGCGATTGATCTTCTCCAACTCGAATAGCCTAACGACTTCTTCGAGATCGATTTTCTCGCGGTCATCTTTCGGCGACCAACCGAGGAGACAGAGATAATTCGCGACCGCTTCGGGAAGATAACCGCCTTCGATGTAGCTGTTCAAACTCGCGCCCAGATCGCGTTTGCTCATCTTCGAGCCGTCCTTGTTCAGGATCAGGGGAATGTGGGCGAAACGCGGCGGCTCGGCGCCGAGCGCGCGATAAAGCTCGATGTGCTTGGGAGTGTTCGAGAGATGATCTTCGCCGCGAATAACGTGGCTGATTTTCATCTCGAGGTCGTCGACCACATTGACGAAATGAAAAATCCACGAGCCATCCGGGCGGCGAATGGTCATGTCCGGATGAGTCTCTTCATTCGTTAGGTCGAAATCGATTTTGCCGCAGACGATGTCGTCGACCACCACATGCTCGCGTGGCGAACGGAAACGGATCGCGCCGTTGTCCTCGAAGAGGTGGCCGGCGTCCTGGAGGCGTTGCAAATGGCGCTGATAAATTTCGTCGCGCTGGCTTTGGAAATAGGGCCCGAACTCGCCGCCGATTTGCGGACCTTCGTCCCAGTTCAAGCCTAACCAACGCAAGCCTTCGTAGATCGCCGCCGCGGCTTCCTCGGTGTTACGCGCTTTGTCAGTATCCTCCACACGCAGGATGAAAGTGCCGCCATGGTGCCGCGCGAAAAGCCAGTTGAAGAGCGCGGTGCGCGCGCCGCCGATGTGGAGGTAACCGGTAGGCGATGGAGCGAAGCGAACGCGAACGGAATTCATGCGGCCCGGAATTTAGCCACGGATGAACCCAGATGAAACCCGGATTCGTTACTCGATAAAGAACTTGCCCGCGCGGCGGCGAGCGTGACGATTTCCAGGCAAGTTTACTTTTGCGATACGCGAATTCGAATCGAGCAAAGCGCGCACGCTCTCGATTAGTTCGAAACTGATTTCCGAAACAGCATTTTTGCCTAACCAGTGGTGCACCGTGCGTCGTTGCAAGGCGATCGGGAGCGCGCGCGCGTCGCGCAAATCTGCGGGCACCATCGCTTCCAGCACCGCGTGTTCCTCGGCTGCGATCTCGGCTGCGCGCCAAAGACTTTGCCGGAGTTTGCGTCCGAATTCTCTCTCAAGAAAGGGGATGATCCGATGGCGTAAACGATTGCGCGTCGCGCCGAGTTCGCGGTTGCTGGCATCTTCGCGAAACTTCAGCGCGTGCGTCTTGACGTAGCGATCGATTTCTTCCCGCCAGACACCGAGCAACGGCCGCACGATCGTCAACTCGTGGCCGGCGATTTCTTGAGTCGAGATCGCGCGGATGCCGCGCAATCCGCCCGTGCCGCTGCCGCGAAACAAGTTGAACAGGAAAGTCTCGACCAAATCATCCGCGTGATGCGCGAGGAAAATTGTCGAGCAGCGGCGACGTCGACTGACTTGCGCGAAAAATTCCAAACGCGCGCGACGCGCCGCAGTTTCGACCGAGCATTTTTCCGCCGCGGCGCGAGCCTTTACCTCCACGCGCTTCGCAACCAACGGAAGCTGCGCGCGCTTCGCTAATCGCTCGACGAAGCTCGCATCCGCGCGTCCGGCGCGGCCACGCAAACCGTGCTCGAGATGGCAAACGATCAACTTCCGATAACCCAAAGCCTGCAACCAATGCAGCAGCGCAACCGAATCGCGCCCGCCGGAAACTCCGATCAGGTAACGCGCGTCATTCGGAAAATCGCGCAGCAACGACGCGTCCCAACCGCGCTGGTCTGGAACGCGTTTCGCCATGCGACGAGCAGGCCACCGTCGCGCGGCCAGGTCAAGGCCGGGACGGTTTCGGTTTCGCCGGCGCGCTCTCCGATTGCAATGAAACTTCCGGCGCGACCTCGTATTCCGGTTTGGCTACACCCATCAACCAGTGATCGAACCAGCCGACGATGTGTTGCAAACGCTCGACGCGATGCCATGGCTGACCGCTGCGCGAGAGCTCGTGTGTCTCGTTAGGGAACTTCACCATCACTGTCGGGATTTTCCGGAACTTGAGCGCGCGAAACATTTCTTCGCCGCCGGCGCCGGGCGGCGTGCGCGAGTCGGTTTCGCCCAGGATGAACATGCTCGGCGTCTTCACATTCTTGATGTAGGTGATCGGCGAGCGTGCTTTGAAATCTTCCTCCTCCTCGAAGGGCGGCCCCTTGAACCAGGTCGGCTGAAACAGGGTGAAGTCCGCGGTGTACCACCACGCGGCCCAGCTCGCGATGTCGCGTTGCGCGACCGCGGCCGCGAAGCGATCCGTGTGGCCGATCACCCAATTCGTCAGCAACCCGCCGCCGCTTCCGCCGGTCACGCCGAGCTTTTTCTCGTCGATGTACCCGCGCTTGATCACGTCATCGACGCCGAGCATCAGGTCTTTAAAATCGTCGCCCGGATAATGATACTGAATGACGTTTCCAAAATCCTGGCCGTAGCTCGTGCTCCCGCGCGGATTGGGATAAAAGACGACGTAGCCCTTCGCGGCCATCCACTGGAATTCGTGATCGAAGACAAAACCGTAAGCCGTGTGCGGACCGCCGTGGATATTCAGGATCAGCGGGTATTTTTTCTTCGCATCGAAGCCGGGCGGCTTCTGCAACCACGCCTGAATCTTTTTGCCATCGAAACTCTGGTAGGAAATTTCCTCCGGCTCACTCAGGTTCAACTTGGCGAAGAGCTCGCGATTCAGATCCGTGATCTGCTTCGGTTGGCCGCCCTCGCCTAACGAGAACAAATCGCCGAGCCGCGTCGGCGTCGAAAGCAGGTAGACCGTCTTCGCGCCGTCCGCCGAGGTACGAAAACGACCTACCGCCTGATCGCCTTTCGTCATTTCGGTGAGCGCGCCGCTGGTGGCGTCGAAGCGCCCGAGATTCGTCCGGCCTTCCTTCGAATAAATTTCCAGGATGCTTTTTCCATCCGCGCTCCAGACTGGCGGATCGCCGCCACCCGCACGCGGCGCGCCATTGTCGCCGCCAACTGCCGCCGCGATATCGAAGTCGAAAGCACTCGTTAGGTTGCGCGGCTGGGAGTTCGTCACCAGATCGACCACCCACAGGTCCGGCTGGCTGTAGGAATTCACCGGCTCGTTCGCGGAGGCGACGAACGCCAACCTTTTTCCATCGGGACTGAGCGCGAGCCCGTTCGCGCCCATCTCGATCGTAGTGATCTTCACCGGCTCACCGCCCGCCGCCGCCACCGAATAAATTTCCGTGGTCGGGAGCTGGTAATACGGTTCGTCCACGCGCGAAGTGCTGAAAAAAATCTGCGCGCCATCTTTCGACCAGAGCAGTTCGTCCTCGTCGAACCGGCCACTGGTCAATTGCCGCGGTGTGACTTTTTCATCTGCGCTCCGCGGCGCCGAGATTGTCCAGATATGCTGTGGACGCTTGGGATCGAGATAGCCCTGATTGTTCGAACGATAAACCGCGCGTGTGATCACGTGGACATCGCTTTCACGTGCGGGCTCATCCGCCTTTGATCCGGGCGAAGCGGCGGAACCGGCTTCCGCCGCGGCTTTCTTTTGTTCTTCTTCCTTCTTTTTCTTTTCCTGCTTCGCCAAATCTTCCGGGTTGCTATCGCTGGTGAAGGCAATTGTTTTACCGTCCGGCGACCAAACCGGACCGACCGCGCCTTTCGGCAACGAAGTGAAAACGAAAGCGTCCCCGCCAGTCATCGGGAGCAGGCACAGCTGACCCGGCTCGGGTTTACCCTCCTTCTCGGTCGCGCGCACGAACGCGAGATATTTTCCATCCGGCGACCAGCGCGGTGTCGAGTCGTGAACACCAGTCGTTAGGCGACGCGGCTCTCCGCCGCTCATTGGCACCAGCCACAGGGAGGTGTCGTAGCCTTCCTTCTTCTCGTTAACCGACACCCGCACGAAGGCCGCTTCCGTACCGTCAGGCGAAACTTGCGGATCTCCGATCCAGATAAGATCGAAGAGATCCTTCTCGGTGATCGCACGTTTCTCCGCGGCGGAGACGTGACTAACGAGCAGTTGAGACGTGAGCAGAACCGCGGCGAACGAGCAGGAAAAGCGACGCATTCGGAAACCTGACATCGCGCCGCGGTTGCGCAATTCCCAGCCGTCTCCCTATTTTAGCGCATGCGACAAACTTGCGGCTGTTTCGCGCGCAAATTCCTGGCCGTCGTTTTGTTCGGCGCGGTTTGCTCTGCACCGAAAGCGTTCGCGGAGCCGATTGTCTTCCTCGTTCGCCATGCCGAGAAAGCGCAAAACGGCGACGCGAAGGATCCTAATTTATCTGACGCCGGCCGCGCTCGCGCGCAGGCGTTGGCGGCGCTGCTGAAGGACGCGAGTATCACCGCGATCTTCGCGACGGAATTCAAGCGAACGCAGGCAACCGCTGCACCGCTGGCGCAGGCTATGAAACTCCAGGCCACCATTGTTCCAGCGAAAGACACCGGAGCGCTGGTCGCGAAGTTGAAACAAGAACACGGCAATTCCCTCGTGGTCGCGCATTCCGACACCATCCCGGAGATCGCGCGCGCGCTCGGCGTTACTGATTCGATCACGCTCGCGGAAACGGATTACGACAATCTGTTCGTGATCATTCGCGGCTCGCCCGCGCAGTTGCTGCGGCTGCATCTGCCGGCGCGCGATTGACATCCTACCGCACTCGTCGTTAGGCTGGCACCGTTCCCGCTCCATTGGCTTCCACCGCCACACGCTTATGAGACCCATCTGGAAAGGCAGCATCAGCTTCGGTTTGGTTTACATCCCGATCTCGGTTTATCCCGCGACCCGCGAGGAGAAGATCAGTTTTCGCCAACTGCGCGCGAGCGATCACAGCCCGATCAAATACAAAAAGGTCGCCGAAGCCGACGCGAAGGAGGTGCCCGCGGCGGAAATCGTGAAGGGCTATGAATACGAGCGCGGGCAGTTCGTGATCATGAAGGAGGAGGATTTCGCAAAGGTGAAAATCGAATCCACTCATTCGATCGACATCACCGATTTCGTCGATCTCGGGCAGGTCGATCCAAAATTTTTCTACAAGCCGTATTTCCTCGAGCCACAAAAGGGCGGCGAAAAAGCCTACGGACTTTTGCACAAAGCGCTCGCCGGCACCGGCAAGATCGGGATTGCCAAAGTGGTCATCAGCAACCGCGAGCATCTCGCCTCGGTGAAACCCGACGGGCTTTTCCTGATCCTCGAGTTGATGCACTTTGCAGCAGAAATCCTGAGCCCGGCGGAATTGAACAACGGCGCGAAGGGCGCGATCACGGAGAAGGAATTGAAGATGGCGCAGACACTGATCGAGAGCATGTCGGTCGATTGGGAGCCGGAAAAATATCGCGATGAATATCGCACCGCGGTTCTCGATTTGATCGAGCAGAAAGCGCAGCACAAAGAGATCGCCGATCGTCCGGCCGCGCCGGTGCGCGCGACCAACGTGGTCGACCTAGTGAAGGTGCTTCGGGAAAGCTTAAGCCGGAATCAAACGCTCAAGCCGAAACGCAATGGCACTTCGCCTCGTTCGAACGGAACGCGCTCGACTTCCACGCTGGTAAAACTGAAGCGTCGCGCGGCCGCGTAGCACTCCCGGGACGGTCGTGTTCGCTTCGCGAAATTACAGGTCGCGCCCAGTGAGCGTCACCATCTGCTGCGCGAGTTTCGGACCGATGCCGCTCTCCTCGTGTTTGAAGTAGACGAAGGCTTCGGACCATTCGCTCGCTTTTGATTTGATGATCTCCGACCAGCGCGCGACGTCCGCGTCCTGATAATCTTCGCGCCGCAAACGCAGATAGCCGTAACTCGCGGTCACGATCAGCGGCGTCGCAAGTTTTTCACTGTCGGCGATGCAAAGCGCGAGGTTCTTCGATCTCAGGAGAGCATAGATTTCGTCGTCGAACCACGACGGATCGCGAAACTCGAACGCGGCCTGCATTCCCTCGGGAATATCCGCGAGGAAATCCTTTAAGAGCGCGCCGTCTTTTTTCAATGTCGGTGGAAGCTGGAACAAAACGCAGCCGAGTTTTTTCTCGAGATCGCAGATGACCTGATGAAAGAAGCGCAGGTTGTCGCCACAGTTCCGCAGCTTGGCCCAATGAGTGATTTTCTGCGGCGCCTTGAGACTGAATTTGAAATGTTCGGGCGTCGCTTTGTACCAACCCTCGATCGTCTTCGCGCTCGGGATGCGGTGGAAGCTGTAGTTGATTTCAGTAGTCGTTAGGCGAGCGGCGTAATACGGGAGCATCTTCGCGGTCGAAAGATCTTCCGGGTAAAATGTGCCCTTCCATTCCGCGTATTGAAAACCAGAGGTGCCGATCCAGAGATTCATCTTTTCCTAAGTCAGGTTTGCGCGACATCTTGGAGACCGTTTTGCCGAAACGCCAGCCCGCATGAATTTCAAAATCATTCCGGCCGCCGAAATTCCGGAAGAATACGTGCGGGAAATTTTTCAGCTGCTCGACTTTCAGCCCGAGCCGCTCAGCCAGTTGCTTATGCGTCAGAATCTTTGACTCGTTAGGCGATGATGTCTTCGAATCAGCCTGATCACTACGCGGCCCTTGGTTTGGATCGCAACTGCACGCGCGCGCAAATCGACGCCGCCTACCGGCTTTTGGCCAAGCGTCATCACCCGGACATCAACACCGAGGATGCCGCCGCGGCCGAACGAATTCGCGGACTGAACGAGGCGCACGAAACCCTGAGCGATTTTGCCCGCCGGCGGACCTACGATCGCGAACTGCGCGAGCATGAGAAGCCGACGTCGCCCGCGGGTCGTGGTCGGTTGGAGCGAAACATTTCGCAGGAGGTGAACTTGCGGATCGAGGATTTCTTTCGCGGCGCTTCGCTCGACGTGCAGGTGCGTGATCCCGGAAATCCTAACGGCGCGGAAACTTATCCGGTGACAATTTTAGCGGACACTGCGCCCGGCACGCGTCTGCGTGTTCAGCGAGATGCCCCTTTCGAAAACGGCTTCGTCATCCTGCGTCTGCGCCCGCTCTCCGGGGCTCGTTACAAAGCGCGCGGATCCGACCTCAAATGCGAGCTCCGGATCAACGCGCGCCTGGCCAAAACCGGCGGAACCGAAGCGCTGCCGGGCCCGACTGGCGCAATCCTTCGAATCAACATCCCGGCCGGCGTTCGCCGCGGCGAAATCATCCGAGTCGCCCACGCCGGTTTGCCGAAAGCACGCGGCGGTCGCGGCGATCTACTCGTTAGGATCACTTACCGCCCGGAAGTGCAGATCACCCGCCGATAAGGGTGCTTCCGGAAACTAAAATTCCGTCGGACGCCCTTCAGATCGCCGACGGAATTCCCGCAATCAAACCCGCCGTCGTCCGGTGGCCGATCGAAAATTAGCTCTGCTTTTTCTCCGCGGTCATGCCGTTGCAATTCGTTTTCCAGGCCACGAATTGCTCTTTGGAAAGGACGCCTTTGGCGCCGGCTTCCATCTTGTCCATGCTCTCTTTGTTGCAGCCGGATTTCGCGCAATCATCGGCCAGTGTTTCCATTTTGCTATTCTGCGCGGCCGTCAGGCCGAGCTTCGAGAAAGTGGCCACGCAAGCTTCTTTGGAAGGTTTGCTGGAGGCGGTGACGCAGCAGGCTTTGTCGCCGGCGAGCGCGCTAGAGGTGGCAAGAAGGGCCACGGTAAGAAAAGCTAAGGCGGTGGATTTAATCATGATCCTACTCAGACAATCCGCGCGTTTCCCCGTTCAATCCTGAGTCGCTGCAGAAACGGTCGCGCCAGCTCTCGTTAGGCCAACGGGCGCGCGGTCACTGCGCGGTGAACGTCAACCGGTCGGCCGCCGCATCGACCACGATCGTTTGCCCTTCGTGAAATTTTCCCTCGAGAATTTCCATGCTCATGGGGTCGAGAATTTCCCGCTGAATCGCACGCTTCAACGGCCGCGCGCCGTACACGGGATCGTTTCCCTCCCGCGCGATGCGCGCTTTCGCGGCCTCGGTTAATTCCAGGGTGATCTTTTGTTTCTCGAGTCGGCTAACGAGTCGTTTAAGCTGAATGTCGACGATCTCTTTCAAGTCCTCGTCGCTCAGCCGATCAAAGATGATGATCTCGTCCACGCGATTCAGAAACTCCGGCCGGAAGTGCGCGCGTAACGCCTCCATCACCAGCGTCGCATGCTTCTCGCGACTCCATTCCTCGGTGATGAATTGCGAACCGAGGTTCGAAGTCATGATGATGACCGTGTTCTTAAAATCAACCGTCCTCCCCTGCCCGTCCGTGATCCGGCCGTCATCGAGCACTTGCAGTAAAACATTGAAAACATCCTGGTGCGCCTTCTCGATTTCATCGAAGAGCACGACCGAGTATGGTTTGCGCCGGACCGCCTCGCTCAGCTGCCCGCCTTCCTCGTAGCCGACGTAACCCGGCGGCGCACCGATCAAGCGCGCGACAGTGTGTTTCTCCATGTACTCGCTCATGTCGATGCGGATCATCGCGTTCTCGTCATCGAACAAAAATTCCGCGAGTGCGCGCGAAAGTTCGGTTTTCCCGACACCGGTTGGTCCGAGAAAAATGAAAGAACCGATCGGCCGATTCTCATCCTGTAGTCCGGCGCGCGCGCGGCGGACGGCATTCGAAATCGCGGTGATCGCCTCCGCCTGGCCGACGACGCGTTCGCGCAAGCGCTGCTCCATTTTCACCAGCTTCTGCCGTTCACCCTCCTGTAAACGCGAGACCGGAATGTGCGTCCAACTTGAAACCACCTCGGCGATGTCTTCCTCGGTCACCTCCTCTTTCAACATCTGGCCGGTTTCCTGGAGCTGACTGAGCTTTTTGTTGTGCTCCTCGAGCTGACGCGTGAGCTCCGGGATGCGGCCGTATTGCAACTCGCTCGCACGCGCTAATTCGCCGCGACGCTGCGCTTGCTCGAGCTCCGTGCGCACGGCTTCCAACGACTCCTGAAGTTTGCGCGCCTTGTCGATCTCCGCCTTTTCGTTTTGCCACTGCGCTTTCAGCTTCGCGCTCTCTTCTTTTTGGTTGGCGAGCTCGCGTTCGATTTTCGTTAGGCGCTCTTTGCTCGCGGGATCTTTTTCTTTCTTTAACGCCTGCCGCTCCATCTCCCGCTGCATGATCTCGCGTTCGAGCGCGTCCACTTCCGTGGGCATGGAATCGAGCTCGATCTTCAAACGCGAGCCCGCTTCGTCGATCAAATCGACCGCTTTGTCGGGCAAAAAACGATCGCTGATGTAGCGATGCGAAAGGACCGCGGCCGCCACGAGCGCGGCGTCTTGAATGCGCACGCCGTGATGCACCTCGTAGCGTTCTTTTAATCCGCGCAAAATCGCGATCGTATCCTCCACGCTCGGCTCATTCACCATCACCGGTTGAAACCGCCGTTCGAGCGCCGCGTCCTTCTCGATGTACTTGCGGTACTCATCCAGCGTAGTCGCGCCGATCGTCCGCAACTCCCCCCGCGCCAGTTGCGGCTTCAGCATATTCGACGCATCGACCGATCCTTCCGCCGCGCCTGCGCCGACGATGGTGTGCAGCTCGTCGATGAAGAGAATGATCTCGCCCTGCGAGTCCGTCACTTCCTTGAGAAAAGCTTTCAGCCGATCCTCGAATTCGCCGCGAAATTTCGCGCCCGCGACCATCGCGCTGATGTCCATCGCGATAAGTTTTTTCCGTTTCAACGACTCCGGGACATCGCCGGAAATGATCCGCCGCGCGAGCCCTTCCACGATTGCCGTCTTGCCCACACCCGGCTCGCCGATCAGCACCGGATTATTTTTCGTCCGGCGCGAAAGCACCTGCATGACCCGGCGAATTTCATCGTCGCGTCCAATTACCGGATCGATCTTTCCGCGCCGCGCTAGTTCGGTCAGATCGCGTCCATACTTCTCCAGCGTCTGATATTTCCCCTCGGGATTTTGATCGGTCACCCGCTGCGAACCGCGCACCTGTTGGAGCGCCTGCATCAACTTTTCGCGCGTGACCCCGTTGTCTTTCAACCACCGGCCCGCCGCGCCCTTCGATTCCGTTAGCGCTAACAAGTAATGTTCCGCGCTCAGGAACTCATCCTTCAGCCGCGCCATTTCTTTTTCCGCCGCGTCGATCGTCGCCCGCAATTCATTCCCGATGCGCACATCCGATGAACCATGAATCTGCGGCCGCTGCCGGATTTCCGCGTCCAGTTCCCCGCGCAGCGCAGTCACATTGACCGCCAATTTTTCGAGCAACGGCCGCGTTACTCCTTCGCTCTGATCGAGCAGCCCGAGCAAAAAATGTTCGTTCGTGATTTCCTGCTGATTGAATCGCGCGGCGACGTCCTGCGACGCCTGCAGCGCCTCCTGCATTTTCTGGGTAAACTTATCCGGTCGCATCTTTGACTCGAAGATATCCAGCAAAACCGGGGCGCACGCAAAGCACCGTTGGTGTCGTTAGGCCTTTCTGCGCACGCCGCGATCATCTATGTAACCGGTCAAATGGCCGATGATGAGCTCGAGTCGCTCTGGAGTTATGGCGATCCCGAACCGTGGCGGCGGGGGCGTTTCGCGATCGGATTTATCTCCGTTCTCGTCTTAATTGGTTTCGCGGCCGGCGCGAGCGTCAGCATCTTCAATGGCGAGGTCGGAAAGTTTTTCGCGTTCGCGCTCGTCGGCTGCGCGGCCGTCTTCCTGCTTTTCCTGATTTGGCTCGGACAAAACTGGGCGCGTTGGATCCTCTCCGTTTTCTTCGCGATCGCCGGCCTCTGCGGGATTGTTTGGGGGATCAGGACCGACGGTCTCGGCTTGCTCTTTGTTCTCGGAATGGGCGCGCTGACTATCTTTTGCTACCTGGCGTTATCGCCGGCGGTTTATGAATTCGCGCGGCGCCAGCGCGAACACATCGCCTGGTTTGAAACCATCGTCGCCAGCGTCGCCTGTTTACTCGTCTTCGCCAGCGTTGCCAGCGGCCTGCTCGCGTTCGAAATTTACAAAAGCAGCGTCGAACGCGATGCGATCGAGTTTGCCGAGCTCACTTTTCATCGGGTCTTCATCAACCGCGATCCGCACTTTCTGGAAGACCACTCGAGCGCGGCGCGCAAACTTTCCCGGCCCGGCCAACTGATCAATCGAATCGACGACCAACTTGGCGAAGTGAAAAACGTCGGCCCATTCGCGGCCCGCTTAATCTTCAAACTCGATGGCCATACTTTGCGCGCCCGCGGGGCCGTGCGCACGCGGGTGCTCTTCGCCCGGCAAGGCTTTTGGGTCGTCATCCAAATTTCCGGGACCGAAAAGAATTGGGAGATCGAGCATCTTTCCTGGGAATACTGAACCGCGCTGCGCCGATTGCGGGCGCATCTCTCCCGCGTATCTGTCTTGCCCATGAAATCCGGCGAGGAACCATTTTACCGACGCGCGTTGACGCTCCTGCGCGCGGGTCCGTTTCGCCGTTACATGGTCGGCTCGGCGATCTCCGATACCGGCACCTGGATGCAGGTGATGGCGCAGGCCTGGGTGGTGAGCTCGTTAACCGACAAGGCGCTCGTCCTCGGGATGGTCAATTTTTGCGCCGGGATTCCGACGTTACTGCTGACCATGATCGGCGGCTCGTTCGCGGACAAACACGACAAACGCAAAATTTTGATCGCCACCCAGATCGTCCAGATTTGTTCCGCGGCGACTTTGGGTTCGCTGGTGCTTTCGGGACATCTGCACATCTGGCATGTGCTCGTGCTCGCGGCCGTGCTCGGTTCGTGCGTCGCTTTTGAAATGCCCGCGCTTTCCGCACTCGTGCCCGAGTTGGTGACGAAGGACGAGATCGCGACCGCGATTGCGCTCGATCGTTCGGTCTTTCACGGCTCGCGTCTAGTCGGTCCATCGCTGGCTGGTTTGTTCGTCGGCTGGTGGGGTGCGGCCTCAGCGTTTTTTTGCAATGCCGGATCATTTTTCGCATTGATCATCGCGATGCTTTCGCTCCCGCCTCGCGTCGCCGGAACGGCCGAGGAAGAAGAGCAACGCCGCAGTGGATTCAAGGACGGGCTGCGTTACGTGCGGCACGATCGGACGATTCTTTCGATGATCATGCTCATCGCCCTAACGACTATTTTTGTTTACCCGGTCTTCTCGGTCATGCTCCCGCTTTACGTGCGCAACATTCTTCATCTCGGTCCCGATCGTCTTGGTTTTCTCATGGGAACCTCGGCGGTCGGTTCGCTTTGCGGCGCGCTCGGGCTGCTCAGTGTCGCGCACCGGTTGCGCTTGAAATTCATGACCGGCGCCTCACTTCTCGTTGCGGTCGCGCTTTTCGCGATGTCGCAATCGAGCAGCTTTTACGTCACCGCCGCCTGCATGGGCACGCTGGCGGTCGGCCTGTCGCTCAACTTCGGACTCGCCGGCACGATCGTGCAGGAACGCGCGCCCGGCCCGCTCCGCGGCCGGATCTCGGCGATTTTCGGCCTGAGCTTTTTCGGCCTGATGCCGATCGCCGGGCTCCTGCTGCCGGCAGCTTCGGATTGGTTAGGCATGCGCACCACCATTTGCATCGGCGCGCTTTGTTTTGGCGTCGGTTGCGTCACCGTGCTTACGCTCGCCGGGCGCACGGTCTGCGATCGGCCGGCAAACGCCGCTCCGGAACCGGAGGTCGCGCCGGTTTTGTAGCACTCGTTAGGCTGAAATGATTTCCTTCTCGACCTGCTGGAATTCCGGCCGCCACAAAGCCGGCGAGGAAATGCTCCGCGAGATCAAGGGCGAGCTCGGCTTCAGCCACATCGAGCTCGGTCACGGCATCCGCATTTCGCTCATGCCCGGAATACAAAAGATGTTCGACGCCGGCGAAGTCACTTTCAGCAGCCTGCACAATTTCTGCCCGCTGCCGGTCGAGGTCATGCATGCCTCGCCGGATTGCTACAAATTCTCCGCCCCGACGGCGCGCGAACGCGAACGCGCGCTCAGGCAAACCTTCCAGACGATCGATTTTGCGGAGCGCCTCGGCGCGCCTTTCGTCGTCCTGCATTGCGGCGATGTGCCGATGAATCCGATCACCGACGAACTGATCGCGCTCGCAAAAAAAGGCGAACTGAACTCGCGCGATTACGTGCGCCGCAAAATCAAAGCGGTGCAGAAACGGGAAGCCGATGCGCACTGGCCGCTTGAGCGCGTAAAGGAATGTTTGAAGCGCATCGCCGAATACGCCGCATCAAAAAATATTCGTCTCGGAGTCGAAGGTCGCCGCGGTTACGAAGAAATGCCTAACGAACGCGAGCTGCCCGCGTTGCTCGACGAATTGAACTCACCGTTTGCCGGTTACTGGCACGACTTCGGGCACATTCAGATCAAAGAGAATCTCGGGTTTCTCGATCACGAAGAATGGCTGCGGCTGATCGGTCCGCGTGCGTTTGGTTGTCATTTGCAGGATGTCATCTGGCCGGGTCAGGATCATCAACCGCCCTTCGCCGGCCACGTCGATCTGGAAAAACTTGTCCCGCTTCTGCCGCCGACCTGCTTATTTGTCTGGGAAATGAGCCCGCGCAAAACGGTCGACGAAATTCTGCGCTCGGTCGTGACTTGGAAAGAGCGCTTCGGCGAATGAAAAAACTTCTCATCACCTTGATCCAGCTCGCGGTCACGGTCGCGGTCCTCTATTGGGTTTTTCACGATCCTGCGAAACGCGCGCAGATGGGCGTCGCCTTACGCAACGCGAACTACTCCTGGATCGTGGCCGCGATTTTTGCCTACATCCTCGTGGAAGTTGCGGCCGGGGTGCGCTGGCAAATTCTGCTCAAGGTTCAAAAAATTCATCTCAGTCTCCCGCGCGTCAGCGGGCTTTTTCTCATCGGAATGTTTTACAACCAGTTCCTTCCCGGCGGCACCGGCGGCGACATCATTAAGACTTATTTGTTGCTCAAGGAAGCGCCCGCGAAAAAACTCGGCGCGCTTCTCGCGGTCATGTTCGATCGCCTCATCGGGCTGGTCGGCTTGATCACCATCACCGGTTGTCTTATCGGGCTGCGCTACAATTTTCTCGCGCAAACTCCCGAGACCCGGCAGCTCCTTTTCGGTCTGCTCATCATTCTCGGCAGCGCCGTCCTCGCGCTCGTCACCAGCTTTATCATCAGCGGATTTAATTTGCTCCATCTGCTCCCGGAGCGAATTCCCGGACGCGAAAAATTGATCGAACTTTCGGCCGCGTATCATCTTTACGCGCATCATTGGTTCGCGACCTTCTGCGCTTTTTGCACCTCGATCGTGGCCCATCTTTCCACCTTCCTGACCTTCTTCTGCGTGGCCAAAGCCT
>JBPCJC010000052.1:0-8566 GCA_051005695.1 Chthoniobacterales bacterium | reverse complement strand
CCGGGCAACGAGTGATTTGCGATGATCCGTTCGGCCGCGCGCGCGGCCTCGGCCAGCGCGCCTTCGTCGCCGGTCACGCGGTAAAAAATGGCGAGGGCGTTGATCGCCCAGCCGTTTTCACGCGCGTAAATATGTTGATCGATCCGCGGGATTCCGCGATTCCGGCGCTCAACGTCGTTGAGCGCGAAATACGCGGCCGAATGTTCGCCTGCTTTCAGATCGGCATCCTGGCTGGTGTAAAACGCGCCCTCAGGACTGGTGAGAAAATTTCGCAGGTAACCGTGGATTTTCTTCCCCGAGTCGAGATCGGCCTGATCGTTCCAGAGCGAAAATGCTTCGGCGTAAATGCGCAGATCCTCTGCCTGCATTTGCATGATCTTTTCGAAGTGCGGATGCTTCCAGTCGCCGTCGGTCGAGTATTGATCCACCCCGCCCCAGACCGGATCGATCAATTGCCGCTGCGCTTTGAGCGTCTCGCGCCCCATGCGTTCCCAGTCGCGATCGCCGCGCATCGCTTCGCCCATGCAATACTCGACAATGTCCCAATCAAGAAACTTCTGGCTCGTGCCCCAGCCCTTGTTTTTCGCGTCGTAATTATCCCGCAAAATCTTGCGCAGCTTTTCCCGCTGTCCTTCCGACAAAGCTGTAACGCTGCTCGGTTCGAGCGGCGGCTCCGCCACAATCGATGGCCCTGGAGATGGATCGTCGATGATCGCCTGGAGGAACGACCCCATCGGCTTCGGCGGGATGTAGCCCTGGCGTTTGGCAATTTCGCTCCCGTCGGTGTTGAATACCACCGTCGCCGGCCAGCCGTAGTTTTCGTAGCGCAGCGAAAGATCGGGCCGCGCGTCTTGATCGACTCGCACCGCGAAGTAACGCGCGTTGATCAGCGCGATCACTTTCGGATCTTGATACGTGATCTCATCCATGACGTGGCACCAGTGACACCAGACCGCGCCGAGATCGAGGAGGACGAAGCGATGTTCCTGCTGCGCTTTTTCGAAAATCGAATCCGACCAGGGTTGCCAGTCAATATTTGCCGGCTCCGCCGCATTCGCGCTGGCGAAGAGAAAATGAATCAGGAACGCAGGAAAAAAGGAAAGGGCGCGCCGCACAGAAAGTCTGCGCATCACGAAAGCGCGCGCGTCTCAGGGGAGATTTCGCGGAGGCAAAGAAGCGCGCCGACGAAATACATCAGATTGTAAGCCGCGACGTCGAATTTTCCCGTGAGCCGCGCGCCATACGCGAGCACGACGAAAACGAACAAGGCGAAGACCAGAGTCCACCGCAAAATGGTCTTGCTCGGATGCAAGAACTCCAGCCGCACCACGCTGGCGACGCAGCCGAGGAGGCCGATCGTTTCCAACACGGCGAGAAAATAAAAGACCGCGGGCAATCCGCCCGGCGCCCGCGCCAGCCACGTTGTCTGAAATTGTTGGACGAACCAGGGAGGCATGCCACCGGACCACTTCAATGCCGCGGAAAGAAAAAAGGTCGTTCCGAAAAGCAGTTGAATAGCGAGCACCTTGCCCGCGTCGAGCCAGGATATTTGCATCTCAGATCGCGCCGGGACGAGTAAGCCAGCCAAAGCCCATCCAGGCGGCAAACCAGGAGCGGATCTTTTCCGCCATCGCTTCCGGCGAGTCAGTCGAATCCGCGAACGCCAGACCGCAGGCGGAGTCGAGCGGTGTGCCTTTACGCAAAGCGCGCAGCAGATGCCAGGCTTCGGCATCGAGGCGTTTGTAGTAAACGGAAAAGTTGTGCCGATGGACCGCGAGGTAAATTGGTTTACGACTCGGACGAACAGTCAGACGGCGGCGCGCGCGCGGACGCGCACTGGAAACGGCGTTGCTCAAGGTTCCGGTTTCGATTTCCGATTGCCGTTTCAATTTGCCTAACAAGTGATCGATCGAGTGATTTAGCTCGAGCAGGATGAGGTAGGGTTGCAGGCCGAGCCGCAGTAACTCCGGCGGAATAGCACGCACCTTGTCCGCTGGCAGCGGCGGGTTTTCCGCTTCATCGAAAGCAACGGTGCGCGCCCATTCCACTCGCACCATGTCGAGCGCGAGCGCGGTCTGTGGCGCAGTCAGATCGGGATGCGCGCGGAGAAATTCTTCCAACCGGCTGCCGAGATTCCGCAACGTCCACGATTGCGAACCGCAATGATCGAGATAGGCCACGGCCAGTTTGTCGAACTTGCGCTCGCCGAGGACCGCGCGCAGGCCGCGAAAATCTTCCGCGAAATTGCCGAGCAGGCGCCACCAATATTGCTGGTTGTAAATTTGCAGCCGGTCAAAGGAATCCAACCGGTCGTTAGGCTTGATGAATTGTTCGGCGATTCCGGCGGTCGTACCGCCGTCGCTCCATTCGCGCTGCATCCCGTCGTCCGCCGTGAGCGGACGCATCACCGCTTTGGCCATCAACGCCTGCAGATCGGTCAGTCGATTAGAACGTGTCATGCACCTCCAGTTACAGCGTACCACGGAGGCACGGAGGCCACAGAGGGAGCGGGGGAACCAACTTCTTCCATTCTTCTCCGTGTCCTCCGTGTCTCCGTGGTTTAATAGCCGAAAAGCGCATAACAGGCTCTAGGCGGCGACGGCTTGATCATTCGGAAGAAAGCGCGCGGCTTTAAGCGCTTCACGGTGGACATCTTTAAAGGAAGGAATGCGGTCGTCCCATTCGAGGAGCGTGGCGGTGCGGCCGGCGCGGCCAATCGCGTGCGCATAAAGTTTCCAGACTGGATCGAGCACGGGATGATCGTGCGTATCCAAAATATATTTCTCGAATTTCGAATGACCGGCGACGTGGATTTGCGCGACGCGATCGGCCGGGACCGCATCGACATAAACCTGCGGATCGAATCCGTGATTTTTCGAGGAGACGTAAATGTTGTTCACGTCCAGGAGAATTCCGCAGTCGGCGCGCTCGACCACTTCGTTGAGAAATTCCCACTCGCTCATCTCCGACATGTGGAACTCGGCGTAGCTGCTCACGTTCTCGACCGCAATCGGCACTTCGACGAAATCGCGCACCTCGCGAATATTCGCCGCCGTCGTTTCGACCGCTTCCCAGGTGTAAGGCATCGGAAGCAGATCGTGGGTGTAGCGGCCATCGACACTGCCCCAGCAGAGATGATCGGAAAGCCAGGGCGTGCCGGTGCGCCTAACGAGTCTTTTCAGTTTCCGCAAATGCTCACGATTCGGCCGGCTGGCGTTGCCGAAATACATCGAGACGCCGTGCTGCACGACGCGGTATTGCTCGAGAATCTGATCGAGCACATGGAGCGGGCGACCCGCATCGACCATGTAATTTTCCGAGATGATCTCGAACCAATCGACCACCGGCTTCTTTTCGAGGATGTGCTGGTAATGGGGAATGCGCAGGCCGATGCCGATGCCGTAATCGGTGAAGGCGTTAAAGCGCGAGGAGGCCATGGGAATTTTGCAGGCAGCGTCGTCGGGCTCCCTCGTCCAAGAGCGGAGCCCGGCGCGCGCCAATTCAATCAATGACTTTCGTCTTTGTCTTTGTCCACTGGCTTGCCGTCTTTCACAGCGCAGCCGCCCTTGCCTTTGCAGGAGTTCTTGCCGGCGCAACCGTTCTCGCCGCTCTTGCAGCCGCCCTTGCCCTTACAAGAGTTCTTGCCCTTGCAATCGTGTGTCTCGCCCTTCTTCGCGTCCGCCATCGTCCCTGGGCTGGTGCTGATGTTGGATTTGCCGGACTGGCCGGTGGTAGCTGCGCTCAGGGTGGAGACAGCGCCGCCGGACATGATTCCGGCCAGGGCTGCGCCCGCGAGGAGTGCTTTGGTGTTGTAACGTTTCATTTTTTTCTTTCTGTTTTTAGGCCGAATCCACCTCCAGGATTCTGGGAGCGAAATTGCCCGTTCACCTACTAAGACGCTTCGGGTCAGGCTTTATTCCCGGTCGTAATTTTGCCCGGCGCGTTTTTTGGTTATTTGGAAATCGAAGATGTCCGGTCTGCTGTAGTGACCGGAGACGTCGAGCGTCATCTTCTCGCGATCGATGGCATGCAAATCGAGCTCGGCGGTGACGATCGCTTCCTCTTCCAAGACAGGCTCAACAACATATTTTCCATCGGGACCGATGATCGCGCTCCCGCCACGAAAACGAATGCGTCGGGCGTGGCCGCGAGTTCGGGCTCGACGGACAACTCGTTAGGCAAATCTTTTACTCGCATGATCAATCCACACGCGAGCACAAACAACGCCCTTCGAAAGCGTAATGCCGGCTCGCCACCTTTGCATTTCGTGCACCGTCGACCAGACCGCGACGTGAAGGTGTTCGCCGGAATCGTGCAAGGCCTTACGCGCCAGCGGTGTCCAATGTTCCCAACAAATCAAACCGCCAATGCGACCTTGCGGCGTGTCCACCGCCTCGAGTCCGCGGCCGTCGCCTTGTCCCCAGATCATGCGCTCGGTATAGGTCGGCACGAGCTTGCGATGATGATTCGTTAGGCCGCGGTCCGCGGTGAAGGTGAGAAGCGTGTTGTAAGGGTGCCGTTGCCGGGTCCGGTTTTGACGCGCTCGTTCGCGCCAACGACAAGAGTCAATTTGTGATCCCGGGCGAGTTCCGCGAGCTGCTGCGTTTCTTTGCCGGGAACGACGATGCTGTTCTGACCAGCCGTGCGAACACTTCCTTGCTGGGCGCGTGATCCCAGAGCGCGGCCTCCGGACAATAATCGAGCCACGCTAGATAACCTGGCAGCCATGTAATACCGGGGTCGCTTGTCCTCGTCCTTCGTCTGTGACACCGCCGGAAGATCGAGGCGGAGGACGGCCAATTTTGGAATAAAAGTCCGCCTTGCTTCTCGCACCGTTGTCGCGGATCAAGGCCATCGACTTCACGTTTATGAAAATAGATATGCCATTCGTTCTTATGATCGCACTTCTCGTTCAGCCGCCGGAATTGGCCGTGCAGGAGGCCGCCGCGCCCGGCAAAGTCGCAATCAAACGCGTGGCTTTCACGCAGAGTTGTTTCTGGACTGGGGAAATGAAGCTGGGCCAAACCGAACGCGGTAAAAGCGGATTTAGCCAACGTAACTGGCGAGGCGAAGTCGTATTCAAAACGCCAACGTGGACATCACGGTGACGTTACCGGACGGCAAGTCGCTCCCGCAAGGTTCCGCCCTTTTGTGCGCCGCCTGACCTTGTGACGAGCGTATACTTGGGCATCATCCATTATGAATCATGAGATAGCACTTTCGAAAGCAAGAGAGATAGCCGATCGAGTACTGACTCCGGCCGCCAGGCAGAATGATAAGGAAGGTCGGTTCTCGACCGAGGCTGTTGATGCGCTCGGGCGAGCCGGGCTTCTTGGACTGATGCTACCGACCGCGTTCGGCGGTGCTGGTCTCGGACCGCACACATTCGCTGCTGTTACCGCGACACTTGCCGAAGCGGACGCATCGGTCGCGATGGTCTATCTGATGCATAGCTGTTCCTCTGCGATCATCGCCGCCGCTCGACCGGGCGCCGCCGTTGCGCAGATTCTAAAAGAGATTGCCGCCGGCCGGCATCTGTCCACTCTCGCCTTCAGTGAGGCTGGCTCGCGGAGTCACTTCTGGAGCCCTGTGTCGCGCGCGCGCCGGAATGGCACGGGTGTGTGCATTACCGCGAAGAAGTCGTGGGTCACCAGCGCTGGCGCCGCGCAGAGTTATGTCGTCTCGACGCTCGCGCCAGAAGGGACAAGTCCTACAGAATCGACGATCTACCTGGTTCCAGCAGGCGCGGTTGGGCTCTCAGTTGAAGACTCCTGGGACGGCTTGGGGCTGCGGGCCAACGCCTCCGCTCCGATGATGCTCGATGACTGCGCGGTGCCGTATGAGCTCCAGCTCACAGACGACAGTGCGGGTTTCCAGACTATGTTGGACGTGGTGCTCCCGCGGTTCAATCTGGGGATGGCGACCGTGGCGCTAGGCCTCTGTCGCGCAGCCGTCGCAGCAACCGCGACGCATCTCAAGAACGCTCGGTTTGAACATACGGGCCAGAGCCTCGGAGAGAGCTTGCCGACGCTGCGCGCGCAGCTCGCAATGATGCAGATCGACACTTCAGGTCTCTCGGCGCGGATCGACGATCTGGTTGAGCACTTGGAAAGGCCTCGGGACACGACCATGCTACGGGTGCTGGAAACCAAAGCCGCCGCGGGCGACATCGCCATCGGTGTTACTTCAACGGCGATGCGTGTGTGCGGGGGGACGGCGTTCTCGAAGAACATGATCATCGAGCGGCTGTTCCGCGATGCTCATGCGGGCGCCGTGATGGCGCCGACGGGCGATGTTTTGCGGGAATTCATCGCAAGGGTGGTCCTGGGAATGCCGCTTTTCTGACCTGTGTCCGCAAGGCAACCGGATTACATGAGTTAACAATCATTTGTGCGACCGGTGCTCGCATTCGGTCGCGAAATATTTAAGAAGAAAGTCAAAAATGAGCCGAATAATCTGGGTTGGAGCTGTGGCGTACGATCCGAAGGTGGTCACGATCTGGGAAGGTCTGCGACGCTATTTTCACGATGAGGCGCACCTGTTAGTTGAGATCGTCTTGTTCCAGAGTTACGAGATGCAGGTAGGCGCCTTACTGGCTGCGCCCGGCGATCCCACGCCGCACATTGACATTGCCTGGAACACGAACCTTGCATATCTCCAGGCCGACGCGTGGAGCGAACATCGCTGCAGGCCGATCGCCATGCGTGATACCGACATTGGCTGGACCACCAAAATCGTCGCGCCCAGCGGGGGTCCGATCGCTACGCTTCTCGATCTTAAAGATCGCACTTTAGCGCTCGGCAGCCGCGACAGTGGTCACGCTGCGATCCTCCCGGTGCACTTCTTGGGGCGCGAAGGCTTGCTCGAGGGAGAGCATTACCGCACGCTGCGCTTCGACAGCGACGTCGGTAAGCATGGTGATACTGGCAGAAGCGAGACCGAAGTCGTTCGCGCCGTCCTCGACGGCCGCGCTGATGCCGGCGCAATTGGCAGCCCGTTCTGGAAGACGGTGTGCGGCGAGCGATTGGTCCCCGAGGGCGCGCTCACCGAGATCTGGACGTCGCCGCCCTACAATCACTGCATGTTCACCGCGCGACCCGATCTCGACCCAGCATTGGAGCAACAATTCGCCCAAGCCCTGTCCGCGATGAGCTATGACAATCCGAGCCATCGCGCCGTCCTTGACGCAGAAGGGCTCCGCCGCTGGGAATCGCCGCGCCTGGACGGGTACGACTCGTTGCGGCAGGCGTCTGCGCAACAGGGCTTCTTCGACCGCTAGCTTGGTTTCCCCGAATGCGCGTCCATTTTTGGGCAATGCGGGCTATGCGCAATTGAATATCTTCGCCAACCGGTGCCGATGCGCGCTTTCGCGCTCAAAGGCGCCACGCACGGCGGCGAAGGATTCGGCCAGCGGAAAGATGTCGGGGGTAACGAGCATATCGGCGTCCCCTGCGCCTACCGGATGCCAGTAAACGCCGTCTGCTGTTATCGTGATCTCAGGCACTAGATCGGCCCGTGCAAGGGCCACGCCGTCCAAGGCGAAACCCCGCAGCGCGATACGACGGATTACCCGGTTCTCTTCGCTGATCTGGTGGGAATCCAGGAAATGACGGAACTCCTCGGCCTCGAGGTCAGTGGAGACGGTCGACGCCAATCGGACCCGGAACCCCTCCGAGCGAGCTAACTCAATGCCCTTCCATGCACTCACCCATGTCCCCTTTCCACGATGCTGGTCGTGCCGGTCCGGCGTTGGACTGTCGAGGCTGATCTGCAGCGTGATCCGATCGATTGGCAAGGAACGCAGGGTTTCGAGCCGCCGGGGGAGCAGCATGCCATTTGTCAGCACAGTGGTGGGCGCGGCCGCGGCGCACGCAGTCAGGATTTCACCGATGCCCGCAAGCAGAAAGGGTTCGCCGCCAGTCACGAAAATCTCGTCGACACCCAGTTCGACTGCCTCGCTGGCGATCCGCTGCACCCGGGCGAGGCCAAGCTCCCGCCGTGCTACCTGGGGCGAGGAGCGCACGCAACAATAGTCGCAATGCAGGTTGCAGTGGAAATTCGTGTAGAGCCAAAGACGCGAGCCGACACGCCGTTTGGTGTCGACACCCGCAGGCACCTCACCGCAACGGATCACCCAGCGCGTTCGACCCGCCTCAACAGTCGTATCGACCAAAGTGTTGCCCGTGAAACGGCACCAACGCTCAAGCTCCACGCCGAGGTCAGCCTCGCTGCCAACGACGGCCATGAGATCGCCGCGGCGACATCGGCGCAGCCCAGCAATCAGTTCGGGCAGCAGGCCGGTCGCAAACGATTTAACGCCGACGTCGAGTTCAATGTTCCCTTTGGTGGGCATACGGGAAGGGTCCATTACGACAGGATGCACGCCAAGGGGACCCCTAGACCGCGGCCGGAAAACGCCTGCTTCGCCCCGAGCAGGAGAGCGTCCAGGCCCAAATTGCGTCCGCGCCTCGGAACCAGGAGCGTGAGCTGGATAATGACGAGGAAAAAATACGTCCATGGCCACTCAGCGGGAGAACGATAAAGGCCCAGCCAAAGATTGATGGCC
>JBPCJC010000051.1:0-12169 GCA_051005695.1 Chthoniobacterales bacterium | reverse complement strand
AGCACGTTGTGCGGAATCTTCTCGCGCTTGAGCATGCGGCTGAGCAACTCGCTCGCTTCCACACTCACCGTGCCGACGAGCACCGGCTGCGCGCGGCCATGGCAATCTTTAATCTCGTTGATGACCGCGTTGTATTTTTCGCGACGCGTTTTGTAGATGTGATCGTTCCCGTCGATCCGCGCAATCGGGCGATTCGTCGGGATGACGTTGACGTCGAGTTTGTAGATGTCGTGGAACTCAGCCGCCTCGGTATCCGCGGTGCCGGTCATACCCGCGAGCTTTTGATAGAGGCGGAAATAATTTTGAATCGTAATCGTCGCCAGCGTTTGCGTTTCGCGATCGATCTGCACGCCTTCCTTCGCTTCCACCGCCTGATGCAAGCCGTCGCTCCAACGCCGGCCCGGCATTTTGCGGCCGGTGTATTCGTCGACGATGACGACCTTGTTTTCCTCGACCACGTACTGCACGTCCTTCTCGTACATGCAGTAGGCACGGAGGAGCTGCGAGATGTTGTGAATGCGCTCGGCTTGCGCGTCGCAATGCTGCTGCTTCTCGACTTTCTGCTTCTCTTTCTCTTCGTCGGAAAGCTCGCGATTGAGATCGATCTCAGCGAAGGCGCTAATTAAGTCCGGTAGCACGAATGCGTCCGGATCATCCGGATTCATAAAGGCGCGCCCTTGTTCGGAGAGATCGGACTCCATCGATTTCTCGTCGATGGTGAAAAAGAGTTCTTCCTTGAGCGCGAAGAGTTCTTCCTTGCGCGAGTCGGAGTAAAAGGAAAGCTCAGCTTTGTCCATCGCCCGGCGTTTGTCCGGGTCTTCCATCATCCGCAGGAGCTGTTTATTCCGCGGCTGACCGAGCTTCACTTTAAACAACGCCAGCCCGCCATCTTCCACTTTTCCCTGCTCGAAAAGTTCTTTCCCTTCGCTCGAGATGCGGTTGACCAGCATGTTCTGTTTGCGCACCAATTGTTCGACTAGCGGTTTCCACTTGTCGTACTGATGGGTCGAAACCGTCGCCGGTCCGCTGATAATCAACGGCGTGCGCGCCTCGTCGATCAAGATGGAATCGACTTCATCGACGATCGCGAAATTGTAGCCGCGCTGCACCTGCTGCTCGCGGGTCGTAGCCATGCCGTTGTCACGCAGGTAATCGAAACCGAACTCCGAGTTCGTCCCATAAGTGATGTCGCAGGCGTACTGCTCGCGGCGCACGTCCGGCGGCTGGTCGTGCTGAATGATACCAGTCGTTAGGCCGAGGAAATTGTAGAGCTGGCCCATCCACTCGGCATCGCGGCGGGCGAGGTAATCGTTCACCGTCACCAGATGCGCGCCGTGGCCGGCGAGCGCATTCAAATACAGCGGTAACGTCGCGACCAGCGTTTTGCCTTCGCCCGTGGCCATTTCCGCGATCCGCCCGCGATGCAGCACCATCCCGCCCACGAGTTGGACATCGAAGTGGACCATGTTCCACGTCATCGGCTGATCGCAGACGCTGAATTCCTCATCGCGTTCAGTCAGCCGGCGCGCAGCATTTTTCACCACCGCAAAAGCTTCCGGCATGATCTCGTCGAGCTTCCGCCAGCGTTCGTCGGGATCCTCGATCGCGGCCAGCTCGGCTTTCCACTGCCCGGTCTTGGCGCGCAGATCCTCGTCCGAGAGCGCCTTGAACTGCTCGTCCAGCTCGTTGATACGACGGACCGTCGGCATCATGCGCTTGATCTCGCGCTGATTCTTCGAGCCCAGTATTTTCTTTAAAATCCAGCCAACCATCGGGTTTCCATTATCGACGAAAATCCGCGAGCCGCAATGGGCGCGGGAGTGCATCGCGCATGGCCACTTTCCGCGGATTCGACGCGCCTCCCGGCGTGTCATCCCGAGTCCGCAAAGACGGCGAGGGACCTCACACAGGGTGCTTCGTTTACCACAAATTCGCGTACCCCAAGCACCCTGTGCGAGGTCCTTCGACGCGCTTCGCCGTCTCAGGATGACAAGCAAAGCGCGCGCGACCGCCCCATTCGTCCCTCGTTGTGCGAAATTTTTTTCCGTCTAGACTCGCGCGATGAAAAAGATCGTCTCCACCACCGAAGCGCCCGCGGCTGTCGGACCGTACTCCCAAGCCGTCCGCGTCGGCCCGCTGCTCTTCACCGCCGGCCAAATTCCGCTCGATCCGAAGAGCGGCCAGATCGTTTCGCAGGATGTCGCCGAACAAACCAAACGCGTTCTCGAGAACCTGACTGCGGTCTTGAAAGCCGAAGGGATGGATTTTTCGAACATCGTTAAGACGACCGTCTTCATGACTAACCTCGGCGACTTCGCGACCATGAACGAAACCTACGCGAGCTACTTTCAGGATGCGCCGCCCGCGCGCTCGACTGTGCAGGTGAGCGCGTTGCCCAAAGGCGCGCAGGTGGAAATCGAAGTCGTCGCCGCGGCTAGCAAAGCCGGCGGGAAATCGATCGATACCTGGGAGTAGTTGCGTTTCGGTGGCAGTCGATCTTCTCGCCCTGTTCCGCCAAACCGGCGCGCTTCTCGATGGACATTTCGTCCTCCGCTCCGGCTTGCATAGCCGGCAGTTTTTTCAGTGCGCCATCCTTCTGCAACACACCGAAATCGCCGCCGACGTCTGCGGTCGCCTCGCCGATAAACTCCGCGGCATCGAGTGCGACGCTGTCATCTCCCCGGCGCTTGGCGGAATTATCGTCGGCCAGGAAGTTGGCCGCTCGTTAGGCAAAAAGCACATCTTCGCGGAGAAGAACGACACTGGCGGACTGGTCCTGCGGCGCGGATTTCAAATCGCGCCTAACGAGCGGTTCATCATCGCCGAAGATGTGGTCACGCGCGGCGGCCGCGTGCAACAAACCATCGATATCGTCCGCGAACACGGCGGCGTCGTTGCGGGCGTCGGGGTGATCGTCGATCGCAGCGGCGGGCAGCGGCCGGACTTCGGCTGCCCATTCGTTAGTCTGGTGGAAATGAACGTCGAGACTTTCGCCGCCAATCAATTACCGCCCGACCTCGCCGGCGCTCCGGCGATCAAACCCGGCAGTAAATAAACTTAGCGCGCCGGCTCGTCCGGCGGTCCGGCAAGCCGGTAGAGTTTCGGAATTTCCGCATCGAGCGCCCACGCGGAAATCTTCGCGCCCGCTGGCAGCGACGTTCGCGGGAAGGTCGCGCTCCACCCGCTCAGCCGCTGTTGTCGGCTGCGCAATTCCCGCGCGACCTCCGGCCGTTTGCTCACGCTGTCGGACAAGGCAAACGCTTGCCATTGTTTCGCCGGCGTTTCGTAGGCGAGCACGACCGCGTCCGCCGGGCGGCCTTTCGCCAACAGCGCGGCGAAACCGGACGCGCGCGCTTGCTCGTTAGGCAAAATCTCCATCGTCTCCAGTTTTCCGGTCGCAACCGCCGGATTAGCGCGCACTGCAAGCGCATCGATGCCCGGACTGCGGACCAAGCGCGGACGGAGCAATTTCAACTCATCGAGATCGCGGGCGTTACTGCGCACAAATTCGAGCGAAGGGTTATTCGCATTCCGCAGCGCGCCGGAAACGTCGAGCGCCTGGCTGAACAAAACCGCGCCGTGCAACAAGCGTGTGTTCGCCCAGTCTCCTTGCATGAATTGCACGCAGCGATCCGTCGAAATTTTCGCGAGCGTGCCAAATGCGCCCGCCGCGAGCAGGCAACACCCGCCGAGCGCAAGCGCGAGCTTAAAGGAGCGACGCGATTCCCAAAGCTGGCGGGCGATGAGGCCGGCGAGCGCCACGGCCCCGATCGTGAGATAGAGCGAAAACGGAACGTAGCGCGACGAGAGCGCGGAGTTAATTCCGAAACCAATCCGGCCGAGCATGGCCAGGGTATCGCTTCCGATGGCGTAACCGCCGAGCGCGATCCAAGGCAGCGCGCGGCGCAGAAAAATTTCATCGCGCCGTCTCGCGAAAGTATAAATCAGTGCCGCCAAAAAAATCGCGCACAGGATCGCGCCGGCGGTAATTGCGAGCGCAGGCCGGTTCTCCGCGGAGGCGCTCGCGAAGGCGAACTGATCGCCGAGAAACGCGAGGAAGTAGCACGCGTAATCGAGGAGCGAAACCGCCGGGGCAAACTCCGGCAGGTCGGTGGGCTTCGCGTAGCCGTGAAAATAAATGCCGGCGCAGAGCACGGTCGCAAAAATCCAGCCGACCAGCCAGCGTTTCCAGTTCGTGCTTTGTCGGCCGAGGAGCGCGACAGGAAAAGTCAGGCCCCAAAGCAGCAACCCGTGCGGCAAGGTGAAACTGCTCGCGGTTGCGCAAAGCGCGCAGAGAAAAAATTTGGCGCCCGCGGAGATTTTCGTTTCCACGGCCAGGAGCGCGGCGACCAAAAACAGCGCCGGCATGAAGGAGGGAAATCCCCAGGCCCAAAGCCAGACTTCAAATTGCGCCGCGGAAAAAATCAGGAGCGCGAAAATCCACCAACACGCCGCCGCGCCGCCAGCTCCGAAACCGGTCCGGCGCAGGAGCAGATAAAGTCCGGCCGCGGTCGCTGCGCAAATACCAATCGAGAGCATCATCAACCCGTGGATCTGCCAGTGCCCGCCGACCGAAAAGAGAATGAAAATCAGTTTCGGCAAAACCGTTCGGCCCTCCTGTTGCTGCTGAAACAAATCGGCGAACGTCAGCTGACCGGTATGCGCCTTCACCACCACCGCGGCCGTGTCCCAATCGTCCTTCGTCGGTACATCGACGCCATAATGCAGCACCCACGAAAGCGCGCACCACGCCGGGATCGCGGCGACCAGAAAGGTGAGTGCGAGCAGCAGCCGGCTCGCAGGCGGACGGATTGACGAGAACATCCTGATTGCGTTTGCTCCTCGCCTAACAAGCGGTGGAGATGAGAGAAGAACGAGCGCGGCTCATATGAAAAATTCCTTCGACGGCAGCAACGTGCTCATCACCGGCGGCCTCGGCTTTATCGGATCGAACCTCGCCGCGCAACTGCTCGCTCGCGGCGCCGCGGTCACTTTGCTCGACAGTTTGATCCCGGATTACGGCGGAAATTTGTGCAACATCGAGCCCCTCCGCGAGCGCGTGCAGCTCAATATCTCCGACGTCCGCGACACCTACTCGATGCGTCATCTCGTCCAGGGAAAGGATTACCTTTTTAATCTCGCCGGCCAAACCAGTCATCTCGATTCCATGGTCAATCCGATGCCCGACCTCGAGATCAATTGCCGCGCGCAACTCTCCATTCTCGAGGCTTGCCGCGCTTGCAATCCAGGAATCAAAATCGTCTTCGCCAGCACCCGCCAGATTTACGGAAAACCGGAACGCTTGCCGGTCGATGAGACGCACCCGTTGAATCCGGTGGACGTGAACGGGATCAACAAAATGGCCGGGGAAAAATATCATCTTCTCTACAGCCAAGTGCACGGATTGAAGGCGACGGCGCTTCGCCTAACGAATACAATCGGCCCGCGGATGCGAATTAAAGACGCCCGCCAAACCTTCGTCGGTATTTGGATTCGGCAATTGCTGGAAGGCGCGCCGATTGAAGTTTGGGGCGGAGAACAATTGCGCGATTTCACTGACGTCGACGACGCCGTCGAAGCTTTCCTGCTGGCCGCGGCTTCATCCGAAACCAGCGGCGAAGTTTACAATCTTGGCGGCAGCGAAGTGATCGATCTCGCGCACCTCGCGAAGTTGCTCGTGGAAGTGAATGGCGGCGGCCGCTATGAAATCCGCGAGTTTCCCGCGGAACGGCAGGCGATCGATATCGGAAATTACTACAGCGATTTTTCGAAAATTCGCGAGCAGCTCGGCTGGACGCCGCAGCGATCGCTCCGGCAAACTCTCGAGAAAACGCTCGCCTATTATCGCGACTCGTTAGGCAAATATTTGTGAGCGTGGTTTCGCAGACGAACCTGAGAGCCGGTTATCTCGCGCACCGCGAAGAGATCGATGCCGCGATCGCGCGCGTCCTCGCCAGCGGCTGGTACATTCTCGGCGACGAAGTTGCGCGATTCGAAAATGAATGGGCCGCCTATCTCGGGGTCGCGCAGGCGATCGGTGTCGGCAACGGCACGGATGCGCTGGCGCTGGCGTTACGCGCGCTCGGGATCGGCACCGGCGATCTTGTCCTCACCACCGCGAACACCGCGGTCGCAACCGTGGCCGCGATCGAGTTAGCGGGCGCATTACCGCTGCTTGTCGATGTCAATGAAATGACGCTCACGATCTCGCCCGAGCGCTTGGAGGAAGCGCTCGCGGGCGCGGACCGGCCACGCATGAAAGCGATCATCCCGGTGCATCTTTATGGTCAACCCGCCGACATGCCCGCGATTCTGGCGATCGCGCGGAAACACAATCTGCGGGTGATCGAAGATTGCGCGCAAGCTCATGGCGCGACGATCGGCAACCGAAGAGTCGGCACGTTTGGCGACGCCGCCGCCTTCAGTTTTTATCCAACGAAAAATCTTGGCGCTTTCGGCGACGGCGGGGCGGTCGTGACTAACGACACTGCGCTCGCCGAGCAATTGCGCGCCCTCCGCACTTACGGTTGGAAGGAGCGCTACGTCAGCGAAGAGGCCGGGATGAATTCCCGTCTCGATGAAATGCAGGCAGCGATCCTGCGGGTGAAACTTCGCTACCTGGAAAAAGAAAACGCGCGCCGGATCGAGATCGCGCAACGTTATCAGGACTCGTTAGGCAAAATTTCCGCGCTGCGTTTACCGGCGCTGGCGGTCGGCTCGGGCCACGTTTACCACCAGTTCGTCATCCGCCTTTCGGAGCGCGATCAGCTCAAAGAATTTCTGCGCGCCCGCCAAATCGAAACCGTTATCCTTTATCCAGTGCCGATCCATTTGCAGCCGGCTTATCGCAATCGCATCGCCATCTCCGGCGCGCTGCCCGTGACCGAAAAAGCTTCGCGAGAACTTCTCTGCCTGCCAATTCACCCCTGGCTGGAGGACGTGGAAGTAGAGCGCGTTTGCGACGCGATCATCGAGTGGTCCAATGCCGGACGCTGATCACGAGGGACTCTCCGCGGCGGAAGTGCGCGCGATGCGCTCTGTCGAGGATGAGCTCTGGTGGTATCGCGTCCTGCGCGCGCACGTTCTCGATTCAATTGAAGCGCCCCGCGCCGATTTCGATTTGCTCGACGCCGGCTGCGGCACCGGCGGAATGTTGGCGCGAATTCATGAACGTTTCCCGCAGGCAAATCTCACCGGCATCGACGTCAGCCTGGAAGGTTTGCAGCTCACACGTGAACGCGACACCGGCGCGCAACTAGTCCGCGCGAGCACGAACGCGCTGCCGTTTCCGGTGGAAAATTTCGACGTCGCCTTGTCGCTCGACGTGCTGGCGTTTCGCGGAGTGGACGATCGCGCGGCCATACGGGAGATATATCGCGTGTTACGTCCGCGCGGTTCCGCGATTATCAATCTGCCGGCGTTCGATTTTCTGCGCGGCAGTCACGATGTCGCGGTCAATCAACCGCGCCGCTACACCAGGCCGCGTTTGCGCGCGCTCCTGCGTGACGCCGGCTTCGCGCGGATGCGACTGACTTATTGGAACATGCTCCTGACCCCGGCAGTCGCCGCCGTTCGCCTAACGAGTCGTTCTCGCGCAACAAAAACAGACGTGCGCTCCGATCTCGCGCCGGTCTGGCCGCCGTTGAACGCGCTCCTGACTACGATTGCGCGCAGCGAATTGGCGATCAACCAGCGTGTTCCCCTGCCCTTCGGCACCTCGCTTTTTGCGCTCGCCCACAAATGAATCGTCCCGCGCTCAGCGTCGTCGTCCCGCTCTACAATTCCGCGGAGACCTTGCCGCGGCTGCTCGCAGAATTGGCTGCGATGCCGATCGCGGGCGAATTCGAAATCGTGCTCGTGAATGACGGCAGCCGCGATTCCACGGAGACGATTGCGCTCAAATTAATCGAGACCTGCGCGGTGCCGGTCACCTTCATCAGCCTTTCGCGCAATTTCGGCGAACACAACGCCGTCCTCGCCGGACTCCGCGCGAGCAACGGCGAATTCGTGGTTACGATGGATGATGATTTGCAGAATCCGCCCGCGGAAGTTCCGAAACTTTTGCAGGCAGCGCAGAGCGAAAAACGCGATGTGGTTTACAGCCAGTTCGACGAAAAAAAACATCCCGGCTGGCGCAACCTCGGCAGTTGGCTAACGAATCGTTTCGCTGATTGGAGCATCGACAAACCGCGCGGGCTTTATCTTTCCAGCTTCCGCTGCATCTCGCGCCTGGTGGTCGATGAAATCGCGAAATCTTCCAACCCTACGCCCTACATCGACGGGCTGATTTTTCAGGTCACGCAAAACGTCGGCGTGGTCACGGTGAAACACGCGCCGCGTTCCGCCGGCGAAAGCGGCTACACTCTGCGGGCGCTGCTGCGGTTGTGGACGAGCATGTTGATCAACGCTTCGGTCATGCCGTTGCGGATCGCCGCGCTCCTCGGCCTCGCGATGAGCGGCGTTGGTTTCGTCGCATTCGTGGCCGTTTTCGTTAACCACTTCATTAACCGCGAGCCGCTCGGCTGGGGTTCGCTCATGGCCGCGCTTCTGCTTTTCTCCGGCACGCAATTGCTGCTGCTCGGCGTCGTCGGCGAATATGTCGGGCGCACCTATTTGCGGGTCTCGCAAAAACCGCAAAGCGTGATCCGTTTTCAAACGCGGCGCGCGCCGTAAATCTTGACCGGCCTAAACGCGGCTCCTAGTTTCCGTCCATCCGCCGAGCCTCGGCCTTCGAATCTTTTACGTGAACCGACCCGCCGCCTTTTTTCGCTCGTCGATTGGTCGGAAGTTCGTGGTCGCGATCACCGGTCTGATCATGATCGGATTCATCATCGGGCATCTGCTCGGTAACCTGCAGATTTTTCTCGGGCCCGATTGGGTTAATGGCTACGCTGAGCACCTGCGCGAGCTCGGCCCGCTCCTTTGGGCGGTGCGGGTGATTCTCTTTATCACCGTCGTCCTGCACATTTATTTCACCGTCCGGCTGGCGATCGAAAACAAGCGCGCGCGTCCGAAAAATTACGTCCGCAAAGACCACGTCAAAGCGAGCTACGCTTCCCGGCACATGATGGTCAGCGGGCTGGTGGTTTTCGCGTTCATTATTTTTCACTTGCTCCATTTCACCGGACGCCAATTCAATCCGCAGTTCCCGTTGCTGAAAAGCGATCCGCTCAATCATTACGACGTTTACTCGATGATGGTTTACGGATTTCAGAATCCCTACGTCTCCGCGTTTTACATCGTCGGGTTATTCCTCCTGACCCTTCATCTCACTCACGGCGCCTCCAGTTTTTTGCAGTCGTTAGGCTTGAACGATAAAAAGCTGACCCCGCGGCTGGCCTTTCTCGGCCGGCTTTTCGCGTGGCTGGTTTTTCTTGGTTACACTTCGATCCCGGTGGCCGTCTTGCTCGGTCTGGTGAAACCGGTGCAGCAGTTATGATCGGCACTCTAGATTCCCATGTGCCGCCCGGTCCGCTCGAGCGGAAATGGACCGATTACAAAGACCACGCACGACTCGTTAGTCCGGCGAATCGGCGCAAGCTGGAAGTGATCGTCGTCGGCAGCGGACTGGCCGGCGGTTCGGCCGCGGCCACTCTCGGCGAACAGGGTTATCACGTGAAGTGTTTCTGTTTCCAGGACAGTCCGCGCCGCGCGCACAGCATCGCCGCGCAAGGCGGAATCAACGCCGCGAAGAATTATCAAAACGACGGCGACAGCGTTTTCCGTCTGTTCTACGACACCGTCAAAGGTGGTGATTTTCGTTCGCGCGAAGCGAACGTTTATCGGCTCGCGGAAGTGAGCAATTTGATCATCGATCAATGCGTTGAGCAGGGCGTGCCCTTCGCCCGCGAGTACGGCGGTTTACTCGCCAATCGTTCCTTCGGCGGCGCGCAGGTTTCGCGCACCTTTTACGCGCGAGGGCAGACCGGTCAGCAGCTCTTGTTAGGCGCATATCAATCGCTTTGCCGACAGATCGATGCCGGCACCGTTCAGATGTTTTCTCACACCGAGATGCTGGACGTCGTCATCATCGACGGGCACGCGAAAGGCATCGTCACCCGCAACCTGATCAGCGGAAAAATCGACCTCTTCGCTGCGGATGCGGTGGTTCTCGCGAGCGGCGGATACAGCAACGTGTTTTATCTTTCGACGAATGCGCGCGGCTCCAATGTCACCGCCACTTTTCGCGCTTACAAAAAAGGCGCGCTCTTCGCCAATCCCTGTTTCACCCAAATCCATCCCACCTGCATTCCGGTCAGCGGCCAGCATCAATCGAAGCTCACCCTGATGTCGGAATCCCTCCGCAACGACGGCCGCGTCTGGGTGCCAAAACAGCCTAACGACAAGCGCGCGCCGCGCGAAATTCCCGAGGCTGAGCGCGATTATTATCTGGAGCGAAAATATCCGAGCTTCGGAAATCTTTCGCCGCGCGATATCTCCTCGCGCGCGGCCAAGGAAGCCTGCGACGATGGCCGCGGCGTCGGCCCGGGCGGGCGCGGAGTTTATCTCGATTTCAAGGACGCGATCGCGCGTTTAGGCGAAGAAACCATTCGCGAGCGTTACGGAAATCTCTTCGACATCTACGAAAAGATCACCGGCGAAAATGCCTACCAGCAGCCGATGCGGATTTATCCGGCGGTCCACTACACCATGGGCGGTCTGTGGGTGGATTATAATTTGATGAGTAACGTCCCCGGTCTGCACGTCATCGGCGAAGCGAATTTTTCCGATCACGGCGCGAATCGCCTCGGCGCGAGCGCGCTCATGCAGGGCTTGGCTGATGGCTATTTTGTTTTGCCCTACACGCTCCCGATTTATCTCGCGGGACAAATCGGAAAACGTCCGTCGCTCGATCATCCGGAATTTCGCCAAGCCGAAAGCGAAGTGCGCGCGCGCATTCAAAAAATGGTCGACGTCAACGGCACCCGCACGGTCGATTCCTTTCATCGGGAACTCGGACTTTTGCTCTGGGACAAATGCGGAATGGCGCGAAACGCCGCCGGTCTGCGCGAAGCGCTCGCGCGCATTCCGAAGTTGCGCGAGGAATTTTGGACGAACGTGCGCATTCCCGGCACCGGCGAGGAATACAACCAGTCGCTCGAACGCGCCGGGCGGGTCGCGGATTTTCTCGAGTTCGGCGAGTTGATGTGCACCGATGCGCTCGAGCGCGACGAATCCTGTGGCGGCCATTTTCGCGAGGAACATCAAACACCCGACGGTGAAGCCTTGCGCGACGATCAAAATTACGCGGCCGTTTTTGCCTGGGAATACCAAGGCAATGGCCGCTCGCAGACGCCGAAACTGCATCGCGAAGAACTCCATTTCGAAACCGTCGAGCTGACGCAGAGGAGTTATAAATGAACTTCAAGCTGCGAGTCTGGCGTCAGAAAGTTGGCGAGAAGGAAGGGCGGCTGGTCGCGTACACGGCGACCGAAATTTCACCCGACATGTCGTTCCTCGAGATGCTCGATTTGGTTAACGAAGTGTTGATCGAAAAGGGCGAAGAACCGATCGCGTTCGAGTCCGATTGCCGCGAAGGAATTTGCGGAACCTGCTCGCTCACGATCAACGGCGAAGCGCACGGGCCCGATCATCCGGGCGCGGCTTGCCAGCTTTATATGCGGCGTTTCAAAGACGGCGCGACGATCACGGTCGAGCCGTTTCGGGCGCGGCCGTTTCCGCTCATTCGCGATCTGGTCGTTAGCCGAAACGCGCTCGATCGCATCGTGCAGGCGGGTGGGTTTGTCGCCGCGCGCGCGGGTTCGGCGCCGGAGGCGAATTCGATTCTAATTCCAAAACATGATGCCGACCTCGCGATGGAAGCGGCCGCTTGCATCGGCTGCGGCGCCTGCGCGGCGGCGTGTCCAAATGCTTCCGCGATGCTCTTCACGTCGGCGAAGGTTTCGCATCTCGCGCTCTTGCCGCAGGGTCATCCGCAACGCACCGATCGCGTGCTCAAAATGGTGCGGCAAATGGATGAAGAGGGTTTTGGGAATTGCACCAACACCTATGAGTGCGAAGCGGTTTGCCCGGCGGAAATCAGCGCCAGCTTCATCGCGAAATTAAATCGCGAATACGCCATCGCGACGTTTCGGCGGCAGGCCGGCGAATAAGCGCTGCTGTAGTCGCGGCCCTGTGGGCCACGCCGCGCAGACGCGCAGCGGAATGA
>JBPCJC010000050.1:0-13838 GCA_051005695.1 Chthoniobacterales bacterium | reverse complement strand
CGCGCGAAAATTCCGAACGCATCGCGACCTTGGAATGGGCGGCGCTGATTTTTTTCGCGCTCGCCTTTAGTCCGCAAACCACCGCGCGGCACATGGTGCTGACACTGTTGATTTACGCGGTCGTGATTCCGATCTTCCTGCGGTTATCGGAGCGGCGATCGAAAATGATTCTCGCGCTGGCCACGCTCCTGACCGTGGCCAGTCTTTCGCTCCCGCCGGGCGGACACGCGCTCGTCGTCTGGCGCAATCTCGCCGGGGCGAGTTGGTGCGCCTTACTCCTGACTTTAATCCTGGTCGCGTCCGGCAGCCGCGTGCTTTCCGAGTCTCGTTAGGCGCGCACGCAAAAATTATTTCGCGATCTGCGCCGACTGCGAGGCGACGCATTGCCAGCCGCCGTTGCGCAGAACCCAGGTGTCGGTCCAGCGATATGCGCGATCGAAGCTGGCGCCGCGGCTGTCCTTCCCGTTCTCGACCGAATTGCCGATGACGACGGCCGAATTGCCGAAAACGCGCACCTCCATTTTCTTAATTTTGGCCGACGCATAAACGTCGGAATCGCGCTTAATCTGCGCGAGCAGGGCGCGCTTGTTCATCAGCTGGCCGCGCGAAGAAACGCCCGCGTAATCATCGGCCAACAATTGTTGCGCGACCGAAGGATCGTGCGTCGCCACCGAGCCCACCCACTTGGTCTCGAGATCGCGCAGGGTCGCTTCCGCTCCCATTTTTTTTGCGGGCGCGACCGATTTTTTCGCGGCCGGCGTGGCCGAAGTGGTCGCTTCCGGCACCGGTTTGGATTTCGGCGAGAGAGATTCGTGCGGCAACGTGTGCACGCTGGGCGTCGCCAATCCTTGCGCCGCGGCTTCGGATTGTTCCGTCGGAACGGCCACGGTGGGATCCTGCGCAAAGATCAGGGGCGCGGTCAGAAAAGCCGAAGCGGTCAGGTTGAGGAGAATTTTTTTCATTTTTTTGGAGAACGTTTGCGGGAGTTAACTCCGGAAGTTCCTTAAACCGCATTCCGCGTTTCGGCCAGCTACTCTTGCTCTGGGTGGCGAAAAACAATTCGTTAGACCACGCCCTGGTCCATCATCGCGTTGGCCACTTTGAGGAAGCCCGCGATGTTCGCGCCGTTCACGTAATTGCCGGGCGTGCCGTACTTTTCCGCGGTCGCATTGCAGGTGCGATGGATTGATTTCATGATCTGCTGGAGGCGCGCGTCGACTTCTTCCCGCGTCCAGGAAAGGCGCATGCTGTTTTGCGCCATCTCCAGACCGGAGGTGGCGACGCCCCCGGCGTTCGCGGCTTTGCCCGGGCCGAAAAGAATTTTCGCGTCGAGAAATTGATTCACGCCCTCGATCGTCGTCGGCATGTTCGCGCCCTCGGAGACGACGTAGACGCCGTTGCGCAGAAGGTTGGCGGCGTCGCGGCCGTTGATTTCGTTTTGGGTCGCGCTCGGGAACGCGCACTGCGCCTTGTGATTCCAGAGCGGATTATGATCGAGCGCGGGGTCGAGCGGCGTAAACACGGTGCCGGAAAATTTCTCGGCGTATTCGGAAATGCGACCGCGCCGGACGTTCTTCAATTCCATGATGAAGGCGAGCTTCTCGCGCGTGAAGCCGGCTTCATCGAAAATGTAGCCGCCCGAATCGGAAAGCGTCACCGGCTTCGCACCCATATCGATTAGCTTCTCGACAGTGTATTGCGCGACGTTCCCGCTGCCGGAAACCAGACAGACTTTGCCGGTTAGATCTTCGTTCCGCGTCTTCAACATTTCTGCCGCGAAATAAACCGCGCCGTAACCAGTCGCTTCCGGACGAATGAGTGAGCCTCCCCAGGTCAGACCCTTGCCGGTAAGGACGCCGGTGAATTCGTTCCGGAGCTTTTTGTACATCCCGAAGAGGTAACCGATCTCGCGCCCGCCGACCCCGATGTCGCCCGCGGGGACATCGCGATACGGCCCGATGTGGCGCGAAAGTTCGGCCATGAAGGCCTGGCAAAAACGCATCACTTCGTTGTCCGTTTTTCCTTTCGGATCGAAGTCCGAGCCGCCCTTGCCGCCGCCCATCGGCAGTGTCGTTAGGGCATTTTTGAAGACCTGCTCGAAAGCGAGGAATTTCAGGATGCCGAGATTGACCGATGGATGAAAACGCAGCCCGCCTTTGTAAGGCCCGATGGCGCTATTCATCCCGATGCGGAACCCGCGATTGACCCAGACCTCACCGCGATCATCCACCCAGGGCACGCGAAACATGATCACCCGCTCCGGCTCGATGATCCGCTCGATGATCTTCGCGGTGCGAAACTCCGGATGGCGCTCGAGGACGAGCGCGAGCGACTCGACCACCTCCTGCACGGCCTGGTGGAATTCCGGCTCGGCCGGGTTCTTGGCTTTAACCTCGGACATCAAGGCGGAGACGTAATCACTCATGGGTGCGAGAGGGGTTTCTGCGAGTGGCAGGAAACCTCGACGGTATCTCCCAGTGGCCGGGAAACGGAAAGGAAAATCTTTCCCGACTAACGAGTGGCGCGCGAGCTTTGGTTACTCCCGCAAGCCGCGCGTGCGTTTAGTTTCTCCTCAAGCACCGCTCGTTAGGCATCAGTGCGCATAGATGCCGAAAAAGCTTGTCTTCCAGATCTTGCCGCCATCGTCCGAGGTTTCCCAATGCTGCTGAACTTTGCCGTCAGGCGACGGCGTCCAGGTGATTCGGTTAATTTGCTGGCCGCTGGCGGTGGCGGTTTCCTGCGACAAAACCATCGCCGTACCGGTGAGTCCGCCAGTGAGATGGAGAATGGTCCCGTCGCCGCCGACCCAATCCTGGTGCCATTGTTTCGTCGCCGGGTCGTAATAATTCAGGCTCGTCCCTGGCGTGCCGCTGCCGCCCTGCCATTGCTCCCGAATCGCGCATCCGCCCGAGACTTCGGTGATTTCGCTGGTGCCAGCTTGTTTCCCATCCGGCGTGCGCACGGTCCATTTACCAAGCCAGAAATCGAACTGCCGAAACTCCGGGCCGGTGCACGCTTTCGGCGCGGCTGCAGGTGCGGGAGTGGGCGTGGGCGACGCAGCAAGGAGCGACAAACCGAGGAAGCCGAGGGCGAGAGACGAAATCCGTTTCATGCGCGCGATGCTCGGGCCGGCGCGCAAAAACTGGCAAGCGTCAATCCTGCGCGAGCGTGGACTTTGTTCCGACGATCTCGGCCATGCCGACCATTTCCCACGTTGTGAGATCGGGTGATTGCGCTGAAATTCCCGCGCTCGGTTTCGGAAGCCGGCGATTTGCATGCAGCCCACCATTCTCATCGTTGACGACGAAAAGCATACCCGCGAGGGCATGCGCCGTTTACTCGAAGACGAATACGACGTCTATGTCGCGGCCGATATCGCGGGCGCCATGGACGTGCTCGCGCGCGACCAGGTGGACGTGCTGATCACCGATCTGCGGCTCGCCGGCGAGGACGGCATGACCCTGATCGAACGCGCGCTAAAAATGCCGCGCCCGCCGATCTGCATCATGATGACGGCCTACGGCTCAGTCGATACCGCGGTCGAGGCGATGAAACGCGGCGCGTATGATTTCGTGACCAAGCCGCTCAATCTCGACAAGGTGGAAATGTTAATCGCGCGCGCGCTCGGCAGCCGGCGATTGGAGCAGGAAAATCGCACGCTGCGCCAGCAGGTCGACGAGCGTTTCGGGTTGGAAAATATCGTCGGCGATTCGCCCGCGCTTCATGAAGTGCTCGATACCATCCGGCAGGTCGCGCCCTCGGCGGCCAACGTACTCATCGATGGCGAAAGCGGCACCGGCAAGGAATTGGCGGCGCACGCGATTCACAATCTCAGCCGGCGGAACAAAGCGAAATTCGTCACCGTGCACTGCGCGGCCTTGTCGCCCACACTGCTCGAAAGCGAACTCTTCGGGCACGAACGGGGCTCCTTCACCGGGGCGCACGAACGCCGCATCGGCCGCTTCGAACAGGCAAACGGCGGGACCATTTTTCTCGATGAAATCGGCGAGATCGACCAGAGCACACAGGTGAAATTGCTGCGCGTAATTAGCGAAGAGCGCGCTTTCGAGCGAGTTGGCGGTAATCAATTATTGCGCGCCGATGTCCGCTTGGTCGCGGCCACGAACAATGACCTGGCGAAGCTGGTTAACGAAGGAAAATTCCGTGACGATCTCTACTTTCGGCTCAACGTCGTCCACCTGACGATGCCGCCGTTGCGCGAGCGGAAGGAAGACATCCCGAAACTGGTGCGCGGATTTTTGCGCCACTTCTGCAAGGCGAACGAGAAACCGCTTTTGGAGTTAACCAGCGACGCGATGAACACGCTCCTGAGTTACAACTGGCCCGGCAACGTGCGCGAACTCCGGACCGCGATCGAACACGGCGTGGTCATGGCTAACGGACCAAAGATCACTCTGCGCGAATTGCCCGCCAGCGTCCGCCAGGGCGCGAGCGAGAGTGCCGCGGGATTGCCCATGCTGCGCGCGCACAGCGGGAAAGCGAGCCCGCTCGACCTGCACGAAACCGAGCGCAAGCTGATCGTGCAGGCACTCGCGAGCACTGCGGGAAACATTACCGCCGCCGCGAAAAAGTTAGGGATCAGCCGCCGTACCTTGCACCGAAAGATCAACGAGATGAACGCGGAAAAATCCGCGGCGAAAGAGGAACTGGACACGCGCGAGACGGAACGAGAGACTCCTCGCCTTTCCACCGGGTAAGCACCCCGAAATTCATTCGTTAAATCCTCACTCATCTTTCCTTCCTATGCCCGGCGCAGCAGATTTAGTTCAACGAATCGTGCACGCTCTCGAAGAGGGCGGCACCGCGATCTGGATCCGCCGGGTGCTCGCGGTCGTGTGCGTCGCCGCGCTCTCGCTCTTTTATTTCATGCACGAATTTCGCGGGCTCGCGACTTCGCAGGCGATGGATCAGGCGCAGATCGGGCGCAACATCGCCAGCGGTCTCGGTTGGAAAACAAATTTTCTGCGCCCGCGCGCCGTCGGACAACTGCAGGCCCACGGAAAAAACGTCGCCCAAAGAATTTGGTCCGACACCTACAACGCGCCGCTGCCTCCGCTGGTCGATGCCTTCGCCCTGCGGCCGATCAAGATGCATTGGAAGATGACTCCGCGGGACATCGTTTATCCGGGCGACAAGATGATCGCCTTCGTCTCGATCCTATTCTTTCTCGCTTCGCTGATCGTCATCTACCTGATCGCCAAACGCCTTTTCGATGAACGCCTGGCCTTGTTAGGCACAGCGCTGGTGCTCGTCTGCGATACCATCTGGCAATACTCGCTCTCGGGTTTGCCGCAGATGCTTTTGCTCCTGCTTTTCAACATCACCATCTATCTGCTGGTGCGCGCGGTGCAGGCGCAATATGCCGGCGGCCGGGTCGGGCTGTGGCTCGGCGCGGTCGGGGTCGCGTTTGGTCTCCTCGCACTTTCGCATGCGCTCACCATCTGGATGTTTCTGGCCGCGCTCATCTTTTCGATTTTCTTTTTTCGCCCGCGCTTCTGGGCGGCCATCATCGTCATCAGCGCTTTCAGCATTATCTACGCGCCCTGGCTGGTGCGGAATTATGTCGTCTGCGGCAATCCCGGCGGCGTTGCCATTTACGCTGCGCTCGAGGGGATCAATCACAGCGAAGCCGGTCACATGCGCCGGGTGGAATTGGATTTGACCGGTGTCGGGCCCGGGCATTTCCGGAACAAGATCGCGGGCAACCTCGAGGCGCAGCTTGGTCAGATTTTCAAATACCTCGGCTGGAGCGTGGTCGCCTGCATGTTCTTTGTCAGCCTGCTGCATTCCTTCAAACGCCCGGAGACCGCGACCATTCGTTGGCTGGTGCTTTTTATGTGGTTAGGCGCGGTCCTCGGGATGACGATTTACGGCATTAACGAGGAACAGGGAGTGGCCGCAAACCAGCTCCATCTTCTCTTCATTCCGATCATGACCTGCTTCGGCCTGGCTTATCTACTGGTGCAGTGGAACCGCCTCGAGATCGATCTCAAGCTCGCGCGGATCGGCTTCATCACTTTGCTTTTTGTCCTTTGCGGGGTGCCGATGATTTTCACCGTCGGCCTCCCGAGCACGAAGGCCGGGATTCGCTGGCCGCCGTATGTCCCGCCCTACATCTCCGTGCTCAACGATTGGATGCAGCCGCAGGAAATTATCGCCTCCGATATGCCCTGGGCCATCGCCTGGTATGCGGATCGCCGTTCGGTCTGGTTGCCGGAAACGGTGAAAATTTTCACCGAGTTTCATGATTACGGAATCTTCGGCGCGCCGGTAAATGGACTTTACCTGACGCCGATCAGCGGCAGCCAGAACACCCTGGCCGATATTCTGAAGGGCGAATATCGCGACTGGGCGGCGGTCATTTTGCGGAGCGTCGATCTGCAAAAATTCCCGCTCAAATGGGCGACGCTCCTCGGCTTGGAAAACGAGTGTGTTTTCTTCGCGGATCACGACCGGCAAAAACTGCCCTCGCCCTAAAGTTGCTTTCGCGTCAGTTGGGACTTGCTTCCGAATGTCCCGGGCCCCATGAGCGCAAACGCCGACCGCTTGAACTTCCGCCTGCGAGCCAGTCTCGCGACTATGCGCGCGCAATTGCGGACCGCGTGCTGGCGCATGCTCGGGATGGAAATCGGGCCGGGCACCTTGCTCCCGCGGGTCCATGTCACCTGGCCGCATCAGGTCTCGTTAGGCGCGGATTGCTCCTTCGAGCACGACATCTATTTTAAATACGACGGCGTCCGCGCGCCCGGGCCGACGATCTTTATTCGCGATCGCGTTTTCATCGGTTTCGGTTGCGAATTTAACGCTCGCCGGCGCATTGAAATCGGTGCCGATTGCCTGATCGCTTCCGGCTGCAAGTTTATCGATCACGATCACGGGAGCGCGCAGCGCGATCTGCCGATGCGCGCGCAACCACTGGGCGCGGAAGCGGAAATTATTCTCGCGGACGACGTCTGGTTAGGCGTGAACGTGGTCGTGCTCAAGGGCGTCCACATTGCACGCGGCGCGATCGTCGGCGCGGGCGCAGTCGTCACGCACGACATTCCGGAATACGAAATCTGGGCCGGGGTGCCGGCGCGGAAGATTGGCGAGCGCGATAACCTTCTCGACCAGCTGCGGGGATAATTCCGGTTTACGAATCCCGCGGCTAGCGTTTCAATCAACGCGTGGCTCAGTCCAATAAACTTTTCGGGACCGATGGCGTGCGCGGTGTCGCCAACGTCGAGCCAGTGACGGCGGAGACCGCGCTCGAGCTCGGGCGCGCCGCGGCCCACGTCTTCACGAAACTGAATCCGCGCGCGCACCCGACGGGCGCGCGGCCGAAAATTGTTCTCGGCAAAGACACCCGGCTCTCCGGTTACATGCTGGAGGACGCGCTCGTCGCCGGGATCACTTCGCTAGGCGTGGACGTGCTCGTGATCGGGCCCTTGCCGACGCCGGGGGTGGCTTACATCACCCGATCGTTGCGCGCGGACGCCGGCATCGTGCTCTCCGCTTCGCACAATTCCTACGAGGACAACGGGATCAAATTCTTCCGGCACGACGGCTATAAACTGGACGACAAAGTCGAGCAGCAGATCGAGCAACTGGTCTTCACCGGCGAGATCGATTCCGTTCGCCCGACTGCCGGAAAAATCGGTCGCGCCACCCGCATCGACGACGCGCTCGGTCGTTACGTCGAGTTCGCCAAGGCGAGTTTTCCGCGCGGGTTGTCACTCGAAAAAATGCGCATCGCGGTCGATGTCGCGAATGGCGCGGGCTATAAATCCACGCCGTGCATTCTGCGCGAACTCGGCGCCGAAATCACCGTCGCGCATGACGAGCCTAACGGGACCAACATCAACGAAAATTGCGGGAGCACGCACCCGGAAGAAATTCAACGACTCGTTAGGGAAACGGGCGCGCAGGTTGGCATCACCAACGATGGCGACGCTGATCGCGTCCTGCTTTGCGATGAAAACGGCGAGATCGTGGACGGCGATGAAATCCTCGCGATCGCTTCGATTGATCTCCTGAAATCCGGCGGCCTGCGCGAGAACACCCTCGTCGCCACGGTCATGAGTAATTTCGGCTTGGACGAAGCCCTCGGAGCGGCGGGCGGCAAAGTGTTTCGCGCGAAAGTCGGCGACCGTTACGTGATCGAGGAAATGGTGCGGCGCGATTTGAACCTCGGCGGCGAACAGAGCGGGCACATGATTTTTCGCGACTTCAGCACCACCGGCGACGGGATTGTGAGCGCGCTGCAAATCCTGCGGATCATGAAATCGACGGGCAAGCCCTTGAGCGAACTGAAGCGTTGCCTAACCAAGTATCCGCAGGCGCAACGGAATCTGCGAGTGAAGGAAAAGCCGCCGCTGGAGGACTTGCCGGCGGTGATGAAATTAGTCGGCGAAGCGGAGCGAGAATTGGACGGTAAAGGCCGCGTGCTCCTGCGTTATTCGGGCACTGAGCCGAAGATTCGTTTGCTCATCGAAGGCCGCGAGCTGGCGCAGATCGACCGGCAAGCCAGCCGCATCGCCGATGCAATCCAGAGCGCGATCGGTGCGAACTAGAGCCATGCAAACTACCCCGCTTGTCATCCTAAGCCGCGCAGACTGCGAAGGACCTCGCCAACTCGCAGGCGACGGGTGCTCATCACAAAGCATGGACCGAGGGGGGTGTGGGGCTGTGGAAAAGTTGCTGGCGCCGTGCGAGGTCCGTCGCCGTCAGCGCGGCTCATGTGACAAGTTAGGGTAAGGGCTGGTCATGGATCTCACCAAAGTTATCGAAGCGCTCCTCTTCAGTGCGCAAAAACCGTTGAGCGCGCGGGAGCTCCAAAGTGCGATCAAAGGCGCGGGCCCGGAGGATGAGCTCTCGCCTAACGAGTTTGCGAAGTGCGCAGAAGCGGAAGTGTCGGCGGCGCTCGAGAGTTTAAAGATCGAGTACATCGAGCAGCAGCGTGCATTTCAACTGGTGGAAAAAGCGGAGGGCTGGCAACTGGCGAGCGATCCGGAATATGCGCGATGGGTGCGGCAATTATTTCCCGCGGCGAAACCTTCACGGCTCACGCCGCCGTCGCTCGAAACCCTGGCGATTGTGGCCTACCGGCAACCGATCACGCGCGCGGATATCGAGGCCGTTCGCGGTGTGGCGGTCGATGGCGTGCTCCAAAGTTTGATGGAGCGCGGGCTGGTCAAAATCGCCGGTCGCGCGGAAGTGCCAGGGCGACCGTTGCTCTACGAGACCACGCAATTTTTTCTCGATCACTTCGGTTTGAAAAATCTCGATGAGCTGCCGAATTCCGAAGAGCTGAAGCGGCGTTATCTGCCCACTGCGCCGGTGCCGAAAGCAGACGCTGAAACCACCGCGCAACCGGAGCTAATCGCGGAAAAGGAAATCGCGCAGACCGAACCCGATGATCCGGAAGCAGTCGTCGAAAGCACGCCGGACGCGAGCTAGACGTTGGCGAATTCTCGCCGGGTGACCGGTCGCGATTGTGCGCCCGGTTCGAGCACGGGAATTTTTCCCATCTCCACTTTGATGAAGCTGAGGATGACCGGCGCGAGGATGATCCCGGAAATTCCCATCAAGCGCTCGCCGATGATGAGCGCAAGTAACATCAGCCACATCGGATGATGAATCCGCCCGCCGATGATGCGGCTGTTGAGGAAGTATTCCAGTTTGTGAATCACGAGCAGGAAGACGAGCGCCGCGGCCGCCATTTTGGGCGAGACGGTGAAGGCGAGCCCGATGATGACGGTGTTGCTGATGACGTTGCCGACGATCGGGAGCAGGCCGCAGACAAACGTGAGCACGATGAGGACGCCGGCGTAACGAATGCCGGTGGCGAAAACGAAAATCGCGGTCAGGACGGAGTTGATCGCGGAGATGATTAATTGCGCGCTGATCACGGTCTCGAAGCTTTTGTAAAACGACGCGAAACGCTTCCGGATCCAGCCGGTGTAGAAGGAATAAAGATTCAGCTTTGAGCCCTGGTGGCGTTCCGGTTCGAAGTCGGGATTCACGAAAACTCCGACCGCGACGACGATGCCGACGACGAGGAAAAGGAATTCTTTCGTCGCCACTTTCACGTAATTCCCGAGATCGCCCAGCGTACTCCGAACCGTCTCCAAGGCGACCGCGCGCAGGCTATCCATGTCCGTAAACGGCAACTCGATCCCGTGATGCTCGGCGTATTTCACGACCACCGGAATCGCGGTCTCGACGATTTCCGGAAGGACGACGAGCGCGCGTTTAAGAAAGAAAACGAACCCGCAAAAACCGCCAATGAGAAGGATAACGAACAGGGTAATCGCGATCCATTTGCGCCCGAAGAAAGCGAGCTTACGGAGCGCGAGATAACAAAAGAGCGCGGCGATAAACGGGGTCGCCAGGTGCAGTGCCGCCACGAGGACGAGGAGCAAGGCGAAGACAGCGTAGGAAACAGCGGCGGGTTTTTGCACAGGTCGATTCGGCTGGGAAAGGCTCAGCTTAACCGCGCTTTGCGCGCGTGCCACGAACGACTTCGCGCGGCGCGACGATTGACTTGCCGGAGGGATTGCTGATGCTGTCGCACCCTATGAAAAAATTCGCGCGCGGATGCGGAGCCTTGTTGCTCGCGGTGACGGTGCTGTGCGGCCTCAGCGGTTGCGGAAGTTACAATCAGTTAGTCACGCTCGAGCAGAACGTGAACAAAAAATGGGCCGACGTGCAGTCAGTCTATCAACGGCGCGCAGATTTGATTCCGAATCTGGTCAGCACCGTACAAGGCGCGGCCAATTTCGAAAAATCGACGCTCACCGAAGTGACGAATGCGCGCGCCAGCGTCGGGCAAGTGAAGCTGGATCCAAACAAGGCGCCGACCGATGCCGCGCAGCTCGAGAAATTCCAGCAGGCGCAGGGGCAGCTGAGTAATGCGCTCTCGCGTTTGTTAGTCGTGAGCGAAAATTACCCGCAGTTGCGCGCGACCCAGGGCTTTCAAGATTTGCAGGCGCAGCTCGAAGGAACCGAGAACCGGATTTCGGTCGAGCGCCGGAATTTCAACGAAGCGGTGCAACAGTACAACACCGCGCTGGAGCGTTTCCCGACGAATATGTTGAACAAGATGTTCGGCTTCAAAGAGCGTCCCTTCTTCAACGCGCAGCCCGGTTCGGAAAAAGCGCCGGCGGTAAATTTCGGAACCTTCAGCAGCACGCCGGCACCGGCGCCGGCAGCCCCGGCCGTGCCAGCGTTTACTCCCGCTCCCACCGCGGCCGCAACGCCGTGAACGAACGCTTTTCCGCGAGTGTCATCCTGAGCGGAGCGAAGGACCTCGCGTCCGGAGCTTGGGACGTTCATTGAGGACGAGAAAGCGCCAACGTTCGGTGCGTGATCCTTCGCTGTCTTCGCGGCTCAGGATGACGGGCGCAAGGGTCGCGCTGGCGCTCGCGTTTATCTTCTGCTGCGGCACCTCGCCGCTGCAGGCCGCGGAAGTGATGCCGCCGAAACCAGCCGGCTACTTCAACGACTACGCGGCCGTAGTTTCGAAAGAAGCGGCCGCGCGGTTCAACGAAAAGCTCGCGCAATTTGAGCGCGACACTTCCGACCAGGTGCTGGTCGCCGTTTTTCCGCGGATGATGACCGATTCTTCAGTGGAAGATTTCGGCCAGCGGATCGCGCAGTCGTGGGGGATCGGCCAGAAAGATCGCAGCGGTGGCAACGGCGTCCTTATGCTCGTCTTCGTCCAGGATCGGAAAATCTCGATCCAGGTTGGTTACGGCTTGGAAGGCGTGCTCCCGGATGCGACCGCGTTCGACATTCGCTCGCGCCACATCAACCCGCACTTCCGTAACGGCGATTACGAGGGCGGCTTGGCGGAAGGAATCGATCTCATCTGCAAAGCCATCCGCGGCGAATACACCGGCTCGGGCGAAACCGATCTCGAAAAGAACAGCCATCGCCACCGCGGCGGCTTGATGAATTTCCTGCCGCTTTTCATTTTCCTGTTCGTTCTCTTCATCCTCGCGCGCAGCCGCCGCCGGCGCGCCGGCTATGGGTATTCCAGCCTTGGCGGCCCATTCATTGGCGGTTGGGGCGGCGGCGGTGGTGGCTGGTCGGGTGGAGGGTCGTCCGGCGGCGGCGGGTTCAGCGGCTTCAGCGGCGGCGGCGGCGGATTTGGTGGCGGCGGTTCCAGCGGCGGTTGGTAAAACGGCCATGCGCACGAAAGAATTTCTCACCCGCCTGGATCATCCGCGCATCGTCGCGGCGATCGCGGCCGCCGAGCGAAAGACTTCCGGCGAAATCCGCGTCTTCCTTCAACGCGGCGAACTCGCGGGCGATGCGCTCCCCTTAGCCGAAAAGAAATTCCTCGAGCTGGGGATGAACAAGACCGCCGCGCGCAACGCCATCCTCATCCTGGTCGCGCCGCGCGCGCAAAAATTTGCGGTTATCGGCGACGAAGGGATTCACCAAAAATGCGGGCCGGAATTTTGGGCGCAACTGGTCGAAAGCATGCGCCTTCATTTCAAGAACGAGGCCTTCACCGACGCGCTCGTGCACGGGATTGAAGGTGCCGGTGAGCGCCTCGCGAAACACTTCCCGCGATCGCCCGACGATCGGAACGAATTGCCGAACGATATCCTCGAAAGCTGAGCGCGCCGGTCAGTTAACTTACCGAGCCAAGTTCCCGCGCGAATCCGAATCCGGCCCGTTACTCCACCGCTGGCCGATCCGGCGGAATCTGGAAATCACGGCGGACCGCGCTATTGGCCCCGTCGTGGTGGGACCAGGCCTGATCCGCGGCTAACTGCAGGTCGATGCGTTCCTGGTGCGCATCCGTATAAGCTGTCAGCACATCCTGGTGCGCCTGGTTCTTCTCGCTCCCGGTCTCGCCCTGCGCGGCATCCGCATGGATGTAGTCCACACGCGTATTAGCCAGGGTCGTGAGCATCGCCGGAGTTACTCCTGAAAGGGTATCTTCCGGCGTCGTCGCCGGGGCCTGCGGGGTTAGCTTAAGTAACATCGAGCCCGCGATGAAGAGTAACCGTTCCAGCGAAACCTTTGTCTCCTTGTTCACAAAATAAGTATTCCGGCCTGCCGCCGCATCGGGCCCGTTGCGATACTTCCGCTTTGCTCCTACCCGGATCGGATGCATCGCCGCCAGCAGGGTCTTCTTGGCCGTATCTTCCGCCGAGGTGTCCATCTCCCGCGCCTTCGTCCGGCCGACTGCTCCCAGCCCGGCGGTTTCCAGTTCATCCGCCTTCGTCCCGAGCGCGGCGATCCGCGCCGCCCGGCCAGCCACCGTCAGTTAGAGCCGTCGCCCGTTCCGCTTTCTGCGCCTGCGGGACGATCTTCCGGATAAGGGTAATCTCATCGAGGTATTTCTGGTTAATCGGCGAAGGCGACTTGCGCTTCTTCTTTGGATCGTCGCCGGACGGTGGAGGAGTGGAAGGAGTATCAGCCATAGTATTTCCTCAGTGGCCCAGAGTCCGCGCAGCTAACGTTTTGTCTGCAAACGAGGCGTTGGGATGGTCTCGTGTGTCGCAGAACACAGACGCGGAAGCAAGCCTATTCTGCGACAAATCACCACTACCTCAATCGCGTAAAATGATGGTAGCACTCTACGCGAGGTGGACGAACGAGATGCTAACTTGATCGGCCTCACAGCTATCCCCGTCGCCTTCGGCAAAATCAACCAGCTCTGTGCGTCTTCGTCGAGTCCATAGCTGAGATCTGGAGCTGGGGTTGCCCTGATTTGACGGACAGTGGGCTTAGGGTCAAAAGGCCGAGGAACCCACATGAAAACACAGATCAGCAAACCAACTCGTGAGAGAACGAGCTACCCGCAGGAGTACAAGCAG
>JBPCJC010000049.1:0-14454 GCA_051005695.1 Chthoniobacterales bacterium | reverse complement strand
AGCGTCCAGGCCCAAATTGCGTCCGCGCCTCGGAACCAGGAGCGTGAGCTGGATAATGACGAGGAAAAAATACGTCCATGGCCACTCAGCGGGAGAACGATAAAGGCCCAGCCAAAGATTGATGGCCGTGAGTGTTCCTACGACGAGAGCCCCTGACCGGCTAAATAGTCCTAGGATCAGCGTCACGGCGATCAGACCTCTGAGAGGTAGACTTGAAAAGCGAAAAAATAGAAATGCCGAAGCATGCTGATAACAAATCGGGCAAGCTAATTCCATTATGCACGCCTTTAGGATTTCTGGGGGTGGACCGACCGTTCACTTACTAAGACGCTTCGGGTCAGGCTTTATTCCCGGTCGTAATTTTGGCCGGCGCGCCCTTTGGTTATTTGGAACTAAAGATGTCGGGGCGGCTGTAATGATCGGAGACGTCGAGAGCCATCTTCCACGATCGACGGCCTTCAAATCGAGGTGGGCCATGATTGCTTCGCGGTCGAAGATCGGTTCGACGACATATTCCTATCGGGCCACAATACGAAAAGATGTTGCCGATGAGGGGGCATTCCCAAAGAGGAACTTCATCGTCGAGCGCTACTGCACCGCGTTTCGCTTTCGCTCAGTGAGCAGCTTCGCTAATTGCGGGAGATCGTTAGTCGGTAATTGGCAGCTGAAGTTTTCGCAGACGTAGGCAGTTGGTTTGTTGTCGATTTCGGTCACGCTTTTCATGAACTCGACGCGCTGCGAAAAAAATTCCTGACCTGCGGCGCCGTCCGCCAGGATGAGGAGTTCGTGCGGCACGAAGTGCCGGTGCACCTCGCGCAGCATGGCCTGCGTTGCGGTGTCATCAGCTTTACCCGCGATGACGACTTGTTTCGGTTTTGATTTCGACCACGACAGCGCAACGAGCATCTGCGGCATTGATGATGGCCCGCCCTCGAGTTGTTTCGCGAATGCGGCAAGGGTTTGCTCGGCGCGCCGCCGCGCGTCGTTTTGATCGAGCATGTAGCCGATGCGCAAAAGGTTGAGCGCGGTGATGGAATTCGCGGACGGCTCGGCCATGTCGTCCGCTTCTTTCATTCGCAAAAGCACATCGGCATCCCCGCCGCTTGTCATGAAATAGCCGCCGTCTTTCGTATCGCGGAACAATTCGTCCTGGCGCTGCTGCAATTTCATCGCCATGTCGATCTTGCCCACGTCGAAAGAAGCTTCGTAAAGATCGAGCAGACCTTGAATGAGAAAAGCGTAATCGCTCGCAAATCCATTCACGTCGCTCGCGCCCTGGCGATAACTGCGCAGCAGCGTGCTCGTGTCCGCGCGGTAAAGCTTTTGCTGGATGAAATTCGCGGACCTGGTCGCGGCTTCCAGATACGCCGGCTCATCGAGCACTTCGGATGCGCGCGCGAAGGCCGAAATCATCAGCCCATTCCATGCTGTCACGATTTTGTCATCACGCGTAGGGCGCGGACGCTCCGCGCGCGCGTCGAAAAGCAGTTTTCGGCTTTCCGCCAGCAGTCGTTCGATCTTCTCACTCGTTAGGCCAAACTTCTTCGCAGTGTCAGCGATATCGTGGCGTTGGATGAGAATGTTTTTGTTTTTGAATTCACCCTGCGGATCTGCCGGAGCATTGCCTTTCGGCTCGACACCGAAGTGGTAATCAAAAACTTTTGCGCGTTCCAGCCCGAGCACGCGGTCGATTTCATCCTTGGACCAAACGTAAAACGCGCCCTCGGCATGTTCCGGTTTCCCCGCCGCCAGTAAACTGTCGGCATCTTCGGCGGAATAAAAACCGCCCTCCTGATCGGTCATGTCACGACGGACGTAATCGAGAATATCGCGTGCGGTTTTCTCGAAGAGCGGGTCGCGCGTGATTTGAAACGCGGTGAGATAAGCGATGGCCAGCTGTGCCTGGTCGTAGAGCATTTTTTCGAAATGCGGCACATGCCAGAATTGGTCGGTCGAGTAGCGATGAAAACCCCCGCCGATTTGATCGTGGATGCCGCCCGCCGCCATTTTGCGCAAAGTGAAGATCGACATCTCCAGCGCCTGCTTGCCCTCTTTTGAATCCGGGTCGTTCCCGTAGAAATCGAAGAGAAAGTTCAACGTCACTGGACGCGGGAATTTGGGCGCGCCGCCGAAGCCGCCGAATTTCGCGTCGAACGCAGACGCAAATTGCTCGTAAGCTTTGTCGCGAACTCCTTCGCTTACTTTCTCTGCACCACTCGATGCTTCGGTCGCTTTTTGCAGTTCGCGCACGATTTTATCCGAGCTGGCCACGATGTGTTCGCGGTCCGATTTCCAAGCCTCGGCGATTTTGTTTAGCACTTTCGTCAGGCCGGGTTGGCCATATTTGTCCTGTGGTGGGAAATAGGTGCCGCCGAAAAACGGTTTTAAGTCGGGCGTGAGAAACACCGTCATCGGCCAGCCGCCGCCTCCGGTCGTCGCCTGCACAAATGTCATGTAAACCTGATCAATGTCCGGCCGCTCTTCCCGATCGACTTTGATGCTGACGAAGTTGTCGTTCATCACCTTCGCGATCGCCGGATTCTCAAACGACTCGTGCTCCATCACGTGGCACCAGTGACAAGTCGAGTAACCGACCGATAAGAAGATCGGCTTGTTCTCCTTCTTCGCTTTTGCGAACGCCTCTTCGCCCCACGGATACCAATCGACCGGATTATGCGCGTGCTGGAGAAGATAGGGTGACTTTTCGTGAATGAGACGATTCGTGTATTTTTCGTCGGCGCTTTCGGCGGTCACTGGCCTAACGGCCACGAATAACGCCAATGCACCGAGCAGACACGTCAGCACTTTCATGGGTGACGAGAATCGACCTTCCCATGGCCGACTCGGAAATCGAAGATGTCCGGTCTGCTGTAATGCCCGGAAACGTCGAGCGTCATCTTCTCGCGATCGACCGCATTCAAATCGAACTCGGCGGTGATGATCGCTTCCTCGTCGAAGACAGGCTCAACAATGTATTTTCCATCGGGACCGATGATTGCGCTCCCGCCGCGAAGGACGAAAGCGTCGGGCGTAGCCGCGAGTTCTGGCGCGACGGACAACTCGTTAGGCAAATCTTGCACGCGCATGATCAATCCGGCCGCGAGAACGAAACAGCGCGCCTCGAATGCGTAGTGCCGGCTCGCGAGCTGATGCATTTCGTGCACCGTCGGCCAGACGGCGACGTGAAGGTGTTCGCCGGAATTGTGCAAGGCTTGGCGCGCGAGCGGCATCCAATGTTCCCAGCAAATCAAACCGCCGATGCGGCCTTGCGGCGTGTCCACTGCCTCGAGTCCGCGGCCGTCGCCTTGTCCCCAGATCATGCGCTCGGTGTAAGTGGGCACGAGCTTGCGGTGATGACTCGTTAGGCCACGCTCGGCCGTGAAAGTGAGAAGACTATTATAGAGTGTGCCGTTACCGGGCCCGGCTTCGACGCGCTCATTCACGCCGATGACGAGCGTCAGCTTCCAGTCGCGTGCGAGCTGTTCGAGCCGCTGCGTTTCCTTTCCCGGAATAACGACGCTGTTCAGCCGCAGCCGCGCGAAAACTTCTTTGCTCGGCGCATGATCCCAGAGCGCGACCTCGGGACAATAATCCAGCCATGCCGGATAACCGGGCAGCCACGTTTCGCCAAACGCGACGACCTGCGCACCCTTTCGCGCTGCTTCCTCCGTGAGCGCGATCGCCTTCGCCATGCTTGCTTCCAAATCCAGAAACACCGGACTGTGTTGGATGATCGCGACGGAAATTGGATCAGGCATGGCAGGCGTTGTTACTCGAAAAACTTTTCGCGGTGCGGACGCAAATCCAATTCGAGCGTCCACGCCGCACGGTCCTGCTCCACGAGATGGAAGTATGCTTCCGCCATTTGATCCGGATTCAACATCGGCTCCGCGGAATCTTTTTCTCCGCAGCCTCGCGCACCGATCAGTCCATCCACAATCACGTGAGCGACGTGGATGCCCTGCGGCCAAAGTTCACGAGCGAGCGATTGCGCCAGACCGCGCAGGGCAAATTTGGCGCTGCTAAAAGCCAGCCATCCGCCGCCGCGCACACTGGAAGTGGCGCCGGTGAAAATCATCGCGCCTTCACCGGCGGCGATCATGTCGGGCGCAGTTTCGCGCGCCGCCACAAAAGCGCCGAGCGCGGCGATGCGCCAGGTTTCTTCAAATTGTTCCGCGCTCGTCTCGAGCAAACCATTTCCCGAAGACGCACTCGCGTTGTGCACCAGCACTTCGATTGGCCCCAGCTCCGCGCGCACCCGCGCCACCGCCGCGGCGATTTCCGCCGGTTGGCTGGCGTCGGCCGCGATCGCAATCGACGGTTGGCCTAACGAGGAAAGTTCACGCGCCAGTTGGTCGATAAATTCAGCACTGCGCGCGACCAGGGCCACGCGAAAACCTCCGCGCGCCAGCCGTCGCCCCAGCGCCGCGCCCAGGCCGGGACCAACGCCAAGAATCAACGCGACACGATTCACCCCTGGCCTCCCGGGTTGAGATCAGCTAATTCGTTTCGTGGAATAAACATCGCGCGTCACCTCTCGAAACATTGTCCATCCCGGACGATTGCCGCAGATTCATCACTCATGAAAACAATATTTTTTCTTATGACCGCTATTTTTGTTCAGGCCGCAAGTCTGGCCGCGCAGGAAGATGCGAAGAATAAGCCCGCGACCAAGCGCGTGGCGTTTGCGCAGAGTTGTTTCTGGACGGGCGAAATGAAGCTGGGCCAGATCGAAGGCGTCGTACGCACCGAGGCTGGTTTCTTCAAAGGGCGGGAAGTGACGCTGGTGGAATATGCGCCGGAGCGGATCGCGCTCGAAGATCTCGCGCGCCAGGCGAGGCAGGCCGGTGTCGCCGATAGCATCCATCTCGAGGCCGGATCGCAGGGCGCGCTCGCGGGAGTTTCGAATGGACCGCCGCTCGATCGAAGTTATCGCGCGGCGCCGGCAAGCGATCAAAAGAAGCAGATCGAGGGCACACCGTTTTCGCGTCTCCAACTCAGCCCCGAACAAGCGACCAAGGTAAACGCCTTCGCGCGAGAGAATGCTGGCAAGGCGTGGGAATGGCTCACCCCAGAACAGCGCAAGCAAATCAAGGGCGGAAAATAAGCACCGGTTCAACCGTGCCGCCAATTTTCCGGATCTTCCGAGTCGTTAGGCGAAAGCCCGAGCACATCTCCTTGCGTCGTCACGCCCAGTCCGAGGACGGTGCGATTCGCATACGCGAAATAGCTCGCCACCTGGTTGATCTCGAGAATTTCGCCATCATCCAAACCAGCCGCGCGTAATCGGTTGATCTCGGATTCATCAATCGCCGCCGGAGCTTCCGTCAACCGCCGGGCGTAAATTAGAATCGCTTCGAGGCGCGCATCGAAGTCCGCCATTTCGTTCAGCGCGTTGCGTTCCAGAATGCGGCGCAGTTCGCCCGCCCGCTGCGCGTTTCCGAGCAATTTCTGCAAGCCAACGAAATGATGCTCCACGCAATAACTGCAACCATTCAGGAGGCTGACGTAAACGCCGATCGTTTCCAGAATCCATTTCGGGAGTCGGTTGCCGGAGTGATGGAGCACATTTTTGTAGAGTACCATGTGTCCTTCGAGCGTATGCGGACGGAGACTGTGCGACTGCAGGATCCGATCAACGGACTCGTCAGGCGCTTTTACCCGGTCGTAAAGCGCCCGCAAGCGACCGGAAGATTCATCGTAACTGATCGTCTTGATCCAGCTCATACTTTAACACCATCCACATGTCCGCTGGAGCGTGCGCGACTCATATCGATTCTGCCGGGCTGATGGTCCAGCGTGTATCCAGATCTCGCAGATAATAGAGCGCGAAACAAGCTGCGAGCATGGGCCAGGCGGCGAAGAAGAGGATGTTGCTTTTCTCAAACGGATGCAGGTATTGCGCATAGGAGAGGAAGGTCGATCACCCGTGCAGCAGAAGGACCAGCGCATAGGTCACGCGTCGCGCGAAACCAACGACAAAGGCGAGGAGCAAGAGCAGCTCTCCGGCAGCGAGCGCATAGACGACCGCGGCGCCGACACCTTTGACGAAATAGAAGTGCTCGAAGACTGAAATCGCATGCTCCGGGCGGACGAACTTGTCGATCGTCCAGATCGCCATCACGAGGAAGATGCTGAGCCGGAGGAGAAGCAGGACATTGGGGATTCGATTGGAGTTGTTCATCGCATTTTGTTTCTCAGGGTCGCGTCCAAGGTGTGCCGCCGCCATTGCGTCAGAGGATATATTCGTTAGAACGCTGGGAGCCGTTTCATTTCGCCTTGAGCCAACCGCCGCCGAAGCCGGCGCGCCGCAAGCCGCGTTTGAGCGCGGGGCAATCGCGCATCAGTCGCCAGAGAAATCCCGAACGATAATTTTCGATCATCATCACGATAGGACCTTGATCGAGCCCGTAGTAGCCTTGCGAAATCCAACCCGATTTTCCATTCTTGGAACTGCCGGAGAAGGTCGGATTGTAGCTGCACTTAAAGCCATACTTGCTTGTCATCTCCGGATAGGCGTCATCGAAATGTTTGATCGAGGGCAGGACGATTTCCGGAGCGAAAGGAAGCGACGCGAGCAGCGCCCAGGGCGCCAGGGTGCCGTCGTCGGGCCCATCGGGAATGCCCCGCGCGGTATAGTCAAAAAACTTTCGGGTGACGCCCCTGATTTTGCGCGTCGCCGGCCCGGGCCCATCGCTCGCGGTCACGCCCCAGCAGTATTGGCCGTAACCGGCAAACTTGTTCGGATTACGCACCGCGTACTCTTGCTGGATGTAAGTCGCGCGCCTGCTGTTCTCAAAATAAGTGATTCCGTTGGCGCGCATGAACTCATCCTGAATACCGCGAAAATCGATCCAGACATGGGAAAGTTGATGGATGAACAATGGCCCGGCGTAGAGAAACTCGAGGCCGCACAGTGTTTTCCATTCGTAGCTCCTGGTCCAAGCCTCATAGGTTTCGGCAGGTAAGGGAAAGGTCGGTGCGGCCAAGCCGAGAAGATAGAGAATCAGAGCTTCGCTGTAACCTTCCCAAACGTTTTCCAGGAACCCTTCTTCCGGCTTCCAGCCATGGGAGACCTTGAGTTTCCCGTTCTGCGCCCATTGCCAATTAGCCCGCGCGTAAAGCGCGGCGGCAAGCGCGCGGATCTCGCGCTCGGGCGCAGTCGCCCGATCGAAATACATCGCGACCGCCAACATTCCGGCGAAGAGAAAAGCGGAATCAATCGTCGAGAGCTCGGAGCCCATCGCGCGACTCCCGCTCTTCATGTCGAGAAAGTGGTAGTAGAACCCCTGGTAACCAGTGGCGTTGGGCGAGGTCGATTGCTCGCTCGCTTGAAAGAAGCGCAGCGTGGTCAGGATGCGCTGGATCGCTTCGGCGCGAGTCAAGTAGCCGCGTTCGACGCCGATGGGATAGGCGGTCAGGGCAAAAGCAATGGCCGCGATGCTGGCGGGAGAATTCTTCCGCGTGCTATCCGGCACCATTCCGTTGGCGGGATTGGTTTCTTCCAGGAAGTAACCAAAGGTGCTCTTTTGGATCTGGGCCAGCTTGGTTATACCTAACGAGTCTTGTTCGATTCGCGTTTTCACGTGATGAGGTTTCTTCACGCGAACTCCACCGTGATCGCCGCGACGCTCTGCGGCGGCAGTTTGATTTCCATTTCAAGGACGCCCTCTTTGTATTTCCACGGCTGCGGCTCCGGCATGGTGCGCGATACTTTCTGCAACTTCTCTACCTGCGCTGGGCTTAAGTAATTCGGCTCCTTCATCGCGTGCCAAACGCGGCGCGGATTGGCGTGGGTCTCATCGATTTGCTCGACAGAAACGGCGCGCGGCTTCTCGGCGTCCGCCAGTCGCACCCACACCTGCTCGGTCGCGATCGCGTGCCGCGGGAGCGCGTGATTCGTCAGCATGACGGTCAATTTTTTCCGCTGCGGGACGACCCAGGCATCGACGGTCGGGTGAATTCCGTCCACCAGCAGTTGCGTCGTGCCGAGCCGGTGGAGTAACTCGAAGGCGCGATAAGCCGGCTTGGGAATCCCGTGCAAATTCAGCAGACCGAAGCCGCCGTGAAAAGGGACGGAGGGAAAATAGTTTTCCTCGAAAATATCGGTGAACGTCCAGAAACTGTAACCTTCGACCAGCCCGTTCATCTCCAGGACGGTTTTGACCAGGAACGCGGCCGCATAGGGCTGGTCATGGAGCGGATCGCGCGGGTTCGAGGAGGCGTTCCACTCCGTGTAGTAAACCGGTTTCCCCTGCGCGCGCCGGAAGGTGTCCTGCGCCTGCTCACGCAAAATGCTGCGCCGGCTGTTGGCCAGTTGGGTCAGGGTGTCGTCGGTTTCGTGGCCGAGCGCGTCGGTCGGATAATGATGAGTGCTGATGAAATCGGCGGGCAATTTCTTCTTCGCGCAGAAAGCGACAAACTCTTCGATCCATTCATTCTTCGCCGTCGCTGGGCCGCCGACCCGCAACGACGCATCCACGCTCTTGATCGCTTCGACTGTGACGCGATAAAGTTTGAAATACTCGTCCTGCCCCTTGGTCCAAAACGCTTTCAAGTTCGGTTCGTTCCAGACTTCGAAGAACCACTCGCGCACTTCGCCGATGCCGTAACGATCAACCCAGTGCCTAACGAGTGTACGAATGAGCGCCGCCCATTTTTTGTAGTCCTTTGGCGGGGTGACGTTCCCGCGATAATGAAAGACCGTCTTGTATCCCGAAGCCAGGGCTTCCGGCATGAAACCCAATTCGACGAACGGCTTCACCCCGATGGAGAGGAGAAAATCGAAAATCTGATCGGCGTTAAAAAACGAATAGAGCGGCTTATCTTGTTGCATCGTGAAAGTGCCAACATCGTCCGACAAGAGCCCGTGAAAACGCACGTGGCAGATGCCCAGCTCGTCATGACAACGTTGCAATTGCCGCCGCCAATCCGCCCGCAGCGCCAGAGTCGCGTGTCCGCTGCCGATGGTGTGTTCCCAAAAATGGGGCAGCGGCGTGGTGCGATCAGACAACCGGCAAAAAAAATCAGGCATCGGATTTGTCGCTCACCGCGCGCAGAACGTTTCCGCTTTCCACTAACCGGATCATTTTGCTTTGTCGGGGCTCATGGTCGTGGGAGTGCAAAGAAGGCGAGGCTATTCCCGTTATCGCGCAGGTTTCGGTTCCTCGCCTAACGGAGTAGCGACGCCGAACGATCCGAGATTCTAACGCAGTCTCTTACTCACGTGACGCACGGCCTCTGCCGCCTCACCCATAACGAGAGGCACGGTGGCGAAAGTGGCCGCGGCAGCGATCAGACACCAGATGCAAAAGGCTTTGTGCTTGGCCCATTGATCATAGCTAAGCTTCGCCGCCTGCGCCGCGTCCGCGGTCGCTTTTGCGGCGAGGGCGAGCGGAATCCATGGCTGTTTCTGCGCGCGATCTTTCGGACCCATCGCGGCCAGTCCCATCGTGACCGCGTAACTGCCAAGGCCGATGATCGCGTCACCCATTTGCAGGTGCGAGTACGCTTCATCGGATGCGTCCACTTTATCGGCGTCCATTAACGGCAAGGGCAAGTCCGGCAGCCGCCGAATGATTCCGGTTTGATAAAGCGCGATCAAACCCATGCAGCCGATCGCGGTCAGCGAAAGCGCGATCACGCCGCGGCGTTCTTCCAGAAAATCTCCCGAGCCGGTGCGCAGTTCTTTGCTGAGTTCTTTCGGTGTCATCTCGTCATTCGTGACTCGTCACTTTTCTTCCACGTGTTCGATCTTGTTCAAGAAATGAAGGACGATCGGTTTAGTGGAAAGGGGCTCCAACATAGCGACCCACGCTTTGGAGTAAGTCGAGGTGACGTGCGTATCGAAGGCCGCGGCATTGGCATATTGTTCGTACCAGAAAATATGTCCTGGGTCCTTCGCTTCAAATTGCAATTGATATTGGATGCAGCCGGGCTCCTTGCGCGACTTGGCGATGTAGGCTGGGCCTTCCGATTTTACTCTGGCTACACCTTCCGGCGTGAGAAAACCTTCCGCCACAATAGTGATCACATCCGAACGAAGCTTGGCTTTGATTTCGGAAGTTAACGGAGAGACATCCGGATCAGTCGCGGCGAAGAGCGTTGACGCTGCAAGCAAAGTTGCGGCGGAAAGGCCAAGGAAAGTCTTATTCATAAATATGTGTAGCGAATGCGCGATGCCTTATTGCTCAGAGCGCGCCGAACAAAATTTATTTCAACACTTCTCGTTTCCTTTCGCTAACAAAAGGCAGCCGAGCCCGAGAGCAGTCGCAGCAAGCGCGAGCAGTCCGCGATTTTTCGTCGCCCAAAATTGCGCGCACTGGCGGGAAGAGCGGTCATCGAAACGGCCATGCGCGCCGTGGTCGCCCGGCACTGGCTCGAACAAGTTGTTAGGCCGATCGGGATTCTCCAGTTCGTCGGTTTGCTGCCCGTCGTATCCGGTTTTGCCCAGGTAGTGATCGAGCAGACCGGGCGCAATTTTATTGCCCACGATCGCCTCCACCGTCGGCATTCCGACGAGAAGTTCGCGTCGTCTGACGTGAGCCGCGAAGTAGATCGCTTCCGCCGCGACTTCGGGTTGAAAGATCGGCGGCACGGGTTGCGCCTTGCGCGGCAGGCGGCTTTTCGTCCAGCCGAATTGCGGAGTATTCAGGGCCGGCATTTGCACCATGGTCACGTGGACGTTGCTGCCGTCGTGGATTAATTCGCAGCGCAGCGAATCCGTGAAGCCGCGCTCGGCGTGCTTGGCCGCGCAGTAGGCCGCTTGCAATGGAATGCTGCGATACGAAAGCGCGGAGCCGACCTGCACGATCGTGCCGCGGTCGCGCGGCAGCATGCGCTTCAAGGCGGCGAGCGTTCCATGCACCACCCCGAGATAGGTCACTTCAGTCACGCGCCGGAATTCGTCCGCAGTCATTTCTTTGATCGGCGAAAAGACGCTGACCATGGCGTTGTTCACCCAGATATCGATCGCGCCGAACTCGCGCTCGACTTGTTCCGCCGCCGCTTCCACCGCCGCGGCATCGGCGACATCGAGCGGAAGCACGAGCGCGCGTCCGCCAGCTAGTTCGACTTCGCGCCGCGCGGCTTCCAGCCCATCGCGGCCGCGCGCGACCAAGCCGATGTGCGCGCCGCGTTTCGCAAACTCGCGCACGGTCGCGCGCCCGACGCCGGCCGAAGCACCGGTTATAACTACGACTTCCGGTTGATCTTTCATAAGTCTTAAACTGGCGAAATTGAGAGGGGGCGAAATTTGTTTTATTCCGGTCCAAATCGATACGCCTCACCTTGCTTTCAAGCGCGGCAGCCTTAGCTTGCGCACGTTCAGGACGACATTTCTTCTGCCCTCGCCAAGTCGGCGGGGCTCCGGTCCCAATGCTGTTCTCCTCTTGGAGCCAGGATCGAATGGAAGCTATAAAATTATTCGGGAACGCGCCGCGCGGAAGCAGCAGCTTTGGCGATTTTGTTGAAGAAAATTTTGCGACTGCTTACCGCTTTGCGTTTTGTTTGAGCCTCGCGCACGAGAGCGCGAATCGCCTGACCGAATCGGTCTTCGGGCAAGCTCGTGAAGCGAAAGCAAACGGCGCCGATGGTGCGATTGATAAACAATGGCTGCTCGCTGCGCTCCGGCGCGAGTGGCATGGAAGCGACGAAGCGCCCGTCGCGAAATCTTCAGAAACGCACCCATCGATTGGCGTGGCCGACGTGGCCACGTTGCATCCGGACGTCGTCCTGGAAACACTGCACGGTATGCCCCTCGAGCGCCGGCTGGTCTTGAGTTTGTTCTACTTTGAGCGCTTGAGTTATTTGGAAATCGCGAGCGTCCTCGGGCTTCCCGCCGAAACCGTCTTGGCGCGCCTCGCGGACGCAAAAATCGAACTGCGTCAGCGATTGGAAATACGACGCACGCAGAAATCATCTGCCTTGGAGCCGCCGGAACACGCGGCGAAAGGCGGAGCGAGTGGATAAGAACGCGGTCAAGGTCGTCCTGCAGTCCTACCGCGGCGGGACGTGCGACGAGAGTGATCCAATTTTTCGCGAAGCGCTCGCAGGGTTATCGAATGATCCGGCGCTGGCAGAATGGTTCCAGGCGGAGCAGGAATTCGATGCCGTGATGGCGGAAAAATTCCGTGATATCCCCGTGGAAACCGCGGTAAAAAAGCGCCTTCTCGGCGAGGAGTAACGCGCGTCCGAACTCGGACGTCGATACTGCTGACGCCGCGCAGAAGTGCATTCCGCGGAATAAACCGCGCGGCTGTTACTCGCAGTGAGAAGCAGCCAAATCAATTTTCTCATGAACGTGACTCATATTTTTGCAGCCGGCAGCGGCTTTCGCATTCTCGATACAACGGAGCGCAGCCAGACCGGTTTGCTCACGCTCGAGGCGGGCGAATCCAGCAGCGAAAAACCGAGCGTCCATAAGGATAGCGATCAGACGCTCGTTCTTCTCGCCGGCGAGTTGAGAGCCGAGATCGGGGATGAAAAGGCGTTGCTGGAAGATGGCGACGCCGTGCTCGTTCCCGCGAAAACTCCGCACCGATTTACCAACACCGGCAAGAGTCGCGCGACCACTTTCAGCGTTTATGCGCGACCTGCTTTTCCGCCTAACGAGCAGAGCGACTAACTAACCATTAACCAAAATCAATATGCTTGCGTCCTCTTCCCTGCAGCCACCCTCCTCATCGCGCCATCCGCTTAGTCTTGGCAAAGCCATTGTCTTTGGGCTGTTCGCCGGCCTCGCCGCCAGCGGTGTCAAAACGATTTGCGAATTGATTTCGCCGCCGCGCTTGCCCGGAGAACTGTCGCCTTTGGGGAAGATGATCGACTACAGCTCGGTGCTCGCGACTGGCGAACCGATGGCGGAGTCGGCCCGGAAACTGACCGAGCCTTTTGTGCATTTTGGTTTCGGCGCGGCCGCAGCGGCCGTTTATGTGGTCGTCTCGGAACGTTTTCCGATTCTGCGCGCGGGCTGCGGTTCGCTCTTCGGCGTTTTGTTCTGGTTAGGCGTGCACGAAATCCTTTTGCCCCTGGCCGGGTTTTCCGCTTCGCCGGCGATGATGACATTCCGGGAACAAGGGAATGAATTTGTTTCGCACATTATTTTTGGCGTGACGGTTGAACTCGTTAGGCGCGGGCTCACGCGCAAGCTAGCCTAACGAAGAAAAAACGCTGCCCGCGCGGAGTGTTGGCTCATGAACGCGAGTGATTCTTACGACGTAATTATCATCGGCACTGGGGCCGGTGGCGGAACCCTCGCGCGCCGGCTCGCGCCGAGTGGAAAGCGAATTCTGATTCTCGAGCGCGGAGGCTTTCTGCCACGCGAAAAGGAGAACTGGCAATCGAAGGAAGTGTTCGAGAAAATGCGCTACCACACCAAGGAGGAGTGGCGTGATCGCGACGGCAAACCGTTCATGGCCCACACCGGCTATTTCGTCGGCGGGAACACGAAAGTTTATGGCGCCGCGATGTTTCGTCTGCGCGAGCGCGATTTCGAAACCGTGCAGCACAAAGGCGGTATTTCGCCGGAGTGGCCAGTGAAGTATCGGGACTTCGAGCCCTACTACACCCAGGCCGAAGCGCTCTACGATGTCCATGGCCAGCGCGGCGTCGATGAAACCGAGCCACCGATGAGCGCGGATTATCCGTTCCCGCCGTTCGCCCATGAGCCGCGCATTCTCGAGCTGGCCGATCGATTGCAAAAGAAAGGACGCAATCCCTTTCACTTGCCGCTGGCCTTGAAGCGCAACGAAGCCGACCCGCTCCACAGCCAATGCATTCGCTGCAACACTTGCGACGGCTTTCCGTGCCTGATCGATGCCAAAGCCGACGCCGACCTCAATGGTGTTCGGCCCGCGATGCAGGAAAGCCACGTCACGTTGCGCACACACGCGCGGGTGAAGAAAATCCTAACAAATGGTTCGGCGCGCGAAGTCTCGACAATCGAGACCGAGATCGACGGCGAGACCCATCACTTTCGCGGCGACATCGTGGTCCTCGCGGCCGGCGCGATTAATTCCGCCGCGCTCCTCCTCGGTAGCGCGTCGGATAAACATCCGCACGGTCTGGCGAATTCCTCCGATCAGGTCGGCCGCAATTACATGCGGCACCTGAACAGCGCGATACTCGGCATGACGACGAAGAAAAATCCCACCGTTTTCCAAAAAACTTTGGCGATGAATGATTTTTACTGGGGCGATGAGGAGTTTCCGTTTTCTATGGGACACATCCAGCTCCTGGGAAAAACCGACCGAGGCATCATCGCGGGCGACGCGCCTTTTTTCACGCCCGGCGTGGCGCTCGATGTCATGACCAAACATTCCGTCGACTGGTGGCTCACCGCGGAGGATCTGCCCGATCCGGAAAACCGCGTCACCCTCACGCGCGACGGCCAGATTCAACTCAGCCAGCGCGATCGTTATCACGAACACTTCGATCGCCTGGTCGCGCGCTGGA
>JBPCJC010000048.1:0-33712 GCA_051005695.1 Chthoniobacterales bacterium | reverse complement strand
GAGCAGCACGATGATGGCGGAGAGCCAGATGCTGACGTGAAAATCCCACCCGAGGAGCAGATTCAGGAGCAGCGCCATAGCATACATCGAGATGCCGGAGGAAAAGATCGTCATGGCCGCGAAAGTGACGGCGTTGAGCGCGCGCGTTTTTTCGTCGAAGCGCAGCTTGAGATATTCCGGGACCGAACGTGCCTTCGACCCGTAATAAAATGGCATCATGAAGACGGCTACGAAGACCATCGCCGGGATCGCGCCGATCCAATAAAAGTGGCTGGTCATGAGCCCGTACTTCGCGCCGGAGGCGGCCATCCCGATGACTTCCTGCGCGCCGAGATTCGCCGAAAGAAAGGCCAGCCCGGCAACCCACGCCGGGATCAATCGCCCGGAGAGAAAAAAATCCGAGCTGGTGCGCATGTAGCGCTTGAGGACGAAACCAATTCCGAGAACGAATCCGAAATAAGTGCCGAGAATCGCGAGATCGATCGGGCCGAGGTGAATCGGTGGCATGCGCGCGCGTTATTTCCGGGCGAGGTGCGGAGTCGGTAAGGCGGCGCGCAAACGAGGCACGAGACGCCGGGTGAACTCGACGGAATCGCCGGCCGAAAGATGCGACCATTCCGGGCAGGTGAAGCTGGCGAGTTCGGGATAATCCGCGTAGCAAATTCCCGGGGCGCTAGTTTCCCTGAGCAACCGATCCCAAAATTGCGCGCGCGGATACATGCGATCTTCCAGGGCCTTGAGTTGGCCGCTGTGCGGGAAGCGAATGAAGACGACCGAGCCACCGCGCGCGCGAATTTTATCGACCGCGATTTTGGTTTCGTTAAACCGCGCTTCCGTGCCGCTTTGCATGCGTTGCTTGAACACGTCCGGCGGAATGTAACTCGGCGGCGGCGGGAGCGAGAATAATCGAAGCCAGGTTTGTTGGATCCGAGTTTGGAGCTCGCCTGGCTGCGCACAGCTTTCGATCATGCGCGCGCGGCGGTCGCGATCGGTTGACTGAAAATAGGGCGGGAGCGATGGCGGGACCATAGCGGCAGGTCGATTCGGTATCGGCACCATCATTAACAATTGGTTGAGGGTGAGATCTTCCTGTTTAAGAAACGCGATGTGTTCCTCCAGAAGCATCCCGAGATTCTGGCTGGCGCGTTGCGCGAGAGTTTGGCGGTGGTAACGCTTGAGCGCGCGGTTCGAGTTTTCAATGTGCGGCCCGCCGACCGCGAAAAACATTTTCGGCACCACGCTCGCGATCACCGTGCCGTAAAAATGCTCGTCGTCTGCGAGGTCGACCAGCACGGGGTACGGGGAGCTTCCGACGATACCTAGTTGCACCGGTCGCGAGCCGAGACCTCGTTCGATTTCGTCGAGATCGAGATCGAACAACGCCCGCGAATCGCCGATGATAACGAACGATGCCGGTTGCACGCGTCGGCGACTTTGCGCCCAGAGATCATCGGTATCGTTAAGCGTGGGCCGATAGCCGAGCGCACGACAGTGAAGCTCCCACGCGGTCGCCGCGACCGAGACAATCAGAAGCACGGCGAGGGTCACTCCACGCCATGGGAGCGCGGGAATTACGCGCTCAAAATTGGAAGTAGATGAATGCATTGCTGCTGCCTTGGGTGAGCAAAACGGCGCTGGCCATGAAGGCCCAAATCCCGGTCACCATCCAGCGCGGGAGCCGCACGACCGCGGCCTCGATGGTGGTGTCGCGGAGCGACCAGTGAATCGCGAACATCGCCACCGTGACGAGGATGATCTGTAAAATCGCGCGCGTAGCGAGGAGCGCATCGCCATGCGGGTAAGCGCCAAACATTCCGCGGAGCAGGCGAAGGGCGACAGTGAAATCCGGAGCCCGGAAAAAGACCCAGGCGATGCAAACAAGCGCATAGGTGAGCAGGCCTAACGAGAGCTTGATCAGGAAATGTTCCATCCAGGCCGTCTCCTTGAGCCACGCTTTCCCGAGACGCTCGAGCGCGAGATAGGAACCGTGCAACAAACCCCAGGCGACAAAGGTCCAGGCCGCGCCGTGCCAGAGCCCGCCGATGAACATCACGATCACGAGATTGATCATCGCGCGCGCCGCGCCGAGGCGGTTTCCGCCTAACGGGATGTAGAGATAATCGCGCAGAAAAGTGGAGAGCGAGATGTGCCAGCGCCGCCAGAAATCCGAGAAACCGATGGCGGCGTAGGGAAAACGAAAGTTGTCCTTGAGATGGAAACCGAGGCACAAGGCGGCGCCGATCGCACAGATCGAGTAGCCCGCGAAGTCGAAGAAAATCTGCCCGGCAAAAGCGATCACGCCCATCCAGGAATCGAGTGCGGCCAGCGGCCCGCCGTAACTGAAAACCGTGTCCGCGGAACCGGCGAGCAAGGTATCTGCAAGGACGACCTTTTCGAAAAGGCCGAGCGTCATCAGCAACAAACCCCAGAAGAAACGGCCTTGCTGCGGCTTCGGTGGCGCGTCGAGCTGCGGAAGAAAATCTCCCGCGCGCACGATCGGTCCCGCGACCAACTGCGGGAAGAACGAAACCGCGAGCGCGAAGTCGCGCAGGGAACGCGTCGGCTTCATGACTCCGCGATAAATATCGAGCGTGTAGGAGAGGGAATGAAAAGTGTAGAAAGAAATCCCGATCGGCAAAAAGATATCAAGATGCGGTGGCTGATAGGCGATCCCGCCGCGGGCCAGCGCCCATTGGAAATTTTCCAGGAGGAAGTTTCCGTATTTGAAAAACCCGAGCATGCTCAGGTTGACCGCCACGCTGATCACCAGCCAGATTTTGCGCGCCTGCGGTTGCTCCTCGCGGCCCATTTTTTTTCCGAGGAAAAAATCGAGCGCGGTGGTGGCCAAGAGGAGCAGAGCGAAGGGCGGATTCCAGGCCGCGTAGAAAAGATAACTCGCGATCAGGAGGAGATTTTTCCGCCATTCCCACGAGCGCATCGTCCAGTAAAGGGCGAGCACGATCGCGAAGAAGACGACGAAAGTGAGGGAGTTGAAGAGCATCCCAGGGGGCATCTTTCGTATCCGGTGCGGCCCGCTGGAACAAGTGCAATCAACGGTTGGCGCGTCCGCGCGAGGTCACGCCTAACGAGACATCGCGCGCGCCTTTCCGTCGCATTGGTTGCCGCGCTCTCGCAGGAAAATCCCCACGCCTGATCTGGCGCCGGAGTTTTTCCACAAATGGGAATGCCGCGTGCTTAAAAAATCCCCGGGGTGCGTGTGCCTGTAGAATGATTCTTAGACGGAAGAAGATTTACCTGACCGTAATGTTCGGCCTCGTCTGGATGACGGCGGTGGCGGTCGGATTGCGCACCCTGCTCAACTACGAAGGCACGCCCGGCACCGTGGCGACGTTGCCGACAAACTGGCCCGCGCAGTCCGCGATCAAGCTTTCGTCAGCGAAACCGACGCTGCTGGTGTTTACCCATCCGCATTGCTCGCGCACGCAGGCGACAAACGGTCGCGCGGATTGGGATGACACGCCGTTGCGCACGGGTAAATCCGCCATCGTCTCGTTAGTCAATCATCAGCGCAGCGAGCGTGCTCGAACCCTCGTCTCTGGGTGTTCACGCGCCGGACATCTGCAGGCTGCACCGCAAAAACATGTTTGAAATAGGTGAGCAATGGGCGGCGGCCAGCACGTCTGGCAAGCGCGCGGACGAACTTTTCCGCGCGCACCGCGACGCCATTTTCCGCGAGACCGATGGGCTTTTCGCCAAGTTGATGATTGGCCAATGGATCGCGGCGGTGGTGATCGCGCTTTTGTTTTCGCCGCGAACCTGGGAGGGAACTGCGAGCCAGATTCACCTCCATGTCTGGGCAGCGGTTTTTCTCGGGGGCGCGATCAGTATTTTCCCGGCTTGGATGGCCAGGGTCTGGCCGGGCGCGGCGGTCACCCGCCATGTGTTTGCGGTCGCGCAAATGCTGATGTCAGGGTTGCTCATCGGATTATCCGGTGGGCGAATCGAGACGCACTTTCACGTCTTCGGCTCGCTGGTCATTCTTTCGTTTTATCGTGACTGGAAAGTTTTTATCCCGGCGACGCTGGTCGTGGCCCTGGATCATTTCATTCGCGGAATTTACTGGCCGTATTCCGTCTACGGTGTGCTCAGCGCGAGTCCGTGGCGCTCATTCGAACACGCCGGCTGGGTCGTTTTCGAAAATCTCTTCCTGATGATTTCCTGCCTGCGGAGCGTGAACGAAATGCGCTTCATCGCCAATCGCACCGCCGCCCTGGAAGACAGCGAACGCAGCGGCCGTCTGGTCTTCGAGCAGGCACCGATCGGGATGGCGATGATGGGATTGAATGTGCGTTTCCAGCAAGTGAACAAGACTCTCTGCGAGATGTTGGGCTACGAGGAGCACGAGTTAGTCGCGCGCAATCCGCTTGACCTGACTTACCCGGAAGATTTGGAAAAGAGCGAGGCCTCCGCGCGCTCGATGCTCGAAGGCAAAGCAAAGACGTCGCTGGAAAAACGTTACGTGCGCAAGGATGGGAGCGTTCTCTGGGTAACGAGGACCGCCTGTGCGATCCGCGATGAATCCGGGACCGCGCACCATTACCTGATCATGGTCGAGGACATCTCTGAGCGGAAACAGAGCGAGGATGGTTTGCGCGAGAGCAAGCGTCAGCTGGAAGGCGCGATCAAAGCCAACCAGCTGATCATGGACAATTCGCAGGACGTCATTTGCACCCTCGATGCCGAAGGCCGTTTCGTGTCGGTGAATGCGGCCTGCGAAGCGCTCTGGGGTTACACCGCGGAGGAACTGGCCGGGCGGCGGCAGATTGAATTTGTCCATCCGGATGACCGCTCGTTAACCGACGCGACCACCACCAAAGTTTTCCAAACCGGCAAGCTGGCCGACTTCGTCAACCGTCATGTGCGGCGAGACGAAACCGTCGTCGATGTGCTTTGGTCAATCTCTTGGCTGGAAAGTGAACAGTTGATGTTTTGCGTGGCGCACGATGTCACCGCGCGTGCCCGGATTGAAAAAGAGCTCCGCGACGCCAAGGAAGACGCCGACCGCGCGAACTGCGCGAAGAACGAATTTCTTTCGCGCATGAGTCACGAGCTGCGCACGCCGCTGAATGCGATTCTCGGTTTCGGGCAATTGCTCGAGCGCCAAAATCCGACGGAGGTGCAGCGGACGCGCGTGCGCTACATCATCAACGCCGGCCGTCATCTCCTCAGCCTGATCAACGAAGTCCTCGATATCAGCCGGATCGAAGCGGGCAATTTGCAGCTCTCGCTCGAGCCGGTCGCGATCGGCGAGGTCCTGCAGGAAGCGCTCGATCTGATGCGACCGATGGCGACCGAGCGTTCGATCGAACTCGTGGTTGCGACTGAGCTCGAACGCGATTGCCATGTGCAGGCGGATCGTCAGCGCTTCAAGCAAGTGCTTTTGAATTTGCTGACCAACGCGGTCAAGTACACGCCGGCCGGCGGGCGCGTCACGGTTTCCGATGGCCGCTGCGGTGAGAACACCGTGCGCATCGCCGTCAGCGACAGCGGCGCGGGAATTCCCGCGGATAAATTATCGCGCCTCTTCACCCCGTTCGATCGCCTCGGCGCGGAACAATCGGCCGTCGAAGGCGCCGGGCTTGGGCTGGCCTTGTGCCAGCGGCTGGTGCACGCGATGCGCGGCTCGATCGGCGTCAACGGCAACGGCGGAGTCGGCAGCACTTTTTGGGTAGAACTCCCGACCGCGGAGTCACCTCTCTCACGTCTCGCGAGCGCCAAAGTTCCTAACGAACTTGCCTTCGCGGCGGAGCGGCCGCAACGCCGGATTCTTTATATCGAAGACAATCTTTCCAACCTGAGCCTGATCGAGCAAATGCTCGCGGATCAGCCGCAGATTGCTTTAATCACCGCGATGCAAGGCCAGCTCGGCCTCGATCTCGCGCGGCAACATTGTCCCGATCTCATCCTGCTCGATTTGCACCTCCCGGACATTCCGGGTTGGGATGTGCTCGCGCGGCTGCGCAAAGATCCGGCGACCGGCAAGACTCCGGTCGTGGTGATCAGCGCCGATGCCACCCCGCGGCAAGTCGAACGCCTGATGAATGCGGGCGCGAACTATTACCTGACCAAGCCACTCGACATGGAAGAATTTTATCGCGTGATCGACGAGACCAACGGCGTCGAGAAGCCGGCCGAAGAACCGGTCGCCGCCTAACGAGTGTTTTTGCGCGTGAACAAAAAATGAATCCCCTGAAGGATGAACTGGCCGTGGCCCCGGCGGATTTTGCGGCCCACCCGCAGATGAAAATTCTCGTGGTCGACGACGAGCCGTTGAACCTCGCGCTCCTGGAAGATGTGCTGAACACGCACGGCTACACGCGGCTGCAACTGCTGGCCGACCCGCGCCAGGTCTTGGAAACGTGCCGGACTTTCGCGCCCGATTTGGTCCTGCTCGATTTGATGATGCCGTTCCTCGACGGCTTCGCAGTTTTGGAATTGATCCGGGCGGCTCCGGGCGTGGCCGCGCTGCCGGTGATCATCCTGACCGCGGACGCGAATGAAAAAACCAAACGCCGCGCCCTGCGCGCGGGTGCGACCGATTTCATCCTGAAGCCGTTCGATCAAACCGAAGTGCTCTTGCGAATCAACAACGTTCTCGAGACCCGGCGGCTGCAGCTGCAGCTCGAAATGCAGCACGCCGCGATGGAAGATGCGCTGCGCGATCGCAGTCTGGAGTTGCGCGCCGCGGAGATCGAACTGCAAACGCGCTGGTAAAAAGACGCACGCCCGGCCGCGGAGCCTCGTGCGTTTTTCCGGGAACCGCCTAAGGTTGCGCGGCCCGCATGCGCCTCTTCCACAAGCTCAAAAAACTCGGCGACCCGCGGCTGCTGCAAAGCATGCGCAAGCATGCCGGGCGCGCGATTCTCAAACGCCGGCTCGTCTTTCGGGTCGATGCCGATCGCATCATTTCGAGCATTGATCGCCAGGGTTTCCGCGCGATTCACGATCGCCACGCGGTCGAAAATCCCGGGCAGGAATGGCCGAAATATCTCGACCTGAAAAAATGGGTTCGCACCAACTTGCTCCGCGTCGGCGCGCTCCATCTCGATTATGGACGGCGCCGGCGGGTTCTCGATATCGGCTCGGGCGCGGGTTATTTTCTCTACATCTGCAAATGGTTCGGGCACGACCCGGTCGCGCTCGATATCGACGAAGTGCCGATGTATCCGGAGATGACCCGGCTGCTCGGCTTGAAGCGCATCATCTGGCGAGTCGAAGCGTTCCAGCCATTGCCGGATCTCGGCGCGAGATTCGATCTCATCACCGCGTTCATGATTTGTTTTAACGGCCACAAAAGCGACGCCCTCTGGGGCCCGCGTGAGTGGGATTTTTTTCTCATTGATCTCAGGTGTCGCTTGAAACCGCGCGGCCGCATTTGGCTCGAGTTTAACCGCGAGTTCGACGGTGAGTTTATGAACGAAGAGCTACGGGAATTTTTTCGCAGCCGCGGCGCCGAGACGAGCGAGCAGAAAGTCATCTTCCTGCGTCCGCCCTTGCTCGGCGCCAGCACTCGTTAGGCGAAGATTTAGTTGTTCGAGATCGCGAGGACGATCAGGAGTACGACGAGAATCACCAGCACGAGGAGCGCGATCTTGATCCAGCTCTTCGGATATTTTCCGGCCACTGTGCCGGTGAAACCGTTGGCCACGATCCGGAAAGTTCTCGCGCCGTATTGATAAGTCAGGAGCCAGACCGGCAGGAGCACGTGCTTGAAGGTTTGCCCGCTGTAATCCGCGCTCACTTCCAGGACGCGGTAGGTGTCGCCGGGAATTTGCGCCGCGCAAAGTGCGCGCAGTTTTTCATCCATGGTTGCGCGGGAATTTGTCGCCGCGGCCACGAGATCGATTTGATATTGCTCGACCACCCAGCCGGAGACGTAACCGGGATCATACGCCGCCAGCTCGCGCGTCGGGAATGGTTCGATCTGGCGCAAAAGCGGCGCCGGCACCCCGCGCGAAGCGGGCACAAGTTCGTCATCGAAAAAATGGTCTAACGAGCCACTGGCCGGCTCCCAACGGGTCTGTTGCACCTGGCGCGTCTGCGTGCGGCCATTCGAATCGGTGTAGCTCTCGGTGGTATAATAATAGAAGCCGGCTTCCGCGCGCCATTGCGCTGCGACCTGCGCATCGAAGGTCCAATACGGCAGATAAATTCCGTGCAGGGTATCGGTAAAGGCGTGGCTCTTGAACTTGTTCGGCGCGAACCAGCGGCTGCGATACCAGCCGTGCACTTTTTCGCGCACATCGCTCGCGCTCAGCTTGAACGGGAGCACGCTCGCCGGTCGAATGGGCGCCTGCGTTTGCTCATACGGGACGAGCGCCGGTGAGCCGCAGAAATCGCAATTCTGCGCGACTCGTTCTGGTTTAAAAACCGAGATCGCCTGGCAGCTTTGGCACTTGACCGTTCGGGTCGCGGTCTCCCAACCGCGCGCGCTCTCGGGCAGATTGCGCAAGGCTTCCGCGAGATCGAGCTCGCGCACTTCGCCGCTGCCGGCGGCTCCGGGTTGTCGCGGCGAAACCGTTCCGCAAAACGGACAAACCAACGCCTGTTTCGCGGGCGACCATTCCGCGGCGCCGCCGCACGATGGACATTCGAAACGCTCGCGCGCCGTGACTTCCGCCATCGTTAGCTCTGCAGAAATTCGTTCAAGGCCGTGCGCGTGACCCGATAACTCGAGCCGATTTTTTTTCCCTTCAGCTCGCCGCCTTCGAGGCTCTGCATGACATCCGCTTCACTCACGCCGAGCGCTTCCGCCGCCTGCGCGGGCGTGAGCAATTCCGGCAGACCTGACGAGGCGGGCGCGGGATTCGCGGGCGCCACCGCATCCGGCGTCGTCTGCACGTTGCCCTGCTTCATCATCTGTTGCGCCATCGCCAGACCGACCGCCATTTCCGTAGCAACACCACCGGCGCTGCCGCCTTTTTCCATGCCCTGCGCCATCTGGAATTTGACGTAATCATTGAGATTCCCGACTGCCGCCATGCTCGAGCGTTTATCGATTGCCTGTTCCACTTCCGGCGGCACGGAAACATTTTCGAGTACGAAACTCGGGAGCTCGATTCCGTACTTCGCCGACATGATCGGATTGATCAGAGGGAGCAACGCTTCGCCGACATCCTGATAACGTGAAGCCAGATCGAGCACGGGAATTTTCGCGGTCGCGAGTGCGTCGCTAAAGAGGCTGACGATCCGCGAGCGCATCGTCTCGGTGAATTCGTCGAGGCGGAAATTCTGGTCCGAGCCCGCCACTTCCTTGAGCATCTTCTTCGGATCTGTGACGTGAAAATCATAGGTGCCGAAGGCTCGCACCCGCACGATTCCGAAATCCTGATCCCGCATCATGATCGGGTTCGAGGTGCCCCATTTGTTGCCGGTGAAGAGACGCGTGGTGACGTAGTAGACGTCCGCCTTAAACGGCGACTCGAAGCCGTACTTCCACGACTTCAGGGAAGTCAGGATCGGAATGTTATCAGTCGTTAGGCTGTATTTCCCGGGACCGAAAGTGTCGCCGAATTCGCCCAGATAAACGAACTGCGCGACCTGCGATTCGCGCACGATCAACTGTGCGCCGCGTTTAATCTCGGCGTCGTTATCCGGGTAGCGGAAGGAGATGGTGTCGCGCGAATCGTCGGTCCATTCGATGATCTCGATCAATTGGCCGCGGAGGTAATCCAAGAGTCCCATGAGTGTTTCCTTTTGGTTTAAGTTGAGGCGCTAGATTGAGGCGGGAGCGCTCGCGGTCAAGCGTTGGCTTCGCTCGAGAAGATGCAGCTAGTCTGCACAAGCTTCTTCGACAGCAGCGGGGAAAATCTCGTTCACTTCTCCTTCTAAACGCAGCGTGACCGCGGGTTCGCCATCGTGTTCGGTTTCGCCGCGGTTCACGATCACGTAGGGAACTCCGCGGCGCGCGGTCAACAGCGGAAACGACGCCGCCGGATAAACCGACAAGGTCGAACCGAGCGCGACCACGAGGTCGGCCGCCATCGCCGCATCAGTCGCGCGCGCGAGCATGCGGGCATCCAGGTTTTGTCCGAAACTGATCGTCGCCGGCTTCAAAAATCCGCCGCAATCACAGAGCGGGGGAGTGCGTTCGCGACGGAAAAATTCGAAGTGCGGGCCGGGCTCATCACGCCGCCCGCAGCTCTGGCACTCGACGAGCGCGTTTGTGCCGTGCAGCTCGATCAATCGTTCCGCGCTCGTGCCCGCGAGACTGTGCAAGCCGTCGATATTTTGCGTCACGACCGCGCCCAGCTTGCCCGCCTGCTCTAGCCTAACGAGTGCTTGATGCACCGCTGTCGGACGCGCATCGCGAAAGGCATCGTGCCCCTCGAGCTTGTAATCCCAGTGTTCAATCCGCGCCGCCGCCGAGGACATGAAGTCCTGGAAATAAACCGGCTGTCGCCGTTTCCAAACGCCATTCGGTCCGCGAAAATCCGGAATCCCGCTGCCGGTGGAAATCCCGGCGCCGGTAAAAATCAGCGCCTTGCGCGCAGCGCGCAGATAATCGGCCAGCGTCACCCGCTGTTCGTCGATCGCGGCGTTGGCCTAACCAACCGGCTTCAGGCTTTTGACAATTTTGCCGACTTCTTCCTGATGCTTCTGCTCGTCCTTGGTCGAGACCCAATAGGTGAGCACGATCACTTTGTCCTTGATCGGGACGAAGGTAATGCTGACCGCCGCGGGGCCGTCTTCATCCTTCGCCTGATAGAGCAATTCGTTCGCCTCGAGGTCGTTGATCTTGAACTTGTTTTCCTTCTTAGTGGAATCATCCAGGATCACGTTGTGCTCCTTGAGCATGGCGAAGGTGTCTTCGATCTCCGCGTCCATGCCCTTGTCATTTCCGACCGCAACCACCGCGAGATAAACCGCTTCGTCCTCGCTCGTGCCGGCGACGCCATTGGTGATTTCTTCCGGATCCCAATCATCCGGGATATCGATCGACGCGACGGCGAACTCGTCGTTAGGCACTTTCAATTCCTTGGCGTGCACGGAAACGCTGCTGAGGGCGGCGACGGCGAGAAGAGCGAGAAGATATTTGTTCATGGATGCGAGGTGAATGATGCCGGGGTATTTAAGCCAAGCCCTCTGCGCGGCAAGCGATATCACGCGCGACAATTTCCCGGTAAGCCGCCGGATCGGTCGCGCCTTCAGTGATGAGCAGAAGCACGCGACTGTTTCCGTGAACACCGAGACGCGCGCGGTCTTGCGCGCAGTTTTCGCCGGCGAGGATTTCGCTTAAACCCGCGAGCCCGGCCGCGCCGGTTTCGCCAGCGACGATCCCGATGCGCGCGAGTGCGCGCATCGCTTCGCGCGCGCGTTCATCGGGAATGGCGACGAAGGCGTCGATGCCCGCGGAAATGATCGGCCAGGCGATGATCGAGGGCCGGCCGCAATTCAAACCGGCCATGATCGAATCGTGCGGGCCCGGGACAGAAACTATTTCGCCCGCTTCCATCGACGCGAGCACGCAGGCCGCGCGCAACGGTTCGACATTCACGATCAAGGGCCGGGCGTGTTCCGTTTGGCGATAATGCCTAACGAATGCTGCCGCGAGTGCGCCGACGCCACATTGCACCGCGACCAGGTCGGGTCCGGCCAGCCCGCGACGCGCCAGCTCGTCGTCGATCTCCCAGAAAATGGTCGAGTAACCTTCGGCCACCCAGCGCGGCACTTCTTCATAACCAGGCCAGGATGTATCGGAGATGATCAGGCAACGCTCGCCCGCATCTTCCGCCGCGCGTGCGACCGCCTCGTCATAAGTGCCTTCAACAATGATCACGCGCGCGCCTTCGCTCGCGATCCCGTCGATCCGCGATTGCGCGGTGCCGGCGGGGACGTAAATGCGCGCGGAAAATCCGAGAAACGCGGCCAGGTGCGCGACGGCGCGGCCGTGATTGCCATCGGTCGCGGCGGCCAGCGTCATCGGCGCGAGCGGTTGGAGTTGCGCGGCCAATTCGGCGATCGTTTGCCAGCCTTCCGCGCGGATCGCGTTGCGCGCTTGCAGCGTTCGATAAATCGCCCACGACGCGCCAAGAATTTTGAAGGCGGGCAAGCCGAGCCGGCTGGATTCATCTTTCACCAGCACCTCACCAACACGCAGCAAACGCGCCAGCTCCGGCACGTCTCGCAACGGCGTCGGCGCATAACCGGGAAGACGCTGATGAAAGGCGAGCGGGGTGCGGTCACTCGGGGCGGTCACGAAATCGCGCGCCGCGGAATTAAAAAAAACGCGCGCGCGTTCCTGTTCGTTAGTGCTCATGCGCTCCGTGCAGATTTAACCGCGCCTGCCCGCACTGGAAAGCCTCGCGGTTGACCGGCGCGCTCTTCTCCGCGAGGAAACTTTCGTGAGTCTGGACACCTTGATGCCGCTTCCTCGTCGTCACCGGCCTGCTCAATTTTTCAGTCTTCGTTAGGCAACTGCGGTCCGGTCGCGAGCAACTCGAAACCACCCGGCGGATGCTGGAAGCCGCACGCCAGCAACCAGAGATCCAGCTGGTGCAACGGGCGATGTCGGAAACGTCCGATCACTTGAGGGTGTTGGTCGAGCATCCTTATTTGCGTCCGTATTTTTATGAGAACCGAGCCTGGGCTTCGGGCGACCAGGCGAGCAGTGACGAGGTCAAGGCGATGGCGGAATTGCTCCTCGATAATCTGGCCTCGGCGATCATTCATTCGGCCGCGTTTCCGCAATATCCGATTCGCGGCGTCGAGCAGAACATTCGCTTTCATCTGCGCAACAGCCCGCCCTTGCGCGAATATTTAATGGAAGGCTTCGATCGCTTTCCGCTCGCCGGGTTGGCGCTGCTTTGGTTGAAGAATGGAAATAAAAGCGCGACGGAAGATGATCTGCGCCGCTTGATCGCGGACGCGGGCGACGATGCCGTGGAGAAAGCGCGGCGTGAGCGGTTGCTCAAACACCTGCAATCAATCGAGCAGCCGGTCGCACTCGACCTGGCGAAGTATAGTTTCGAACGCGCGCGCCAGCGTTCGCTCGAAAGCACCGCGCACCTGGAAGTCTAACCAACATCGCGCACGGCCAGGTCGTAACGCCGGCGAATGCTCGAGCCGAGAAGCGAAATATCCGCGCCGTAAATGTGCAACGAAACCGCGAGGGTGCGGCCGTTGTTCGTCACCTGATGAATATCGCCCGGCGGCACCAGCGCTACCACCGAACCCGAGGGACTGACGGAATGACCCGCGAGGACGAGATGCGGATCGGCGTCGTCGCCGGCAATCTGGTAAACCGTTTCGTGCTCCTCGCCTTGGTGCACGCCGACGACGCACCAGGAAACGTGATCGTGAATGCAGGTGGCCTGGCCCGGTAACCAAACCAGCGCGACCACCGAAAAACTTCCGTCCGGTTCCACGTGCAGGACGTGCTGGCGATATTTGATTTCATCCGGCTCGAGCTGCGCCGGGGTTAAAAAATCATCGCAGGAAAGATACGGCTGGAGAATTTTTGCGACCGCCTGGCCGATTTGTTTCGCGTCCTGGTTTGCCTGCACGAGCGCGCGGACTTCGGAAATCAAACGATGGAGCGACGGACTCGAGGTCCTCGCGCTTGATGAAGTTGAAGTGAGTGCGGGCATCTGGAAGGAGGTGCGCGGCGGCGCACGAACGGCTTTTGGAATACGATAAAATGACCGCGCTGTCGATCCGAAATGGCCCGGGATGCGAGCGCAGGAAGAGTGCGTAGGCTGCGCCATGCAACCTGCGATTTTGTGGCGCGCGACGCGCGCGTATTCGCTTCCCGCGAGCATCGTGCCGGTTTTGCTCGGGACGGTTTTGGCCGCGCGCGGTTATGGCGGACTAGGCGCGGGGCGTTTCGATACCCTGACTTTTTTGGTGACCCTGATCGGCGCGGTCCTGGCGCATTTCGGCGCGAATGTGCTTAACGATTACTTTGATTTCGTCAAAGGCGTCGATACCCGGCCGGAGCATGGCAGCGGCGTCCTCACCGGCGGGCAAATGACTTCCGCGCAGGCGTTGATTTATGCCCTTTTGCTCTTCGCCGGAGCCGCGGTTTGCGGGTGGTTTTTATTTCGCGCGCATCGCGAGGTGGTGTGGCCGCTGGCGCTCGTCGGGTTGGGCTGCGCGGTTTTGTATCCGGCGTTTTTGAAGAAATACGCCTTTGGTGATTTGCTGATCGTGATCGCCTTCGGACTCGGCCTGACGCTGGGCGCCTACGGAGTCCAGGAGCGCGCGGTTTCACTCGCGCAATGGTTGAAGGTGGCGCTGCTTTCCCTGCCGATTTGCCTGCTGGTCGATGCAATTTTGCACGCGAATAATTTGCGCGACGCGGAAGACGATCGCGCGGCGCATGTGCGCACGCTGGCCACCTGGCTGACGCCGGCCGCCGGCCGCGTTTTGCAATTAGTGCTCCTCTTCGGCCCGCTGGTTTTTGTGCTCGCGGGCGTGGCCGCGCGGCTTCTGCCGGTCTGGAGCCTAACGACTCTCCTGTCGCTGCCGTTGCTCTGGCGCGCGGCGCGCAGCGGGAGCGTTCCGGGCACTGCGCAAACTCATCTTGTCTTCGGGTTGCTCTACACCGCCTCGTTTTTGCTCCAGCCGATTTTTGCCTAACGAGTCCTGCGGCGGTCCGCGGCGGGCTGGTTAGACTTCCGGTGTTTGGCGCGCGGCCAGGGCAATCCCGATGGCTGCTTCCGCCAGATAAACGGAGCGCGCGATCTTCGGGTTGTCGGCCAGTTCCTCGGTCATGGCGCGGGCTAGTTCCGGTCCGAAATGCCAGAGGAGCGAATGCCAGCGCGGCTTGAGCAATCCCATGACGCCGTCGCCGATAAGAAAAAGTGCCCCGAGCTGAACCAGGCGCCGGGTTGCGAGTGAACTTGTCATTCCAAGCTATGGCGTGAGCGGGCCGGAGATTCAAATGGATCGTGCATTTCGGGCCGCGATTGCGCAATCTGCGCGCGCTGGTTATCTCGAACTACCGACCAGGCAATGGCGAACGATCGGCCTTCCGCTCGATGAATACCAAGGGCAACCAACGCACCGCCTCCAGCATTCTCTGGATCGAATGCATCGGTTTTAGCGTGATCATTCTGTTCTCGTGGCTCGACGAATTACTCGGCCTGCCGCATCTGCTTTTCGGCTACGCGCATCGGCCCGATTGGCACGAAAGCGCGCTCGAATCGCTCGTGACCGCGATCGTTTGGCTGATCGTCTACGCCGCCACGCACAAGGTCCTGCGCCGTTTTCGTTATCTCGAAGACATGCTGACGATGTGCGCCTGGTGCCGAAAAGTGGAACAAAGCGGCGAGTGGGTTTCGCTGGAACATTATTGCGCCAAGGAGCTCGAGCTCGATCTCTCGCACGGGCTTTGTCCCAAGTGCGGACGGCAATTACTGGACCCGACGCCGCCGGTCTCTGCGCGGTGATTTTTTGCGCAAAATGAAACTGATCGTCGCTGCGCTATTTGTCCTGATCGTTTCACCGCTAGCGGCTGCGGAATCTTCTCCGTTCACCTTCGACGCCGCGGCCGCGGATCGCTTCGCGCAGCTCGCGCTCGCCTGTGTCGGCAAGGAATATCCGAACCACATCAGCCACGTGCTCAACAGCGCGGCCGACGTTGCCCCACCGCATCAACTGACCCCGGCGTTTTGCGGTTGTTACGATTGGCATTCATCGGTCCACGGCCACTGGTTACTCGTTAGGCTGGCGCGCACTTTTCCCGAGGCGCCTTTCACCGAGGCGGCGCGCGCCGCGTTCAAGAAAAGCCTGAGCGCGGAAAACCTGAAACAGGAAACCAAGTACATGCGCGGGGAAGGGCGGGCGAATTTCGAGCGACCGTACGGTCTCGCGTGGTTGCTCCAGCTTTGCGCCGAGCTGCGCGAGTGGGATGACCCGCTGGCGCGCGAATTGTCCGCGAACCTGCGACCACTGGAGGAAGCGGCGCTCGACCGCCTGCAAACCTGGCTGCCGAAACTTTCGCATCCCGTGCGCATTGGCGAGCACGCGCAGACGGCCTTTTCGCTCGGCTTGCTGCTGGATTACGCGCGCTCCACCAAAAATGAAGCTTTCGAGCAAATGCTCATCGAGCGCGCGCGCACATTTTATCTCGCGGACAAAAGTTGCCCGATGTCTTACGAGCCTTCAGGAGAAGATTTCCTTTCGCCCTGCCTGGCCGAAGCCGACGTCATGCGCCGGGTGCTTGCGCCTAACGAGTTCAGCGAATGGCTGAAGGATTTCCTGCCGCAACTGCCGATAACCGCGAAGACTGACTGGTTGCCAGTCGCAGTTTCGCCCGATCCGAGCGACCCGAAGCTGGCGCATCTCGACGGCTTGAATCTCAGCCGCGCCTGGATGTTGGAAGGCATAATCTCGGGATTACCGACAGACGATCCGCGCCGCGCCGGTCTCGCCGCGACCGCCGAAGCGCATCGTCGTGCCGGCCTCGCCGCGGTCACCGGCGAGCACTACGAAGGCGGCCATTGGTTAGGCAGCTTCGCGGTTTATCTGGTCACGCACCGCGGGCTCAAGGCGCAGTAAAATTCAGACGCGCGAGCCACGCCGCCGTGGCGTGCCGCTGCCGCGAGAGGAATACTTCACCGGCCGGCGTTTTGGTTCGATCTTCGTTAGGCCAGTGCCGTTTTTGACTTCCATGATCTGGTCGCGCAGCAAGGCGGCGCGTTCGAATTCCAGATTCGCAGAGGCGGTTTGCATTTCGTCTTCCAGCTCGCGCAGGAGCTCGGTGAGATTGAAATCACCGCCCGCTTCCTGGACGACGGAGGCGGCAATTTCGCGACCGCGCAAAATCGTGTGCAAGCTTTCCTGGATCGCGCGTTTCACCGTCGTGGGCGTGATCCCGTGCTTCTCGTTATACTCCATCTGTTTGGTCCGCCGATAATCGCTGATCGAGATCAAAGCCTGCATGCTCTGCGTGACGGTGTCGGCAAACAGAACGACTTCGCCGTTGATGTGGCGCGCGGCGCGGCCGGCGGTTTGGATGAGCGAGGTTTGCGAACGCAGGAAGCCTTCCTTGTCCGCATCGAGGATGCAGACTAACGAGACTTCGGGCAGATCGAGACCTTCGCGGAGGAGATTGATTCCGACGAGAATATCGAAGTCGGCTGCGCGTAAGCCGCGCAGAATTTCCACGCGCTCGATGGTGTCGATGTCGCTGTGCAGGTAGCGGACTTTCAGGCCAACGTCGCGGAGGTAATCTGCCAGATCTTCGGCGGTGCGTTTCGTCAGAGTAGTCACGAGAACGCGTTCCTGCTGCTCGACGCGTTGCCGGCAAAGCTCCATCGTTTCGTCGATCTGATTCTTGAGCGGCTTGAGCGTGATCTTCGGATCAAGCAACCCGGTGGGACGAATGATTTGTTCGACCACCAGGGGCATGCCGGGAGTGTGGACATCGAATTCTTCGATCGGCTGATCGGTGCGCGAAATCGGCGAGGCCGACGAATCTTTTTTTCCGCCGCCGGCGATGAGAAACGGAACCGGCTCGTCGGTGCCGATGCGTTCGCGCTTGTGCGGGACGTAGCCTTTGTTGCCGACGACGCTGTTTTGGATTTCGAACTCCGCCGGCGTGGCGCTGACGTAGGTGAGCTGGTTGGTCATGCCTATGAATTCCTTGAAATTCAGCGGGCGGTTATCCAGTGCACTGGGCAAGCGGAAGCCGTACTCAACGAGGACGGTCTTGCGCGACTTGTCGCCTTCATACATCCCGCCGATCTGCGGAATGGTGGCGTGGGATTCATCGATGACTAACAAGTAATCCTTCGGGAAAAAATCGAGCAGGGTAAACGGTTTCGAACCGGGCGGGCGGCCGGAAAGATGACGCGAGTAATTCTCGATGCCGTTGCAGAAGCCCATTTCCTGCAGCATTTCGAGATCGTATTCGGTGCGCATTTTCAGCCGTTGCGCTTCCAGCAATCGGCTCTGCGATTCCAGGAGGATGATGCGCTCGTCGAGCTCGTTGCGGATGGAACTGAGCGCGCGGTTCAATTTGTCCGCCGGCGTGACGAATTGTTTCGCGGGAAAAAATGTGATCACGCTCATTTGTTCGTGCGCGTTGCCGGTGAGCGGATCGAAGCGCGTGATCGCGTCGATCTCGTCGCCGAAGAATTCCAGACGGATCGCTTCTTCATCGGCAGTCGCGGGATAAACTTCGACGACATCGCCGCGTACCCGGAATTTTCCGCGCGCGAAATCGATATCATTGCGGCCGTAGAGCATGTCGACCAGCCGGCCAAGCACGGCTTCGCGGGAAATCTGCTGGCCTTTTTTCACCGTGAGCAGCATTCGCAAATAATCTTCCGGCGAAGTCACGCCGTAGATGCAGGAGACACTCGCGACCACGATGGTGTCGCGCCGCGAAAGGAGCGCGCTCGTGGCCGACAAACGCAAGCGCTCGATCTCTTCGTTAATCGATGAGTCCTTCTCTATATAGGTATCGCTCCGCGGGATGTAGGCCTCCGGTTGGTAGTAATCGAAATAGCTCACGAAATATTCGACCGCGTTGCGCGGGAAGAATTGTTTGAACTCGGAGTAAAGCTGCGCCGCGAGCGTCTTGTTGTGGGAGATGATCAGCGTCGGCCGATCGAGGTCGCGGATGACGTTCGCCATCGTGAAAGTTTTTCCGGAACCGGTGACGCCGAGGAGCGTCTGGTGGCGATTGCCGGCTTCGAGCGATTTCCGCAATTTCCCGATCGCCTGCGCCTGGTCGCCGCGCGGTTGGTAGTTCGATTCGAGCTCGAAAGGCATCGACGAAACTACCACGCCGTCGCCGAATGAAAAACGCCCTGGCTCGCGAGGAGCGCGGCCGGCGCGGGCGCAATAGGATTGCTTCCGCGCGCCGTTTTTGCTAGGCGATGGCAGAGAAAGCTGCGGCCTCGTTCCGCTTGGAACCGAAAACTACCATGATCAATCCCTCCGAAGCACCCGACCAAACCCGAGCCAACGGCGCGGTCGACGAAAGCCAGAATGTCGATCGCATTCGCGACATTCTTTTTGGCCCGCAAATGCGCGATTACGACGACCGATTCCAGCGCCTGGAAGAGCGGCTGAACGCGGAGGCGAGCAACATCCGCTCGGATCTGCAGAAACGGCTGGAAGCGCTGGAAGCGTTTACCCGCGGCGAAACCGAATCGCTCGGTCATCGCCTAACGAGTGAACAGGGGGAGCGCGCGCAGGCGATCGAACGGATCGGGCGCGATCTCGCGGAAACCGCGCGCCATTTCGAAGAGCGCATCACCAACCTCGATGGTCAGGTGGCAAAAGAGATTCGCGATTTGCGCCAGCAATTGCTCGAGCAATCGAAAGCGCTCAGCGGCGAAATCAACGCCAAGCACGACCAGCTCAAGGCCGGGCTCGACCACGAAGCGGAGCATATTCGCAAGGCCATGACCGGGCGCGAAGCGCTCGCGGAAATGTTCGGCGAGCTTTCGCTCCGGCTGAAGAACGAGTTCCATCTTCCCGGCGCTTCCTAGACCGGCTGCTGCGGGATGCGCATCTCACCGATTGATCCGGGCGAGGAGTTCAAAGAACTCCGGCGGCTCCTGCTCAGTCGCGAGCAGCAAGAGCTGAGCGATCTCCGCGAACGGCTCGGCGATAAACAACTGCGCGCCCACGAAGTGGCCGGCGTCCTGCCGCAGGCGCTCAAACTCAGCCGCGCGCATGGCGAAGAATTAACCCGTTCTTTGCAACCGGTAGTCGAGGGTTCGGTGCGCGAATCGATCAGCTCGAATCCGCAAATTTTTGTCGAAGCGCTCCACCCCATTCTCGGCCCGATGGTGCGGCGGTCGATCGCCGAAAGCATGCGGCGTTTGCTGCAATCGCTCAACCAAACCCTCGAGCACACGTTTTCCTGGCAAGGCCTGAAGTGGCGGCTGGAGGCGTGGCGCACCAGCAAAAGCTTCGCGGAAATCGTCATGCTCCGCAGCCTGGTCTACCGGGTCGAGCAGCTTTTCCTGATCCATCGCGAGACCAGCTTGTCGCTTCTCCATGTCGCGGCAGATTCCGCGGTCACGCAGGATTCGGACATGGTCGCGGGAATGTTGAGCGCGATCCAGGATTTCGCGCGCGACTCGTTCAAGACGGCGGAGGATTCTTCGCTCGAAGAATTTCGCATCGGCGAAATGCAGGTCTGGATTGCGCCCGGCCGCTCCGCCTATCTGGCGGCGGTCATCCGCGGAAATCCACCGCGCGAATTGCGGAACACGCTCGAGGAAACGATCGACAGCGTGCACATTTTGCAGGGCGCGGCCCTGGCAAATTTCCAGGGCGACGCTGCGGTTTTCGAGCCGCTGCGGCCGGAGCTGGAGGGTTGTTTGCGCGCGCAATTTGCCGAGACGAAAGACGCGAACACAAAACGCCACGCGCGCGCGTGGCTTTTCCTGAGCGCGGCCGCGGCGCTGTTTCTTCTCGGCGCGATTTTCGCGTTCGCCAGTCATCGGCACTGGCAGGATTTTCTTCGGCGCTTGAGCGCCGAGCCCGGGCTGGCAGTGACCGCGGCGGAGCATCATTGGTTTCGCAATTCCGGAGTGGCGGGCCTGCGCGATCCACTCGCGAGCGATGGCGTCGCGCTCGCAAAAGCCTCCGGGCTGAATCCCGCGCGGGTGCAATTTCATTGGAAAGAATATCTCGCGCTCGATGCTGAAAGTGTGCGCCGGCGGTTCGCCCAACGTTTTGGCCTAACGAATAGTGCCAGGGTTGCAGTCGACGACGGAAAGGTCATCATCTCCGGCGCCGCGCCTTACTCATGGATCGACCCGATCCGCCGCGAAGGCACGCGGGTGCCCGGCGTTTCGGCCGTGGTCGAACGCAACGTGCAGGTGACCTACGATCCGTTTCTCACGCTCCAGCGTTTCAAGGCCGCGTTCCCGATTCCGCCGACGGTCAAGGCCGCGGTCAGCAACGGCACGCTCGTCCTCGCCGGTGCGGTGTCTTACGAATGGATCGCGCCGGTGCGGGAAGGAGCGCTCAAGATTCCCGGAATCACCGCGATCTCCGGCGACGATTTGCAGGTCGAATTCGATCCGAAGTTGGTCCAGCAACGTTTCGAGACCCGCTTTAATTTGCCCGATACCGTTACGGCAACGGTGCAAAACGGTCGTCTGAATTTAACCGGCGAAGCCTCGCACGCCTGGCTCGATCGCGTCCGCCGCGGAGCGCTCGAAGTGCCCGGCGTGCGCGTGCTCGACGATCGCAAAGTGGACGACATCGATCAGCGCACCTTCCAGCAATCGAAGACCGTGATCGAGAGCGCGTATGTTTATTTTCTGCTCGGGAAAGACAACTTCGCGACGGAAGGTTTCGCGGCCCTCTCGCGTTTACCCGATGAAATCCGGAAGTGTTTCAATTCCGCGCAGCGAATGGGGGTAAATGTGAACCTCGAGATTCGCGGCTACGCAGACGCGGTCGGGATGGAAGCGAGTAACGCCGACTTGAGCCGGCGCCGGGCCGAGGCGGTGCGGAGTTTTTTGCTGAGTTGCGGGCTTGATGGCTCGATGATGCAAGCGTTGGGCATGGGCGCGCCGCCGAAAGCGACTGCGGGCGAAAAAACTCCGCCGGAAGAATCCGATCGCCGGGTTGCCCTGCGGGTGGTCATTCAACCTTCCAGCCGGTGATCCAGAAAAAAGTCTGCATGATCGGCGCGTCCGGGGTCGGCAAGACCAGCCTGGTGGCCAAATTCGTGCACAGCCTTTTCTCGGATAAATACCTGACCACTGTCGGCGTGAAGATCGACAAGAAGACGGTGCAACTCGGCGAAGTTGAAGTGATGCTGATGCTCTGGGATCTGGCGGGCGACGACGATTTTCAACGGTTGCAAACTTCCTATCTGCGCGGAACGAGCGGTTACTTGTTAGTCGCGGATGGGACTCGCCGGACGACGTTCGAGCAGGCCCTGGAAATTCAAGCGCGAGTCGCGACCGCGCTGCCCGGGGCGCCGTTTATTGTCGCGCTCAACAAGGCAGACCTCGAGCCGCAATGGGAAGTGAACGCGGCGGATTTGGAGAAGCTGAGTGCGCAGGGCTGGCGGACGACGAAGACGAGCGCGAAAGAAGGACTCGGCGTGGAGGAAGCCTTCGCGGACCTCGCGCGGATGATGGTCCCGGTCTAACGAATGGCTGAAAATCTTTCTCCCGCCGAGGGCGTGCTCCAGGCGCTCGGTTACGCGCTTTTTGTGCGCGAAGATTCGGGTGTGATACGACTCGCGGGCGTGGCGCCGGCGTGGCTGATGAATCTCTGGCCGCAAGTCGCGGACGGCCGCGAGGCACTCGATGCCGGCATCTCGCCGTTCCTCGATAACTTCCTGATCGATGCCGAAGATTGCTGGCGCGCGGCCGCTGAAAAACGTGCGCTCTCCGGCCCGTGGATCGAGCAGGATTCGTTAGGCGAAAATGTGCAGCTGGAAGCGACGGCGCTCACGCTTGCCGGTCAATCGGTTCTCTTACTCGAACGACTCGGCGAGGCTTTCGAAGCGAAAAAATCGCTGCTGCAAAAAGCGCGCGAAAACGTGATCGCGTATCAGCGGCTCAATTCCGAAGTCCAGAAAAAGGAAATTTTGCTGCATTGCGTGGCTGAGGACATGACCGCCGCGCTGGCTAATATCGTGACCTCGCTGCGGCTGCTGGAGTTGGAAAACAGTTCTGCGAAAGGCCGGATGCTCCTCGGACTGGCTTCGCGCGCCACCGCCGAGCAACAGGCGTTGATTCATAAAGTGCTCTCCGTTTTCGCGGAGGAACTGAGCGGGCTTTTCGGACAAAACGGCGATGGTGAAACCGCTTCCGATCTGCGCGCGACCACGCGTTTGGCGATCGCGGCGATGTCCGCGCAGCTTGCGGAAAAAAATGTGCGCTTGAGAGCACCAACGGATTCGACGGAGGAAATCACCTTGCCGTTGGATGCGCGGCATCTCGAGCGCGTGGTCACCAATCTGATCGAGAACGCGCTCGAGCATACTCCAGCGGGTGGCGAAATCTCAGTCGCGATCGATGACGAAACGGACGCGGCAGTTTTGCGCGTTGAAGACAACGGTCCGGCGGTGCCCGCGGATACGTGTGAAAATCTTTTCGCGAAACTCGAGCCGGTCGCGGGCGTCTCGCAGGCACCACTCTTGCGATTGCATTTTTGCCGGATGATGGCCGAGGGCCTCGGCGGGGAGATCGGCTGCACGACGCGCGACGGCGGTGGCAATCGTTTCTGGATTCGGCTCCCGAAAAATTCGCGATGAAAGAAATTGTCCTGATCGACAGTGATGCGCTTTCGCGCGCTCTGCTTTCGCAATGTCTTTCCGGTCAGGGCTGGCGGGTTCTGGAGGCGGACAACGGCGACGCCGGTTACGACTTGGTGGTGCAGTATCAACCGGCGGCCGTGCTTTGCTCTTTGCGCACGCCGAAGCGCAATGGTTTCAAAGTTTGCCGCGCGATCCGCGAGGAACCGGAGCTGACGAAGACGCGCGTCATCCTGACGAGTGTGAGCCAGTTCGCGAATGATCGCGACAGCGCGTTCGCCGCGGGCGCGGATGATTACTTGGTCAAACCGATCGATCCCGCCGATCTCCTGCGCGTGCTCGAAAAATGCGACGAAGCCGCGAGCGCGCAGGACGGCGCGGAACCGGTCAAACCGAAAGCGCCCGCCGGTCCGACGCGGATTCGATTTTGGGGCGTCCGCGGTTCCATTCCGACGCCCGGCGCCGAAACCACGCTCGTCGGCGGCAACACTTCCTGCGTGGAAGTGCGAGTGGGCGATCAGGTTTTAATCCTCGATGCCGGCTCCGGAATTCGCCGGCTCGGGCAGTCGCTCATGAAGGAATTCCGCGACATGCCGGTGAATATTACTCTACTCGTTAGTCACACGCACTGGGACCACATCCAGGGCTTTCCATTTTTCATCCCGGCCTACAATCCGCGCGTCAACATTCGCATCCTCGGTTACGAAGGCGCGGTCCACGGATTGCGCGGCGCACTCTTCGAGCAAATGCAGAGCGCCTTCTTTCCGATCGGGCTCAATCAAATGGCCAGTCGCGTGACCTTCGAAGAATTAGAGGACATGGAATTCGATCTCGGCGAAATCAAGATTCGCTCGATGTTTGCGAATCATCCGGGGATCTGCCTCGGCTATCGGCTCTGCACGCCGGCGGGCGATGTTTGTTATTTGCCGGATCACGAAGCTTACGAGCGTTTCGAGATTCAACGGCAGCGCGACGCGGGCGAAACTTCAGCGGCGGGGCTGGATCACGCGCGCCTGCAGGACGAGCAGGTGGTGGAATTTTTGCGGGACGCCGACGTGGTCATGGCGGATTCGCAATATGACCTCGCGGAGTACGAGCAGCGCCGCGGCTGGGGACACACGTGCGCGGACGACACCGTCGACCTGGCGATGCGCGCGAAGGTTAAACAGCTTTTCCTGTTTCATCACGACCCCGATCACGACGACAAAAAAATCGATGCCATGGTCGCGCACGGTGAAGCCAGGGTGCGCGAAAAAGGTGGGAACCTGAAAGTGGCGGCCGCGCGTGAAGGCTCGGAGTTCGTGCTCGCGGCGCCGCAGGTCTAACGAGTTGAAGCGATTTTAGCGGAGCACCGGATCGTCCTCGGTCCACATCACTCTGTCCGCACCGGTGGCGCTCAAGGTCTCGTTAGGCGAAGGAGTTGGTAAAGGCCCTAGAGACAGCACTAGGCGTGCGGGAACTCTTCGCGCTCCGGCAGGCACGAGAAAGATGGCGGAGCGGGCGATCAACCTCGCTGAAACCCTCGCCTCAAGGTTCAACCGGCGGCGGCGAATTCTGCGCCAAAGCCTGCAATTGATTCAGGCTGACCGCGATCGCCTCGAGGTTGCCGCGGTTTTTCGCATCCGCCGGATCGGTGCACTTGCGCAAAATTTCCGAGGCGCGCTCGTAGTTCACGATCGCTTCCTGGAAACGCCCGAGATTCGGGCTCGCGGGCGCGCCTAACAAGTCAGCGAGATGCATGTGACTGATCCCGAGTGATTGTTGCGCGAGGACGTTTTGCGGATCGGCCTGGGCCAGACGCGCGAAGATCGCGAGCGATTGTTGGCGCGCTTGCAGGGCCGCCTCGAGGTCGCCGGTGGCGGCCAAAACGTTCGCCATTTTTTCGTGCGCAACCGCGGCATCGCGAACGGCGTCAGCGTTCTCAGGATGTTCCTGCGCCAGGCGTAAACGGATCACTTCCGAGTCGTGATACTGCGTGCGCGCGGCCGCGACGTCGCCGGATAATTCCATCATCGTCCCGAGCCGTTCCTCGACCAAACCGAGGAGCCGCTGGGTTTTGAAATCGTCCGCGTTCGATGCGGGCAGCGATTGCAACAAGGCGCGCGCCCGCTGGTAGAGCTGCAAGGCGCCGGCGGCGTCGCCGTTGTTTGGGAAATTCGGATTGCCGAAAACGTCGCCGGCCTTGAAAAGACTGATCGCGAGAGATTGTTGCGCGGCGATCGCGGTCGGATCAGCTTGCGCGAGTTTGGTAAACGCGCCTAACGAGCGCTGCGCATTGGCGACCGCGGCCGGCAAATTGCCCATCGCTGCCTGCACGTCGCTGATCTTTTCCTGGACCACGCCGAGTGTTCGCTGCGCCTGGGTGTCGGCTGGATTCGTGGCCAGCAGGCGATCGCAAATCGCCTGCGCCTTGCGATAACTCTCGAGCGCGCCCGCAGTGTCGCCAAGATTGGAATTGTTTGGATTGCCCTGGACGTTGCCGACCTTCACGTAGGCGGAGGCGAGCTCACGCGAGAGCGAAGGATCGTCGCCGGATTCCTGCGCGAGGCTGTTCAAATATTCGAGCGCGCGACCGACGATCAGTTGCCGGGTAACAGTGGAACCGGGGAGATCCGCCACAGAATCGTGGATTTCAAAAATGAGCGAGCGCGCCAAGCGGCGAAGTTCGTCGAAGCGATGTTCGGCGCGCGCTCTTTGTGATTCCGCGCGGCGCGCTTCCCAACCCGTGGTAATGATCCCGCCGAGCAAAGTCGCCGCGACGAGCGCAGCCGCGGCGAGGGCGAATTTATTACGCTGAATGAATTTTCCGCTGCAGTAACTCCAGGTGTCCTTGCGTGCGATCACCGGCAAGCCGTCGAGATGGCGCCGGAGATCATCGGAAAGTTGCGCGACCGAAGCGTAGCGTCGCTCCGGTTCCCTGCGCATCGCCATTAGGATGATGTTGTCGAGATCGCCGCGGAGCGATCGGGGATTTTGATGAAGCGCGTTCTGCGCCGCGGCGGTGCTGGGACGAAACGGAATCGTCTCGGTAATGGCGCGCGCCACTTCGTCCGGACGATGACTCGTTAGGCGAAACGGTTTCTCGCCCGTGAGCAGTTGGTAAAGAATAACCCCGAGGCTGTAAACGTCGCTCGCGGTGGTCATGCGTTCGCCGCGTACCTGCTCCGGGCTGGCGTATTCCGGTGTCATCACTCCCGCGAGCGAAATGGTCTGCTCGGGAAGATCGGCCGCGTCGTCGAGGAGCTTGGCGATTCCGAAATCGAGCAACTTCGGCTCGCCCCCCGGCGTCACGCGGATGTTGCCCGGCTTTAAGTCGCGATGAATGACGAGATGCTGATGCGCGTATGAAACTGCGGAGCAAACTTTTCGGAAAATCTGCAGGCGCGCGGCGAGCGACATCTGGCGCTCCGCGCAAAACTGATCGAGCGGCTCGCCCTCGACGTATTCCATCACAAAATACGGCAAGCCGTCGGCGGTCATGGCGCCGCCGTAAAGTTGCGCGATGTGGGGATGATTCAGTCCGGCGAGGATGCGTTCCTCACGCGCGAATTGCCGGATCATCTGCGCGCGATTGAAGGCGCGCTTGATCAACTTGATCGCCACGATCCGGCCGAGCTGCGCGTCTTCCGCGAGATAGACTTCGCCCATCCCGCCCTCCGCGAGGAGGGAGCGAATCCGGTAACCGCCGAGCTCCTGGCCCGCGCGTAATTCGCCCGCATCTTCGGCGAGCGTTTCCGCGGCGATCTGGTAGGCCGGCATTTCGATGAATTCGCGCGCCGGCGCTTGAAATTTCAAGAGCGATTCCACTTCCGCGCGCAGTTCGGAATTATCCGCGCACTCGCGGTCGAGAAAATTGATCCGTTCGACCGGGGCCAGTTCGAGCGCTGCTTCCACCAACTCGGCAATGCGCTCGGCGGGCGCTGGCACCGACCGCACTTCTGGATTTTCAGGCGGCATCTTCGCTCAACGCGCGGCAGAGCCAGAGCTTGGCGAAATTCCAGTCGCGCAGAACGGTTTTTTCCGAAACCTGGAGGACCTCGGAGATTTCCTTCGTCTCCAATCCGCCGAAAAATTTCAGCTCCACCACTTCGCTTTTTCGCGGATAGGTGCGCGCGAAATTTTGCAGGACACCATCGAGCGCGAGGATGTCCGCGGTGTTCTCGCAGGGCAAGGCACGCGCTTCTTCGAGAGTAAATTTTTGCACTAGGCCGCCGCGCTTCTGGGTGTTGTGAGCGCGCGCGTGATCGACCAAGATTCGGCGCATGACGTGCGCGGCGATCCCGTAAAACTGCGCGCGACTTTCCCAGCTCATGCTCTTGTCGTCGACCATCCGCAGGTAGGCTTCGTGGACGAGCGCGGTGGGTTGCAGAGTATGATCGGCCCGCTCGCGCCGGAGATAATCCCGCGCCCGCCGGCGCAACTCCTCGTAAACCAGCGGCATCAGCCGGGCAGGGGCGTCAGCATCGCCCGCGCGCCAGTTGACCAGTAACTGGGTCACGTCAGCCCGTGCTCCGGGCTCCGACGCATCGGGATTTGCCGCCATTTCCGAATTTTACGGCGTGGGACGTTCTTTAACTAAACAAATTTTCCGAACAAGGGCGCGCGTTCAATCCCAGTGTCAGCTTCGACACGGCGATGGCCGGCGAGATTTAGGTGGCCTGGATTTGCCCTACGCTGCGCAACGCGCGCAGCTGCCGGATTGAGACTCGGACGCGGTCTTAACCGAGTCCGCGCTGCTTCAATTCCCAAACGCGAAGTGCTGCGAGCAGCAAGCTCTTTGTCCGCGTCAGCGTGCCGACTGCGGCGGGTGCTTTAGCCACGGGCGCAGCGCCGTTCGTCGCGACCGGTCGCTTGCGCGGCCGACCCCGGCGTTTCGCCTCCGTGGTCGGGCGGGCCGCGGATTCACTGACTGAGAGATGACCACTGCTGTCCATGAATCTTCAAATAGCAGCTTGCGGGCCAGCGCCTGGTTGGCGGTGTTGCTCGTTGGTTTTCGGAGCTAGAAAATCGGCGCCGTTACTCGCTCAAAACCGCTTGTGCCTCTCGCGGTTCTCCCGTCAATTAGCAGCCGGCATGGCAAATCGAAAACTCGGTTGTTTGAGCATTTTTTTGTTTGTCGCCCTGTGCGCGAGCGTGATTTTCAACATCATTCTCGCGGTGACTGCCTTCAGCCGGCTCACGGGTAACTCGCACGAGCAGGAATCCATTCCCACCTTCCGCGAAACCGTGGTCAATCGCGGCCGCAAAGGCAGCTCGGAAAAAATCGCCGTCATCCTGATGCGCGGGGTGATCAGCTCGTCGCTTCCCGGTAACGTCGGCGATTCGATGGTGGACGATCTGCGCTTCGCGCTCGAACAGGCGCGCGAAGACGACAACGTCCGCGCGATTGTTTTGGAAATCGATTCCCCCGGCGGCGAAGTGACCGCCTCCGATGTGATCTACAACGCGGTCGTACGCGCGCGCGCGAAAAAACCGGTGGTGGTTTACATGGACTCGTTAGCCGCGTCCGGTGGTTACTACGTGGCCTGCGGCGGAAAATATTTGATGGCTAACGAGACCACGATCACCGGCAGCATTGGGGTCATTATTCAAACACTGAATTACGAACAGCTCTTCAACAAAATCGGACTGGCCTCGGTGGTTTTCAAAAGCGGCAAGTTCAAGGACATGCTCAACGGCGCTCGCCCGATCACTCCGGAAGAGCGCGATTACGTGCAGAGTTTTGTCATGGGCACGTATGAAAAATTTCTCGGGATCGTAGCCAAGGAACGCAATCTCCCGGCGGATATGTTGCGCAACACCATCGCCGACGGGCGGATTCTATCCGGTAAAGACGCGCTCGGCGACAAGCTGATCGACGGGCTCGGACAGATCGAAGACGCCTATCGCAAAGCGAAAGAGCTCGGGCATGCGAACGATGCGACGGTCGTAAAATATAGTCCGCCCTTCGCTTTCGGCCGCATCTTCCGCGCGCTCGGCCAGAGCCGCAGCTCGAAGATTGAGCTGACTTTACCGCATCAATTGATGCCGCAGCTCGAGTCGGGAAGGGCTTACTTTCTCCCGAGCTACTACGCGCCGTAACGGCCGGTTGCGATCATGTCCGACGGCTTCATGACCGCAGTCGCGGCTGTAGCGAACGCCCTCTTTCTCCTCGGCGCGCTCTACGTTTACCTCTCGCTCGCCCGGCAAATCGCCGCGCGGCATGATGGCCCTGTGGCCGAGCTTGGCCGCGGATTTGGTTGGCCCGACGCCATTCTTGCTTTCGGTCTGGCCGCGCTTTTCACGCTCAATGCCGCCACGTCCGGGCAGAGCGGTAAGGTGGTCCTGCACAGCAACGATCTCATCATTAACGGCCTCGTCTCCGCCGGGCTCTTCGTTTTTGTGGCGATTTTTTTGAAACTGCGCGGGCGCGATCTGAACTCGTTAGCCGGATTTTCCAAGCTCGGGCTTTGGCGAACTTTGACCACTGGCGCGCTTCTTTTACTCGCTGCCTATCCACTGATTTTGGTCGCGGATCTTTTGACCCAGCGCATTCTTGGCGGGAGTTCGAGCAAGCAGGGGATCGTCGAACTTTTCAATGACTCGCAGACCTTGCAGCAGCGCGTCCTCATCATCATCCTCGCGGTCGCAGTCGCCCCGATCGTCGAAGAATTCGTCTTTCGTTTTTATCTCTACGGTGTCCTCAAGCGTTACTTCGGCCGCTTCGCCGGGCTCGTCACCAACTCTCTTCTGTTCGCCGCGGTCCATGCGCACGCACCCTCGGCCGCGCCCCTTTTCGTCCTCGGGGTTTGCTTCACCATCGCTTACGAATGGAGCGGCTCGATCCTGGTTTCGATGACGATGCACGCGCTCTTCAATTCGCTCACCCTGACCGCGCTCGCGTTCCCCGATCTGCTCCAGCCATGAACCTGCGGGCGCTCGGTGAAGACCGGTTGCTGCGAAAAATTCTCGCGGATTTGCCGCGCCACCCGCTGGTGATTTCCGGCGCGGGTGATGATTGCGCAGTCACGGAATTTCCCGGTGCGAAAAATCTGCTCTTGTTGAAAACCGACTGCGTGGTCGAGGGAATTCATTTCGACGCGAAGGCGAAACCAGCCGAGGTGGGCTGGAAAGCGATGGCTCGGCCGTTGAGTGATTTTGCGGCGATGGCGGGCCTGCCGCAGTTTGCCCTCGTCACCTTCATCGCGCGCTCCAGCACTTCGGTCGCATGGACCGAAGCGGTTTATCGTGGCCTAACGAAAGCCGCGCGCGCCTTCGGCGTGGCGATTGTCGGCGGCGAAACCAGCCGCACCGACGGACCCGTGACCATTTCCGTTAGCATCACCGGCGCGGTGGAGCGCGAGCGTTGGGTTTCGCGCAGCGGCGGAAAGATGGGCGACGAACTTTTTGTCACCGGGCGGCTGGGCGGCTCGATTCGCGGAAAACATTTGCGCTTCATTCCGCGGATTTCGGAAGCGCGCTGGCTAACGAATCGTTTCCCGGTGCATGCGATGATGGACCTGAGCGACGGTCTCGGTGCGGACCTCACCCGGCTGGCGCGCGCCAGTGGTTGCAGTTTCGAGATTGATAAAACTGCGGTCCCGCGGAATCGCGGCTGCACCGCGGCGCAAGCGCTTGCCGACGGGGAAGACTACGAGCTCCTCTTCGCGCTTCCCGCGACCGACGCAGCCGATTTAGCGAAAGCGTGGAGGAAGAAATTTCGCAAAATACCGCTCACCCAGATTGGTCGCCTAACGAGACCACAAACGCCCGGTGCAATACCAATGCTTTCCGGTTATGCCCATTTCCGATAGTCCGGATGCAACCCTTGAGATGGGGATGAAAATTGGACAGAACGCAAACGCCGGCGACGTCTTCGCTTTGGTCGGCGATCTCGGCGCGGGCAAGACGCAATTCGTGAAAGGCCTGGTCGCCGGCGTCGGCAGCGATACCGCAGTTACCAGCCCCACGTTCACCCTGGTGCACGAATATCCTGGGGGTCGGTGTCCGGTTTATCATTTCGATTTTTATCGACTGGAATCTGCGGACGCCGTCACCGCGCTCGGCTTCGACGATTATCTTAACGGCGACGGCATCTGCGTCCTGGAGTGGGCCGATCGCTTCCGCGAATTGATTCCGGCGCGCGCGCGCTGGATTTCTCTGCAGGTGAAAAGCGAAACCGAACGCGCTATCGACGAGGTAAACGCGTGAACATTCTTGCGCTGGAATTATCGAGCGGGTGGGGAAGCATCGCCTGGATGGAAAACAAGAAAGAAATTTTTGCCGCGGAATTCGCGAACGACCGCAAACATTCCGGACTGTTTTTCGAGAACCTCGAGCGCGCCCTCGCGCACGGGCGCCCGCCCGAGCGGATCGTCGTCGGCCTCGGGCCCGGCTCCTATGCCGGGACGCGGATCGCGATCGCCACCGCCACCGGTTTACAAGCCGCCACCGGCGCGGAGCTGATCGGATTGCCCTCGCTTTGCGCGATGCCGACTGAGGACGCGGACTACGCGGTCCTCGGCGACGCGCGCCGGCAATCGTTTTTCTTCGCGCGTGTTTTGCGCCGGCGTTGCGTGGAAGGTCCGCTGCTTTTCACGGCCGATGAACTTTCCGAACGTCTCGAAAACGTGCGCGTCCCGATTTTTTCCGCCGAACCACTGCCCGCATTTCCGTCAGTGCTTTTAAACCATCCGGTTGCGCGAATTCTCGGGACGATCACCGCCGAGGAATGGCCCGCCAGCACCAACGTGCCTTTGGAACCAATGTATCTCCGCGAAGCGCACATCACGCAGCCGAAAGCCGCGATCGCCCGATGACCGTGCATCGTTGCTGGGCGGAGATCGACGCGGCGGCATTGCGTCACAATGCCGGCGTCGCGCGCGATCACCTCGAGCCGAAAGGTCAACTCCTCGCCGTGATCAAGGCCAACGGCTACGGACATGGCCTAACGAGTGTGGCGCAGGCACTGGCCGCGGAGGCGGATCTCTTCGGCGTAGCCAATTTACCGGAAGCACTCGAGGCGCGCGCCGTCGTGCCGCATCCGGTCATTGTGCTCGGGCCAGCCTTGCCCGCGGAACGGGCGGAGATTGTGCGGTGCGGATTCATTCCTTCAATTTCAAGCGCGGCCGAAGCGGGCGAATTCAGCAAACTGGCCGGCAAGAATTCTGTCGCGATCAATTGCAAAATCGATACCGGCATGGGCCGAATGGGCATCGCGGAAAGCGACGCGCTCTCGGAATTGAAAACGATCGCCAGTCTTTCCGGCCTAACGATTCATAGCATCTCCACGCACCTGCCGTCGGCGGATGAAGAGGTGGAATTTACCCGCGCGCAGTTGGCGCGCTTTCGCGCCCTGCTTGCTCAGATTCGCGAAGCGCTGCCGGGCGGGTATAAAATTCACGCGCTGCCGAGCGCCGGCGTGATGGCCTTCGGCGATTCGCACTTCGACATCGTGCGCGCGGGCCTGATGCTTTACGGAATTGCGCCGCAACCAGAGTTTCAGGATCAACTGCGGCCCGCGCTTTCGTTGAAAACGCGACTCGTGCTGGTGCGCGAAATTCCCGCCGGACATACGATTAGTTACGGGCGCACTTTCATCACGCGGCGACCGACGCGTGTGGCGACGCTCGCAGTGGGCTATGCCGATGGTCTGCCGCGCGCGCTTTCGAATCACGACGCGGCGGTCCTGATCGGCGGAAGACGTTGCCCGATTCTCGGCCGCGTGACGATGGATTTGACGATGGCGGACGTTACAGAGGTGCCTGCCGCAGCAGTGGGCGACGAAGCGGTGCTGATCGGTCGGCAAGGCGAAGAAGAAATCAGCGCGCGGGAAATGGCGGAACGCGCATCCACGATTGCGTGGGAAATTTTCACCGGAATTGGCAGTCGGGTAGCGCGGGTGTATTCATGAAGCCGCCGGATGTTCCAGATCATCTTTAATGAATTGAGCGCGGCGGAAATGTCCGCTTTGCCGAAAACCCTCCAGCTCGATCTGCTCGCGGAATTCCAGATTCTCCCGACGGACCTGGACAGCCTCGACCAGAGTAAATTCGGCGTGATTGAGCGCGCGGGAAAAAAGCTTCATCGCTACCGCGCGAAAGATTACCGGATCTATTTCGAGAAGCGCGAGGAGGGGATCACCGTCCATCGCGTGTTGCACAAGAACACCCTGCGCGATTTCCTTTTTCGCTCAAAACTCCCGATGCTTTCGGAAGACGACCAACTCGGGAAGACGCGGGAGTTTTGGAAACTGATCGAGCAAGGCGAACGCACGCGGAAAGCGTGAAGCGCGTTGTCATCCTGAGCCGCGCAGACGGCGAAGGACCTCGCAGAAGCGGTCGGCATTTTGCCTAACGAGAGGTGACATTTCGGGCGCGCGCGTCCGGAACCTTGCTCCCGGCAGCGCACGATCCGTCGCGCCGGTGGAGAGGTCCCCCGCCGTCTGCGCGGGTCGGGATGACAAACGTTTTTCGCGCGGCACGCGCGCATACAAACCCAACAAAGCGGGTTGCTTCC
>JBPCJC010000047.1:0-17861 GCA_051005695.1 Chthoniobacterales bacterium | reverse complement strand
CATCAACGTGGCCTCGATTTTTGGCGTCGGCAGCATCCGGTTGGAGAAGCGCCTCGAACTGGTGGTGACGTTAAAGGATTGGCAGGACCTTGAGGAGGTAGATAGGATCGGGCTCGACCAGGAGTTCTACGAAATCCTGAAATTGCAGGTGCCGCACATCACGATTCCGGTGCGGCCCGGGCGCGATATCGCGCGGTTAGTGGAAGTGGCGGCGATGGACCAGAAATTGAAAGCGCTCGGGCGCAACAGTGCCGTAGAATTCAATGACAAGTTGCTCAACCTGATGGAAACCAAGATTAACTGATGGGATTGCTGAACCGGAAATCATCCGCTCCGCCCGCGGGCGGCAAGATTGAAAAGGAAGTGACCATCGTAAACCGGCTCGGGATGCACGCGCGTCCGGCGGCCATGTTCGTCCGGATCGCGAGCCGTTTCCGCTGCGAGGTTTGGGTGGAGAAGGATGGCGAGAAAATTAACGGAAAGAGCATTATGGGCCTGATGATGCTAGCGGCCGGGCAAGGCTCGAAGTTACTCATTTGTTGCGATGGGGCCGACGCGGAGAAGGCGATCGAGGAACTGGAAGCCCTGGTCGCTGCGAAGTTTAACGAAGACTGAGTCGCGGATCGTCGGCGAGCGCGCGCGGCGGCGCGGATGTGGGTCCGCTTTTGCGCGATTGACAACCAGAGTAGTCTCCCTTCGCAAATGACCGACGCGACCCAGGCGAAACTCGAGACTCGCTTCAGCGGCGTCGGCGTTTCGCCGGGGATCGCGCGCGGCACCATTCACGTCGTCGGCGAGGAAGCGGAGGACGTCGCCCGGCACCGGATCGAGCCGGGCCAGATCGCGGGAGAAATTGGCCGCTTCGAGACCGCGTTAATCTTGACGCGCGCGCAAATTCTCGAGATGCAGCAGCAAATCGCGGAAGCGATCGGAGCCAAAGACGCAGGGATTTTCGATGCACACCTGTTGGTGGTCGAGGACCGCACCTTGATCGATGAAGTCCTGCGCAAACTGGAAACCGACCTTTGCAATGTCGAGTTCATCTTCCAAGAGGTGGCGACGCATTACGCCGAGACTCTGAGTAAAATCGACGACCCGTATCTGCGCGAACGCGCACTCGATATCCAGGATGTGACTCGCAGGGTGGTGCGAAATTTACTCGGCAAAGCGCCCAAGGCCTTTCTCGGTTTGCAGGAACCGCATATCCTGGTCGCGCATAATCTGACCCCATCCGACACCGCGACGATGAATCGCGAGCGCGTCCTCGGCCTCGCAATCGATCTTGGCAGCCGCACTTCGCACACCGCGATCATGGCGCGCTCGTTAGGCATCCCCGCAGTCGTCGGTTTGCATGACGTCACCGAAAAACTCGCGACCGGCCAGGAAGTGCTCATCGATGGCTACAACGGTTTACTCATTCTCGATCCAACGCCGGAGACGCTCTGGCATTATGGCGAACTCAAGCAGCGTAAGGAGCTGGCCGCGGAACAACTCGTTAGTCTGCGCGAGACCCGCTCGACCACTTCCGACGGCCGGCACATTGTCCTCTCGGCGAATGTGGAGTTGCCCAAGGAAGTCGAAGCGGTCGCGCGCAACGGCGCCGAAGGCATCGGCCTTTATCGCACCGAGTTGCTCTACCTCAACCGGACGACGCTGCCGAGCGAAGAGGAACAATTCGAGACCTATCGGACGGTTGCGGGACAGGTGGCGCCGCACCCGCTGATCATTCGCACTTTCGATCTCGGCGGCGACAAAATCGCCAACGGGATCGACGCCGCCGATGAACAAAATCCGTTCATGGGTTTGCGCGCGATCCGTTTTTGCCTGGAGAATTTGCTCATCTTTAAAGCGCAATTGCGCGCCATCCTGCGCGCGAGCGCGGGGAGCCGGAATGTGAAGATTATGTTCCCGATGATCTCCGGGTTGCACGAGCTGCGCCGCGCGCTGGCGGTTCTCGACGAATGCAAAGCCGAGCTCGCGAAGGAAGGTTTGTCCTTCGACGACACTACCGAGGTCGGCGCGATGATTGAAATTCCGAGCGCCGCGCTTTGTGCGCCGGCACTCGCGCGCGAAGTCGATTTCTTCAGCATCGGGACTAACGACCTGATCCAATACGCAATCGCGGTTGATCGAGTGAACGAACGGATCGCGCATCTCTACGAGCCGACGCATCCGGCAGTCATTCGCCTGCTTAAGATGGTGGCCGACGCCGCCCACGCGCACGACATCTGGGTCGGCGTTTGCGGTGAGATGGCCGGCGATTTAACCACCGTGCCGCTGCTTCTCGGGCTGGGTATGGACGAGCTGAGCGTGAGCGCGTCACTCGTCCCGCGGGTGAAACGCGCGGTGCAAACCCTCGCCATGCCCGAGTGCGAGGCCCTGGTCGCACGCGCGCTCGAACTGGAAACGCCCGCGGAAATCCTCGCGCTCTGCAACGAGGTCGCGCAGCGCCACTACAGCGACCTGATCGGCTAAGAAAACTTGGCGCGCGCGCGCGATGCTCCCCATCGTCGGCTTCTCACACTTGTCATCCCGAGTCGCGCAGACGACGAGGGACCTCGCACAGGGTGCTTAGTTTGCTGGATTCGTTAGGCAATCGCCAGCACCCTGTGCGAGATCCTTCGTTCGTCTGCGCGACTCCGGATGACAAAACGCTCGCGATGCTGGCCCGCGGCGGCGTTAATCTTCTTCTTCGCTCGATTCTGATTCCGCCTCGGGATCGGGCCTGAGCCCTTCTTCCTCCATCTTCCGGAGGACGTCGCTCATGTCGTCGACTTCGTCCCAGACTTCCTGGCTCACATAAATCGGCGCCTTCTGTTGCACGGCCATGGCGATGCAGTCGCTCGGCCGGCCGTCCAGCTCGACGATTTTCTTTTGCGATAATTCGTTCTCCGCGCGGATGATCATGCGCGCGTAATAGGTCGCGTTCTTCAGATCGTTAATGATCACCCGCTCGACGTGTGCGCCCAGCGCCGTCATCAGGTGCCCGAGCAAATCGTGGGTCAACGGCCGCTCTTTCGAAACGTCGCGCATGAACATCGTGATCGCGCTTCCGACCGTTTGATCGACGTAAATGATGAAGACCTTGTCGCCATTGCCGAGGAAGACCGCGCAGCCTCCGCTGGTCGGCAAAACCGCGCGCACCTGCACCTCGATCACCGTTTTATTCATCGGCGAAACGGTATCTTTTCACTGCGGAAACACAAGTTGCGCCCCGCGTCGCTGCTGCGTGCGCGGGATATTTTCACGCGACGGCTTGCATGTACCGACCACTGATTGAATGTGCGCATTACGTTGCCTGCCCCGACTGAAAAACCGAAGAATGAGTGGTCCGTCGAGAACGCGATTTCCACTTATAACGTGGACGGCTGGGGCAGCGATTACTTCACCATCAACGCCGCCGGTAATGCCGAGGTTCGACCGTTGCAGGAAGCCGGCGGAGCGATCGATATTCTCGAAGTAGTCAACGAAGCGCGCGCGCGCGGGCTCGGTTTTCCGCTGGTCATTCGCTTCCAGGATTTGCTCCGGCACCGCGTGCAATCGGTCAACCGCGCCTTCCAAAGTGCGATCACCGAGTTCGGTTATCGCAATCACTATCGCGGCGTCTTTCCGATCAAGGTTAATCAGCTCCGCGAAGTCATCGAAGAGATCGTCGAGGCCGGGCAGGAATTTCATTTCGGTCTCGAAGCCGGCTCGAAACCGGAGTTGATCGCGGCCCTCGCGATGCACAAGGATCTCGAGAGTTTGATCATCTGTAACGGCTACAAAGATCGCGCGTATATCCGTTCCGCGATGATGGGGCGACGGCTCGGCAAGTCGGTCGTGCTCGTGGTCGAGAAGATCGAGGAGTTGCAGCAAACCATCCGCGTAGCCAAGGAAATCGGGGTGGAACCGCAGATCGGGATTCGCGTTCGTTTGCACAGCAAAGGCTCCGGCAAATGGACCACCAGTGGCGGCGAAGACGCGAAGTTCGGGCTCGATACCGCGAGTCTCGTGGCCGCCAGCGAACTGCTCAAAGCCGAAGGAATGGCGCATTGCCTGAAGCTGGTTCACTTCCATGTCGGCTCGCAGGTCCCGGATATTTCCACGATCAAACGCGCCGTCCGCGAAGCTGCTCGCTATTACGCCAAGCTTTCCAAGCTCGGCCACTCGTTAGGCTATCTCGATGTCGGCGGCGGGCTCGGGGTGGATTACGATGGCTCGCGCACCAGTTTCGATAGCTCGACCAATTACTCGCTCCAGGAATACGCCAACGACGTCGTCTGGAATATCATGGACGTCTGCGATTCCGAAGGTGTCGCCCATCCCGTGATCGTCAGTGAGGGCGGGCGCGCGATCGTGGCGCATCATTCCGTGCTCGTCGTCGAGGCGTTCGGTTCGATCGAAAAAAACGCGCAAAGCGCCAAAGTTTTGGCCATCGAGAGCGATCACAAACTTGTCCGCGACATTCTCGACGTGCAGCAAAAACTAGGACGAAAAAATCGCCGCGAGAGTTTGCACGACGCCCAGCAGATCAAGGAAGAAGCGCAGAACATGTTTTCGCTCGGGCTGCTCGATCTCCCGAGCAAAGGGAAAATCGAAAGCGTCTATTGGCAACTGGCCGAGCAGATCGTCGCCCTCCATCGCGGGCTGCGTTACGTCCCCGAGGAAGTGAAGGAACTCGAGAACTCGTTAGGCGATCAATACCTCTGCAATTTCTCCGTCTTCCAATCGCTCCTCGATCACTGGGCCCTCGGGCAATTGTTTCCGATCATGCCGATTCATCGGCTGAACACGCAGCCCGATCGTAACGGCACCATGGTCGACATCACCTGCGATTCCGATGGGAAAATCTCCAAGTTCATCGACCTCCAGGATGTGAAGGAAACCCTCCCGCTGCACCGGATCATTCCCGGTGAAATGTATTACCTCGGAGTCTTCATGGTCGGCGCATACCAGGACATCATGGGCGATCTGCACAATCTTTTCGGGCGCGTCACCGAGGTCCATATCTTCCTCGATCCCGACGAAGAATCCGGCTGGTACATCGAGGAAGTGATCGAAGGCAGCACCATTGGCCAAGTGCTCGCGCTCACCCAATGGGACAAGGTCGAGCTCATGCGCCTGGTCAAATTGCAAGTCGACGCGGCGATCAAGAGCGATCGCCTGAAACCGAACGACGCCATGAAATTGCTAGGCGATTACGAGCGCGGCTTGCAGGAATACACTTACCTTTCGTTAGGCGAAACCATCGCGCCGACGCCTCCGGGTAACGGACAGGGTCCCCTCCTTTAGCTCTCGTTAGGCGGGGGCGGAAACCCGCAGGCGCATTTCCACCCGCAGGCTCGTATTGACCTCAGGTGCGCTTAGAGCCGGCAGATAAAGCTGCGGATCGATCCCGGTAATTCGCACCCGCAGATGGTACGAATCCGGAATTCGTTCGCCATCGCCGGCCACGCGGATTTGCGCGAAGCCCGCAGCATCCGCAGCCGCGAAAAGGTCCGCTGAATCCGAGGTCACCCGGAGTGAGGCAATTTCGATGGTCGTGAAAGCGCTCAGGAAGTCGATGCGCAACGACGCAACGCCGGCGCCGGTGGGCAAAGCGATCGAAATTTCCTTCCAGCTCTCGTGTCCGATCCGCGCGAAAACCGAATCCTCCTCGCGATGCTTTCCATCGCGCGAATGAAAAACCTGGATCGTCGTTTGCCGGCCCGCGGCCGTTTCGCGAATCGAGCCGGCCCGCCATAGCTCGGCGATTTTTGCCTGCAAACCGTGCGCTTGCTCGCGGTAATATTTTTCCAGCGCAGTCGTCCGGTCACTCGGGCCGTCGAGCAATGTCTCGATCGGGTCGCACAATTTTCCCGGCGGCGGTTTCTGCCAGACGCCGAGGCCTGGACCGTCGCGAAATGTGTAAGAGCGCCCGCGCGTTTTCAGTTCTTCCCAAACTTTCCAGACACCGAAGCCGCGGCCACGCACACTCACGTCGTGCATTAACAGGAGGCCTCTCGGCCGCAATTTCGGGAGCCAATTTTCCACGTCGCCGCGCACCGCCGCCTCGGTGTGCAGGCCATCGAGATGCAACAAGTCGATCGATTCGTCGGCAAAACTCGTTAGGGCATCGTCGAATTCGGTACGGAGCAGGCGCGAAAAGTTTTCGTAGTGCGCGCGATTATGCGCCGCCACTTCCGCGCGCGTCGTTTCATCGTAACCGCCGGCGTGCGCATCGCCCCGCCAACTATCGATGGCCACGCAGCGCGTGCCGGTGGCGTTCTCCGCGGTCGATTGGCAAAAAGCGAAATAGCTCTCGCCGCGATCAGTCCCGAGTTCGACGAAAAGGTGCGGGCGCAGCGTCGCGATCAAGTCGTAGGCAAAATGAAGATTGTCCGTCCAGGCGCCGACTCCGTAGAGACGAGGTTGAAAATTGCGCGAGCGCAGGTCGGTGATTTCGAAGTCCATCAGCGGCCCGGCAAACTACCGTGGCCAGGGCCGAAAGTCAGCGGGCGAACTTGCGTCGCATCCCGACGGCGGTGACTAATTGATGCCCCGGTCGCGGTCGGCCGGTCGCCCGATGTTGCCCGATCTTCCCAGCCTCCGCTTTCAACCGAAGTTTTATTCCGGCGGCGAATCGCGCTTTCACCTGCCGCTCTTTTACGATCTGGTTGCACTCGTTAGGCCGCGGAAAATTGTCGTCCTCGGTTTCGGCGATGGTCAGCCGCATTTCACTTTTTGCCAGGCGCTTCGCGAAGGCGATTTTGCGGCGCAGCTCCTGACTATCCGGCGCGATTTTCCCGGGGAAAATCCCGAAGACGATGTCGCCTGGCAAAAAGGGCGCGCGGAATCGGACGAGTTTTATCACGAGCACGTTTCGTTAATTGCCGGGGCACCGGCCGAACTCGCGACCAGCCAAGCCGACGAGTCGGTTGATCTTCTTCTCGTTGACGATTGCGATTCCGCGGAAACCCTTCGGACGGAGTTGCGCGCGTGGCTGCCGAAGCTGTCGCGCGACGGCGTGATTCTCTTTCACGGCACGAAACTGCAGCGTCCCGAATCGCCGGCGCGCGCGTTTGCTGAACTCGTTAGGCCGCGGGAGCTCGTGGCATTCGAGGCCGGCCTTGGACTGGCCGTCGCCGGTGGAGCGAATCGCCTGGGCACGCCCGAAAAACTCCAAGAGCTGGCGGCATTCTACGAGATCCTCGCCAGTCGGATCGAAGCCGAAAGTCGCGCACTGGCCGCGGAAAAAAAGAACAGCGCGCTCGAGCTGCGGCAAATCTGGCTGGGCACACTGCTGGACGATCGCTGGAAGTCCCAGGAAGTGATGGACAGCCAGGCGCGCGAGTTGGACCAGCGAACGAGCGATTTCGCCCTCCTCCAGCGCGACCGGGTGAAAGCGCAGTTGATCATGGATACGCAGGCGGAGCAGCTGAAGCTCTGGGTGGGCAAGAATGAGTCGCTGACTAACGAGACCAAGGAACTGAAGAAGCAACTCGCGCAGGAGCGCTCCTTGATTAAAGGCGCGCGCAAAGCCTGCCGGAAACACGGCCGCTGCTTCGGAGATGAGCCGGGTGACGAGAAACGGAAGCGTTCGATCCCGGAAAGAATCCTGCGCGAACTCCGTCGGATCCCGGCGAATCTCAGTCGAAAAAAAACGAAACCGCAGCCGTCGGTGAAAACGAAACCAGCGTCCGCGCCCCCGGTTGATCGTTACCCGCAGTGGATTACGGATCACGAACCGGACGCAGCAACCCTGGACGAACAGCGGCTGGCATCAAAGGCCATGACTGGCGGCCCGATGATCAGCCTGTTGCTGCCGACCTACAATCCACCAACCGAATTTCTGGAAGCGCTCTTCGCGACGCTCGTGGCGCAGACTTACGGTAATTTCGAAATCTGCGTCGCGGATGGTGGCTCGAATGCGCCGGCCAAAGAATTGCTGCGTCGCTGGCAGGAAAAAGAGCCGCGATTGCGAGTAGAATTTCTCCCGGAAAATCTCGGGATTGCCGAGAACACCAACCGCGCGCTTGGCCTAACGAGTGGTGAGTTTTTCGCCTGCATCGACCAGGACGACGTGCTCGCGCCCTTTGCGCTTTACGAATTGGCGCGCGCGATCGTGAGCCATCCGAACGCGGAGATTTTTTACAGCGACGAAGATCGGCTCGGCGTGGATGGGAAACGGCACTCCCCATTCTTCAAACCGGAGTGGAACCCGGAGTATCTCCTTTCTTCGATGTACCTCGGGCATCTGACCGCGTATCGGCGCGAGCTGGTCGAACGCGTCGGCGGTTTCCGAAAAGAATTCGATCTCTCGCAGGATTACGATTTCGCGCTGCGCGCAACCGAAGCCGCGCGCGCAATCGTGCACATCCCGCAGGTGTTTTATCATTGGCGCGAGCATCCGGCCTCCGGTTCGGCCGGCGGCAAACCGCACGCGCGCCTAACGAACCTGGCGGCGCTCGGCGAGGCGATGAAGCGCCGCGGTCTTGACGCGGAAATCCTCGAGTATCCGGCGGCGAATCGCGCGCGAATGAAAATCGCAGAGTGGCCGAAGGTTTCGATCATTGTCCCGACGGATTCCGCGGAACGCGCGCGTTATTGCGTCGAGCGATTGCCGCAGATGACGGTTTATCCGGATTACGAAATCGTGCTCGTAACCAACAGCGGGCTGGCTGATGCGCTCGTAATTCCGGACGCGATGCGCGCGCGCGTCCGGCTCGTGCGCTACGACGAGCGGTTTAATTTTTCCGACAAATGCAATCGCGGCGCGGCGGCGGCGAGCGGTTCGCGTTTGATTTTTTACAACGACGACGTCGAGAGCACGCAGCCGGATTGGATTCAAAATGTGATCGAGCCGTTGGCGAATCCGGAGGTCGGCGCGGTCGCGCCGAAGCTGCTTTATGCGACCGGAAAAATTCAGCACGCGGGTTTGGTCACGGGCGTGCGCGGGCTCGTCGGCACGGCCTGCCATCAATGGCCCGGCGACTCGACCGAGTATCACAACTTCGCGCAATCGATGCGGGATGTTTCTGCTCTTTCCGCCGCCTGCCTGGCGATGCGGCGCGACGATTTTTTTGCGGTGGGGAAGTTCGATGCGATCAACACGCCGATCGCGCATTCTGATCTCGATCTCTCGTTCAAGGTACGCGCGGCGGGAATGCGCTGCGTCTACACCCCGTTCGCTACCTTGACGCATAGCGGCCACGCGTCGATCGGCGTGGTCGAAGAGGAAGAGAAAAATTCCGCAATGGAAAAGGTCTCGGTCTTTCTACTGAAACGCTGGCCGGAATACGCCTGCCACGATCCCTATTTTCCCGAGAGTATGCGCGACTGGCTCTACGCGGATTCGCCCACGCCGATGCGGATGTGGGCGCGGGAAGAGCCGATGCTGAATGATGACGGTCGTGCGCTTCTGTTCGTCTCCCACGATTTGAGCTGGAGCGGCGCGCCTTTAATTTTGTTGGACGTCGCGCAATGGTGCCGCGCGCGCGGGTTTTTCGTTGTCGCGATGTCGCCGGAGGATGGGCCGGCGCGGGAGAAATTTGTCGCCGCGGGTATTCCGACTTTGGTCGATCCGCTGGTGGCAAAAAATCATCCGTCGTTTACGCAACTGGCGCGCGAGTTCGATTGCGTGATTGCGAGCACGATCTTCGGCGCGCCCGTTATTCGCGCCGCGAAAACGGCGGGCATTCCGCATCTCTGGTGGATTCACGAGGGCCGGGTCGCCGAACATTATTTGGGCGAGGACGCGAACCTGCGCATGGCCCTTACGATGGCAGATTTGATTGTCACGCCGGATACGGTGAGCGCGAAGGTGTATCAACCTTTTACCGACCGTCGAATCCGCATTTTGCCCTATGGTATCCCCGACCCAACCGACGGGCGCGAAGAGGCCGCTGGGCGCGGTGCAGGTCCGCTGAAATTCCTCTTGCTCGGCACGATCGAAGATCGAAAAGGCCAGCAAGTTCTCCTCAAAGCGTTGCGCCAACTGCCGGCCGATATTTTGCGCGCGGTGCGCGTCGACATCGTGGGACGACCACACGATTTGGAGATCGTCCGTGAGATCAAAATGGCCGCGACGGGCAGTTCCTATCTTACCATTCGAGGTGCCGTCCCGCATGATGAGGCGCTCGGATTGATCCGCCAAACAGACGTGATGATGAGTTGTTCCTGGGATGAAACCGGGCCGCTCATTCTCATGGAAGCGCTGGCTTTGGGAAAAGGGATTCTTAGTACCTCGGTCGGCGCGGTGGGCGAAAATCTCCCGCCTGACGAGGGTGGCTTATTCTTCCCGCCCGGCGATGCCGCGGCGCTGGCGACAGCGATCACGCGATTGGTGCGCGAGCCGCAATTACTCGCTCGGTTGCAAGGAAACGCACGCAAAAGCTACGAGAAATATTTCGCCTTCGCGGGTTGCGCCGAGGGCTTCGAAGCCTTGGTGCAGGAAGTGATCTCATCCGGCGAAGCTTCCTCAAAACAAGATTGGAAAACAACGGCCAACCCGATCGCCAGTGCCTGATTCCGTCCTTCTCTTTTCGCACGAGACCACTTTGAGCGGAGCGCCGCTCGCATTGTCCTATCTTGCTGGCTGTTTGCAGGAGCGCGGGCTTTCTTCGGTGTTCGCTGCGCCGGTGCCGGGGCCGGTTTCAGAGGTGCTGCAGGCGCGCGGGATCGAAGTCCGGACTAACGAGTGGTTCCTGCGCGATCCCGAGCAGGCGGCGCTTGGCGACCTCGTCGCAGGATTCGATCTCGTCCTGGCAAATACGCTGGCGAGCTGGCCGGTGGTGCGCGCGGCGCACGCCGCGGGCCGGCCCGCGATTTGGTATTTGCACGAGACGCGTGTGGCCTTCGAGCTCATGCGGAAAATTCCGCAAATCGAGCCGACGTTCGCTCTGGCAGATCTTCTCGTCACGTCGACGCGACAGACCGCGCGAATTTATCAAGATATCGCGCGGACGAAGGTCGCGGTGGTCCCCTATGGAATTCCCGAACCGAAGGAAGTCCCGGCGCAGCCGCGCAACGATGATGTGCTCACATTCGCGACCATCGGAAGCTACGAGAGGCGCAAAGGGCAGGATCTGTTGGTCGATGCGATCCGGCAGTTGGCGCCGGAGATTCGGGAGCGTGCGCGTTTCGTCTTCGCGGGCCGCGATCTGGAGCCGGAGTTTTTCCGCCGCATCCGCGCGAGCGCCATCGGCTTGGCGAATGTCGAGTTTGGCCCGGCGCTCGATCACGCGGCGTCGCTGCAACTGCTGGCCGATTCCGACGTGCTTGTGTGCCCGTCGCGCGATGAGACGATGCCGATCTCGATCATCGAAGCGATGGCGCTGGGGACGTCGGTGATCAGCGCGGACGTAGGCGGAATCGCGGAGTGGCTGCGCGATGGTGTGAATGGGCGGTTGGTTCCGCCTAACGACTCGTCGGCGCTGGCGCGGGCGATCACGGATGGCGTTCGTGAACCTGGGCGATTGGCGGATTTCAGCGCGGTCGCGCGGCGGACATTCGCGCGGCATTCTTCGCTGGAGAAATTTGGTGAACATTTCGCTGCGCTGATCGAGCGAACCCGCGAGAAGCGGCCGGTGCCTAACGAGGAGTCCAATTCCTACAAGCGGTGGATCGCGAACTACGACACGCCGTCGGCGAACGAGCGGATCGCACTGGCGCGACGGTTGCGTGAAACACGCACCTTGCCGCGATTCTCGATTCTCCTGCCGGTTTACAATCCCGACCTGGTGCAGTTATCGGCGGCGATCGATTCGGTGACGGCGCAGAGTTACGCGGAATGGGAATTGTGCGTTGCGGATGACGCTTCGACGGATCCCGCGATCCGTCCGTTTTTGGAAAGCGCGGTCGCGAGCGATCCGCGGATCAAGGCCGCCTTTCGCCCAACCAACGGACACATTTCGGCGGCGTCGAATTCCGCGCTGGAACTCGCGACTAATGAGTGGTGCACCTTGCTCGATCAGGACGACACCCTGGCGCCCGATGCACTTGCCTGGATGGCGCTGGAGATCGCGGAACATCCGGACGCGCAGGTGATTTATTCTGACGAAGACAAGATCGATCTCGGCGTTGCGCGCTCGAATCCATTCTGCAAGACGGCTTGGAATCCCGAGCTTTTTCTCGGGCAAAACTACCTCAACCATCTCGGGGTTTATCGGCGAGACCTGTTAGGCCGGATCGGCGGATTTCGCGAAGGTTACGAAGGCTCGCAGGATTACGACCTGGCGTTGCGTTGCTGCGAGAATCTGCGCGCGGAACAAATCCGGCATCTCCCGCGCATGCTTTATCATTGGCGAATGACGCCCGGAAGTTTGGCGGAGGTGGCGGACGCGAAACCGTATGCGAGAGAAGCGGCGCGGCGCGCCCTGACCGATCATTTGCAACGGCAAGGCATCGCCGGCCGCGTCGTGGCGTGCCCGGAAAATCCGGAATCGCATCGGGTGATTTACGAACTGCCGACGCCTGCGCCGTTGGTCACGATCATCATTCCGACGCGCGATCATCCGGACTTGCTCCGGCGTTGTCTCGAAAGCATTCGCGGGATTACGGATTACCCAGCGTTCGAATTCACTATCGTGGACAACGGGACGAGCGATCGCGCGGCGCTCGATTATCTCGCGAGCCTTGAGCGCGAACCCGGCATGACCGTGCTTCGCGATGACGGTGCGTTTAATTTCAGCCGGCTGAACAATCGCGCGGCCGCGCAGGCGCGCGGCGCATTGCTCGCGTTCGTGAACAATGACATCGAGGCGATCGAAGCGGATTGGCTGCGCGAGATGGCGAGCCACGCAGCGCGCCAAAATGTCGGCGCGGTTGGCGCGCGGCTTTGGTTCCCTAACGAGACCTTGCAACATGCGGGCATTCTTCTCGGGCTAGGAGGCGTCGCCGGTCATCCTTTTGCCCGGCTGCCGCGCGGGCATGCGGGTTATTTCAATCGCGCCTGGCTACAGCAAAATTGCTCGGCGGTGACGGCCGCCTGCATGGTCGTGCGCCGCGAAGTTTTCGCGCGGATCCGCGGATTCGATGAACAGAATCTCGCGATCAGTTTTAACGATGTGGATCTTTGTTTGCGTTTGCGCGCGGCCGGATTCGAAACCGTCTGGACGCCAGACGCGAATTTGCTTCATCACGAATCGGCGTCGCGCGGTCATCAACGGACGTCGGAAGAACAGGCGCAGTTTTTGCGCGAAGTGGCTTACATGCACGGAACCTGGGGCGACGCGCTGCTGCACGATCCGTTTTACAATCCGAATCTGTCGCTGCATCTGCCCGGCTACGCGCTGGCGTTTCCGCCGCGCTCGAAATCCATCTTGCTTTCGCATGGACAACCGGAAATCTGAACGCGATGCGCAAAACAAAAATCATCTGCACGCTCGGGCCGGCTTCGGAAAAGCCGGAGGTGTTGATGCAGTTGATGCTCCAGGGTGCGGATGTTTTCCGCTTGAACATGAGCCACGCGCAGCACGAGTGGGTGCGCGCGATTGTCCCGGAGATTCGGCGCATTGCCGCGGAGATTGGCCGGACGGTGGCGGTGTTGCTCGACACCCAGGGGCCGGCAATTCGCACCGGTGATTTGCGCACCGATCTCTCGCTCAATCCCGGCGATATTTTGGAGTTCACGGTGCGCGGTGCGAAAAGCGAGGAGGCGTTTTCGGTCGACGTAAATTACGACGGCCTGATCAACGACATTTCCGCCGGCGACACCGTGCTGGTGGACAACGGCGTCATTCAACTGCTCGTGCTCGAGAAGCAGCAAAATCGGATTCGCTGCAAAGTGTTGACGCCGGGAACGCTGGGCTCGCGGCGGCATATCAATTTGCCGGGCGTGCGGGTGAATCTGCCGCCGTTAACGCAGAAGGATCTCGGCGATGTCCAGTTGGGCGCGGAGATGAAAGTCGATTTCGTGGCCCTGAGCTTTGCCCGGCAGAAAAGTGATGTCGACGAGCTCCGCGAAGTGATGCGCAAACTCGAAAGCACGGCGCAAATCGTGGCCAAGATCGAAGATCAATCCGCGGTGCGCGATATCGACGAGATGATCGCAGCGGCGGATGTGATCATGATCGCGCGCGGTGATCTCGGAATTGAATGCCCAATGGAGGAATTGCCGATCATCCAGCGGCGGATCGTGAAGCAGTGCATTCGGTTTGGAAAGCCGGTGATCGTCGCCACGCACATGCTGGAATCGATGATCGAAAATCCGGTGCCCACGCGCGCAGAGATTAGCGATGTAGCTAACGCAGTCTTCGAGCAGACGGACGCGATCATGTTAAGCGGCGAGACGACGATGGGTCGTTATCCGGTGAAATGCGTGGAGGTCTTCGATCGGGTGGCGCGCCGGATCGAGCGCAGCGGCGGGGCCGATTATGCGCGCGAGGTCGTCTTGCGGGACGCGCGCCAGAAAACGGTTTCGGCCGCGGTCATCCTGGCGAATTCGCTCCCGAACGCGAAGCTGATTGTCTTCACCCGCCACGGAACGATGGCCCGTTACGTCTCGAATTTGCGCCCGAATCACGCCACCATTTTCGCCTTTACGCCTAACGAGTCGATCTGCCGGCAACTGGCAATTTGCTGGGGCACGCACCCGATCTTGCTGACCTTTGCGGATGATCCGAACCGCACGATCGAGGCGGCAGAGGAATATCTTCGCCGCGCGCGGCTGGCGCAGAGGGGCGACAATCTGGTGATCCTGAGCGATCTGCGCGCAAGCGGCGCGCAAGTGGATTCGATCCAAGTGCGCCAGGCGAAAACTTCCGGCGAGCAGGATTCGACTCCGCAGGACTCGATGATGGATTAAGGCTCCGGCGCCGTCGGCGTTTTCGCATCGGGCGAAGGGCCGGCGTAGAAGGAATGTTTACTGGTCGCGCGATAGCAAGCAGCTTCGTCGGTCGGTAGCTGATGATCGCGATACCAGGGCAAATGCCGCGCGGTATATCGGCCGGCGACTCGGATAGCCTGGAGATGATTCGCGGGATCGAAGAAGGCTTTGTTGTAAACCGCGAAGGTGGTGTCGAGGAGCGCGCGGTAGGCGATGTTCGATTCATCGCCGGGCAGCGGCGCCTGCCAGAACTGGGCCTCCCATTCCCAGATCCGAAAATGATTTTCACCGATCAGGAAGGCATCGTCGATCATGCGTTCGGGCTCCGAGATATCGAGACTGAACCCAGCTTTGCCGACGCGGTGACGCGCGGTGAGGGCGAGCAAATGCGCGAGAAAATCGCTCGGCAGATTGGGGTTAAATTCCAAATCAGGATCGGTGACCGCGAAGTGTTGCGGGAGCGTTTGATAAAACTCGGGATCGAGCACGAGATCGCGCGGGCCGTTCGCGACCGAGCGGTGCAGGATGGTAAAACGCTCGCGGAGAGAAGCGAGGAGAGCGAGGTGCGGCGGGAAGGTCGAGCCGTTGTCGACCACGGTGAGATTGCGCAGGCCGACGTTGCTCAACTGCGCGAGCATGTTTCGCAGATGGGTGGGGTTGTTGAAGCAAGGGATCAAAACCGCGAGGTCGGACTCGGGGTAAACAGCGGGCGGGATTAGGTCGGCGACCGTCGGCAGGAGCGGTTGCCTAACGAATAGAATATTGAACTGGTCGTCGCCGTATTCGCGATCCTGCGCGACCGGCAGGAAGGCGCGGGATTTAAGGAAGGCGGTCACGTCGACGGCGGTTTGTTGATTTTGCCAGAAGGGAAAATTTTCCACTTCGACGAAAATGACTTCGGTGGATTCGAGGATGGTTTTCGCGCCTTTAAGGACTGCGGCCGCGGCGCCCTCGACGTCGATCCAGAGGGCGAAGTCTAACTGTTGGAGGTGACAGCCAGTCGCACGGAAAAATCCATCGAGCGACTGCGCGGGCACTTTGAATTCGGCGTAAGTCGCGTCTTCGTTGCGGCGAAGGAGGGAAGCCTTCCCGGTCTCGTTAGGCTCGACATGCGCGCCGGCGATGAGTGCGCCTTCACTCCAAATTTTCGAGAGCGTGCGCGGCGCGAAGACACTGGTTTCGCCGCCGCGATTGCTGATCGCCAAATGATGATGCGCAATCCCGGAAGCGGCGAGGCGCTCGTGGTGCAGGCGATAGATTTCCGGATTGGCCTCGAAGGCGTGCACCGCCGACTTCGGCGCGGCGGCTTGCGCGAGGAGTGAGGCCTGGCCGTCATGGCAGCCGATGTCGCAAAAAATATCCGGCTGCAGTTTGCGGAGCAGCTGGAAATAAACGCGCTGCAGTTGCGCGTTCGTGAGGATGGCGCCGAACGGACGCGCCGCAGAATCGGAGGTCGGCACGATTGGTTTAAAGACAGAAAGCGCGCAGACGTTTCCATCTGCGCGCTTTCGACATTTTTCCTCGCGGAGAGCTTATGCTTCGACCGGCAATTCAACATCCACCGGGCGCTCTTTTTTGCTCAAGGCCCGGCGCAATTTCGAGAGGGCGATGTTTTGCAATTGTCGGATACGCTCGCGGGTGACACCGAATTTCTTGCCGACTTCTTCAAGCGTTTTCGGTTTGCCGCCATCGAGCCCGAAACGCGAGAAGATGATCTTGCGTTCGCGATCGTCGAGGACGTCGAGCAGGCCGCCGACTTCGTTGCGCAGATTTTTGTCGCGCAGTAGTTCGAATGGCGTTTGCGCTTCTTCGTCGCCGACGATTTCGCCGAACTCGGTGGAATCGTCGTCGCTGATCGGAGCATCGAGGGACGCCGGACGAATCGAAACCGTCTTAAGCTGCGAAACTTTTCCGCTGGCGATACCGATTTCTTCTCCGAGCTCGTCATCGGTCGGTTCGCGGCCGAGTTCCTCGCTCATCTGCAGCGAGACGCGACGCATCTTCGAAATCTTGTCGACCAAATGGACCGGCAACCGAATCGTCTTCGATTGGTTGGCGAGGGCGCGCTTGATCGATTGCTTGATCCACCACGCCGCGTAGGTCGAGAGCTTTCCACCCTTCGCTGGGTCGAAACGCTCGACCGCTTTCATCAGGCCGATGTTTCCCTCGGACACGAGGTCGAGGAGGGGGAGCCCGAGGTTGGCGTAATCATGCGCGATCTTCACCACGAGGCGGAGGTTCGAGCGAATCATCAGAGCGCGCGCTTCCTTGTCCCCTTTTTTGATTTTCGCGGCGAGTTCGATCTCCTGCAGCGGGGTGAGAAGCGGGATTTGCCCGATCTCGCGCAGGTAAATCTTTATTCCAGTATCGCTATCTTCGGCGGCCATATAAGTTCTCATTAGAAAGGTAGAAAGGCGTTTTGGGGGTTTCCACGTCGCCAGGTTTTACGAACCTCGGGCGATTCGGGACGCAGTTTCTACCATGTAAAAAAGTAGTTAACAAGGTTAAATAACGGAATTGAGACAGGCTCTGGATGCTTGTTGTTCATTCTTTTGCCACTGTCGAGCGCCAAAATATTTCCATGGATAATTCGTAGAATGGGGGCGCTTCGTGTGCCCAGGAATGCGGTCTTCTTAGCCGGATGCTCGCTCACCGGGGAGTAGGAGACGGCATGAGCAGGGAAATTCCCGACGTGTCATGGCGTGGAGTGCAGCGCTCACGGAGCTGAGACCGCTTCGGTGGCCGGGGGAGTGTGGAGCGGGTGCGTCGCGAGGATTTTCCACGACTCGACGTCGGCGCGCGAAGAGGTGGGATCGGGGCAACTTACCGCCGCCAACCGATCGAAGAGCACGGTTTCCAAAGGAAGCGCCGCCTGGCGCGCAAGGTCGGCTTTGCGGGCGGTGGGCAACTTCCGGTAAAGCAGGCTCAAGTGCGGGTCGTAGTCGTTCGTAGCCGGCAGGCCGAGTGCGATGCGCAACGCGATCAGATCAGGAGACATGTCCAGCCTGAGGAAGAGCGTTTTGGTGAATTTCTCGGTGAAATCGAAACCGCCGACGCGCAGCCGGAAGGGTTT